>JBPBQJ010000134.1:0-83561 GCA_050954765.1 Janthinobacterium lividum | reverse complement strand
ACCGCCGGCACGGGGTACTTCACGTAGCGCTTCAGCAGCTCGCGCAGGGCGGTGTACTTGGGCGTAACCCCGCCCGCCTCGCTGATGGGCGCATCGTAGTCGTAGCTCGTGATATCGGGTTGAATAGCATGCTCTTCGTTGTAGTTCGCGCCCGCCGTAAAGCCGAAGTTGCTGCCCCCGTGAGCCATATAGAAGTTGAAGCTCACCCCGTTTTTGAGGTAGGTTTCGGTCTGCTTCACTACCTGCTCGGGGCTGATGCGGGTGAAAGGCTCGCCCCAGTGGTCGAGCCAGCCGGGATAAAACTCGGCCACCATGTACGGTCCCTGGTTGTTATTGTATTGGTTAACAGCCTTTTTCAGATTCTCCACGTTGCCCTCCCCGTTGGCGGTGGGCAGCACGCCCGGCAGCGCGCCGCCTTCAAAGAGCATCGCCCCGTCGGAGGTAAAAAACGGCCCCTCGAAGCCCGCTGCTACCAGTTGCTGCTTGATGGCCGCGTTGTACTTGCGGTGCTCGGCCAACGGAATATCTTGGCGCTGTGACACATACGAGCCGAACTCGTTCTCCACCTGGGTCATGATAATCGGGCCGCCCTTGCTCACCTGGTAGCCTTTCACCTGCGTGGCTAGCCGGCGCAGGTACACGTTGCACGAATCCAGAAACGGCTGGTTGTTCGCCCTGATAACCAGGTTCTTATTCTGCTGCAACCACCACGGGTAGCCGCCAAACTCCCACTCGGCGCAGGCATACGGGCCCGGCCGCAGAATGACGAACAGGCCTTCTTCCTGGGCCGTTTTTAGGAACTCGGCCAGGTTGTGGCTGCCCGTTCTAAAGTCCCACACGCCGGGCGCGGGGTGGTGGTAGTTCCAGAACACGTAGGTAGCTACCGTGTTGAGGCCCATGGCCTTCAGCATCTTTAGCCGGTGCCGCCAATACTCCTTGGGCACGCGGGCGTAGTGCATTTCGCCCGCGTGAATTTGGGTGGGCTGGCCGTCGTAGCGAAACTGCCCGTCCTTGATTTCAAACGTGTGCTTTTGCTGCGCCTGGGCCGCGGGGCCCGCCGCCAGCAGCAGGCCTAAACCCAGCAAGCCCCGGGTAAGCATTAACTGTAACATGAACAAAATCAGTTTTATACAAGAAGCTTACTCAGCCACGTAGGCGAAAGCCAGCGCCGGGTAGGCGCCGGCCTCTTTGGCTAGGGTGGCGGGCAAGGTCAGGGTCACTTTATCGCCGGTGGCGGTCCATTTCACGGCCTGGCCGGTTTGCAATAGAGTCAGCTTACTGCCTTTTTTGGGCACGTTGCCGGTCCAGGCCAGCGTGGTGGGTGCAGCCTGATTTTCGGGCAGGCAGGCGATGGCGTAGCGGGTGCCTTTTTTGCCCTGCGTGAAGTAGGTGGTGCCATCCTGGAAGCGCGGCGTGGCGCGGGTGTTGTAGATGGCCGCGCCGTTCACATCCAGCCACTTACCTATCGCCGTGAGGCGCGTCACGGCTTCCTGGTCGAGGGTGCCGTCGGGCTTGGGGCCCACGCCCAGCAGCAAGCTGCCGCCTTTGGCCACCACTTCTACTAGCGAATGGATGATTTTGGTGGGCGACTTATAGGTGTCGTTCGGCACGTAGCCCCAGTTGTTGGCCAGGGTCAGGCAGCTTTCCCAAGGGTTAGGCAGCTGGTGGTCAGGCACTTTTTGTTCGGGCGTCTGGTAGTTTTCGTAGGGGCCGTGCACGGTGCGGTCCACCATTAGCAGGCCGGGCTGGGCCTGGCGAGCCATGGCCGCGATGCGCGGCATGTTCACATCCTGGCTGAACTCGGGGATGGGGGCGCCCCAGGCGCGCACTTCGGCGTTCACGGTTTCCTTGGGGCGCACCCAGCCGCCGTCGAGCCACAGGATATCCATGCTCCCGTAGTTGTGCATCAGCTCACTTATCTGGTTGAAGGTGAAGTCCTGATACTTCTTCCAGCGCCACGGATACTTCCTGATGTCGTAGTTCACGTTGCGGTCGGGCGTGGCGTATTTCGGCCACCAGAAGTCCTGCGAGTGCCAGTCGGGCTTCGAGAAATACGCGCCTATCATGAAGCCTTCCTTGCGAAAAGCGATGAACACGTACTTCGCCACGTCGGCCCGCGGATTGCTCTTGAAGGGGCCGTTGCTAATCTTGAAGTCTGACTGCTTGGTGTCGAACATGTTGAAGCCGTCGTGGTGCTTGGTGGTGAACACCAGGTAGCGCATCCCCGCCTTTTTGGCCACGCTCGCCCACTGCTCGGGGTTGAAATTCAACGGGTTGAATTCCTTGCTGTAGTCCCAGTAGCGCTGTTTGTAGGCTTCGTAGTTGCTGGTGCTGTCGCGCTCAATCCAGGGCTCCGAGCATATCTGCCACGACTCGATGATGCCCGGCACGGCGTACAAGCCCCAGTGCAGGATGAGGCCGAATTTCTGGTCGCGCCACTTATCCAGCTTCTGCACCACCAGCGGGTCGGTGGGTGCCTCGTACTCCGTCGATTGCTGGTGGATGCCCTGCTCTTGGGCTAGGGCCGGCAGGGCGCCAGCCGCGCTGAGCAAGGCTAGGGCAAGGGTAATTTTTTTCATTTTACACAAACTATCTTATTGAAAAACAACTTATTTCTTAACGCCAACTGCTATTGCCTGCTTATAAAGCCCCATAGCCGAGAGCGTCGGGCTGAGCCGCGCCGAGGTGATGCGCAGCCGCACGTACTGCGCCCGCACCGGCGCAAACGTGAGAATGCGCTTGTAGCCGACCGTAGTGCCGGTCACGATGGGCTGCCACTCAGCGCCGTTTTTGTACTCCAGCACGAAGCTCCCAATCCGCTGGCCCACGGCGATATTCTCCTGCAGTTGCAGCATGTCGAACGTCTGCGGCGCGGGCAGCGCGAAGCTGAGGGTAGCCGTGGTGTCGCGGCCAGTGGTGGTCCAGTAGGTATCGTAGGTAGTGTCGAGCAGGGCCTTCGCCCGGCTGGCATTGGTGCCCGTTACCCGGGCGGTTGCCAATAAATTGTTGGCGTAGGTATCAGCCAGCGCTTTGCTAAAACCTTTTAGGTTATCGATATCAGGCTGGGCCAGCAAGCCCCGTTTATCGGGCGGAATATTGAGCAGCAACACGCCGTTGCGGCCCACCGAACTGTTGTAGATATCGAGCAGTTGCGCGGGTGTTTTCACCTGCGCATCCTCGGCGGGGTGGTAAAACCAGCCCGGCCGGATAGACACGTCCACTTCGGCTGGGTACCACACCAGCGCCTGGGCGTTCTGGAGCTTGGCGCGGCTGCCCAGGTCGTCCTCCATGTGGTTTTTGGGGGCGAAAGCGGCCTCTTTCTGCGAGTTGGCGGCCACGTTGGCTTGCTGCTGGGCGTCGGTGGGCAGCACGCTCCACTCGGTGGGGCGGCCGTAGCCCGATTCGGTACCCACCCAGCGCACGTCGGGGCCCATCACGGCGATGGTGGCCGTGGGCTGCAGCCGGCGAATGAGCGCGTACCAGCGGTTGAAGTCGTAAACCTGCTTTTTGCCCGTAGGCCCTTCACCGTTGGCCCCGTCAAACCACACTTCATCAACCCGCCCGTAGTTGGACAGCAATTCCGTTAATTGATTGACAAAGTAGTTATTATACTTAGCTGAATCGCCGAAATAGGGCGAGTTGCGGTCCCAGGGCGAGAGGTACACACCAAAGCCCACGCCCTGCTCGTGGCAGGCGTCCGCCACCTCCTTCACTACGTCGCCCTTGCCGCCTTTCCAGGGGCTATTCTTCACCGAATGCTCGGTGTACTTGGTCGGCCACAGGCAAAAGCCGTCGTGGTGCTTGGCTGTGATGATAACCTGCTTGATGCCGCCCGCCTTGCTGGCCCGCACCCACTGCCGGGCATCGAGGGCGCTAGGGTTGAACAGGGCCGGGCTTTCGGTACCATCGCCCCACTCCTTGTTGGTGAAGGTGTTCATACCAAAGTGCAGGAAGCCCGTTAGCTCCAGCTGCTGCCAGCGCAGCTGCCGCGGCGAGGGCACCACGCTGGCCGCCTTTTGCACAATGACTGCCGGGGAAGTGCCCGGCGCAATGGCCACGTAATTGCCCTTGGTATAGAGCTGCGCAAACCCAGCCGCTGGCAGTAGCAGCCCCCCACCCACGAGTAGCCAGGCTAGCCCGTGCCGTTGCGCCCTACCCAAACAGTCAGCTGGATATACCACTAAATTTCAAAATGTTAGGTGGATACAGTAGTGTACGCTTGGCTTCACCCTTTGGCCGGCGAGGAGTGGCTAGCTACCTGAGCGCGTGCAGAAGCCCGGTTGGCAGGCAGGCAGAATGACTGGTGTGGTCAGCCAAGAAAGGCGCTTCCGAATTGTGCCAGCCGCCGATAGCTGGTACCCTCAAGTGAGCCTAATCACTCACGGCAGAGGCGCCAATGAAGTCGGCCAAAGATACTGAACTATTCGAAAAACAAGCCTGAATTTTTAGAATTTACGCCTAAAATTGTGGAGGTAACTTATACTGCCACTTCTTTATTATAAGGTTGTTTGGCGCTTTATCCAACTTCTAAAAAAGGGGTATTCTTCACGGGTACTAAATCCTATTCTGGGCACCCTTTTCGCCTCTCGGCTGGTAGGGCATCTCGCCTTTTTGCAATGCCAGCGCGCTGCGTGGCGCCAAGCCTACTGGCAGGCTAGCGCACCGATGAGCCCCGCACGACCAGCGACAGCGGCAACACAATTTGCTGCTGCGCGGGCGGCTCGGTGCGGTCGGTGGTGAGCATTTCCAGCAGCACGTTTATCAGGGTTTCGGCCAGGGCCTCCACGGGCTGGGCAATGGCCGTGATGGTGGGCGAGTGCAGTCGAAACAAGTCGTTGTCGTCGAAGGAGATAACGGCCAGGTCTTGCGGAATGCGCCGCCCCAGGCGGGCTATCGCCTCCAGCCCGTAGATGGTGAGCGAGTTGTTGGCAAAGACAATGGCCTCGCACGCCGGGTTGGCCGCCAAAAAGTGGTGGATGGCGGCGATGCTCGTCTCCCTATCGCCTTCGAAGGCTAGCGGAATGCGCTGCACGCTAAGGGAATGACTCTGCTCGTGCATGGCGCGGGTGTAGCCCTGGAGGCGGGCCGCCATCTGCGTTTGCTCCGACTCGGTGGTGAGAAACGCTACGTGGGCTAAGCCCTGGTCGAGCAGGTGGCGGGTGGCCTGGTACACGCCGGCCTCGCCATCCACCACAATGTAGTCGGTGGCTAGGCCGGGCAGGTAGCGGTCGAAGAGTACGGTCGGAATATTGCTTTTCAGCAGCGACTCAATCTCCTGCTCTACCCCGGCCGGCGGCGCAATGATGTAGCCATCGATGTGCCGGTCTTGCAGCATGGCAATCAAATCTTTAGCTTTCGCCGTGTCGTTTTCGGTGCTGCAATACAGGATGCGGTAGCCGCGCGCAAACGCGTGGCGCTCGATGAGCCAGGCCACGGTGGCAAAAAACGGGTTGGAAATATCCTCAATTATCAACCCGATGACGTGCGTTTTGCCGGTGCGCAGGCTTTTGGCCAGCTGGTTGGGCTTGTAGCCCACTTCCTCCACGTATTTCAGCACGCGCGCAGCCAGCGCATCACTGATGCGGTGCTCCTTGGCCTTACCATTTAAAACCAACGAAACCGTAGCAATAGAAACCTCTAAGTGCTTGGCAATGTCGTGAATAAGAGTTCGCTTTTTCAAATTGGCTACGCTAGTAGGGTACTGCGCCACCCCGAAAGCCGCGCTCATCAATCCGGTAATATTACCAACCAGGCACTGCCTGGCCAGGGCTAGCCAACCTCTTACTTGCTAATCTCCACTACTTTTTTCCGGTGTAGATGGTCAATAGTACGGCTGCCAATACCTAGCGCCACTGGGCTAGGTACCAGCGGCACGGGGGCGCCGTGGTATTTAGCTGCTCAGCTTTTTGGGGGTACCACACCTTTTTCTTTGGGAGAGGGACCAGCGTGGGATTTAGCGGAGCGAAATTTTATTCTTCGCTGAGCGTTTCCCGCTGTTGCCCTAGCAGGCGTACCGTAGCGTAGGCAATGAGTAAGAAGGCCCAGAACACCACCGTTACGCCCCAGGTCTGCCAGTTGTGGAAAGGGTGCAGCAACCGCTGCACAATGTCGTAGACCAGCGTAAAGGGGTTACTGAGAATATCCCAGGAATTGTAGCGCAGGTAGCGGCCCAGGTACACGCCAAAGGCGCTCAGGCCCAGCGCCACCGTCACGAAGCCCCAGCCAGCCCAGAAACCCAGGCGCTGGCGCACCAGCCCGTGCATATCGAGCAGCGAGGCGAAGGCCAGCATCAGCCCGTTCCAGGCGCAGGACATGATGAGCGCCAGGTCGTACCAGTAGGGCACGCCCGCGTGCGGCACCAAGTGAAATAGGTCGGTGACGAGGTAGGGCGCATTCGGAAAAAACAGCAGCCACACCGCCCCCACCGGCAGCAGCAGCCGCGCCTGGGGCGGCCGGGCCGCCAGGTACAGCGCCGCGCTTAAGGCAAACGGGATGGCCGCCAGAAACAGATTCCAGAGCAGGAAAATGAACAACGGCCGCCCGGTGATGAGCACGCGGGCCGCGATGAGCATAAAGCTCAGCGCCAGCGACAACCCTAGCACAAAGAACAGCGGCAGGCGGCGGCGCAGGGCGGGCAACGACATGGGCATAGTCAGGTACATCGGCAAGTTGAGCAAGGGGTGAATGTGCAAAGGAAAGCTTGCAGTGCCGGCTCGCCGCCTAGGGCGCACCAGCCAGCGCTAAGGTAGGCAAAGCCAGCGGCCGGGTTGCTTTTCGGGCCCTCCCCGGCCGGGCGTACCTTTGCGGGCGCCAACCCTGGCTTCCTTACCTGCATGACCTACTCGTACCGCGCTGTTGCCCGCCTGCCGTGGCAGCGGCTGCTTATGTTGCCCCTGCTGCTGCTGAGCCTGCTGGCCAGCGCCCAGGGCCAGCTTACCCGCTACCGCGCCGGCAAAACCCAGCTCGACCAGGGCCACTACGCCGTGGCCATGCAAGAGCTCGAGCCGCTGGCCCAGCCCATCAACCACTTTGCCCAGGCCCCCGACGCGGCCTACCTCTACGCCGTGGCCGCCACCCGGCTGGGCAAGTGGGCCGATGCCGAGCAGATGCTCAACCTCATCCGCAACCAGTACCCCACCTACCCCAGCCTCAACGAGGCGCTGTACCTGCAAGGCCAGGTGTCGTTTGAGCAAGGCGACTACGACACGGCCCTGCGCACCCTGGGCCAGCTGCCCGCCGAGCAGTACGCCGCCCCGCGCGAGGCCATGCAAACCAACTACTTAGCAAAGCTGAAAGACCGCGCTACCTGGCAGCGCCTCCAAAAGCGCTACCCGCAGAGCAAGCTCATCGGCCGCCTCTACGCCGATTATCTGCTCGGCACGGGCCCGCTCGCCGACGCCGACCGCCAGCAGCTCGACGCCCTGGTGGCGCAGTTCAAGCTCGACCGCAATCGCTACACCACCGCGCTGGCCCCCAGCGCTCCCCCAGCCGCTCCCAAAGCGCTGGCCCGCAAAAGCACCTACAATATTGGCGTACTGCTGCCTTTTGAGCTGCAAGACAATAGCTGGCAAACGCAGCGCAAAAACCAGTTCGTCACCGACCTCTACGCCGGCCTGCGCCTGGCCCAGGACTCGTTGCAGCGCGCTGGCCACCCGGTGCAGCTGTTTGCCTACGACACCGGCGCCGACACGCTCACGCTCAAGAGCGTGCTGGCCCTGCCCGAGCTGGCCGGTATGGACATGCTCATTGGGCCGGTCTATAAGTCGGGTGCCAAGCTGCTGGCCCGCTACGCCCGCGAGCACCAGATTATCTGCATCAACCCACTGTCGCAGGATGCTGATTTGCTGGCCGATAACCCGTACCACTACCTCTACTCGCCCAGCGCGGCCACCCAGGCACGCGCGGCGGCGCAATTTGCGGCCGTGTCGTTTGGCACTGGCCGGCCGGCCGTGCTGCTGCACGAAGACAGCAAGGACGACAACGATTTTGCCCTCGCCTACCAGGCGGCCTACGAGGCGGCGGGCGGCCACATCACGGCCAGCCACGCCTTTCGGCCCGACGACCCGGCTAGCCTGTCGGCGGCCTTTCTGCCGGCCGAGCTTACCGGGGCCAGCCACGTCGTCGTTGCCTCCGACCACCGCAAGGTTGGCCCGGCCGCTTTTATGGCGCTGGGCACGGTGCCCGCCGCCAGCCGCCCGGCGCTGCTGGTGCCCGGCACCTGGCTCGATAACCCTAGCCTGGGCGTGGGCCAGCTCGGCGGTGGCACCTATTATTACCAGCCCAAGTACTTCGATAAGAACGGCTTGGGCTACCGGCGCTTTCGCCAGCTTTACCTGGCCAAGCAGAACTTGCCGCCGTCGGTATTCGCCAGCCAGGGCTTCGAGCTGCTGCTGTTTTTTGGCAATGCTTTGCAGCAGTACGGGCCAGCTTTCCAGGGCGGGCTAGCCAGCGCGCCGCCCCAGCCGGGCGCCGTGTTTGAGGGCCTCACCTACCCTAGCGGCGCCCACGACAACCAGACCGTGCCGCTGTTCAAGCTTAGCAACCTGGAGCCGCAGCTGCTGCGGTAAGAATCAGCGTTTTTCGTTGTTGGTTTTTCGTTTTTCGCTCAACTGGAAATCAGCTTCGAAAACCAGATTCCTGCTCTCGAAAAACGAAAAAACCAACAACGAAAAACGAATTACATGACGACTTCCGAATCCCTCTTTGCCCGCGCCCAGGAATTGATTCCGGGCGGGGTTAATTCTCCGGTGCGCGCCTTCCGCTCGGTGGGCGGCGCGCCCGTGTTTATGCAGTCGGCCCAGGGCGCTTACCTCACCGATGTCGATGGCAACCAGTACGTTGATTTTATCAACTCGTGGGGCCCGATGATACTCGGCCACGCCTTTGCGCCGGTGCAGGAGGCCCTAGCCAAGGCCCTGCCCGACTCGTTCTCGTTCGGTGCGCCCACCCGGCGCGAGGTCGAGATGGCCGAGCTGCTCATCGAGATGGTACCCAGCCTCGAAAAAGTGCGGCTCGTGAACTCGGGCACCGAGGCCACGATGTCGGCCATTCGGGTGGCGCGGGGCTACACGGGGCGGGCCAAAATCCTCAAGTTTGAGGGCTGCTACCACGGCCACGGCGACTCGTTTCTCATCTCGGCGGGCTCGGGGGCGCTCACGCTCGGCACTCCCGACTCGCCGGGCGTGACCCAAGGCGTGGCCCAGGATACCCTCACGGTACCCTACAACGACCTGGCCGCCGTGGAGGCCGCCATTGCCGCTAACCCCGACCAGATTGCCACCATCATCATCGAGCCGGTGGTGGGCAATATGGGCCTTGTGGAGCCCGCCAAGGGCTTTTTGGCTGGCCTGCGGGCGCTGTGCACCCAGCACGGCATTGTGCTGCTGTTTGATGAGGTAATGACGGGCTTCCGCCTGGCCGCCGGCGGCGCGCAGGAGCGCTTCGGCGTAATTCCGGACCTCACCACGCTCGGCAAAATCATCGGCGGCGGCCTGCCCGTGGGGGCCTACGGCGGCCGCGCCGACATCATGAACCAGGTGGCGCCCGCCGGCAAGGTGTACCAGGCCGGCACGCTCTCGGGCAACCCCCTGGCCACGGCCGCCGGGCTAGCCCAGCTCCGCTACCTGCACGAGCACCCCGAGGTGTACCAGCAGCTCGAAGCTACCAGCACCCGCCTGGCCGACGGCACCCGCCAGATTGCCCGGGAGCTCGGCCTGAACTACACCGTGAACCAGGTGGGCTCGATGTTCAGCCTGTTCTTCACCGCCGAGCCGGTCAACAATCTGGAGGATGCGAAGAAAGCCGACCTGCCGGCTTTCGGCCGCTATTTCCACGCTATGTTACAGCGCGGCATTTACCTGGCGCCGTCGCAGTTTGAGGCGCTGTTTATCTCCACCGCCATTACCGACGAGCTGGTGGAGAAATACCTCACGGCCTGCCGCGAGTCGCTGGTGGAGGCACACGGCCTTTCGGCGTAATTTTGTCCTTCGAACTTGCTCCCGATTTAAAGAACAGTGGAAGTTGGTCGTCATGCTGAGCTTGTCGAAGCATCTTTACCAAACGACATCCGAACGTGCGGTAAAGATGCTTCGACAAGCTCAGCATGACGACTATTTTTATCCGTTCGATTTAAGAACAAGTTTTCTTTTATACGCTGCCTATGCGCCGTTCGCTCAGCCTGTTTCTGCTGCTTTTTTCGCTGGCTGGCCATGCCCAACCGCAGGTCGGCGCCAGCCAAACGCCCGCCGAAACCAATAAACAGCTCTTCGACCGCACCATCGACGAGTTGAATTTTCGCACCTTCGAAACGGTGTACGACAAGCATTTCACGCGGCAGAAATACCCCGCTACGCTGCGCACGGCCGCCGCTCGCCGGCAGTTTACGGGCTTCGAAAACAACGTTGAGCTGCAAAAGCTTTTTCTCAACTACAACGGCGTGGCCGAGCGCTACAAAACGCGCTTCGGCAGTGGCCCGCTTTCGCAGGCCGAGTTTGAGAAGCAGCTGAGCGGGGTGGTGCGCGACCGCAATTTTGAGTTTTTCATCCGCGGTTTGCCGCGCGATGAGCGCTCGGCGCTCATCCGCACCGAGCAGCGGCTCATCAAGCAGGCCACGGTCCAGTTCAATGCCAGCGGCGCGGTCGCCAAGCCCGCCCCCGAGCCCGAAGAGCCCCTAGCCGTGGCCGCGCCCCTCACCACCAATGGTCCCGTGCCCGGCGACGCCGAGCCCGCCGCTAGCCCCACTCCCGAGCCCGAAATGCGCCCCACCAGCGCAGCCCTTAGCGAGCCCGAAACTCCTAGCACCGGCCCCGGCTGGGTAGGCTACTTCACGCTGCTGCTGAGCCTGGGTTCGTTTGGCCTGCTGCTCTACACGGTGGCTAGCTTACTGCCTGAGCTAAGCCACCTGCGCCGCCGCGTGCGCGACCTGGAAAGCGAGCAAGCTTATTACAACGACGCTCCTGGGGCCGACGCGGAGCCCGACCAGCCGGCGCCCCCAGTGGCGCGGGGTCCGGGCTTTTTCAGCCGCTTCAAGCCGCAGTCTACCGGCGAGCTACCGGCCGATAACTACGACGATAACGACGACGAGCATCATTGATTGCTGCTTGTTGGTTGTTGATTATTAGTTAAATAACTCAACGATTAACAAGCAGCAACTGCCAATCAACAACCAACCAACTTCTGACTTCGTGATTCTGACTGACCAGCAAATTCGCACCGAAATGGAGCGCGGTACCATCGTAGTGCAGCCCTTTGACCCTGGCTGCCTGGGTACCAACTCCTACGATGTGCACCTGGGCCCCTACCTGGCTACCTACAACGATGCGGTGCTCGATGCGCGCCGCCACAACGCCATTACCACCTTCGAAATGTCGGCTGAAGAAGGCTTCGTGCTCCAGCCTGGCATTCTGTACCTGGGCGTAACGGCCGAATACACCGAAACCCACGCCCACGTGCCTTTCCTGGAAGGCAAAAGCAGCGTGGGCCGGCTCGGCATCGATATTCACGCCACGGCCGGCAAAGGCGACGTGGGTTTTTGCAACTACTGGACGCTAGAAATCAGCGTATCGATGCCCGTGCGCGTGTACCCGGGCATGCCCATCGGGCAGCTCATTTACTTTGGTATTCAAGGCGATGTGCAAACGCTTTACAACCACAAGCAGTCGGCCAAGTACAACGAGCGCAGCGATAAGCCAGTGGAGAGCATGATGTGGAAAAACCAGTTTTAGGCCGCTAGGGCTCGCCCAAGGACCTAACCTGCCCCTGAATTTTGCGTTAAAACCGGTAGTTGATTGCCCCGCTGGCTCCTGGCGCGGTAATTGGCTACCGGTTTGTTGTATCTATGCTTTGCCCGCCCATGAAATCTGCTTTTGCCTTTTTGCTGCTTGCCACGACGCTCGCGGCCCACGCCCAGCAAACGACGCCGGCAATCCCCATGCCGCAGGATAAAACCCAGCCCAGCCCCCGTCTCAACCCGCTCACCGACCGCGCCGAGCACCTGAGCGACCAAATGACGCGCGACCTGCGCCTCAACGGCTACCAGTCGGCCCGCCTGCGCGCCATCAATACCGATAAAATCACGAAGCTCGCCGCCGCCGAGCGCCAGTACGCCAATAGCCCCGAGCAGCTCGATAAGCAATCAAAGGCCCTGGCCCGCGAGCGCGATACCGAGCTGCAAGGCGTGCTGACCACTGACCAGTACACCGACTATTTCGACGCCCGCAAGCGCTACGCCCAAGCCGACCGCGATTACTCGCGCAACGCTTCGGCTTCCATCCTGGTGAACTCAGTGCAAAATCCGGCCCCGGTGCGCGCCAACAATGCCACCATTGCCCCCGCCAAAACCAAGGAAACCCGCCGGGCTAATGAGCCTTTTGGGCGTACGCTACGTCAATGAGGCCAGCGGCCGAACTGCACAAAAAAGTCTTCTACCGCATGCTAGAAGGCTTTTTTGTGCAGTTGCGCGACCGCTGGCTAAGCTATTGGTTGGTAGCACCCAGCTCGTCGATATAGTCGCTGAGCTCTTTGCAGAGCTTGCGCATCATCTCGGCCATTTTCTTGTCGCCGGTGGCCGTCTGGATAGTCTCGGCCATCGAGCCGATGTTGTCAACCACGAAGTACTTCATCGCATCGGTGGGCATGTCCTTGGTCCAGAGGTCGATTTTCATCGTGGCATCGGCATTGCGGTCCCAAATGGCCACGTTGATGGCCTTGGCAAACTGAATATCGGGGCCCGCATCGGTGGCCTGCCAACTGATGGCCTCGGGCACTTTCTGGTCGTCCAGCGCAATGCTGAAACGGATTTCGGATTTTTTCATGAGTAGAAATAGAAAAAGAACGTCATGCTGAACGCAGTGAAGCCTCTCGCCCGCATCGTTAGAGCATGACCCTAGCGGCGTGAGCGAGATGCTTCACTGCGTTCAGCATGACGTTCTGCTTGGTAAACGCCAAACTTACACGTAGTTATTGAGCATCACGGGCATCACCAGCATCAGGATGCTCTCGTTTTCCTCGGCTAGGGTGGGCATGAGCAGGCCGGCACGGTTGGGCGTGCTTAGCTCCAGGGTAATTTCTTCGGAGTCGATGTTCGACAGCATTTCCTGCAGGAAGCGGGCGTTGAAGCCGATTTCCATGTCCTCGCCGTCGTACTGGCAGGCGAGCGTTTCCTTAGCCTCGTTGCTGAAATCCAGGTCCTCGGCCGAAATCACCAGCTCGGCGCCGGTGAGGCGCAGACGCACCTGGTGGGTGGTTTTGTTGGAGTAGATGCTGATGCGGCGCACCGAATTTAGCAGCTCCTGGCGACTAATAATGAGCTTATTGGGGTTGCTCACCGGAATCACGTTCTCGTAGTCGGGGTAGCGCTCGTCGATGAGGCGGCACACCAAACGCATCTGGTTGAACGAGAAAAACGCGTTGCTCTGGTTGAACTCGATGCGCACCGGCGTGGCCTCACTGGGCAGCGAGCTTTTCAGTAGGTTGAAGGCCTTGCGCGGAATGATGAGGTTGGCGGTTTGGCCGGCACCCACATCCTGGCGGCGGTAGCGCAGCAGGCGGTGGCCATCGGTAGCCACGAAGGTCACCTGGGCCTCGCCCAGCTGCACCAAGATGCCGGTCATGGCGGGGCGCAGCTCGTCGGTACTAACGGCGAAGATGGTTTTGTTGATGGCGCGGGCCAGCGACGACGACGGGATTTCGACCGGGGCCGAGCCCTTCACCACCGGCACGCGGGGGAAGTCGGCGGCGTTTTCGCCGGCTAGCTTGTAGCGGCCGTTGGCCGAGCTGATTTCGATGGTGTAGGTTTCCTCGTCCAGCGTAAAGGTCACGGGCTGGTCGGGCAGGTTCTTAAGGGTGTCGAGCAGGATGCGGGCGGGCGCCGCGATGCGCCCCGACTCCTGCGCGTCGATGGGCAGCTCGGTCATCATGCTCGTCTCCAGGTCGGAGGCGGTGATGGTGAGCTTACCGGGCTCAATCTCAAACAGGAAGTTCTCGAGGATGGGCACCACGGGGTTGTTCGTGACCACGCCGTTGATGCTCTGGAGCTGCTTGAGCAGGGCCGAGGACGAAACAATGAACTTCATAAAGACAGGCTGGACTAGGTTTTTTGAGGAGGACAAAGATAGGGCACGGCCGCGGGGTTTTTGTACGGCTGAGGCAGGCCAGCCGCTCGGCTAGGGTCCCGAAAAATGCCCGTACTTCGCGGGGCAACACCCGGCCCGCCCGCCGCTACTTCCTCCCTTTTATGCGCGATACCACCATCGACTTTATTGGCATCTACAAGCTGCTGGTGCCGCTGCACGAGCCGTTCGTTATTTCGCTCGGCCCCCTGCCCCACGTGCAAAACGTGGTAGTGGTGCTGCGCACGGCCGGCGGCGCCACCGGCTATGGCGAGTGCAGTCCCTTCCTCACCATCAACGGCGAAAGCGTGGACACGTGCTTTATCGTGGGGCAGTATTTTGCCCCGACGCTGAAGGGCCGCGACGCGCTGGACCTGGCCGGCTGCCTGGCCGAGATGGACCGCATCATCTACGGCAACAGCAGCATCAAAAGTGCCTTCGATATTGCTTTGCACGACCTGGCAGCCCAGCACGCGGGCCTGCCGCTCTACGGCTTTTTGGGCGGCCGCAACGATAAAGTGCTGCACACCGACATGACCGTGAGCCTCGGCCCGGTAGCCAAGATGCAGGCCGATGCCGTGCGGTTTCAGCAGCAGGGCTTCCCGGCCATCAAGGTGAAGCTGGGCGAAACGCTGGCGCTGGACGTAGCCCGCATCCAGGCTATTCGCGAGGGCATCGGCATGGCGCACCCGCTGCGCATCGACGCCAACCAGGGCTGGCAAACGGCCGACTACGCCATTGCCGTGTTGCAGGCCCTGGCCGAATTCAATATCGAGCATTGCGAGGAGCCGATTTTGCGCCACCATTTCATGGAGTTGAGCCGGGTGCGGGCGGCCTCGCCCATCCCCATTATGGCCGACGAAAGCTGCGGCGACGAGCACGACGCCGCCCGCCTCATCGCGCTAGGGGCCTGCCAGCAGCTCAACATCAAGCTGGGCAAGTCGTCGGGCTTTCACCGGGCCGGCAAAATTGCGCGGCTAGGGGCAGCCGCCGGCCTCACCCTGCAAGTGGGTGGTTTCCTCGAATCGCGCCTGGGCATGACGGCCGCCGCCCACCTGGCCCTCACCAATGACGCCATCCGGCATGTCGATGTCGACACGCCCCTCCTCTTCGCCGAAGACCCCGTGGTGGGTGGCATCCGGTACCGGCCCGGCGGCGTGGTCGAGCTGCCAACCGGGCCGGGCCTCGGCGCTAGCATCGACGAGGCCTGGCTGCGTCGCGCCGAGCAGGCCGTTTTTTAGGGCTAGCGCAAAACATGAGTTTTACTAACCAATTATTAGTTAACATTTTTGAATTTCACCCCGCTCAGCTCTACTAGTTTGAGGCACAAAGCCCGGTAATTACTAGCCGCCTTCGGGCTCCACCTGTTTACTACGTGATAGTTGTTTTGGCTTCTCCCTTCCATTATCCATTCTGAGCCATCACATCCAAAATCCATAATTCGAGCTGGCATCTGCCAAAATTCGCTTGCCTTTGCTGCTATCTCCACTTGCTCCCACTGCGCGCTAGTCAACTCTTTAGTAGTGTTGACCACTAACTTTCTTGGCTCGTCACCATGAGTCCCATCGGCAATTTTCAGTACAAGTTTTGCTGGCCCAGCAACTGATTTTTCTACTCTAATGGCAAATGGGGCATCAAAACTACGCAAGCAAGTAAAGCGAAAAACCTCGCCCCTGCTGGCCTCAGTATAGAGAACCGGTTCTTTGAGAATACGCAAGTCGCCCGAGTACCAGTTTAACGTCAAACTATCCGCCTTCGTGCTATCGCGGTACTCGACAAATGTCTTTGCTGGAAAATACCAAGTACCCTTTTCAAGGGTGTATTCCTCCGCAGGATTTCTAATCTTACCAGCCGCAATAAAGGTTGCGGTTTGAGTTTGCTTGGTGCTACTGTTACAGGAAATCCCAACTGCCAATAGCAGCCACGCGGAATAGCAGAAGTGTTTTGGTAGCATATGGCACAAAAAAAGCCCTAGCTAACACGTAACTAGGGCTTCCAAGATACTGCTGACGGCTACCTAAAATAGCCCCTGGGCAAACTGGTATAAATCGTGCCGCCACACGGGCCACGTGTGGCCGCCGGGATACTCGCTGTACACGTACTTGATGCCTAGCTCATCAAATTTGGCGCGCATCACCTTGTTGTTGGCGTAGGCAATATCGGCGGGGCCGCCCATCGAGAGCCACAGCTGCTTCAGGTTGGTGTTGATGGTGCCCGCATTGGCTTTCATGAAGGCATACTGCGGGTCGGACAAGGCCGCGTTGTTGGCAAAAAAGCCCGAGCTGAACACGCCCAGGTACTGAAACATGCTGGTGTTGCGCACGCCAGCGTAGAGCGTTTGCAGCCCCCCTAACGACAAGCCCGCCAGTGCCCGGTTGCTGGCGCCGGGCGCCACCCGGTAGCTGCTTTCTACCACGGGCAGCACGGCTTGCTTCAGCTCATTTTCGAAGCGTTGCAATGCGCCTTCGTTGAAGCTAGCCAGGCCGCCGGGGCCGCTCAGGTTGCCGTCGAGCATTACCACGAGCATGGGCTTGGCCTTTTTGGCGGCCAAAAGGTTGTCGAGAATCAGGTCGGCTTTGCCTTGCTTGGCCCAGCCGGTTTCGTCTTCGCCGCCGCCGTGCAGCAGGTACAGCACCGGGTACTTGGCGGAGGTATTGGCGTCGTAGCCCGGCGGCGTGTAGATATACATCTGCCGCCACGAATTGGTAACCGCCGAATAGTAGCGTTTCATTCGCACCTCGCCGTGGGGCACGTCTTTGAGCGCATAGAAGCCGCCGCTCCGGCCGGGAATTTCGATGCCGCTGGCCATGCGCCCCATGCCGTAGAAGGTATCGCTGGCGGGGTCGGCCACGGCTAGCCCGTCGAGCAGCAGCGAGTAGTAGTGCAGGCCCTGGCTCAGCGTGTCGGTGGTTACCGACCAGGTGCCGCTGCTGTCTTTGGCTAGGTCATACTTGCGGCCCAGGTCTAGCTGCGCGCGCTGCACGCCGGGCGCTTTCAGGCGAAATACGGCGCGGTTATCGGGTAAAATCTGCGGGTATCTGGCGTTGCGCACGTTGGTGGCGGCCGGTGCGCCCAGCACGGTGTAGGTGGGCAGTGCGGCCACATCGACGGGCTTAAACAGGAACTGGGAGAACATATACAGCCCGTTTTTCCAGACCTTAAAATCGTGCCCGCCCGCTTCGAGGTAGTACACGTGCGGCACGCCGTGCTGGTAGAGGTAGTCGTGGGTGCGCTGGCTCACGGGCAGCAGGCCGTCGGCGTCGGCGCACGAAATCCAGAGCAGCTTGAGTTGCTTTTTGGCCAGCGCGGGGTCAGGCACCAGCTGCTCGGGCAGCCTGGTGTTAGGGGCCGAGGAAAAGCCGCCCACCCAGGCAAACTTATCCAGGTTGCCCAGCCCGAAATTCAGCGACTGGCCGCCGCCCATCGACAGGCCGGCCAGAGCCCGGTTTTCGCGATTGGTAAGGACGGGGTACTGCTTTTCGATGTACGGGATGAGGTCGGTCAGCAGGTCTTGCTCGAAGTTGGCAAAGGCGGCCACCTTGTCGGGGCCGTAGATGTTGCCGATGGCCCGGTCGTCCTTCATAGCGCGGCCGTTGGGCATCACCACCAGCATCGGCTTGAGCTTGCCCGCCGCGTAGAGGTTGTCCAGAATCACCTGCGGGCGCCCGCCCCGCAGCCACTCCTTCTCGTCGCCGCCGATACCGTGCAGCAGGTAGAGCACCGGGTATTTCTTCTTTTTGGAAAACCCCGGCGGCTTGTACACCAATGCTTTGCGCAAAGTGCCCACGGTTTTGGAGGCGTAGCTGATGCTATCCAGGCTGCCGGTGGCAATGCCGGCGGTGAGCTGGTCAAAGCCCGTGGGCGCTTCCAACGACGCTATTTTTTGGGCAAATGCGCTGCCTGCACTCAGCAAAACGACGCCCAGGGCAATAGGAAACAGGTTTTTCATAGTTCAAAAAGGCCTTTCGAACCGGATAACGGTCGGCAAAAGGCAGCTGGGTGGGAAGAGAATGTTAGTCCTGATGCCAGAAAGATAAGCTCTTATTTTACCCAAGGTCAACCAATTACCGTCCCCTAGCGCCGCTAGCCGGCTGAACTAAAATCCGCCCCACCTATCGAACCGTTTGCACTAAAAAGGCGACGCTAGCTTGGTTTGCCACAGGTTCGAGCGGCTTGGTTACGGAGGCACAACCGGCGGCGCACCTCGGGCACAGGCAGCCCCTTCAGTGTCAAGACGTTCGATAAACACCGGCTAGCCGGCCGCGCGGGGCCTGGCTAGCCACCCAGGCGGCTGCCGCTACCCAGACACCCCAACCCCATTTTATTTTCAATCCTAACGCAAAAAGCCCCAGCCGTTACCGGCCGGGGCTTCTAAACTGTAGGTAGCAGAGCTACCTACACGTTGAAGCGGAAGTGCATGATGTCGCCATCCTGCACCACGTAGTCTTTGCCTTCGACGGCCATTTTGCCGGCTTCCTTGATTTTTACCTCAGTTTTGTATTCCTGGTAATCGGCCAGCTTGATAACCTCGGCGCGGATGAAACCCTTCTCGAAATCGGAGTGGATGACGCCGGCCGCGGCGGGCGCTTTGTCGCCGCGGTGCACCGTCCAGGCGCGCACTTCCTGCACGCCGGCCGTGAAGTAGGTGATGAGGTTGAGCAGCTCGTAGCTGGCGCGGATAAGCTTGTTGAGGCCCGACTCGGTAAGGCCGTACTCGCCCAGGAACATTTCTTTTTCCTCGGGGTCTTCCATGTCGGCAATCTGCTCCTCGATGGCGGCCGACACCAGCACCACCTGGGCGCCTTCGGCTTTCACGTGCTCGCGCAGGGCGGCCACGTGCTTGTTGCCATCGGTGGCAATGCTGGCCTCGTCCACGTTGGCCACGTAGATAACGGGCTTGATGGTGAGCAGCTGCAAATCGGCCACGGCCTCGAGGTCGTCGGCGGTGGCGGGCACGGCGCGGGCGTTTTCACCAGCCTCGAGGGCTTGCTTAAATTTCTGGAGGCTAGCCACTTCTTTTTTGGCTACGGCGTCGCCGGCCTTGGCGCTGCGCTCCGACTTCACTAGCTTCTTGTCGATACTTTCGAGGTCTTTGAGCTGCAGTTCGGTGTCAATCACATCTTTGTCAAACACCGGGTCAACCCCACCGGCCACGTGCACGATGTTGGGGTCTTCGAAGCAGCGTACCACGTGAATGATGGCGTCTACTTCCCGGATGTTGGCCAGAAATTTATTGCCCAGGCCCTCGCCCTTGCTCGCCCCTTTCACGAGGCCGGCGATGTCGACAAACTCGATGATGGTGGGCAGCACGCGCTTGGGGTTCACGAGGGCTTCCAGAATCTGGAGGCGCTCGTCGGGCACGGTTATCACGCCCACGTTGGGCTCGATGGTGCAGAAAGGATAGTTGGCCGATTCGGCCTTAGCGTTGGATAACGCGTTGAAAAGCGTGGATTTGCCGACGTTCGGCAGGCCGACAATACCGCAGCGGAGGCCCATTATCTTGAGTGTTGAGTTGTGAGTTATGAATTATGAGTTGCCCACAATTCTGGGGCAAAGGTACGGCGGGCGGCGCGGCGCCGGGCGCTGGCTAGCCTCCTCAACGCAAAGCGCCGCTGCTCTTTGCCAGAACAGCGGCGCGACTACTACTATTTCTTCCCCCTCTGGCAATCGTTGTGAGCCTAGTAGGTGCTATCGCCCAGGTCGGAGGCCGGCTGGCTAGGCTGGCTATCGGCCGGCGGGCCGGCGGAGCCGGGGCTGGCGGGGCGGGGCTGCTCGCCGTCGTAGGCGGGGCGCGGGCGGTCGAGCTCGGCCACTTCTTCCTCGCTCAACAGCTCATCGCGTACATAGTCCACGGCGTCGTGCAAAGCGTCGATAAACTTGTTGAAATCCTCTTTGTAGAGAAAAATCTTGTGTTTTTCGTAACTAGCCGGGCCGTCGGGGTCGGCCCCGGGACGGCGCTTACTTTCGGTAATGGTGAGGTAATAATCCTGACCACGAGTGGCTTTTACGTCGAAGAAATACGTACGCTTACCCGCTTTCATGCGGTGCGAATAAATTTCTTCCTGGTCTTTTGAATAGCGTTCTTCCACGTACTTAAGAGGGGAAATGGATGGTGTTTTGTTTGTCGGCTTCCTAAACTTGTATTGGCTCAGACAAAGATAAAGCCTGAACTGCTTACCTTAATCGGCCCCTTATACGGGCGAAACCGAACCGGTGGCTGGCTTGTCTATCAAGGCGTAAGATTATTTCGCAGTGCCCTGACGGCCGGAATAGCCTCAACAGTTTGATAAACACTGCCCTAAATTAATGTAGCAACCTGATTCACAATAACGTACTATTTTTTCTTACTATACTTATGCCTACCCTTGACCTCGCCGCCATCCGCTCATTCGAAAACCTGGAGCTGCTGGCCCGGCAGCTGGTCGATGGCTTTATTACCGGGCTGCACCAGTCGCCCTACCACGGTTTTTCGGTCGAGTTCAGCGAGCACCGCCTCTACAACCCCGGCGACAGCACCCGGCACGTCGACTGGAAGGTATTTGCCCGCACCGACAAGCTCTTTGTGAAGCGCTACGAGGAAGAAACCAACCTGCGCGCCCACCTGCTGCTCGATGTGAGCCCGAGCATGTACTACCCCGAGCCCGGCCACGACAAGCTCAAGTTTGCGGTGCTGGCTGCCGCCGCGCTCACCACGCTCTTGCAGCGCCAGCGCGACGCCGTGGGCCTCGTTACCTTCGGCGAAACGGTGGAGCTGCAAACGCCCGTGCGCTCGACCAGCAGCCACCGCCACACCCTGCTGCTAGCCCTGCAACAGCTGCTCGAGCGGCCCGCGCCCCCGGCCGCCAGCCGCCGTGCCAGCGCCCACACCGACGTGGCGGGCGTGCTGCACACCATTGCGCAGCAGATTCCCAAGCGCTCGCTCGTCATCGTGTTCAGCGATATGCTGGGGCGCGGCGCGGCCGAGCAGGAAGCGGCCCTGGCCGCCTTGCAGCATCTGCGCCACCAGCACCACGAGGTGCTGCTGTTTCACGTGCTGGACCGGGCCACGGAGTCGAATTTCGACTTTCAGGACCGCCCCTACATCTTCGAAGATGTGGAAACGGGCCAGGAAATCCGGCTGCAGCCAGCGCAGGTGCGCGAGCAGTACCGCACGGCCATGCGGCAGTTTGAGGAAGACCTGGCCCTGCGCTGCGGCCAGCTCAAGATTGACTTCGTACCCGTGGACGTGCGCGAGCCGTTTGATAAGGTGTTGCACGCCTACCTGGCCAAGCGCGGCAAGGCGCGCTAGGGTGCGGGGCTAGCCTTTTGTTAACCTCACGGGACCCCTATGCGGCATAGTCCCCTCTCTAAAAGAGAGGAGGACTAGCCTTAGTTTTTAGCGCTAGAATTAGAATCTAGTTCCCCCTCTTTTTTGGAGCGAGGGCTATGCCCCAAAGGGGTCTCGTGAGGTTGATGCTCACCGAGCCCGCAACAATTTCGCGGGCCTAGACCCGCATTCTACTTATGTTATTTCACCTCCTCCCCTACCTGCTGCTCTACGTGCTCAATGTGCCGCTGGCGGTGCTCACCGGCTACATTGCCTACTCGCACGGGCAGCCGTTTTTGCGGTGGCTGGTTATTGGGCTGCTGCTGCCGTTTGCGTCGGTTTTTCTGGCCATTGCGGTCGCCATTCGGCACAAGCGGCGGGCGGCGGCGGCTAGGGGTGGCGCGCCGGCCCCGGTGCCCGCCCCCGGCGAATTTGAGTAAACGGCGGGCTTGCCCGTAGCTTCGCGGCAGTTTTTCACTGGCCGGGCTGCCCGGCGCATTTGTTTTTTGCTATGTACGAAGTTCTTCTTGCCCTCCATTCCTGGCTGCGCTGGTTTGTGCTGGGCGCGGGCCTGCTGGCCGTGGTGCGGGCCTACGCGGGCTGGACCGGCCGCCGCCCCTTCACCAAGGGCGACAATGCCATCTCGGCCGCCTTTTCGGGCTTTATGTGGCTGCAAGTCATCATTGGGCTAGGCCTCTATTTTGGCGTTAGCCCCTACGGCCTCAAGGCCATGAAAGTGGCCGGCGCCATGAAAGACCCCACCACCCGCTTCTTCGGTATGGAGCACGTGGCCGTGATGATACTGGCCGCCATCCTGGCTCAGGTGGGCCGCATTGCCCTCAAGCGGGCTTCGACCGATACGCTCAAGCACAAGAAAGCTTTTACCTACTTCGCCATCGCCCTGGTGCTGGTGCTGCTCATGATTCCGTGGGGGCTGTGGAACCCGGCTAGGCCGCTGTTCCGGTTTTAGTTGTTAAGAATAATTAAAATGCCCGCCTGCCAAATCTGGCAGGCGGGCATTTTGATTTCCGAGTAATTTTAACTTGTGGATAAGGACCTGATAATTCTCGAATTGAATGCACGCTGGCAATGGCGAATTCCCTTCGGATGGATTCCCATAAGCGGAGATGAAATCATTGCCGATACAGAGATTTATCACGCTGATTATTTCAACTTCTTCGAACCGGAAATAGCTAGTGCAATAGGCCGCATCTATAACCTGACCGCAGTGTATGAGCTGGTTGAAGACGGGCAAGTAGGCATCCGGGACATTGCTGATTGCACCTTCTTTTACGATGGACTAGAGCGGCTGTATACCGATAAGAACTTTCAATTTGTCCTTTATTTTTCTCATGAAACTTCCGTGACTGCGGGTGGTAAAGAACTGCTGGCTGAGATTCACAGGATATGGCCTGAGTATAAGAATCACCTCTGGCAAGAAAATTACTGGAATTAGTCTCTTCAGCCAGAGGACTTTTAATGATGGCGCTAGCCCTTCCTTACACATTCATGCCGCCCGAGGCCTCGATGCGCTGGGCATTAATCCAGCGGGCTTCGTCGGTGCAGAGGAAGGCCACGAGGGGGCCAATATCGTCGGGCTGGCCCACGCGGCCCAGGGCCGTGGCGCCGGCAATGGCGGCGTGCACCTGGGGGTTGTCGCGCACCATGCCGCCGCTGAAATCGGTGGCAATAGCGCCGGGCGCCACCACATTGGCCGTGATGCCGCGGGCGCCCAGCTCCTTGGCCTGGTAGCGGGTCAGCACCTCAATGGCGCCCTTCACGGCGGCGTAGGCCGAGGAGCCGGGGTAGCTGAAACGGGCCAGCCCCGACGAGATGTTGATGATGCGGCCGCCATCTTCCAGCAGCGGCAGGG
Source organism: Janthinobacterium lividum (assembly GCA_050954765.1). Lineage (GTDB taxonomy): Bacteria > Bacteroidota > Bacteroidia > Cytophagales > Hymenobacteraceae > Hymenobacter. The sequence continues at coordinate 60,274 of JBPBQJ010000134.1, read as the reverse complement.
CCAACTGGGTCAGGAAAAACGGGCCCTTGAGGTGCACGTTCACCACCTCGTCAAACTGCGCCTCCGTGGTGTCGGCAAAGGCGGCGTGCAGCGCCGTGCCGGCGTTATTTATCAGAAAGTGAAAGCGCTCGGCCTGAAAAGTATCGCGCAGCGTGGCTCGTACTTGCGTAAAAAAGTCGGCGAAGCTGGTGCTGTTGCCAGCATCGAGCGGCAGGGCGGCGGCCTGGCGGCCCAACGCCTTTATTTCGGCTACTACGGCCTCGGCTTCGGCCTGCTGGCTGTGGTAGGTCAGCAGCACGTCGATGCCTTTGTGGGCGAGGTTGAGGGCCATGTTTTTGCCCAGGCCGCGGCTGCCGCCGGTGACGAGGGCGATTTTGGAAGTACGCATGAAAAGGGGTTTGCTAGGGTGAATGAACAGGACAAAGGTCCGCCACCTGGCTAGCCCATTTATGGTGAGTAGCCCCTATAAAATGGTATCAGCTTCCGCATTTGCGGCCCGCCGGGTGGCCCACACCTGCTCGCGGTACTGCTTGGGCGTGGTGCCGGCAAAGCGCTTGAAAAACTTGGTGAAATTCGACGGGTCGTAGGTGAGGCTAGCCGCAATGTCGGCCACCGGGCGCGTGGTATCGCGCAGCAGCCCCTGGGCCACAGCCAGAATTTCGGCCTCGAAAAAGAAGCACGGCGGGTGGCCAGTCGTCAGCTTCAGCGTGTTGCTGAGGTGCGTGGGGTGAATGCAGAGCTGGCCGGCAAAGTCGCGGATTTCGAACATCTCGGTGGCGCGGCCCGCCGCGATGTCGGCCACGTGCGCGGCTACCAGGCGCCGAAAGTCGGCGGTTATCTCGTGCTGGCGGGCCAGTATTTTCTGCGGAATGGGAGTCGTTGCCATGCCAGCACAACCAGCTAGGCGGCAAATCTTCTTTTGGCGGCTAAGCGCCGCCCGGGGCCGCGTGCGGACCCTAGCGGCAGTCCCAGTAGCGCCGCACCAGGTGCTGGCCCGCGCTGGGCAGGGTTGCCCCGGCTTCGGGCAGCCGCAGCAGGGCCGCCAGCGGCGGGCGCTGCCGCCGCACGCGGCCCCAGGCATCGACCCATTGTAGCCGAACGGTGGGCGGGCGATAAGGCGCCGGGTACGGCCTATCGTACGGTTCCCGGTACGGCGGCGTAGCATCCAGCGGGCTGTACGGCGGCGAGTAGGGCATATTTTCGCCATCCGTAGCCAGGAGCCTGCCCGTTTCGTTGAAAAAATAGCTTGTTCGACGGCGCGCCACGCGCAGCGAGTCGCCGGGGGTCAGCGCCAGCACCAGGCGGAGCGAGTCGGGGGCCCCCGGCACGTTGCGCAGGCGCACCGCTGGGTCAAGTTCGGGCGGACTGATAAAATGGCGGTGGGTATGCATATACACGCTGGGCCTGTTATTATACCGTTTGTGGTGGATAAGCGCGCGCGGCAGGCTGTCGTCGAAGTTGGCGTCGATGAGCGTATCGGCCGTGCCTGGCAGCAGTAGCGGGGTCGGCAGCGGGTAATGCAAGCCCTGTATCACCAGGCTGTCGCGCAGCGCCAGGGCCTGGCCGACGGCCTCGGGGCTCAGCTCGAGCGGCCACCACACAGAATCGGGCGCTGCCGCCGGGCGGGCCACGGTAAGCGCTACCCGTAGCGGAGCTGCGGTGCGGTTGCGCAGGTAAACCTCAGTCGTCGTTGTCCAGGCGGGGACTTCTGAGAATACTTCCGTACGACCAGGGTCAGGCAGCGAAACGGCAACTAGAAGCGCCACCACACCCAGCTGGCCCAGCAAGTAAAGCCCGGCCAGCCCGGCGAGCAGCGTTATGCAGACATCCAGCCAGCTGCGGGCGGGTTTTTCGGGAGTTGGCATTGCGCGTTTTTCAGCTTAATGTCAACTCCTGCCGCAAGTAACCTACTTGCCTGGCCGGCCGCTGGCCAGGCGAGCGGTTCCTTGTATATTGGCTCGCCGGCGGGGTCCTTTTGCAGCCCCGGCCAGTGTGCCCCATGCTCACCGATTTCCTCTCCAGCGCCCGCAAGCAGTTTGCCTACTACAAGCTGCTCGGCGAGCAAGCCCTGAGCCAAGTCACCGACGAGCAGCTGCACTGGCAGCCCTCGCCCGAAAGCAACAGCCTGGCCACCATCGTGCAGCATATGAGCGGCAACATGCGCTCGCGCTGGACCGACTTTCTCACCACCGACGGCGAGAAGCCCTGGCGCGAGCGCGAAGCGGAGTTCGACGACCAGCCGCGGCCCCGCGCCGCCGTGCTGGCCGAGTGGGAAGCCGGCTGGCAGTGCCTGTTTGAGGCGCTCGACGGGCTAGCCGAGGCCGACCTGGCGCGCACCATCTACATCCGCCACCAGGGCCACAGCGTAGTGGAGGCCATCAACCGACAGCTGGCGCACTACCCCTACCACGTGGGGCAACTGGTATTTATCGCCCGGCTGGCGGCGGGCGCGGCCTGGCAGTCGCTCTCCATTCCGCGTGGTAATTCGGCGGCTTACAACGCCGAAAAATTTGCGCAGCCGCCGCATAAAGAGCATTTTACAGACGAGAAACTGGGTCGCTAGCCTGCCCGGGCAACGCCAGGCGTAGTATTAAATCAGCATTAATAGTGGGCCACGGCTGCAATATGCCGGGCCGTAGCGCGTCCTTATGGGTAGCTATTCCTTCTCTCATCCCCCGACGCTATGCTGTACCTGTTTGGCCGCCTCGCCCTGAGCGATTCCTTTTACTTCAACCAAGACGTGCACGCCGATGAGCAGCCGGCCACCGTGGCCCCTCACCGGCCAGCCGAGGGCGCGGCGCGAACCACCCGCCCTACTACCCCTGGCCCGCAGCCGCGCAGGAGCGGTGCCCAGCCCCTGGCTAGCCCCCCGGCCGCCGAAAGTGCGGCCTAAAAGCGGGGCTAGCGCCCAGCCAGGGTGGCCCGCCGCCACAGGCGGCACGTGCCCACCGTATCGACGGGCTGGTAGCCGGCGGCAAGGGCGGGCGGCAGGGCATCGTTGGCCGCGGTGAGGTAAAAATCAGCCGCAACGGCCGGCCGCTGCGCCGGATGCACGGCCCGGCCGCCCGCTCGCACATACAAGAAATACGGGTAGAAGCTTTCTTCGGAAAAGCCCACCGAAGCCCCGGCGGGCAGCTTACTCAGCCGCTGCTGCGCGGCTTCAAAGCCGCCGGTGAGGTCGTAGAGGTACAGGCCCTGCGGCTCGCGCACGGGGTTGTGACGCACAAAGCCTAACCCGGTTATCACCACCACGGCCAGCGCCCCGGCCAGGCCTGCCCAGCGGTGCCAGCGGCGCAGCAGCACGCCCACCGTGAGGGGCGCCAGCACCACCGCCAGGCTGAATAAAGCGAGCAGATTGCGGTGAAAAATGAAGTGCCGCAACCCCAGCGTGCCGCCCAGCATAGCCAGCAGCCAGCAGCCGTACAGCAGCCCGAGCTGCCAGTAGCGGCGGTGCGCCAACAGGCCGAGCGGCAGCAGCGCCAGGGCATACGCCAGCCAGGGGCCCATACCGATTTCACCGAAAGCGTAGGGCGCGTAGCCCCGCACGATGGGCCAGACCTGCCCGATAAACGCGCCCAGGCTGCCCCGGAAAGGCTGCACGTAGGGATTGGCCGCCAGCGCCGCCAGCCCCGAAAAGCCAATAGCCGGCAGGTAAAATGCCCCCGCCAGCCCGAGCGCCCCCGCCTGCGCCCCCCAGAATGCCCCCTCGAAGTACCGCCGCCGCCACTGCACCACCGCGCCCGCCAGCACCTGCGCCGCGTGGTAGAACAAGAACGTGGGCACCGTAGCGTAGCCCGCCGCCACGGCTAGGGTATTCAGCACCAGGTGGCCGCGCCGGGGCTGCCGCCAGTGGGCCAGCAGCGTGGCCAGCGCCACCCAGTGCAGCAGCGCATACAGCGCGTAGCCGCGCGCCTGAAACCCAAAGCCCCACAGCGAGAACTGCAAACCCGCCAGCCCCGCCAGCCCGGCCCCCACCCAGCGCCGCCCGCTGCGGCCAGCCACCACGCGGTACACCACCGCCAGCGTGCCGACATAGGCTAGCCCCGACAGCCCACGGCCCGTGGGCACCAGCCAGGCCACCTGGTGCAGCCAGCCAAACAAAGCGCCATTCAACAAATTGAACAGCACATGGTTGTTGGGCAGCATATAGTAGCTCCAGGTGGCAAATAACGACCCGCTGCCCGCACTATACACCGCCGAAAACACCTCGTCGTAGGCGGGTGGCAGGTGGCTGGCGCCCCACGCCCACAGGCCGCTGGCTAGCAGCAGCAGCCCGGCCAGCCAAGGCCGGTCGGCGCGCGTGAAGCCCAGCGGCCGGCGCTGGCTGGCCGGGCTTTTACCCCAGCGGCGGGGGCTAGCCCACCAGTACGCGCCGCCCAGCAGCAGTCCGGCCAGGGCCAGCAGCACGAGCACATTGCCGCGCTCTTTCACCCGCTGCGTAAAGAAATCGGCGGGCCAGCTTGCGGCCCGGTACAGGTCGGGGGTGAGGCGCAGGTACCAGCCGCGCAGCGCAGCGTAGGGCGTAACCAGGTAAGCCAACAAAGCGCTGGCCAGCAGTACGCACAACGCCGCCCCGGCCACCCGGCCCCACCGGCCCCAGCTAGGGGTGGCGGGGCCGGGGGCCGGGGCGGCGCGGTCCGGCGCAGGGCGCGGAAAGCTCATGCGACTATTGCCCCAGCACGATGGCGAAAATCAGCGGGGCCACGATGGTAGCGTCGCTCTCGATGATGAATTTGGGCGTGTTCTGGCCCAGCTTGCCCCAGGTAATTTTCTCGTTGGGCACGGCGCCCGAGTAGCTGCCGTAGCTGGTGGTCGAGTCCGAAATCTGGCAGAAATAGCCCCACAGCGGCACGCTGGTGCGGCCCAGGTCCTGGTGCAGCATGGGCACCACGCAGATGGGGAAGTCGCCGGCAATGCCGCCGCCAATCTGGAAGAAGCCCACTTTGCTTTCCTCGGTGGCCTGCTGGGTGTACCAGTCGGCCAGGTAAATCATGTACTGAATACCCGTGCGCATGGTGTGCACGTTCTTGATATCGCCCGAGATAACGTGGCCGGCGTAGATGTTGCCGAGCGTCGAGTCTTCCCAGCCCGGGCAGATGATGGGCAGGTTTTTCTCGGCCGCGGCTAGCATCCACGAGTCTTTGGGGTCAATCTGGTAGTACTGCTCCAGCTCGCCCGAGAGCAAAATCTGGTAGAAGAACTCGTGGGGGAAGTAGGCTTTGCCTTCCTGGTCGGCCTTCTCCCAGAACTTGAGCACGGTGTGCTCGAGGCGGCGCATGGCCTCCTCTTCCGGAATGCAGGTATCGGTCACGCGGTTCATGTGGCGCTCGAGCAGGGCCTGCTCGTCGGCGGGCGTGAGGTCGCGGTAATTGGGCACGCGCTCGTAGAAGTCGTGGGCCACGAGGTTGAAGATGTCTTCCTCCAGGTTGGCACCCGTGCAGCTGATAATCTGCACTTTATCCTGGCGAATGAGCTCGGCCAGCTGAATCCCCATTTCGGCGGTGCTCATGGCCCCGGCCAGGGTAATCATCATTTTGCCGCCTTCGGCGAGGTGCTTGTTGTAGCCATCGGCCGCGTCGATGAGGGCGGCGGCGTTGAAGTGGCGGTAGTGGTGCTTGAGGAAATTGGTGATTTGCATGGGGGGAGGGTTATGTACGTTTGTCATGCTGAGCTTGCCGAAGCATGACAAACGTAATCTGGCAGGCAGCTTACGCCGGCTCGGCGATAATCAAGTTATGGTTGGTATAGATGCAGATATCGGCCGCGATGTGCAGGGCGTCTTCCACCATCTGGCGGGCCGTGAGGTGCGGGGCGTGCTTCTTGAGGGCTAGCGCGGCGGCCTGCGCATACATGGCGCCGCTGCCGATGGCGGCCACGTCCATGTCGGGCTCCAGCACGTCGCCGGTGCCGCTCACTATCAACAGCTCGTCCCTGTCGCACACCACCATCATGGCTTCGAGCTTGCGCAGGTACTGGTCTTTGCGCCAATCCTTGGCCAGCTCAATGGCGGCGCGCTTGAGGTTGTTGCCGTAGGCGGCGAGCTTCTCCTCGAAGCGGTCGAGCAGCATAAAGGCGTCGGCGGTGGAGCCGGCGAAGCCGGTCACGACCTTGCCGTCGTTGAGCTGGCGCACTTTGCGCACGTTGTTTTTGGCTACGTGCTTGTCCATGGTGGCCTGGCCGTCGGCCCCGAGGGCAATCTGGCCGTTGTGGCGCACGCCGAGCACGGTCGTAGAGCGAATTTTTGGGAGCATGGCGCAAAAATACGTCCGCTAGGCTAGCCATCGGCCAAACGGCCTGCGTAACCCCCGGCAAAGGCGGCGCGCCCGGCCGGGACGCCGTAAGCAGGTTTGTTTTCCCGGCCGGCGGCCGGCGCTGGCTTTTACCCATGAGCGATTCCACATATGATGCCGTCGTTGTCGGGTCAGGGCCCAATGGGCTAGCCGCAGCCATTGCGATGCAGCAAGCCGGCTTATCGGTGCTGCTGCTCGAAGGCAAAGATGAGCTGGGCGGTGGCCTGCGCACGGCCGAGCTGACGCTGCCCGGCTTCCGCCACGACATCTGCTCGGCCATTCACCCCCTGGCGGCGGCTTCGCCCTATTTCCAGACCCTACCCCTAGCCCAGTACGGCCTCGAATACCTCACGCCGCCCGTGGCCGCCGCCCACCCCTTCGACGATGGCACGGCCGCGGCCGTGGTCAACTCCCTGGCCGACACCGCCCAGGGGCTAGGGCCCGATGCCGAGGCGTACCGCCGCTTGCTGGCCCCCCTCATCGCCAGCTGGCCGGGCATTGCCAACGACGTGCTAGCCCCGTTGCACTGGCCCCGGCACCCACTGAACATGGCCCGGTTTGGCCTGCCGGCACTGCTGCCCGCCACGGTGCTGGCCCGGCGGTTTCAGGGCCTGAAGGCGCAAGGGTTATTGGCTGGCATGGCGGCGCACGCTATTCAGCCGCTCAGCAACCTGGCGACTTCGGCCGTGGGCCTGGTGCTGCTGGTGGCGGCGCACCGGGGCGGCTGGCCCCTGCCCAAAGGCGGCTCGCAGGCCATTGCCGATGCACTGGTGGCGCACTTCCGGGCACTCGGCGGCACCGTAGAAACCGGCACGTTTGTGCGCTCGCTGGGGCAGCTACCGCCTGCTAAGGCGGTGCTGCTCGACATGACGCCGGCGCAGCTCTTGCGGCTGGGCGGGCATAGCCTGTCGCGCATTTACCAGTGGCAACTGCGGCGCTACCGCTACGGCATGGGCGTGTTTAAGGTCGATTGGGCCCTAGCGGAGCCAATTCCGTTCACCGCGCCCGAATGCACCCGGGCTGGCACCGTGCACCTCGGCGGCACCCTAGCCGAGATTGCCAACGGCGAGCGCGCTACCGCCCGGGGCCAGCATCCCGAGCAGCCCTTCGTGCTGCTGGCCCAGCAGAGTCTTTTCGACGCTACCCGAGCCCCGGCCGGCCGGCACACTGCCTGGGCGTATTGCCACGTGCCCAACGGCTCGCGGGTTGACCGCACCGAGGCCATCGAGCGCCAGGTCGAGCGCTTCGCGCCGGGCTTTCGGGCGCGCATCATCGGTCGCCACACCTTCGACACGGCGCAGCTCGAAAGCTACAACCCCAACTACGTGGGTGGCGACATCAACGGTGGCTTGCTGGATATCAGCCAGTTATTCACGCGGCCGGCGCTGCGGGCTTCACCCTACCGCACGTCGCAGCGCGGACTGTATCTGTGCTCATCGGCCACGCCACCGGGCGGGGGGGTGCATGGGTTGTGCGGCTACCACGCCGCGAAGCGTGCCCTGCGCGATATATTTCAGTTGCCCGCGCCACCACTTTTCCAGGGCTAGGGCCCGGCTAGCCGGCGCGTAACTGAGGATAGCTACTTTATTAGTGATAGCAAGTCAAAAGCTGTGCGCAGAGCCACGGCGGCAATTGCCCAGCTGGCACTACAAAGAAAATGACCGGGCCGCCAGTGCGGGCCCGGTCATTTTCAGGTTGGCAAGTGCCCTAGCAATCTGCTTGAGGGCACCCTGCTTATTTGGTGTTAGCGGCGTAGCGCTTCTTCTGGTCTTTAGCCAGGCTTTCCAGGTCGGCCAGCTGGCGTTTCTGACGGCGCGAAAGGTCCAGGGTGTTCAGCTTCATCAAGTAATTATCAGCGCGAGGTAGTTCGCCCGCCCAGATGGCGGCCTCCGCAGCGTCGAGATACGTTACCGTCGTAATGTCACCGTTGATGCGGGCCTTGCTATCGGTAGGCTTGGCTTCGGTCAGGGCTTTATCCCACTGCGCTAGGGCAGTAGCAAAGAATTGGCGAGCGGCAGCGGGCTCGTCGCTTAGTTTTTTATAAGCCGCGATGGCCGCCTCGTAGGCGGGCTGGTATTCATCGTAGGTCATTTTCTTGGGCTCGACAGTATAGAGCAGGGTAGTGCGGGGCACCATTGCCACCCCAAATTGGCTGTCGAGGTACTGCTGCACTATCTTCAGATTGTCTTCGCGCAGCTTCGTTTCGAGGGGGTCCAGCATTATTTTGCGCTGCTCGGGGCTGCCGTAGTACGTCACCGTGGTTTGCTGGTGCTGGTATTCGTTGGTAGCGGGAATCGTTTCGTTCACCACCACGCCCTGGCCAGGCACTTCCACTTTTACCCCCACGGGGTAGCGATAGTCAATGACATAGGTCGGGTTGTTGGGGTTGGTGGCATTACGCAGGTAGGCCGCGCTCGACTCATCCTTCTTGGGCTCGCTGGCGTCCATGCCGTAGAGCGTCACCGTTACAACGGCGCCCTGGCCGCCGCGGGCGTAGCCGGGCACCTTCAGGCCACCGGCCGTGGCTTCCTTATCCACCGTTGGGCGCAGGAGCGGCGGTACGGGCTGCGTTTTTTGCGGCGGGTATGGCAGGTTCAATACGGGCTTGCCTTCATTGAGCACCCCCTTATTGAGCATTTTAGTAGCCAGCGACTGCTTGTTATAATCGGCTAGCTTTTGCTCAAATTCAGCCTTAGCTACGGCCACGGCCTTGGCGTGGCTAGCCTCGGCTTGCGCAAAGTCCGCGTCTACACTAGCCAGGGCCCGCTTGTATTCCTGCTGAACCCGGTCATTTTCCGCTTCGTAGGGAGCCACCACCACTACTTGGTAGTTTTTAACGGATTTGTCCAGCGGAGTAAGGGGCAAACGCTGGTATTCATACTTCACCTCGCGGTCGGCAATATGCTGCGCCGCTGCCGAAAAAGTACACAAACTGCCAACTGCACTAAGTAGTAAAAAGGTGCTTCTCATCGAAGTAACTAAAAGGATTGAATAAATGAAAATCCCTGCAAAGCTACTAGTTAGCTGGTATTATTCAAAAAGCCAGAAGACTTATCTGCAGAATAATAATATCTCCTTAGAGTACCATAATTAGCAAAAAAGCTGTGCCTTAAGCTTGCCGTGCACTGTGGGTACCTCCGCGACCATGTGCTGCCAGCCGGCTAGGGTCACCTCGCCATAAAAGAGCGGCATGTGGAGTCGATGAGCAAGGCTGTGCGTTCGACTACCGTGCCTTTGGTCAAACGCGCAGACGGGCCTAGGCACATTAACCTAAAAATACCCTAGCTATAGTAGCCAGGGCATTTTTAGGTTAATTACAAGACTCTATTTTTTAAAACCGCGCTTGCAGCTTGGCGAAGAGGAAGCGGCCGTTGGAGCCCATTTGCACGGGGTCCCAGGCGCCGCCGGTTTCGGTGGCCTGGGGGTTGAAGAAATTGGGGTACTTATTGAACAGGTTGGAGCTGCCCAGCGACAAGCGCAGCTGGTTGGTGAGGGCGTAGCTCAGGGCCACGTCGGTGGTCAGGCGGGCGTTGTAGCGGTTGTCGGCGCCGTTGTAGTCAATCAGTGTCACGCCGCCAAACTCCACGAAGCGCACGAGCGCGCCGAAGCGGCCCACGTTGTAGTCGAGGGTGAGGTTGATTTTGAAGGGCGGCGCCGAGGCTTTCACAAAGGCCTGCTCGCGGGCGCCGAAGAAGACGTCTTCCTTGCCGGCGAGCTTGGCCGTGGTTTGCACACTGGTCACGTTCAGGCGGTTGAGGTTGCCAGCCAGCGTGGTGGTGAGGCGGCCGCTGCCCACGCCCAGAGTGTTGGCCAGCACGGCATCGAGGCCCCAGGTGGTAGTGGAGGCCGCGTTGGCGAAGAACTGGGCCTGGCCCACGTTGAGGCTAGCCAGCGTGGCGCCGATAGCGCTGTCGCTCTGGTCGAAGGCGCCCGTGAGCACAATCCGGTCCTGAATGTGAATGTAGTAGCCATCGACCGTGAAGGTGAAGGCCGACCCGGCCCGGCCCGTGAAGCCGAGGCTAGCCGAGCGCGACAGCTCGCGCGTGAGCGGCGGAATGCCGACGGCCTGGGTCACAGCGCCGCCGTTGCGGTCGAGCAGCACGTCGACCGGCTGGCCTTTCACGAAGTTGGTGAAGACGGTGTTGAAGTTAATCTGGGCCAGCGAGGGGGCCCGGAAGCCCGTACTCAGCGTGCCGCGCAACGAAAAGGCCTCGCTGAGCTTGAGGCGGGTGGCGAGCTTGCCGGTCACGTTGCTGCCAAAGTCGCTGTAGTTCTCGAAGCGCACGGCGCCTTCCACCAAGAAGGCTTTGGTGATGTTGAGCTCGGCATCGGCATACACGCCGAGGTTATTGCGGTTGGCGCGCACCTCGTTGCGCGGCTGGAAACCGGGAAAACCCTGCGCCCCGGCCGGCCGGTTGGAATTGAGGTTATAGCTCAGGTACGAGCCCGGCTCACCGGCAAATATCTGGTACCACTCGCGGCGCAATTCAGTGCCGAAGGCCAGGTTCAGGCCCTGCGCCACCGTCTTGAAGTTGCGGCTCGCGTTGAGGTTCACCACGTTTTGCTGCAATTGAAATCCGCCCGCGTCGAAGCTGGTGGGGCTAGCCTGGCCCAGCGTCGCGTTCAGGGTGTTAGTCACGCCGTAGTGGAAGCGGTTGGAGCCAAAGGTGTTGCTCAGGTCCAGGTCCCACTCGCCAAACGTGCCGCGCACCCCCACGGCGCCCTGCCCGTCAAAAATATCGCTCGTGATAATGGGGTCGTAGCCGCCCGGGTACAGCCGGGCGTTGCTGCGTGGGTTGGGCACGCTTGTCGTAAGCGTATCGTTGCCAGCTATATACGTACTATCGGCCGTCGGGAAGCGCGACCAGGCGTAGGCGTCGCCCTTGCGCTTGTTTACGCCGCCGAAGGCGTAGGCGTAGAGCTTGTCGCTCAGCGGCAGGCGGGCGTTGAGGTAGGCGGCCGTGTTCAGGGCCTTGGGGTCGCCGTACTGGCGGCGGGCCAGCCCATCGGGACTGGGTACGTTGGCCCGCTGGGTGTGCTCGCGCTGGTTGAAATCGAGCGTGGCATTTACGAAGCCGCCCTTGCCTACGGCCACGCCGTAGTTGGCGTTCACGTTCAGGTTACCCCCGTCAAAGGTCTTGTCATCGAAGCGATACTTGGCGGTATAAGCGCCGTAATTCGCATTGACAGTCAGCTCCTTCACGCTGGTTTTGAGCACGATGTTGATGACGCCCGCAATGGCGTCGGACCCGTACTGGGCCGAGGCACCATCGCGCAGAATCTCGATGCGCTCGATGCTGGCCGCCGGAATGGTGTTGAGGTCGGTGCCGGTGTTGCCACGCCCCCGCGAACCAAACAGGTTGACGAGCGCCGACTGGTGCCAGCGCTTGCCGTTCACGAGTACCAAAGTCTGGTCGGGGCCGAGGCCGCGCAGGCTGGCCGGGTCCACGTGGTCGGCCCCGTCGGAGCCGGTTTGGCGGTTGGAGTTGAAGGAAGGCGCCACGAATTGCAGCAGCTGGTTCACGTCGAGCTGGCCGGTTTTGGCCGTCACCTCGCGCACATCGATAATATCGACCGGCGAGGGCGAGTCGGTCACCGAGCGGTTTACGCTGCGCGAACCCACTACCTGCACGCTTTCCAGGGCGGTGGTGCCGCTGGCTAGGCGCACGGTCACGGGGCCGCTTTCGGCGGCCGTCTCCTGGGTAGTGTAGCCCAGCGCACTCACCACCAGCCGGGGCTGGGCTGTGCGCGCCCGCAGCGTGAAGCGGCCGCCCGCATCGGTGGCCGTACCGTTATTAGTACCCTTCTCGACCACCGAGGCTCCGATGACCGGCTTGCCATCGGCGTCCAGAATCTGGCCTGACACCGTGCGTGTTTGCGCATAGAGGCTGGTAGCAACCAGGGCAAGCGGAATAATAAGTAACGTGTTCTTCATATGCGTAGCACCTTGGTGGAGATTGCCAAATGTACACGCATTTATTACCTAGGCCTTAGGTGAGAGGCCTAAAGTGCCTGAAAACGAAAAAAGTCAGCCCCGAGGGGCTGACTTTTAAGGTAGCTTCTACCAATTATCCTCAGATAAGCATCCGCATGGGGTCTTCCAGCAAGCCCTTTAGGGTTTGGAGGAAGGCCGCGCCGGTGGCGCCGTCTACCACGCGGTGGTCGCAGCTTAGCGTCACCTTCATGATGTTGCCGATGGCTAGCGCACCATCCTTCACCACGGCGGTTTGCTTGATGCCGCCCACGGCCAGAATGCAGGCATTCGGCTCGTTGATGATGGCAGTGAATTCATCGATGCCGAACATGCCCAGGTTCGAGATGGTGAAGGTGCTCCCCTCCCACTCGGCGGGCTGCAGCTTCTTGCTCTTGGCTTTGCCAGCCAGCTCCTTCACCTCGGTGGCAATCTGCGACAGGCCCTTGCCATCCGCGTTGCGGATAACGGGTACGAGCAGGCCTTCATCCACAGCCACGGCCACGCCGATGTGGATGAGCTTGTTCTGGCGAATCTTATCGCCGAGCCACGACGAGTTGATAACCGGGTGCTGGCGCAGGGCCAATGCCGAAGCCTTGAGCACCATATCATTGAAAGACAGTTTCACCGGCGACAGCTCGTTGAGCTTCACGCGGGTTTCCATCGCCTTGTCCATCAGGATTTCCATCGTGAGATAGAAATGCGGCGCCGTGAACAGGCTTTCCGACAGGCGCTTGGCAATCACCTTACGCATCTGCGACACCGGGGTATCGGTGTAGGTGCCTTCGGCGGCGGCCGGCGCCGGGGCGGCGGGCTTGGCAGCAGCCTGCTCGGGCAGCGCGGCCTGGATGTATTCGTTCAGAGCCTGGGCCGGCGCGGGGGCAGCGGCTGGCGCCGGGCTAGCGCCAGGCTGGGCGTTTTCGAGGTCGCGGGCCACGATGCGGCCGTTTTCGCCGCTGCCTTTGATTTGGCGCAGGTCTACGCCCTTGTCTTTGGCAATGCTCTTGGCCAGCGGCGAGGCTAGCAGGCGGCCGGTGCTTTCGGCCTGCGGCGCGGCGGCCGGGGCCGATGCAGCAGCGGGGGCGGCCGTTTCGACCGGGGCAGCTTCGGTAGTAGCCGGGGCAGCGCCGCCGGTTTGGCCACCCAGCAGGGCCTGAATATCAGCGCCTTCTTCGCCAATGATGGCTAGCACGCCATCTACGGCTACGGCTTCGCCTTCCTTAGGGCCGGTGTAGAGCAAGGTGCCATCCTCGTAGTTTTCGAGTTCCATGGTGGCTTTGTCGGTTTCTACTTCGGCCAGCACGTCGCCCGCTTTCACCTTGTCGCCTACCTTTTTTAGCCAGGCGGCGATGGTGCCTTCGGTCATGGTATCACTCATTTTGGGCATCCGCACCACCGTGGCTTTCTTGCCATTGGCGGGCGCGGCCGGGGCCGCGGGCGCGCTGGGAGCCGGCGCGGGGGCGGCGGCCTGGGGCGCCGGGGCCGGCGCCGGAGCCGAAGCAGCAGCCGGCGCGGCGGCCGGCTGGGGGGCGCTAGCTCCGCCCTGGCCGTTGAGCAGGCCCGAAATATCTTCGCCTTCTTTGCCCACAATGGCCAGCACGCCATCTACGGGTACGGAGTCTTTCTCTTTGGGGCCGATGTAGAGCAGGGTGCCGTCTTCGTAGTTTTCGAGCTCCATGGTGGCCTTGTCAGTCTCGACTTCAGCCAGGATGTCGCCCGCCTTTACTTTGTCGCCTACTTTCTTGAGCCAGGCCGCGATGGTCCCTTCGGTCATCGTGTCGCTCATTTTCGGCATTTTGATAATTTCGGCCATCGGATGTTGCAGGTTGGGATTGGGAGCCAAAATTAGCCGCCAAAAGGTGGGGAAACAATTGACCTGTACGGTCAAGTGGGCGCCCGAAGTTAGGAAGCAGGCGCCAAGTGGCTTACGTCCAAAAAATTGCGAATAGTATAGTGCCTATCCAGGCCGTGCAGCTTGTATAGGCAGAGGTTCTGATGCTCAAAGCCATCCATGTAGCGTAGCGGGTAGCCGAGCAGCTGGCACAGCAGCACGCGCAGGGCGCGCCCGTGCAGGCACACGAGCACGATTTCATCGGCGGGCCGGCTTTGCAGCAGCTCAATAACGGGGCGCTGGCGGGCGGCTACCTCGGCGGGGCTTTCGCCGCCGGGCAGGCGGGCGTGGTCGTCGCCGGCCCGCCAGGCGGCCAGCACGCGGGCGTACTCGGCATCTTCCTGGGGCGTGATGCGGCTACCCTCGCGGGTGCCCCAGCTGATTTCGTTGAGGCCAGCGTGCGCCTCGTGGGGCAGGCCGGCGTCGATAAACTGCTGCACCGACTGGTGCGTGCGCTTGAGCTTGGAGGTGTAGACGCGGGCAAACGGCGTATGCTGATACGCGGCCCAAAACCGGGCGGCCTGCTGGCGGCCCCGCGCGTTGAGGTCCGAGTCGACCCCGCTGCCCTGCACAATGCCTTGCACGTTGAAGTCGGTCTGGCCGTGGCGAAGAAGATAAAGCTGCTGAACTGGCACGAGCGTGGGCGAAGTAGTTTTGCCGAACAATGCCGTAAAGTACGGGTTGGCTATTGTTGTTTGTTTTTCGTTGCTAGCTAAAAATCGTTTGTCATTGCGAGCGGAGCGAAGCAATCGCGCCTGCTTAGCGACTGACCAGAGGCAGTTGCTTTGCGCTGCTCGTAATGACAAACGATTTCTAGACGACTCCAAATAAAACCATGACGCTCGACGACGTAAGAACCTGGGTTTCCCACCGCCCTACCCTAGCCGACACGCTGGGCATCGAATTGACAGCCCTCACCGCTACCTATCTCGAAGGCCGCATGCCCGTGGATGGCCGCACGCACCAGCCCATGGGCCTGCTGCACGGCGGCGCCTCGGTGGCCCTGGCCGAAACGCTGGGCAGCATCGGCGCGGCTACCCGCATCGACGTGACGCGCCAGGCCTGCGTGGGGCTCGAAATCAACGCCAACCACATTAAGGGCGTGCGCAGCGGCTGGGTGCGCGGCCAGGCCACGGCCCTGCACGTGGGCCGCACCACCCAGGTGTGGGAAATCCGCATCACGCACGAAGAAACCGGGGCGCTGGTGTGCATCAGCCGCATCACGATGGCCGTGATTGACCTGCCCGCCGCCCAGCCCAAACAAGCCTGATGCCAGCGGCTAGCCCCCGGCTTTTACCCTGGCCCGCCGCCACGGCCGCCCTCGACGCCCCGGCGCGCCTGCGCCACCTCGTGGCCGGGGCCCTGCGCACGGGCCGCCCGCTGGCTTTGTGGCGCGAGCCGGGGGCTAGCCACCCGCGCCTGCTCATCGCCCGCTCGCTCGAAGCCACTTACACCGGCCTGCCGCCGGCCCTGGACCCGGCCGCGCCGGCCGGCTTCGCGTTCTTCCCGTTTCGCGATTCTGACCACAACCCGGCGCTGTTCCTGCCCGCCGATGTGCAGTACGACCTGGCGCAGCCCGAGGTCGTCAGCATTGCGCCGGCCGCCCGCGAGCTGGTGCAGAATATCGCCGCCTGGCTAGCCCTGCCCACGCCGCCCGCGCTGGCCTGGCCCTACAGCCCGCAGCCCGCCCCAGCGGCGGCCACCGAGGCGGCCTATACCGAGTTTGTGCGCACCGGCGTGGCCGCCATCGAGGCCAAGCAGGTGGTGAAGGTGGTGACTTCGCGCGCCGCGCGCCGCCCACTGCCGGCCGGCTTCGACCCGCTGGGGGCGTTTGCCGAGCTTAGCCAGAAGTACGAGCGGGCGTTTATTTCGCTGGTGAGCGTGCCAGGCGTGGGCACCTGGCTGGGGGCCTCGCCCGAGGTGCTGGCCGAGGTCACGGCCGATGGCTTTTTCCACACCATGGCCCTGGCCGGCACCCAGCTGTTGCAGCCCGGCCACCGCCCGCAGGATGCCATTTGGCGGCAGAAGGAAATTGAGGAACAGGCCCTGGTGGCGCGCTACATCGTGAGCTGCTTCAAGCAGCTGCGCCTGCGCGAATACCACGAGGCGGGGCCGCGCACGGCCGTGGCGGGGCAACTTTTGCACCTGCGCACCGACTTTGAGGTTGATTTGAAAAACGTGCCCTTCGCCGCCTCGCTCGGCACCGATATGCTGCGGCTGCTGCACCCCACCTCGGCCGTGGGCGGCATGCCCAAGGCCGCCGCGCTCGATTTTCTGCGCCAGCACGAGGGCTACGACCGCGCCTACTACAGCGGCTTTCTGGGCCCCGTGAACGTGGCTAGCCCCGGCGTGGCGCGCCTCTACGTCAACCTGCGCTGCCTGCAGCTGCGGCCCACCGAGGCCATTCTCTACGCCGGCACTGGCCTCACCGTGGACTCGGACCCTAGCCGCGAGTGGCAGGAAACCGAGCTGAAGCTGCAAACCGTGGGGGCAATTTTGAAATAGCAATGTTTGTCATGCTCCTCTGGCGTCCCGAAGGAAGCATCTTGCCCGCTTCGTCGAGTTAGCAATCTAGCGTAACCTGCCAAGATGCTTCGGCAAGCTCAGCATGACAAGCGTTTTTTTACGTTACCCTTTCAATGAAGTCCATCCAAGCCGTTTTCAACATCGCCGAAATCTGCGCGCAGCACGGTATCACCGACGTTATTCTGTCGCCGGGCTCGCGCTCGGCGCCGCTCACGCTGGCTTTTGCGCGGCACCCGGCCTACCGCGGCCGGCTGCGCGTAGTACCTGATGAGCGGGCCGCCGCCTTCATCGGGCTGGGCCTGGCGCAGGCCACGCGGCGGCCGGTGGTGCTGGTGTGCACCAGCGGCACGGCCGGCCTCAACTACGCGCCGGCCGTGGCGGAGGCGTTTTTTCAGCAGATTCCGCTGCTCGTGCTCACCGCCGACCGACCGCCCGAGTGGATAGACCAGCTCGATGGCCAGACCATCCGGCAGCGCAACCTCTACGGCGCGCACGCCAAGGGCACGTTCGACTTTCCGACCGATACCACGCACGCCGATGCCAAGTGGCAGGCCGAGCGCATTATCAACGAGGCCATCAACCTCACCAAAACCGGCCCCGCGGGCCCGGTGCACGTGAATGTGCCGCTGCGCGAACCCTTTTACCCCGCGGCGGGCGAGGAAATGACGTACGAGTCGGGCGTCAAAATCATTCGCGACGACCATTGCAACACCATTTTGCCGCCGGCCGAGATTCTGGATTTGCGCCGCCAGCTGCGGGCGGCGGGCCGGGTGCTGGTGGTGGCCGGCCAGCAGGCCGATAGCCCCAGCCTGGTGGCCGCGCTCTACGAGTTTGCCCAGGTGCGGCAGGTGGCGGTGGTGGGCGACAGCATTGCCAACCTGGGCAACGTGCCCGCCGTGCGGCACCACGACGTTTTTTTGGCGGGCCTCTCGCCGGCGCAAAAAGCCAGTCTCAAGCCCGACCTGCTCATCACCTTTGGGCAGTCGCTGATTTCGAAGAGCCTGAAGCTGTTTTTGCGCGAGGCCGCGCCCGCCCAGCACTGGCACCTGCAAGCCGCGGGCGAGGTCGCCGATACGTTTCGCAGCCTCACGCGCATCATTCGGGTGCAGCCGGCCGTGTTTTTTCAGCAGCTCACCGTTTCCGAAACCAAGGATTATAACCGGGCCGAAAGCCCTAGCCAGATATCCTTTCTCAGCTTGCGTGAGGCGCAGCGGGTAACGGAGGCGCCGGCCTCTGGCGAGACCCCAGATTTGCCAGGCCTACTCGGCTCGGCGGCAAGCGGCCCCACAGAGGCTGACCTAACCTGGCCACTCGCCGAGACTGCGGCTACCAACTTCTTAAGTGATTTTTTTGCGGCCGAAGGTCAGCCGTTCAACGAGTTCTCCACCTTCAACCTGGCCCTAGCCAGCCTACCCGATGGCACGGTGCTGCACCTGGCCAACAGCATGGCCGTGCGCTACGCTAACATTCTGGGTATGCCAGCCGGCCGCCAAATTGACGTGTTTGCCAACCGGGGCACCAGCGGCATCGATGGCTGCAACAGCACGGCCGTGGGCGCGGCCCTGGCCCAGCCCGAGCGCCCGGTGGTGCTGCTGACCGGCGATGTGGCGTTTTTCTACGACCGCAACGCGTTCTGGCACAACTACCCCACGCCCAATTTGCGGGTCGTGCTCTTCAACAACCACGGCGGCGGCATTTTCCGGCTCATCGACGGGCCGCGCCAGCAGCCCGAGCTGGCGGAATTTTTTGAAACGCACCAGGCGCTCTCGGCCGAAAACCTGTGCCACGACTTCGACCTGCGGTACCTGCCGGTGTGGTCGTTCGACGAACTTGCTAGCGCGCTACCGGTTTTCTTTGCGGCCGAAAGCGGCGCGGCGGTGCTCGAAATCTTCACCGATTCGGAAACCAACGCGGCGTTTTTCGAGCAGTACCGTACCGCTGTTAAACAAGCTTTCTCTTAACCGCCTCAGCGCACCTCGCTGAGGTTCGCTGAGCTTCACTTTTTCGATTTTATGGCTGAAACCATCGAGTGGACCCCGATTAAGGAGTTCCAGGAAATCATTTTCTCCCAGCACGGGGGCATCGCCAAAATCAGCATCAACCGGCCGCAGGTGCACAACGCCTTCACGCCGCTCACGGTGGATGAGATGATAGCGGCCATGGATATTTGCCGCAATCGCACCGATATCGGCGTCATCATCCTCACCGGTGAGGGCGGGCGCGCCTTCTGCTCGGGCGGCGACCAGAGCGTGCGTGGCCACGGCGGCTACGTGGGCGAGAACGCCGTGCCCCGCCTCAACGTGCTGGATTTGCAGAAAATGATTCGCAGCATCCCCAAGCCCGTGATTGCGATGGTGGCCGGCTGGGCCATCGGCGGCGGCCACGTGCTGCACGTGGTGTGCGACCTGAGCATCGCGGCCGAAAACGCCCGTTTCGGCCAGACCGGCCCCAACGTGGGCTCGTTCGACGGCGGCTTTGGGGCTAGCTACCTGGCGCGCGTGGTGGGCCAGAAAAAGGCCCGCGAAATCTGGTTCTTGTGCGACCAGTACGACGCCCAGGAAGCCCTCGACATGGGCTTGGTAAACAAGGTAGTGCCCCTCGACAAGCTGGAGGAAACGACCGTGGCCTGGTGCCACAAAATATTACAGAAGAGCCCGCTAGCCCTGCGCATGCTCAAATCGTCGTTCAATGCTGAACTCGATGGCCAGGCCGGTATTCAGGAGCTGGCCGGCAACGCCACGCTGCTTTACTACCTGAGCGAAGAGGCCAAAGAAGGTAAAAATGCCTTCCTGGAAAAGCGTCAGCCCGATTTCTCGAAGTTTCCAAAATTTCCGTAGCCGAAGCTGCGCCTCGCGCCAATGCAAAAAGCCTCGCCGGGTTGGCGGGGCTTTTTACGTTTACTGATTTGAAGAATGGTGCAGTTAAAAGCAAAAACCCAGGGCGTGGAAGCTGGCGCAGCAGCCTGAGAAAAACCGTAACCGCTCTTGCTTACGCCATTTCTTCAGGGCTTTGGCGCGAGCCTTGATGGCGGCAGCAATGGGGCAGGCCGCGGTGGGCAACGCAGCGACACTAGCATCGGCCGAGAGGGCCTGGGTGGGGGCAGCATGCGGGAGAGTAGTCATGGCGCAGCGGGTTAGTGTACCGTAAGTATACACAAAAATTCTGGTAAAAGCGAGTACTTACTCACCTTTTAGTGATAGGTAATTTTCAGCTTCTACTTCTACCTTAGCGGTGCTTATTTTCTTTAGCCATGAATAAAATGCTGTTGTCGGTGCTGCTAGGCACCTGTTTGCTCACGCAGGCTTGTGAGCAAGCCACCACTTCGCGGGAATCGGAAACTCAGGTTGCCAAATCCGCAGGCCCGGCGGCCCGGCCCGCGGCCGCGCTCACGCACCCAGCCTGGATGATGCAGGGCAACATCTACGAAGTAAATGTGCGCCAGTACACGCCCCAGGGCACACTCAATGCCTTTGCCAAGCACCTCGACCGCCTCAAGGCGATGGGGGTAGAAACCCTGTGGTTTATGCCCCTCAATCCCATCAGCAAGGTGGGCCGCAAAGGCAGCCTGGGCAGCTACTACGCCGTGGCCGACTACACCAAGCTGAACCCCGAGTTTGGCACCATGGCCGACTGGCAACGGCTGGTGCAAGCCGCCCACGCTAAGGGCCTGAAGGTAATTATCGATTGGGTGCCCAACCACACTGGCGCCGACAACCGCTGGCTAGCCCAGCACCCCGGCTTTTTTGTGAAGAACAAAGCGGGCCAGCCGGCCGTGGCCTTCGACTGGGACGACACCCGGCAGCTCGACTATAAAAACCCCGAGATGCAGGACAGCATGATTGCGGCCATGCGCTACTGGGTGAAAACCAGCAACATCGATGGCTTCCGCTGCGACGTGGCCTGGAACGTGCCGGCTAGCTTCTGGCAGCGCGCCATCCCGTCGCTGCGGCAGGATAAGTCGCTGTTTATGCTGGCCGAGGGCGACAGCGCCTACCTGCCCCGCTCGGGCTTCGACGCGGTGTACCCGTGGCACATGTTTAAGGCGATGGAGAAGGTGGCCGCTGGCCAGCGCCCCGCCACGGCCCTCGACAGCGTGTACCGCGGCTGGCAGGCCAGGTACCCCAAGGGCACGATGGAGCTGTACTTCACCAGCAACCACGACGAAAATAGCTGGAACAAAGCCGATTATGGCAGCTTCCCGGGCCGGGTACACGCGCCCTTCGCCGTGTTTACCCAAACTATGGCCGACGGCGTGCCGCTCATCTACAGCGGGCAGGAAGAGCCGGTGCTGCGCCCGCTCAAGTTCTTCGACAAGGACCCGATGACCTTTGGCAAGTACCAGCGGGCCAAGTTTTACCAGACCCTGCTAGCCCTGCGCCAGCGCAACCCGGCGCTGGCCGCCGACGCCTCCTTCCGCAAAGTGAACGTGGGCGACGAGCGCGCCGTGTACGCCTACGTGCGCGAAAAGGCGGGTCATAAAGTACTGGTTATCCTAAACTTGTCAAATAAGGAACAGACTATCAGCGTGCAGGAAAAGGCCTTACAGGGCCGCCCGTACAACCTATTTATGTATGCTAGCGAGCCGCTCACCGCCAAGCCGTGGCAGGTAGCGCCGTGGGGCTACGTGGTGTATGAGTACGGGCGGTAAGTACCCCTAGCCTTATGCAGTACAGTTTAGAATGGCTCATTGCCACAGTTGAGCAGAAGAATCGAGTGAAGTACCTCTTTTTCTGGGGCCACCAGAAAAGCAAAAGCGGTGAAATTACGGCGGCCTGTTTCAGCCAGTGGTGGGCTGCGCCTTTCATCGTTGAGGGCGTGCGCTACAACACGACCGAGCACTGGATGATGGCCCAAAAGGCGCTGCTATTCGACAACGCGGCTATTTACCAGCAGATTATCGTGGCTAGGTCGCCGGCCGAGGCGAAGGCACTGGGCCGGCAGGTCAAAAACTTCGACGAAGCCGTGTGGAATGCCAACCGCTCGGCAATAGTGATGCGCGGCAACTTGGAAAAATTCAGTCAACATCAGGACTTGCGGGAATTTTTACTGCATACCAAGGACCGTATTCTGGTAGAGGCTAGCCCCGTCGACAGCATTTGGGGTATTGGGCTAGCCGCCGATAATGCGCGAGCGGAGAACCCTAGGCAGTGGAACGGACTCAATCTGCTAGGCTTCGCCCTGATGGAAGTGCGGGACGCACTGCGGGAGTAGTGCGCAAATTGACGCTTGGCGCAGCCAGCGAGTAACATTGCCCCATGTGTGAAAACCTCCTCACCTCGCTCCTGCTCAGCGGCTGCGAGTTCAGCTACGACAGCCTGTAGCAAACCCCTAGCCCGCACCCCGTCCTCAACGGCTACGAGACCAAGGTGCTGGAGCTGCGGTGGCAGTGGCTGCTGAGCACCCAGGAGTTTGGGTGGCGTCCCTTGGGCAGCCCCGGCCAGCCTGGCATCTTCATTGTACCACCATAAATTGACCGCAGCAACTTACCAGCCAATGGCTTATGAAGCACTTGTTACTTACGCTTTGGGGAATAGTGGCTTTGCCCGAGGCCGCGCTTGCGCAGGCCAAGCCACTGCCCAAAGAACTAGCGGCGGCGCTGGCCGAAATCAAGACCTACGAAACCAGCGCGTGGCGCACTGACAGCAGCCAGCTCCACCCGTTGCGCGCGTGCACTGAGGCCACCTTCGCTGGTAAATACGCCTTCTACCGGAGCATCCATGCACGGCTGCAGGCGATTGACCCCAAAACCCTGCTCTTCGACGACCAGGTGAACCTGGAGCTGCTAACCTACCAAGTGCTGGACGAGCTGGCCACCTACCGGTATAAGGCCTATTTGAATCCGATAACTTCCGAATCGGGGTTTCATACCGACTTGGCGCAGGCCAGCGCCACTACCCTGCTGAAGTCAAAGAAAGACGCCGAGCAGTACCTGCGGGTGTTGCAAGACGTGCCCCGGTACGTGGCCGAAAACCTGCAGCTCATGCGCACGGGCCTGGCCCTGGGCATAAGCCAGCCCCAGGCCGTGCTGCCCGGCTACGAGCTCACGTATACCCAGCACCTGGTGGCCAGCGCCGAAGAATCGGTTTTTTGGCAGCCCTTTACTAAAAAGCCCGCGGCGATTAGCGACGCGGACTGGCTAGGCTACCAGGCCACTGCCCGCACCGTTATTATGCGGGACGTAGTCGGCAGCTATCGGCAGATTCAGCAGTTCTTCAGCCAGGAATACCTGCCTAAAACGCGCCGCACGCTGGGCGCAGCCAGCTTTCCGGACGGCAAGGCCTTTTACCAGGACCGGGTGCGGCACTACACCACTACCAACCTGACGGCCGAAGAGGTGTACCAACTCGGCCTGCGGGAGGTAGACCGCATAAGCGCCACCATGGAAAGCGTGATTCGGCAGGCCGGCTTTAAAGGCAGCCGGCAGGAGTTTATTGCCTTTTTGCGCACCGACCCGCAGTTTTACCCTAAAACGGCCGATGAGCTGCTGAAGGATGCGGCGTACATCGCCAAAAAGTCGGAGGGCCAATTGCCGCGCTTGTTTGGCAAGCTGCCGCGCCAACCGTTTACCGTAGTGCCGGTGCCCGCGTACCTGGCCCCGGCCTACACGGGCGGGCGCTACGCGGGAGCCCCCATCAGGAGCACCCAGGCCGGCGAATATTGGGTAAATACCTCCAACCTACCCAACCGCACGCTATACACGCTGGAAGCCCTGACGCTGCACGAAGCCGTGCCGGGCCACCACCTGCAAACAGCGCTGGCGCAGGAGCTGGACAACCTGCCCGAATTTCGCCGCGGCCTGTACATCAGTGCTTTTGGCGAAGGCTGGGGGCTGTATAGCGAGTACCTGGGCCACGAAATGGGCTTCTACAAGGACACCTACAGCTTGTTTGGGCGGCTAACCTACGAGATGTGGCGTGCCTGCCGGCTGGTGCTCGACGTGGGCATTCACACCAAGGGCTGGACCCGGGAGCAAGCCGTGCGCTACCTGGCCGACCGCACGGCGCTGTCGCTGCACGAAGTAAACACGGAGGTGAACCGCTACATTTCGTGGCCTGGGCAGGCGCTGGCCTATAAGGTGGGCGAAATCAAAATCAGGGAAATGCGGCAGAAAGCCGAGGCCGCGCTTAAAGCCGACTTCGACGTGCGGGCTTTTCATGACATGGTGCTTGCCAACGGCAGCGTGACCCTAGCCGTGCTGGAGAAAATGACGGACCGCTTCATTGCGCAGCAGCTCGAAAAGCACCAGCCCGCGAAGCCCTGACGAGCGTAATCCGGCTGCGAAAGGCAGCTGCCGGGCCGGGGCCGCTGCTAACTTTGCCCCATGCCCAGCCCCAACCTCCCCACCTCGCTCCTGCTCAACGGCCGCGAGTTCAGCTACGACAGCCTGCAGCAAACGCCCAGTCCGCACCCCGACCTCAACGGCTACGAGGCCAAGGTGCTGGAGCTGCTGCGCCAGTGGCTGCTGGGCGCCCAGGAGTTTGGGCTGCGCACCTCGGGCAGCACCGGGCAGCCGCAGCTCATCACCCTGAAGCGCCGGCAGCTGGCCGCCTCGGCTGCGCGCACCGGCGACTACTTCGACCTGGGCCCCGGCGACCGCGCGCTTGTCTGCCTGAACTGCGACTTTATCGGCGGCAAGATGATGCTGGTGCGCGGTCTGGAGCGCCACATGCGCCTGACCGTGGTAGAGCCCCACGCCGACCCGTTTGACTTCGTACCGGCCGGGGCCGAGTTCGATTTCGCGGCCTTCGTGCCCCTGCAAATGCGGGCCGTGCTGGCCGCCGGGCGGGCTAGCCGGCTCAATAAGATGCGGGCCATCCTGGTGGGCGGCGCGCCCGTGGAGCCGAGCCTGCTGGCCGAGATTCAGAAGCTAAAAGTGCCGGTGTACCTGACTTATGGCATGACTGAAACGGCCTCGCACATGGCGCTGCGCCGCCTCAACGGGCCCGAGGCTAGCCCCCACTTTCGGGTGCTGCCGGGCCTGCACCTGGGCCAGGACGAGCGCGGCTGCCTGACGGTGCGCGGCGACGTGACCGATGACAAGCTCATCACCACCAACGACCGCATCGAGCTCCTCGACAAGCACACCTTCGACTGGCTGGGCCGGGCTGACTTCGTGATAAACTCGGGTGGCGTGAAGGTGCAGGCCGAAAAAGTGGAACTGGTGCTCGACGTGGCCCTGGCCGAGCTAAGCCAGAACCGCCGCGCCTTCGTGGCCGGGCGCCCCGACGAGCGCCTCGGCCAGGCCGTAACGGCCTACGTGGAAGGCGAGCCCCTGGCTAGCCCCCTCGAAAAGCGCCTGCTGGGCCTGCTCAGCGCCCGCCTGGGCAAATACGAGCTGCCCAAAGCGGTGGTTTACGTGCCGGTTTTCAAGGTTACTGCCTCGGGCAAGCTCGACCGGGGCGCCACGCTGCGCGGTATTGAGGCACCCCGCCGCGACCGCTGAGCCGTGGGCGAAACGGGTTTTAAGTTAAAAGGTGAGCATTAAAAGTTAAATTCTAGACTATCAGATTTTTCACTTTCAGCGCGCTCCTTTTAACTCTTCTACTGCATGAATCAACTTTTCCTTCTTTTGGGCCAGCGACCCGTGCTGCTGGTAGGCGGCCTGCTGCTGGCTAGCCTAGCGCAACCCAGCCCCGCCCTGGCCCAGACCATACCCGACTCGACGGCGGCCAAGGCGCCGGCCGCCGACACGGCCGCGGCGCCGGTAGTGGCCTCTAGCAGCAGCGGGGCGAGCGGGCTACCCTCTTCCGAGTTTGAAACCTATAATGTGAGTGGCTCGGGGGTGCGCTACACGGCGGCCCTCACGGGTATTTACAGCACGGGCACCGTCGAGCGCATCTACCTCACTACCAGCCACACCGGCAACCTGGCGCTGGGCAAGCACTGGCTGCTGCCGGCGGCCGTCAACTTTAGCTATGGCAAGCAGGATGGCCTGCTGCGCGAGCGCGAATTGCTGGGCCTCTTCACGCCGGCCTACCAGGTGGGTCGCCTCAAGTACTACGCCCTGGGCGAGGCCGGGCAAAGCAACCTGCGCGCCATTGCGCGGCGCTACGTGGTAGGCGGCGGCGTGGGCTACCAGTTCTACCACGACTCGCTGCAGAACGAAGTCACGGTGAGCCAGCTTTTCCTCTACGAGCATACGCAGTACCTCGAAGGGCTGCTGCGCGAAGTGCCCCGCGGCTCCACGCGCCTCAAGCTGCGCTTTGGCAAGGGGCCGGTGGTGTTCACCACGCAGACGTACTACCAGCCTTCACTACAGGATTTTGGCGGCGACTACCGCCTCAACTCCACCAGCAGCCTCAATTTTACGGTGAGCCGGCACCTGGCCCTCACCGCCAGCTACGCCTATTCGTACGAGAGCATTGCCGTGGAAGGCCGCAGCCCGCTTAATACCAACCTGACGGTGGGCTTCACGTACTCGACTGGTAAATAGCCCCCTAGCCCGCACCTACTCGCCGTAGAAGCGGCGGCGCGTGCGGTTGCTGACGCCGCGCGCGCGCATATCTTTTTGCGAAAACAGCGGCTCGTGGTTGCGCTTGATGCGCAGCAGCGGCGCGAATAAAATCTTGGCCCGCAGGTAAAAAATGGGGCCGCTGATTTCGCGGCGCACTATAGGGTCGACAAACAGGGGCTGCCGCCAGCCTGCGCCCGCACCCAGGCTAGTCCAGGGAAAAAGCCGCATCTCGGCCGCCACCGAGGGCTCGACCAGGGCAATAAAATCGCGCGGCGTGTACGAGCGGGTGCCCGCCGGGTCATCGTTGGTGTACTGAATGCGCACCGAGCCCATGCCTCCTTGTAAGTTGGCGTCGAGCTCCCAGCGCGGGTTTTCCAGAATCACGTACTCGCCGTAGAGCGCGATGTTATAGAAGCGCAGGGTGGCATCGGCATCGTCGGCGGCATTGTCGGGCGGCTCGAGGCGGGTGGGAATGCGGCTGCTGAGAAAGTAGAAGGCCGCCCCGGTGCGCACCCGACCCCGCCACTCCAGGCCCAGCTTCAGGCCGTTGATGGTCGAAAAGTGGCTGTTGATGATGGAGTAGCGCGAGTCAATCTGCACCACCAGCCGGCGCTTGGTGAAGACCAGGGCCGGCCGCAGCGAATCGGCCGGGGCGGGCAAGGCAGCGCGGGCAGCTTGGGCCAGGCCCACCGCCAACAGGGCCGCCCACAGCCAGCGCCAGCTAGCCCAACAGCGCAACCAAACCACTTGAGTATTAAACACAACCAAATAACGTAACTTCTACTCTGGGTAGTACGCACCGCGCGGGCTACCCGTTATCCTATAGCAAATCTGTAGATAACCTGGACGGGCTCAACCACCGGCCGGGCCCTAAGGTTTCAGAGCCTGCTCTAAAGCAGTATCAATAGCCGGGCGGGCGGAGGGCCGGGGCGGGTTGTTAGCAATAATGCGGCCGTCGCGCCCAATAAGCCAGTAGCTCGGGATGGACTGCACGTGGAAGGCGCGGGGCGCGGGGCCGTCGAAGGCGCCGCCATCGTGCAGCTGCACGGCGTTGGGGCTAGCCACTTGCTTGGTAGCCAGGTACTTTTGCCAATCGGCGGCCTGGCTATCGAGCGACACGTAGAGAAAGACCACGTCGCGGCCCGCAAACTTTTTGCGCAGCTCGAGGCTAGCCGGCATCTCGGCCAGGCAGGGCGCACACCACGTGGCCCAAAAGTCGAGGTACACGACCTTGCCGCGCAGGCTGCTGAGCATCACTTTTTTGCCGCTGGCATCGGCCAGGGTGAAGTCGGGCGCGGGCTGGCCGCTGGCCAGGGCCAGGTGGGCGCGCACCGCCTGGCGCACGGCGCGGGCGATGGTTGAGTCGTGGTTTTGGGCCTTGAAATCGGGCAGCAGCGGCCGAATGTCGGTGTGCTCGCTCTCGACCTTGCCCAGCAGGTACTGGCCCACGGCCACGTCGCGCACGCGGCCCGCGCCGAGGTCATCGGTGGCACGCTGGTAAAGGCGGCGGCCGGCGGCGGGGCCGGTGGGCAGGTTGCCGTCCTCGTCGTTGAGCTGGGTGAAGCCGTAGGTCATCAGCAGGCTCTGAAAGGCGCTCTGCGTCAGGGCCGAATCCTGGTTGGCCAACCGTATTTCCCGCAAAAAATCGTAGTAGCCCACCGGCAGCGTGGCGTAGCCACCCTGGCGCCGCTCGGCCGACTGCCGCGAGAAGTAGCTGAGCAGCGTGCTGGCCCACTCGTCGGTGAGGGCCTGGCGCTGCTGGCGCACGAAGGCGGCCGGCAGGGGCCTAGCCACCGCGTAGGCCGCCAGGGCAGCCAGCCGCTGCTGGCGGTAGGCATCGGCGGCGCGGCGCAGGTCGGCGGCGCTGAGGCGGCCGGCGCGGGCATCGGGGGCGCGGCCGGCCTCGTCGTCCTGGCTGGCGGCCAGGGCGCTTTGGGTCAGGTAGTTGTTGGCATTGGCGCCGCGGCCAGTGAAGGCCAGCGATGTTTCGAAGCGGCTAGGGTCGAAGGTGAGGCGCAGGTCATCGCCGGGCTCGAGGTAGAGCGTGGCGTACGCATTGTCGTACCCTAGCCGCACCTCGGTGGGCGCGGCCAACTGGGGCAGCGCCAGCCGGAAATCGCCGGTGGCGCTCAGGCGCGCCTCCACCGTTTGGGTGAGGTGGCCGCGCCAGTCGGGCCCGTAGCTGAGACTGATGACCCTAGCGGTAGGCTCGTCGACGTGGCCGCGCACGGTGGTGGTGCCGGCCACCGGGGCGGGCACCGGCGCCGCCCCCCGAAACGAAGGCGCCTTAAACGGCGGCGGGGCCGGGCGCTGGGCCGCCACTGCCAGCGGCAGCCCGCCGAGCAACAGCAGCTTTCGCCACCCAATAAACGCCCGCCCGAGGGCCCAAACCTGTAACATAGCACCCATAGCGAAGCCGGCAATAGCCTTGGCCCCACAAAGATAACCAAGCCCCTTTCCCCGCTGCCCCCGTTAGTTTTTGAGCGCCTGCTCGATGGCGGCCACGGTTTTGGGGCCGTCGGAGGGGCGTGGGGCCTGCGCATCGACTATGCGGCCGTCGCGCCCGATGAGCCAGTAAGTAGGCCACTGGTTTACCTGGTAGTCGGTGGCTACCTGCCGCGACTCGCGGGGCTCGCGCAAGTGCACGCTGTTGGGGCTGGTAAATTGCTTGTCAAGCAGCGTTTGCTTCCAGCGGTCCTCGGGGTCGCCCTGCGACACGTAGAGAAACACCACCTCGCGGCCTTCAAACTGCTTTTTTAGCGCGGGTGCCGACTCGGTCATCTCCTTCATGCAGGGCCCGCACCACGTACCCCAGAAATCGAGGTACACTACCTTGCCCTTAAAATCGCTGAGCGACACCGACTTGCCCGTATTATCGAGCAGCGTGAAGGCCGGAGCCGGGCTGCCGGGGCTCAGGTTTTGCTTTTTGGCGAGGGCCAGGCGCAGGTTGCGGGCCAGGGTCGAGTCGCGGTTGTGCTGCCGGAAGGTGCGGTGAAATACCTGCGCGCCGGCCAGGTCGGTATCTATTCGCCAGAACATGAGCATCTGCATCGCCATGTTGAGGGCTTTGCCTTCGCCCAGCTCCTGGGTGGCTATCTGGTAGAGGCGCTCGCCTTCGGCCGGGTCGGTGCTGAGCTTGCCGCTAGGGGTCAGGCGGTCCTGGTAGGCGTGAAGAAACTGCGCCACGGCCGTATTCTCGTCGATGCCCCGCATGTGCTGGGCTAGCTCGCGCAGCGGCAGTTGCGATAAGAAGCTGAAATAGGCCGGGTCAACCGCCTGGTTGGGGCCGGCTTCGGCCGTGCTAGTAGCCCGGCTAAATGCCAAGTAGTTGAGCAGCTGCGTGCCCCAGGCCAGGTCGATGTCAAACTCGGCATCGTGGCGGGCGGCGGCGGGCAGCTGATGGGCCTTTGCGTACGCGGCCAGGTAGGCCCGCCGGCGCTGCCGAAAGGCGTCGGCATTGCGGCGCATTTCGGCGGGCGACATCCGGGAATTCTGCTTCAGCTGGTCTACCGGGCGGGGCTCGTTGCCGGGGGGGCTGTACTCAAATTTCCACTGCGCCTGCGCCAGGTAATTATTTACGTCGGCGCCCCGGCCACTGTACACCAAGGTTTTATCGAAGTCCTTGAAATCGAGCGTCAGCCGCAGCTGGTCGCCGGGCATGAGGTAGAGGCGGGTACTTTGCCCGGCGTAGGTAAAATGCACCGGGGTCGTGGCTTGCAGGTCCTTGAACTCAAACTGAAAGTCGCCGCTGGGGCTGAGGGCCGCTTTTGCCCGCTGCTGGCCCACAAACAGGCGCACCGTGTCGCCGGCCGGCGCATGGGCCAGGTGGCCGCTAAAACGGGTGACGGGCGGCGCGGGCGACCCGGCCAGCAGGTGCGCGGCGCTCAGCGAGAGGATGGGTAGCAGCGAGAGCATAGGCGAAGAATGCGCAAAGAGTGGGACAGTGGGTAGCGAATATAGGAGCCAGCCGGCGGCCTAGTGGTTGCTTCGCCCCGGCGCTGAGCAGCTTGGCCGGCCGGCTAGGGTGCTTCACCCCGATTAGCCTGGCGCCGGGCTGGGCAAGAACGTAGTTTTGACGCAGTTAGTACCTCTCCCCTACCCCATGCTCACCCCCGACTTCCTGTTTACCCTAGCCAACCCGCTCGCCATGCTCGGCTGGGCGCTGCTGGTGCTGGCCCCGCGCTGGCGCCTCACCAAAGCACTGGTGCTCAGCGGCGCGTGGTCGCTGGGGCTGGCCCTGGCTTACGCGGCGCTCATCTCTACGCACTACCTGGGCGGGCACGGCGCCGAGGGCGGCTTTGGGTCGTTGGCGCAGGTGGCGGCGCTGTTTCGAGACCCCTGGGCGCTGCTGGCGGGCTGGGTGCACTACCTGTGCTTCGACCTCTTTGTGGGGGCCTGGGAGGCGCGCGATGCCCAGCGGCGCGGCGTGCCGCACGCGGCGCTGGTGCCGGCGCTCGGGCTCACGTTTTTGTTCGGGCCGGTGGGGCTGCTGGTGTACTTCGGCGTGCGCCGAATTTTTGGGCAAAAATCTTTTTCACAACCTACTACCAATCAATCTCATGAAGACGCTCTCACTCGCTGATTTTGGCTCGGCCACCCCTAGCCTGGCCCCTGCCCCCGCCCCCAGCCTGGGCCAGCGCCTGGCCGAGGCCCTGCGCACCCTGCACCGCCAGAACCCGCCGCTCGCCGCCGCTGGCTGGCTCAACGTGGGGCTAGCGGCCGTGGCGCTGGTGCTGCTGCCCCTCGACCACCGCCACGTAACCGGGATGCTGGTGTGGGCCAAGCCGCTCAAGTTTTCGCTCTCGATAGTGGCCTACGCCTGGACGCTGGCCGCGCTGCTGGCTAGCCTGCCCGCCCCGGCCCAGCGCGCCGTGCGCCGCATTAGTTGGGGCGTGGCCCTGAGCATGGCGGTCGAGCAGGCCGTTATTTTCATCCAGGCCGCGCGCGGCACTACCTCGCACTACAATAATAGCAGCCCGCTGAATGCAGTGCTGTTTGGGCTGATGGGCGTGTTTATCCTGGTGAATACGGTGCTGACCGGGTGGGCCCTGTACCTGGCCTGGCGCTACCGGCCGGCCGGGTCGGCGGGCTACGTGTGGGGCCTGCGGCTGGGGCTACTGGTGTTCTTGGTGGGCTCGGTACTGGGGGGCTTCATGATTCATAACCAGCAGCATACAGTGGGCGCCCCCGACGGCGGCCCCGGCCTGCTGGGCCTGGGCTGGAGTACCGTGGCCGGCGATATCCGCATTGCGCACTTCCTGGGAATGCACGCCCTGCAGGCGCTGCCGCTGCTGGGCTGGGCGCTGGGGCGCTGGGTGCCGCGCCGGGCGGTGGCCCTCACCTGGCTAGGCACGGCGCTGTACATGGCGGCGGTGGGCGCGCTGCTAACCCAGGCGCTGGCCGGGCACCCGCTGCTGGCGGCGCGCTAGGGGCGCACCAGGCTACTCCGCTGGGTGATAGGAGGCGGGAGGCTTGATGGCCGTGGGCGAAAACGTGCTGCTGCTGGCCGTGCGCAACAGCCGGGCTTTTACCTTGGCAATGCTCTCGGCGGGCAACATATGCGAGCCAAGCACTAGCACAGTGGTACCGTGCATAAAATAGAGCGCCATGAACCGCGGTCCTCGGCCCGCTGGCCCATCGCCTTTAAGTTGATAGCACAGGGTAGCCGCCGGGTGAATGCCGGGCAGCGCCACCGACTCGACGTGCCACAGACGGGCGGGGCCGATATGGCCGTCGCCATTCACGTTGCTGTTCACTTCCCGCGCCAAGATGACGGCGGGCGAGTCGGTAGGCGCACTGTCAGTTTCTGGCATTGCAAACATAAACTCGACCCCGGTACCGTCGATGATATACAAGATTTCGCTGTCAGTCGCCTCAACACGCTCTTTGTCAAAACGCACACTGAAGTTTAACCCGCTTTGCTGAAAGTTATTAAAAATAAGGATGCTGCCCGTGGCAGTAGGCAGCACCTTACCGCTAAACTCGTCGGGCTCGGTATAGTGATAGTGCTGGGCCAGCGCTGGGCTAGCCAGCAGCCAGCCAATTGCTACCAAGCCCAGCCGCAGCCAGCGGCCGTAGCCGCGTTCGAACAATTTCGCCATTGTGCCAGCAAGATAGCGGCGCCCGGGCGGCCGCGCTTGCCCGCCGGTTGCTAACCTTTGCAGGCATGAACGACCGCCGCTTTCTGCTCTTCGGTATTCCGCTGCTGGCCGCGCTCGAGCTGGTGCCGCGCGGGGGCTACAGCCAGCCGCTGGGCTGGCGGTGGCTGGTAGACTACGGCGTGGCGCTGGTGTTTACCATCACGCTCTGGCTCGGCAACCGCCAGCTGTGGCAGTGGCTGCGGCGGCGCTGGCCCCGGCCCGCCGACGCGGCGCGCCGCCTGTGGTGGCTGGCCGCCGCCGGCGTAGCCTACACGGTGGCTGCCTCGCTGGCGCTGGCCGTGCTGCTGGCCGCGCTGCAAGGCTACCACTTGCGCCCGGCCGCCGAGCTGCGCGAAATCAGTCTGAACCTGGTTTCGACCTTTATTGTGCTGCTCCTCTACGAAAGCCGCCACCTGTTTGAGCAGTGGGAAACCAACCTGCGCCGCGCCGACCACCTCACCCAGGCCAGCACCCAGGCCCAGCTCGACGCCCTGGCCCAGCAGCTCGACCCGCACTTTCTCTTCAATTCGCTCAACACCCTGGCCGCCCTCATCGAGCCCGGCAATGAGCCCGCCCAGCACTACGTGGAGGGGCTGGCCGATGTATACCGCTACGTGCTGCTGAGCCGCGAGCACCCCACCGTGCCGCTGGCCGAGGAGCTGGCCTTTCTGCAAACCTACGTGGCGCTGCAAAAAGTCCGGTTTCGCGACAATGTGCAGGTGCGCTACGACATTGCCGAAGCCGCCCTGGCCCGGCGCGTGGCCCCGCTCAGCGTGCAGCTGCTGGTCGAGAATGCGCTCAAGCACAACGAGGCCTCGCGGGCCCGGCCGCTGCACTTGGTGGTGGCGGCCGATGCCACCAGCCTGCGCGTCGAAAACACCTGGCAGCCCCGCGTCGCCGGGCTAGCCCCCGGCACTGGCACGGGCCTGGCCAATGTGCGCCAGCGCTACGCCCTGCTGGGGGCGGCCCAGCCCGTGCAGGTAACCCAGGCGGGGGGCATCTTTGCCGTGACCCTCCCCCTGCTGCCCCCCGCCTAGCCCACCATGCCTCCCTTACGCATTCTCATTTTCGAAGACGAGTACCCCGCCGCCGAGCGCCTGCAGCGGCTGCTGGCGCAGGCCGCCCCCGGCGCCCAGGTGCTGGCCGTGCTCGATACCGTGGCCGGCGCGCTGGCCTGGCTAGCCGCCCACCCCGCGCCCGACCTCATCCTGAGCGATATTCAGCTGGCCGATGGCCTCAGCCTCGACGTATTTGCCCAAACCGTAGTGCGCAGCCCGGTCATCTTCACTACTGCCTACGACCAGTATGCGCTGCAAGCTTTCCGGGCCAATGGCATCGATTACCTGCTGAAGCCGCTCAAGCTGACCGAGCTGCAAGCCGCCCTGGCCAAGTTGAAAGGGCTGGGCTACGCGGCAAAAGGGGACGCGCCGCAAGTGCCGACTGCCGCGCTTGCCGCGTCACTTTTACCTGTTACCTCCCCGCTCGAGCGCCTGCTCGATGCGCTGCCCCAGCCCCAGCGACCCCACAAAACGCGGTTTCTGGTGCGGCAGGGCGAAACGCTGCTGCCGCTGCCCACCACCGAGGTAGCCTGGTGCTGGAGCCGCCACGAAACCGTGACGCTGGCCACCCACGACGGCCGCCGCTTCGTAGTCGACTACACCCTCGAGCAGCTCGAAAGCTTACTTGACCCTAGCCAGTTTTTTCGGCTCAATCGCCAGCTTATTGCCCAGCTGCCCGCCGTGCGCCGGCTGGTGCCGCACCTCGGCGGCCGGCTGCTGGTCGAGCTAGCCCCCGCCCCCACCGAAGAGGTGCTGGTGAGCAAGGAAAAAGCCGGCGCTCTCAAAAATTGGCTCGAAGGCTAGCCCCCCGCGGGCGCGGCCAGGCGCTGCTGGCACAGCCAGGCCCGGGCCTCGGCTTCGTCGGCAAACGCGCAGGGGTATACCTGCCGCTCGCGGCTGGCCTGCTGGGCTAGCTGCTCGCGGGTGGTTTCGGCGGCGCTGCGGTGGCGGGGGCTCAGCAGGTAGGCAATGAACACCGGCTGGCCGAGCGCAACGTGCACCGCGCCAATAAACTCGGTCGTAAACCAGTGCCCAAAGCTGGGCATGTGCCAGTTGCGCCTACGCATATCGAGCAGCCAGTGGCAACAGCCGCCGTACTGCTGAGCCGCCAGCAGCAGCTCGGCATAGTGGCCCCGCAGGTCGGCATCGAGCACCGGCGCCAGCCAGCCGCCATGCAGCAGGTCGGCGGCAGCATCGTAGTGAAACTGAAAAACGGCTTGGTCGTTGAGCGTGAGGGTACCCGACATACTGTTAAGGAGGAGCTTGCAGGGGTACAAGTTACTAACAGTCCAAATGTTTCCCGGTTCCTTCGTATCTGAGGCTAACGGTCAAGCCAGCTTTTAAATACGCTCACTTTTTCGCGGCTCACCAGCACCGGGCCTTCGCTTTCGGGCGGGGCGGGGCGCAGCACAGTTTGCAGCCGCGAGCTGGCGTAGTGGATGATGTCGTGGATGGCCGCCTGCTGCGTGAGGTAGGCCCGGTTGAGCCGAAAAAACCGGCTAGGGTCAAGTAAGCTTTCGAGCTGCTCGAGGGTGTAATCGACTACGTACTTGCGGCCATCGACACTCTGCAGCAGGGTCGTTTTTTCGAGGCTGAAAAAATAGGCCACCTGCTCGACGGGCACCACCTTGAGGTGCTCGCCCACGCGCACCACAAACTGGCTTTTGTAGCTGGCCACCGGCGCCGGCTGGCGCAGCTGCTGCAGCAAGGCTGCCAGCGTAGCGGCATCCAAGGCGGGCGCGGGCGGCGCGTTTTCGGCAATGTTTTTTGTACTGGAAACCGAACCTTTTGTACTAAAATTCGGCTCGTTGCCAGCGGCGGGGGCTAGCCCATTATTGCTATTGAAGCCCGGCAGCCGCTGCCGCAGCTTGGTTACGGCCTGGCTAAGCTCATCTTCATCAATGGGTTTCAGTAGGTAATCTACGCTATTTACCTTAAAGGCCCGCACGGCATACTGGTCGTAGGCGGTGGTGAAGATGACGGGGCAGGTCACGGTCACTTGTTCAAATAGCTCAAAACTGAGGCCATCGGCCAGGTGAATATCGAGAAACAGCACATCGGGCGCGGGGCCAGCCTGCAGCAGGGCCACGGCCTGCGCCACCGACTCGGCGGGCCCTAGTATCTCGAACGGAACGGCTTGTTTTTGGAGTAGGCCGGCCAGGCGGCGGGCGGCCAGGGGCTCATCTTCGACCAGTAAAGCGCGGAGCATAGCAGAGAATAGAGAGGAAAAGACGGGCAGCTTACGGGCGGGCGGCCAGGCTATCACGCAGCAGCCCGATGCGCTGGCTCAGGGCCGCCGCGTGGTAAAAAAAATTGGTTTGGGCCAGCTGCATCACCTCGCCCTGGGCCGAAGAGGCTAGCCGAAACGTAATCGTGCGGCTGTTCAGGTGCTGGGCATCGGCCAGCGCGGGCCGCAGGCGCAGCACCAGCGTGGCCTCGAGCAGCGGCTCGAAGCCGGGCGTGACGGGCACGGCGCGCAGCTGCTGCAAAGTCGGCAGCAGCGGCCGCAGCGCCGCCGGGCTGCGCACCTGAAACGGGCGGCTCTCGCCCGCCAGCAGCGGGTACACGGTGAGGTCTTCGATATCGGTTAGGGTGGCGTGGCGCAGGGCCTGCTCCACGGCCACGCGGCCGTTGGGCACGGCGCCCTTGCGCACCAGCAGCCACCCAATGCCAGTGGCCACCAAGGCGCACAGCACCCACAGCAGTTCCTGCTGGCCGTTTTTGAGAATAGTTTTCAGGTTGGGGGGCATCCTTTGGGTGAAGTAAGAACCCGGCCAAAAGTACTCACACTGCCCTGGCGTAGAGCCTCACGCCAGGGCAGTGTGAGTACTTTTTACTTTTCAATTCTTCTCCTCAACCGCCAGCAGCGGCAAAGTAACTACGAACTCCTCGCCCACCGGCCCGGCCGCCACCGGGCGCGGCGTGAGGAACGCATAGCGGGCGCGCAGGTTGGCCAGGCCGCGGCCGCTGGCCTCGTTGGCGGGCAGGCGGCGGGGGCGCAGCGTGTTGCGCACGGTGAGGGTGGCGGCGGCCACGTCCACGGTCACGCGCAGGTGCAGTGGGTCGGCCTGGTAGGCGGTATTGTGCTTGAGGGCGTTTTCGAGCAGCAATTGCAGGGCCAGCGGCGGCAGGTAGAGGCTAGCCAGCGCGGCGGCGGGCGGCAGAGCCAGCTCGACTTGCAGGGCCTCGTCGAGCCGGGTTTTTTGCAAGAAAACGTAGGCCTCGGCAAAGGCCAGCTCGTCGCCGAGCGGCACCAGCTCCTGGCTCTGGCTATCGAGCACGTAGCGGTACACGCTGCTGAGCTGCCGGATGAAGCGCACGGCACGCGGGGGCTCCTCCTCCACGAGGCTGGTGAGGGCGTTGAGCGAATTGAAGAGAAAGTGCGGGTCGACTTGCCGGCGCAGCGAGTCGAGCCTAGCCACGGCCGATTCTTTTTCGAGGCGCTCGGCGCGCACGGTGGCCTCGCGCCAGGCCAGCAAAAACGAGCGCGAGTGCATAAACAGCGAGACAACTACCGTGGTAGCTAGCGGAAAAGCCGCCCGCGACACGAACTTGTCGCGCAGCACGTAGCCGGGCGCATTATGGAAAAGCAGCACCGAATAGCCCTCCCCCACTAGCACTAGCACCAGTAGCGACGCGATAAACGACGCGCCTACCGTAAGCAACAACCGGCGAATGGGCTGCTCACTCCAGCCGGCCCGGATGTTGAGCACATCGGCCGTGTAGGCATTGGCAAACCACAGCCCCGCCGCGTAGCTGAAGGACATGAGCAGCGAAATGGCGTAGCCCTTAGAGTCGCGCCAGGGCGGCGGGGCAAACAGCAGGGCCACGCCGGCGCACACCACCAGTATCCAGCCCAGCACCCGGGCAAAGGCCCGCACGTTGGTGCGCTTTACGGCCCGGCCCCACGGAATGGCGGGCGCCGCATCGGCGTAGGGCGGGGTGGCGGGCGCGGGGGGCAGCAAGGTGGGCATGGCGGGCAGCATAAACGGAACAGGCTTAAAAGTAGAGCCGGCTAGCCCCACACCACGCGGAGAAGGCTAGCCGGCCGGAATAGCAAAGGGTGCGGGCTACTTGGTGGCGGTGGCCGGGTCGTACTGCTTGAGGCGGCCCAGCAGCTGGTCTTGGCCCCAGCTGGGGGCTAGCGGGCCGGCGGGCCGGAAGGCGGCAAACCGGGTTTTGGCCTGCTCATACAAGGGCCGGGCAGCGGCGGCCCCGCCCCCGTAGGCAGGGGGCGTGTGGTACACATTATTGGCCTCGATGAGATAGGGACGCGGATTAGCGGGGTTGAGGGCTTCGGCCTGGTCCACGGCGTCGGTTACTTTGGGCAAATACTCCTGGGCGCGGGCCATGGGCTGGAAGCTGAGCCGGGCCTGGTAGAGGTAGGCCTGCAAAGCCAGCAGTTCCGACTCGTCGCCTTTTAGGCGCCGAGCCTGGGCCAGGGCGCTTTCGGCCTGGTCGAGTATCTGGTCTTTGGCGGCCGTGCTTTCCTTGCTTTGGAAGGCGCTGATGACCAGCGCGTAGGTCTGGTAGTAGCGGGGCAGCCAGTCGGCCGGGGCCACGGTGGCGGCGCGCTCCAGCTTGGCGGCCAGGGCTTGCAGCTCGGCGGCATCGCCGGTGTGCATTACCTGTGCGATGGTGGCGCCCAGCTGCTCGGCGTAGCCGGCGGGGGCAGCGGGAGTAATTTGGGCAGCGGCAACCGGGCTAGTTTGGCTTACGCCTTCCTTCGATTGGGCGGCGGCAATGAAGCTGGCGGCGGCCAGGGCGAGGGTGAACAGCGACTTTTTCATGACTCAGAAAGGGGGTTAAGGGGAGGCGACCGGGTTAGTGATTCAAAGGTGGCTAGCCCCCGCCCCCGGCGAAAATACCCGTTGCTGAAGCGACGAAAGCCGCTACTGAAACCGCCGAAATTGAGGAAGAAGCGGGGGCTAGCTCCCGGCCCGCGCGGCAAGCCGGGGCGTGCGCGTATTTTCGCCGGGCCCCGCGCTCGCCCGGCGCGCTTTTCCCCTTTCTCGTCTCTGCGCATGCAAGCTCCCACCCTTACTTCTGAGGCCACCTCTACTACGCTCGGTGCCAAGCCGCACTACGCCATCCTGGATGGCCTGCGGGGCGTGGCCGCGCTCACGGTGGTAGCGTTTCACTTGTTTGAGGCACACGCTACCAGCCACTTAACCCAGATTATCAACCACGGCTACCTGGCGGTCGATTTTTTCTTTCTGCTCTCGGGCTTCGTCATCGGCTACGCCTACGATGACCGCTGGGGCCGCCTCACCCTCAAGGATTTTGCCAAGGCGCGCCTGCTGCGCCTGCAGCCGATGGTGGTGATGGGCATGCTCATCGGGGCGCTGACGTTCTACTTTCAGGCCTCGCCGCTCACGCCGGGCATCCCGCAGGTGCCGGGCTGGCAGGTGGTAGCGCTCCTATTCGTGGGCTTCACCCTGCTGCCGGTGCCCCCGTCGCTGGACATCCGGGGCTGGCAGGAAATGCACCCGCTCAACGGCCCCGGCTGGTCGCTGTTCTACGAGTACGTGGCCAACCTGCTCTACGCCCTGGGCGTGCGCAAGCTCTCCAACGCGGCGCTCGGGGTACTGGTGGCGCTGGCCGGCGCCGCGCTGGTGCACTTGGTGGTGACGAGCCCCGCCGGCGACGTAGTAGGCGGCTGGGCCCTCGATGCCACCGGCATTCGCATCGGCCTCACGCGCATGCTGTTCCCGTTTTTTGCCGGGCTGCTGCTCGCGCGCACCGCTAGCCTCCGGCGCATCCCCAACGCCTTTTTGTGGTGCAGCCTGCTGCTACTGGTGGCGCTGGCCTTCCCGCGGGTAGGCGGGGCTAGCCACTTGTGGCTGAATGGCTTGTACGAGTCGTTCGCCATCATCGTGGTGTTTCCGCTCATCGTGTGGCTAGGCGCGGGCGGACAAATTGCCCGTGTCGGCGCGGCGCGGCTCTGCAAGTTTTTCGGCGATATTTCGTACCCGCTCTACATCACGCACTACCCGCTCATCTACATCTACACGGCCTGGGTGAGCCGCAATAGAGTGTCGCTGCCAGCCGGCCTGCCGTGGGCGGCGCTCACGTTTGTGGTGGCCGTGGCACTAGCCTACGCTTGTTTGAAATTCTACGACGAGCCCGTGCGCCGCTGGCTGCGGAACCGGCTTATGGCGAGGAGCTAGGGCTGTTCTAGAGCCCCCTTACCCTCTCTTTAATTTATCCGCGGCGCGAGGACGGATAATTTAGCAGCCGCACATAGTGTCTATCCGTAATAGTAACAACTTTTCTTGCAGAAGAAGTGTACATTTGCAGTGTAAAAACAAGGGCCGCACCCTGCGGCACGGCCCAAGTCCTACCTACTCCAATGAGAGAAGCCCGCCGCGATAGCAGTTCCTCCCATTAGCAGCCAAACAAGCCGCCAAGCGAGCTTATCTGACATTCGGAGCTTAAGCCCTAGCTCAAACTCCGATTTTGCACGTTCCTTTTTCATTTGCTGATGAAGTAAAGGGGTGGCCGAATCTCCCCCGAACTTCTTGAAGCCCCTTGGTTCGCGAGACCTTGGGGCTTCTCTTTTTTGCAGCATATGGGTCTCGGGGGCTAACCCCGACGTGCCCCGTAAAGGTAGCGCAACTTGGGGGCGGCCAAAAATCATAGTAAAACACAGCCTATTTTTTTTGGCGGCCCGTTCTCTTATTAAGCCCCAAAAAGATGGCGCCGGACAAAGCCCAGCGCCATCCCAGCATCCTTTTCCGTACAGGGTTTTCCCTCTACCTACCTGCTGATGCCGGCGCAACGGATTTTACCCATCAGCGGCAGAAACTTATTTCTTACTACTTGATAACTAAACCTTTAATCGGGCGCTACCGATGTGTCGCCGGGGCGCTTTTTATTGATGGAGATGAGCAGCGCGGCCACCACCATCTGGGGGGCTAGCTGGCGCACGGGCACGGCGGCGTACTGGCCGGTGGCGGCGTCGGGCGCGGTGGCGTAGCGGTAGCCGAAGACATTGTCGCGGCCCAGCACGTTGGTCACGCCCAGGTGCACGATGGTGAACTGGCCGGCCAGGTGCGTGAGGTAGCTCAGGCTGAGGTCGAGGCTCTGGTAGCTGGGGGTGCGGCCCTGGTTGTAGCCGGGCTGGTTGGGGTTGTGGTAGGCGCGCGGGCTGCCGTAGGCCAGCGTGCCGCTGAGCTGGGTGTGCAGCTTGGCCAGCCAGTACTTGCCCACCACGCTCAGGTTGTGGGTGGCGGCGAAGGTGGGCACGGCCAGGGCCAGGTCGGCGCGGGCCTGGCGGCGGGTGTCGAGCAGCCCGTAGCTCACCCAAAAATCAACCTTCTTGAACGTCTGGTAGCGGTCGCGAAAAAACAGGTCGAGCCCGCGGGCGTAGCCCTGGCCGGCGTTGGTGTAGCGGCTAGGGTCGAGCACGTTATCGGCATCGAAGCGGGCGAGCTGCTGGTAGTCCTTATAATAAAGCTCGGCGCGCAGGGTGCGGCTGGCGGTGCTGCGCTGGTAGCTGAGAAGGTAGTGCGCGGCCCGCTCGAAAGCCAGCGCGGGCTGCACGCGCAGCAGGTCGTTGGTAGGCGTTTGGTAGAACAAGCCGCCCGCTGCCGAGAGCTGGCTGCTGGCCCCGAGCTGCCAGGCCAGCGCCAGCCGCGGCGCCAGGTTGGCCCGGTTCAGTAGGGCCGAATACTCGCCCCGCACCCCTAGCCGGCCACTGAGACGCGGCGCCAAACTCAGGTCGCTTTCGCCAAACACGGCGGTGCGCTGCTCGGCAAAGCCGGGCGTGTACACCGGCGCATCGGCCGTGGCCTGGTAGCGCAGGCCGTAGCGCTGGGCGGTGGCCTCGGCGCCCAATTTCAGGTTGAACCAGGTACTGGCCGAGTCGTTGGTAAGCACGAGGCGGGCGGTGGCGGTCTGCTCGGTTTCGTCGATGCGCTGCGGCTCGGGGCGCACGGCGTTGTGCTCGCGGCTCAGGGCCAAGCCGGTGTTCAGGCTCCAGCCGCGGCGCAGGGCGCTGCGGTAGGTGGCGTTGAGGTAGTAGTTGTCGTTGCGCAGCGCCGTGAGGCGGCCGGCGGCGAGGTAGGCGGCCTCGGGGTCGGGCTGGCGGGTGGCCACCTGCTGGTTGGCGTAGGTGGCGTAGATTTTCAGCATTCCCGTTTCGCCGGTGCGGTGGGCCAGCCGCCCCGAGCCGCCCAGCCGCTGCGGGGCCTGGGCCCAGCGCTGGTCGGGGGCGGTGAGGCCGTAGTAGGGCGTCAGGTTGGTGTAGTCCACGCTGGCCGAGGCGCTGGTGCGCTCCCAGCGCTTGGTGCGGCTGAGGGCGCCGCCCACGCTCAGCAGCGAGATGCCCGTCTGGGTTTCGGGGTCAAGGTCTACGGAATTCAGGTTCACCACCGCGCTCAGCGCCTGCCCGTACTCGGCCGAGTAGCCACCGGTGCTGAAGAGCGTGCCCTTAAAGAGCGTGGGCGAAAACCGACCCCTAGCCGGCACGCCGCTCACGGCCCCGCCGTAGGGGCTGGCCACGGGCAGGCCGTCGAGGTAGGTGCGGGTTTCGGAAGCGGCCCCGCCGCGCACGAACAGCTTGCCCTCCTCGCCCACCCGCGTGGTGCCGGGCAGCGTGTTGAGGGCGCTGGCAATGTCGGCATTAGCCCCGGCCGTGGTCAATATATCGAGCGGTTTGAGCACGGCCGCGCGCCGGGCGTCGCTGGCCTCGAAGGCGCCGGCCAGCACGACTACATCGCCCAGCGCGGCGCGGCTTTCGCGCAGGTGGCGGGTGGGCAGGGCCAGCGGCCCGCCGCCCGCCGGCAGGGCTAGCGGCGTTTCCTGCAGCTCGTAGCCGATGAGCGTGACCACCAGCGGCAGCGTGCCCCGGGCCATGGTGCCGAAGGCGAACCGCCCCAGCGAGTCGGTAGTGGCGCCGTCAAAAGTGGTTTTCAGAAACACGTTGGCGCCCGGCAGCGGGTGGCCGGCGGCATCGAGCACCCGGCCGCTCAGGCGGGTGGTGGCGGGGCTAGCCGGGGCGGCAACTGGGCCACGCTGGGCCAGGGCCACGGGGGCTGCGGTGAGGGTGAGCAGGGCGGCGAAGAGGGCAGCTTTCATGGGGCCGGCGGGGCTAGCGGTGAAGTAACTCAAAGGTGGCCGGCCACCCCAGGGCGGTTCAACTAAAAGCTACTGAGCCAGCAAAAGCGGGCGCCCAACCGTCGGCTGGCCCGGTTGGGCAGCAGTGCCCCAACGCCGGTTGAAGCGAGCCGTTTCAAATAGCGCGGCGTGCTTACTTTCGCGCCGCTCTAAGCTTTTCTGCCCCATGCCCACCGCCACGCTGCCCGTCGATTACCAGGAAGTTTTCCGCGCCCTGCCCGAGAATTTTTTGCTCATCGCGCCCAACCCGGAAGCCACCATTCTCGACAATACCGACCGCCACGTGGCCGTGTCGCTCAAGCGCCGGGAGGAAGCCGTGGGCAAGCCCTTTTTTGAGGCCTACCCGGCCAGCGACGAAAGCGGCGCGGCCCAGATTCGGGACTCGCACGAGCACGTGCGCCGCTACCTCGAGCCGCACACCATGCCGCTCATTCGCTACGACCTGGCGCGCCCCGAGGAGCAGGGCGGCGGGCTGGAGGAGTTTTACTGGGAAGCTACCCACTACCCGGTGCTCAACCCGGAAGGCGGGCTAGCCTATATTTTGCAGCGCACCCAAAACGTGACCGAGCAGCTACGCGCCGCCCGCGCCGCCGCCGAAGCCCAGCAGCGGCTGGCCGACGAGCAGGAGCGTACCCGCTTCATCCTCGAAAACCTGCCCGTGCTCATCTGGACGGCCACGGCCGATGGGCAGCGCGACTACTTCAACCCGCGCTGGCTAGGCTTCACGGGCCGCGCGCTGGCCGACGAGCTGGGCGGCCGCTGGGTTGAAAGCCTGCATCCCGACGACCGCGAGCGCGTGCGCACCCAGTGGGCGCAGTCGGTGGCCGACGGCACGCCCTACCAGGTCGAGTACCGCCTGCGCCGCCACGACGGCCAGTACCGCTGGATACTGAGCCGCGCCCACCCGCGCCGCGACGCCGAGGGCCGCATCAACCTGTGGGTGGGCGGCGCCACCGACATCCACGACCAAAAAACGATGGTGCAGGAACTGCTCGAGGCCAACGAGCAGCAGGCTGCCCTGGCCGAGCAATCCTACGCGCACTACCAGCTGGCGCAGCAGCAGCGGCAGTCGCTGCTGGCCCTGTTTCAGCAGGCCCCGGCCCAGATTGGCATCGTGCGCGGCGCCGATTTCCGCTACGAGTTTGCCAACAGCCGCTACCAGGCGGCCATGGGCGGGCGCGAGCTAGTGGGCCGCACCGTGGCCGAGGCCGTGCCCGAACTAGCCGCCCTGGGCCTGCTCGATACCCTGGAGGCCGTGTACCGCACCGGCCAGCCCTACGAGGCCTACGAGGTGCCGATGGATTTCCGGCAGGTCGATGGCTCGACCCGGCCGGCGTATTTTACCTATATCATTCAGCGCTTTGAGGAAAAAGGCGAGCCCGCCGGCCTCACCTCCTACGCCTATGAGGTAACCGAGCTGGTGCAGGCCCGCCAGGCCCTGGCCCGGCTGCAACCCTCGGGCCCGGGCGCGGCTCCTGCTGCTGCTAGCCCAACCCCGGCGGCGTAGGCCACGCAGTTTGGCTATTTATTTGCTACACCGGTCGGCGCAGCAAAGGCAGCTTCAGCCTCTTCGTTTCTTATTTTAGACAAAGTGGTGGCAATCAGGTGTTTTTTTTAAATCTGCCGACAGCCCCACACTTTTTCCCTGTCTTATGGAGCTTACCGCCCTCGACTTTCAACAGGCCCGCGTGAAGCAGGTGTTGTTTAAGTCGCGCCTGCGCTCGGTGCTCTACGGCGTGCGGGAAGCCGAGCCGAGTTTATTTGCCTTGCAGGAAAATCCGCTGGGCCAGTGGCTCAACACCGTGCTCAAGCCCCAATATGGCCAGCGCCCCGAAGTGGCGGGCATCGAGCGCCTGCTGCGCCAAACTCTCGACACCAGCCAGTCGCTGGTGCGCCAGCACCAGCGCGGCCAGATGGAGGAAGCCCGCGCCGGCCTCGAACAAATCGAGCGCCTGGCCAGCGAAATCGACCAGCTCCTCACGGCCGTCGAGCGCAGCAACTAGCACCTACAACCACGGCCTAGCCAGGCGCGGCCCGCGTTTCTAAAGTCTGATACCAACGGGGGGGCGGCCGACTAGACGGGTGAGTAAGGACGCAGTTTAGCAGGCTAGCCGTCTAACATTACATTACTTGTAATCAAGTCTTTATCATCATTTTTTGCGCATTTCCGGTTTGATTAACGGCTAGCCTACTGGTAGCCAGTCAGGCCAGAATTTGCGCTGGGCAAAGTCTGTCGGCGCGCACTATCGCGTAGGTTATGGCAGGAAGCACGACGCACTTTTGGGGCATCCTAACCAAGGGCGGCCCCTGCGCCGCCTTCCACTGCTGCCCGCCATGCACCCCAACTTTGCCGAGCGCCTGTTTTCGGAGCTTCAGCGCCACCCGACCCGCCCGGTGCTGCGGTGGCCCACTGCCCAGCCGGGGGCCTCGGCCACCACGCTCAGCGGCGCCCAGCTGCTGGCGCGGGTAGCGGCCTGGCAGCACGCCCTAGAAGCGCGCGGCCCGCTGCCGCTGGGGGCGCCCGTACTG
This sequence comes from Janthinobacterium lividum, assembly GCA_050954765.1. Lineage (GTDB taxonomy): Bacteria > Bacteroidota > Bacteroidia > Cytophagales > Hymenobacteraceae > Hymenobacter. The sequence continues at coordinate 15,295 of JBPBQJ010000134.1, read as the reverse complement.
CTGGCCCACCCCGCTAGCCCCGAGCTGGTGGCCGCGCTACTGGCCGTGCTGGGGCTGGGCGCGGTGCCGGTGCTGCCGCCCGCCGGGGCCACGGCCCGGCAGCTGCTGGCCTTGGTGCGCGCCGAGCGTATCAAAGTAGCAGGTGTGAATAGGTCCACGCGGCGGCGCCTGGGGTGGTTGGGGCGGTTGCTAGGCTACCGCTTGGTGGCGGCTAGCCCCGCCGCGGACCCCGATGCCGCGACAAGCGCGGAGCTAGCCCGCCCCGCGCTGCGCGCCGTGGCGGCGACGCAGCCGGCGCTGGTGTCGCATAGCTCGGGGTCGGTAGCCGGCCGGCCCACGGCAATTTGGCGCAGCCACGCCGTGCTGCAGGCGCAGCACGAGGCGTTGCGCACGCAGTTTCCGCCCTGGGTGGGGCAGCGCGATTTTCCGCTGTTTCCCAACGTCATTCTGCACAACCTGGCGGTGGGCGCGCTCAGCGTGGTGCCCGACCTGCCCGGTGGCCGGCTGGCTAGCCTGGCCCCGGCCCGCCTAGTGGCGCAGCTGGCCGCCGAAGGGGTGCACACACTCACCGGCAATGTCTTTTATTTCGAGCGCCTGCTTGCCTATCTGGCCGATAATGCTATGGCCTTTCCGCGGGTGCGGGCGCTGGGCATCGGCGGCTCGCCGGTGCCGGAGGCATTGCTGGCGGGGCTAGCCCCGTACTTCCCGCAGGCCACGCGCTACGTCATCTACGGCTCGTCGGAGGCCGAGCCGATTGCCGTGCGGGCCGTGGCGCCGGGCCCCAGCCCCGACCCGCGCCTGGGCTACTGCGTGGGCCAGCCGGTGGCTGGGCTAGCCATCCGGCTACAAGCGCCCGCGCCGGTGTGGCAGCCAGAGGGCATTACCAATAACTTATTACTTAATAACTTAAACCAGCCTGCTTTTCAAGCCGGGGAAATTATGGTGCGCGGCGCGCACGTCGCGCTGCCCACCACTACCGGCCCCGCGGGCTGGCTAGCCACCGGCGATTTTGGCTACTTCGACGCGGCGGGCCAGCTGTGGCTGGTGGGCCGGCGCGGGGCCGCGGCGCTGGTGCGGGGCGTGGGTCACTACCAGGTCGAGCACGTGCTGCGCCACCTGCCCGGCGTGGCGCAGGTGGCGGCGCTACCCCTTCCCAATGCCACTGAATTTGAGGTATTTATCGTGGGAACGGCCTCGGCCGAGGCCGTGCGGGCGACCGTGGAGGCGGCCTTTGGGCCGGGCCTGGTGGCGGCCGTGCGGCACCGCGCCCGGCTAGCCGTCGATGGCCGGCATCTTTCCAAAATTCGCTACGACCTGGTGCGGTAGCAACGCTACGTCGGGCGCTGGTACTCTCTTGTCAATCAGCAATTCTTCCTCCTTTTATGGAATCTGAATTCAGCCACATTCCGCTCGACCGCCTGCGCTACGGCCTGGTGTGGGAAGGCCACGCTACGCTGCACGCGGCCTTGCAATTTGCGCCCGACGACCACGCGCTCGTCATCACCTCGGCGGGCTGCAATGCCCTGAACGCCCTGCTGGCCGGCCCCCGCCAGGTCACGGCCATCGACCTGAACCCGGTGCAAAACCAGCTGCTGGCCCTCAAAGCGCACGTTATCCGGCACCACGCGCCGGCGGTGCTGCGCGGCCTGCTGGGCCTCGCTGGGCCCGCCGCCGTGGCCCCGGCCGCCGCGACGCTGCGCGCCACGCTGCCGGCCGCCACCCACGCCGCCTGGGCCGCCTACCTGCGCCAGCACCCCGGCGGCCTGCTGCTGGCCGGGCAACTCGAGGCCTACGTCACGGGCTTCGTGCCCAGCCTGCCGCTAGCCTGGCAGCTGCGGCTGCGGCAGCTACTGGCCTGCCGCAGCGTGGCCGAGCAGCACGCCTACTTTCAGCAAGTACTTGACCAGCCGGCTTTTCGCGAGCGCTTCATCGACTATTTCGACGCCGTCAACCTGAGCCGGGGCCGCGACCCGCGCCTCTACAGCTACGCCGGCGAAACGGGCGGCGCCACCTTTTATGGGCGGCTGGCCCGGCAAATGGGCCAGCAGCTGGCGCGCGACAATTTCTTTTTTCGCTTCCTGTTTTTCGGGCCCGAAGGCTTGCCGGAGGCCATTTTGCCGCCCTGCTACCAGGCCGCGCACCACGGCCGGCTGCGCGCCCACCTGCCCCGCCTGCGCCTGGTAGCGGGCGAGGCTACCGCGTATCTGCTGTCTGAGGCGGGGCAGGACGTGACCAAGGCCAGCCTCTCCAATATTTTCGAGTACGTGAGCCCGGCCGAGTTCGAGCGCGTGAGCGCGGCGCTGGCCCGCCAGCGGTCCGCCGGCCGCCACCCGTTGGGCGCCGTGTTCTGGAACCTGCTGCAAAGCCAGGCGCCCGGCCGCGGGGCGGGCGTGCCCCTGCTGCCCGCCGCCTCGGCCCGCCTGAGCCAGCGCGACGCCTGCTTTTACTTCGGCAGCGTGCGCCTACTGAGCTACGGCACGGAAATGCTTACTAAACAGCCAACTTCCACCGCACTCCATCTTTCTGCGCCCACCCCATGAGCCCCGATTTTTTGCAGGCGCTGCTGCGCCAATACGCCCCTAGCCAGGCGGCCGAGGTGCGCGCCGTGCGCCCGCGGGCCCTCGACAGCTCGGCCAGCATCCTGGCCAACCTCACGGCGGGGCGCACGGCGCAGCCGGTGGGCTTGTTTGGCCTCGCTGCCGAGCTGCGCACCGCCGGCAGCGGCTGGCGCACCGAGCGCCTGGTACTCAAGGCCAAGCCGCCGGGCCGGGCCATTTGCCAGATGCTCAGCGGGCTAGCCCGGGCCTGCGGCGGGCCACTGGCCGAGGTGTACCCGGCCTTTGAGCTGCGCACGGGCTTTGCCAATACCCACCACCGCGAGCTGGCCGTGTTTGCCGCCCCCCTGGCCGGGGCCGCGCCCGCGCCGCTGCTGCCCACCATCTGGGCCACCCACGCCGATGAGGCCGCCGAAAGCTACCTGGTAGTGCTCGAAGACCTGAGCCGCCACGAACTGCTCAACTCGGCGCCCACGCCCGACGCCTGGACTGATACCCACCTGCGCGCGGCCCTGGCGCAGCTGGCCGCCTGGCACGCCCGCCACCTCGGCGGCCCCACCCCGCCCGAGGCCGCGCCCGCCACCTGGCCCGAGCTGCTGCCCCTCTGGGAGGCACTGCTCGACCACGCCGCCACCCGTCTGCCCGACCTGTACCCGCCCGCCCGCGCCCGACAGCTGCGCGCCCGGCTGCGCCACGTGCCCGCCGATTGGGCCACGCTGGCTAGCCTGCCCAAAACGCTCATTCACAATGACCTGAACCCACGCAACACCTGCTTCCGGCGCGTGCCCGACGGCGCCCTGCGCTTCGTAGCCTACGATTGGGAGCTGGCCAACTGGCACCTGCCGCAGTACGACGCGGTGGAGCTGCTGAGCTTCGTGCTCACGCCCGCCCGCTACCACCTGCGCCCGGTGTATTTGGAAGTTTACCGCCAGGCGCTGCACGAGCTCACCGGCCAGTTTGCCGACCGCGCCGCCTTTGCCGAAGGCTGCCGCCTGGCTAGCCTCGAGTTTGGCCTGCACCGCCTGGGCATGTACGCTATGGCGCACACGCTCAGCCCCTACGGCTTTTTTCCGGGCGTGGTGGCTAGCTTTTTTGCCGGGCTGGATTACTAAAATTTTCCGCAGAGTTTCGCAGTGTTCTAGCTCAGTACACTGCGAAACTCTGCGGGAAAGACAACAGTCCTTACGCTTCCTGCTCAAACAAGGCGTACTGCGCCACCTCAGCCGGCAGCCCGTCGGTGAAACGGAGCGAGCGGTTATCGGCGCGCATAAGGCAAAAAATCACGTCCTCGTAGTGCGCCAGAAAGCTGCGCATGGCGTAGGCCGCCAGCAGCGCCTGCACGCCCTGGCCCCGAAAATCGGGGTGCACGCCCACCGTTTTGGCCAGCAGCGTGCGCGGCGCGGGCAGTTGGGGGTAATCGCGCTTAAAATTGGGAGCCGTGCCGGGCGGCAGGGCTAGTGGCTGGTAGTTGGGCTGGCACAGGCTGAGGGCGGCCAGCCGCCCGCTAGCCCGGTGCCGAAACAGCACCGACGAGTACGGGCACAGCCCCGCCGCATATTCCGCATTATAGAGCAGCCCAAACTGCGCCCGGCTCACGGCGCGGTAAGCCGGGTTTTGGCCGAAAACCTGCTGAATTAATTCAAAAATCTCGTCTTCCAGCGCCTGCCACACGCTGGCGTTCAGCGGAATAAAATCAAACGGCAACTCAGCGAGCTGGCTGAGTGCGGTGGCCTGCTGGCGATACACCGCGGGCACGGTTTCGGCGCGCAGGCGGCGGCTCTCGAAGGTGAGCGCCGGCCGAAAACCCGCCGCGGCCAGCAGTTGCGGGTAGTACGGCGGGTTCACCGGCTCGCGGTCGAATTGTCCCCACGAGGGCGCCGCGCCCAGCCGCAGCCGATACCGGAAATACGTGCTGAAATGCAACGGCCCCTGCACCCGGCTAAAGCCCCGCGCCCGCGCCTCCGCCCGCAATTGCCCGAAGGCTAGCTGGTTGAGCGCCGGGTCGTCGGCCGTTTCCCAAAAGCCGAAATACGCCGGGCCACCCGCCGCCGCCTTCGGAAAAAGCCCGGCTAGCCGCAGCGTGCGGTGGTCGGTATAAAAAACGATGTCGTGCGAGGCGGCCAGCAGCTCGCAGAGCTGCGCGGCGGGTGGCTCATCGGCCGGCGCGTAGGCCAGGCCGGCGTAGGGCGCGGCGGCCTGGGCAGCGAAGCCGGCGGGCAAATCACCGGTGTAGGGCTGGCGGATAAGCATTTTTATGCATTATGAGTTGAGAGCTAGCGCCAATCGTTTGTCATTGAAGTTGCTCAGAAAGTCAAATCAGCTAATACATCGGTCAATACATCGGTCATGCTGAGCGAAGCGGAGCGCAGTCGAAGCATCTTGGTCGCCTCGTCAAACAGCTTACACGTGCCCTGCCAAGATGCTTCGACTACGCTCCGCTTCGCTCAGCATGACAAACGATGCTACTTACAAAACCTCAATCTCCCCCGTGCGGCCATCCAACCGCACCTGCTGGCCGGTGCGCAGGCGCTGCGTCAGCCCCGGGATGTTGATGATGGTGGGAATACCCAGCTCGCGCAGCAGTATCACGCTGTGCGACAGCGCCGAGCCGCGCTCGATGAGCACCGCCCGGCACCCCGGAAACAGGGCCGCCCAGCCGGGGTCGGTGCGCAGGGCGGCCACGATGCAGCCGTGCACGGCGCTCACATCGGCCTGCGCGGGGTCGGTGATGACGACGACCTCGCCGCGCACCTCGCCGGGGTAGCAGCCGGTGCCGCCCAGCGCCCCGGTGGGCAGTGCGGCCGGGGCCGCGGGGCGGCCGGGGCTATACAGCCGGCCCGCCGGGGCGGGGGCTAGCCGGTAGGCCTCAAACTCGGCCTGCCGGCTGGCTGCCAGGCTAGCCCAGTGCGCGCCGCCCTGCCCCACGGCGGCTTGAATTTCAGCTTCCGTGAGGTAGAAAACAGCGCGCGGCGCGGCCAGCGTGCCGGCCTGGGTTAGGCGCTGGCCGAGCTCGCGGTAGGCCGCCCGGTACATGCCGAAGAGGCGCGTGCGCTCGAGGCGCAGGGCCTCGCGGCGGGCCACGGCGGCGCGCAGGTCGGCCAGGCTGGCCCACACGCGGCGGGCCCGGCCGCGGCCGCCGCCGGCTAGCCGGGCGGCCAGCTCGGCCGCCGCCTGGGTTGCTAGCGACGTCGGCGCGGCGGCGGGCGGCGTGGCAGCAGCCGTCAAATAGCTCTGCAAGTACTTGTAAAACAGCTGCTCATCGGTGCGCATGGTTTCGGTTTCGAGCTTGAGCTCGCCGATGGTGCGGTCGCCGTAGCGGGCTATGTAGGCCTGCACCTGCTGGTGAAAGCCGGGGGCTAGCCGGGCCACCTGGGCGGGCGTAGTGGCAGCGGGGGCTTGCAGCAGCGGCAGCAGCGAGGCAAAATCGCGGCGGGCCACCTGGGCCAGCTCGCGCAGAGCCAGGGCGGGCAGCAGGCTAGCCAGCGGCGGCTCGGCGGCCCCGGCGGGGGGGCTGCCCGAGAGGTAGCGGCTCAGCCACTCCTCGGGGTCGGGCAGGCCGGCGCGGGTGAGGTGGCGGGCGGCGGCGCCGTTGGCCATCATCACCCGGAAATCGTTGAGGATGGGCGTAGTCCAGCGGCCGAGCAGCGCGGCGTCGAGGTGGGCTATTTCGGCCAGCAGCGCGGCTTGGCTGAGGCTAGCCAGCGGCTGCCGGTAGAAGCGCTGATACTCCTGCTCGAAGCCGCGCTGAAAGGCCGCCGCCCGGCCCGGCAGCTGCCGAAACGCCCACAGCAGCCGGCCCAGGTTGAGGGCCAGGCGCGGCAGCAGTGCCAGGCGCTGGGCCAGGGTTTTGCGCTGGTCGCGCACAAAATCGACGGGTTCGAGCACGCCCATCATGCGCTCCATATCGGCCTTGCGCTGCCGGAAATTGGGCAGCAACTGCAAGCCGCGGTACCAGTTGTTGAGGTTGTAATAGATGCGACCCTGCTGCAAGGCCAGCAGGTTGGCCACCACCGGCTCGTGGGCGGCGATGGTGGCGGCGGGCAGGCCCAGCGCCCGCATGGTTTGGCGGTACACCGTGGCGTAGGCGCGCTGCGCAAAGCTGAAGGTGAGCGGCGTAGTGACCCCGCAGTAGCTTTCCTGAATATTAGCGTTGTCATACACCACCACCTCGGACACGGGCTGGGTGAGCGGGCGCGTTTGCACCAGCCAGATTTTACCGGCCTCATCCTGGGCAAACTCGATATCCTGCGGCTGGCCCAGCGTAGTTTCGAGCTGTTGGCTGAAGTAGTATAATTCGCGGAGCGCGGCGGCGCTAAGCAGCGTTTCGGGGCTAGCCACTTCTTCCGCCGCGGGCGGCGTTTCTGCCAGGGCAATTTCTTTCTTATGAATTAACTCATTGTTTTTCAGCGTTTTTAATGCCGGTTGTGCAGTAAGCTCCACTACCTCTGGCGGCGCACCGGACCAGTGCACCAGCTGTCCATCGGCTTTGCTCAAATAAAATTCTTCCGGCACGCGCTGCCCATTCACCAGCCCCTCCCCTAGCCCGGCCACGGCGTGGATGGCCACCTCCCGCGGGTACTCGGGAAAGGTGCTGAACAGCACACCCGCCGCCCGCGCCGCCACCTGCCGCTGCACCACCACGGCTGGCTGCGCCGCCAGCGGCAGCCCTAGCTGCCGGCGGTAGGCCAGCGCCCGCTCGCCGTAGGCGCTGGCGGCCACCTGCGCCACGGCCGCCAGCAGGCCAGGCCAGTCGCTGACACTCAGCACGGTATCCATCATGCCGGGAAAGGCGGCGGCACCATCCTCATCGGCCACGGAGGAGCGCACGGCTACCGGCTGCGCCGGGAAATCCCAGCCGGCCAGCACGGTTTGCAGCGCGGCCTGGGTGGCGGCGGGCAGCTCGTAGCCGGCTAGTAGGGCGCGGCGTGCGGCCAGGCCGGCGGGCGTGGTGGGCAGGCTAGCCAGCCGCGGCGCAAACAGCGCCGTGGGCAGCACCACAAACTCGGGCACCGGCAGGCCCAGGCTGCGCAGGCGCAGCAGGCCCGCCGCCTTGCCGCCGTAGCGGGCGGCCGCCTGGGCGGGCACGGCCAGGCTAGCGGGCACAAATAAACCGTTAGTTTCCAAGGCCATAGATTTCGGCCAGGATGGCCAGGTAAGAGGTGAGCATGACCAGTGAAACTACTTTTTCGGCCTGCCGCAGGCGCGGCTCGTGGGGGCGGCGGGCCGCGGCGGCGTAGAGGGCTAGCCCCGCCGCCAGCACCAGGGCCAGCCCCGCGTAGGCTCCCGCCCGGCCATGCAAGAGGCGCAGCAGCGCGGCCTGCACCGCCCCACCCGCCAGCAGCACCGCCACCGTGAGGCCCAACGCGGGCCGATAGCCCAGGGCCCGGGAATACGAGTCGATGCCCGGCCGCTCGGCGGCCGGGGCGTGCAGCTTGCGCGCCAGCTCGAAGCTGAAGCCGCCCAGCAAACTCAGTAAAAGCAATAAGCTCAGGTGGACAGAGCCGGCTATCAAATCTGAATAACCCGCAAACAGCCAAGCAATTACCAGCGGCATGATGAGCATGTGCGAGAGGGCGTAGAGCACTAGGTGGCCGCGCAGCCAGCGCCCCACCCCAAACTCGGCGCGCATGGCCAGGCTGTAGGCCAGCGCCAGGCTCCAGAGCAGCAGCACTTCGGGGCCGCGCAGGGCCGACCAGGCGACTTCGACCAGCGCGCCGGCCCAGGCCAGGCAGCGCAAGTGGGCCAGCGACACGCGCCCGGTTTGCAGCACCCGGCCGGGGTGGTTTTGCAGGTCCTGGACGAAGTCTTTTTCCTCATCGAAGACCCGCAGGCGAAAGAAGAACGAGATGCTAGCCAGCGCGCCGAGGCTAGCCAGCGCCAGCCCATCGGGCCGGGGGTCGCAGCGATTGGTGGCGCAGGCCTGCGTGGCCACGGCCCGCACCGTGAGGAACAGCACGACGAACAAGGCCATGTTGACCAGCGGAAACCGCTCGTGCAGGTAGGCCGCCAGGGCACGGATTTTCATGCCCCGAAAGTAGGCGCGGCAACCGGGCGAGCGAACTAAACTTCCGGGCCGGCGGGACTTTCAATAGCGCTTATTTTCCACACAAATTTCTTATTTACAGATAATTATCAAACCAACAGCCTGACTTTAGGCACTTCTGCGCAGGCTTGGTTTCCGGGTTAACCCGAGGGTACTTCATGGCTAGCTCCACCCGGCGGCTTACCGGGCTAGCTGGTTTTACCTCCTCATTTCCCTGCGCATGATACCTACGCTGCACCGCTGGCGCTATTCTTTACTCGGCCTGCTCGCCCTGGCGCTGGGGCTGCTGTGGCCGGGCGTGCGGGCCGCGGTGGCCGTGGATAACAGCTTGCACATCTGGTTTTTGGAGGGCGCCCCGGCGCTGCGCAGCTACCGGGCTTTTCAGCAGCATTTCGGCAACGACGAGGTGGTGATAGTAATCGTGCGCGACTCGGCCCAGACCCTGCTCGCGCCCGCCAACCAGCGCCGGCTCGCCGAGCTGAGCACGGCCCTGGAGGCCCTGCCAGCCGTGCGCTCGGTGCTGGGGCCGGCCGCGGTGCGCACGGCGCACAGCGGGCTGGGCGGCCCCACACCGCTGCTGGCGGTAGGCCTCGACAGCGCGGCCCTGCGCCGGGCGCTGGCTGGGCAGCCCACGCTGCGCGGGCAGCTGTTCAGCCCCGACTTTCGCACGGCCCGACTGCTCATTACGCTACGCAACGCGCCCGATTTTGACGCCCGGCGCGGGGCCATACTGGGGCAGGTGCGCGGCGTGGTGGGGCGGTATTTTGCGCCGGGGCGGGCGGCCTGGCTAGGGGGTGTGGGTGTGGTGTATGCCCGCCTCAATGAGCTGTCGCAGCGCGACTTCGGCTTCTTTCTGGGCGTGGGCTATCTGCTGATGTTTGGGCTGCTGTGGCTGCTATACCGGCGCTGGGTGTGGCTGCTGTATGCGTTGGGCATCGTGGCCACGGCCACTTACCTCACGCTGGGCATTTATGGCGCGCTGGGCTACCGCCTCAACCTGCTCACGGTGCTGCTGCCAGTAGTCATTATTTTGCTGGGACTGATGGACGCGCTGCACATTATCAATGAGGTGCAGCAGCTGGCGGCCCAGCCCGATACCGGGCTAGCCGGCGCCGCGCCCGCCAACCGCCAGCGCGGGCTAGCCTTGCGGGCGCTGCGCGAAATGCTGGTGCCCTGCGCCGCCACTATGCTCACCAACGTGGCCGGCTTTCTAGCCCTGCTCAGCTCGCCGATGCTCATTTTGCGCACGTTTGGGGTATTTGCCGGGCTGGGCATTGCATTTTGCCTGGTGCTGACTTTTTTGCTGGGCGTGTGGCTGCTGCCGCTGGCGCCAATTGCGGCGGTGCCAGCGGGGGCTAGCCAGCTTCAGCCGAACCTCAGCACCAAAACCGGCGCGGCGCTGGGGCGGCTTTATGGCTGGGTGCTGGGCCACCGCCGGGCGCTGGGGCTGGCGTCGGCGGGACTCGTGCTGGGGTTTGCGGCAGGCCTGCCGCGGCTGCGGGCCGACACCTACACGCTAGGCTACTTTCCGGCTCGCGACCCAGTAGTACAAGAGCACGAGGCTATTAGCCGGCACTGGGGCGCCTACATGCCGCTCGAACTGCTGGTGCGGCCCCGCGCCGGGCTAGCCCTCTACAGCCCCGAAGTAGTGCAGGCCACCGAGGCGCTGGCCGACTCGCTGCGCCGGCTGCCGGGCGTGGGCCGGGTGTTCGGGTTCGCGTCGCTGTACCGGGCGGGGCTGGAGGTACGGCTGGGGCCGGGCCGCCGCACCCGGGCCGCGCTGGGCAGCCACGCCGCCCTGCGCCTCACCCACGAGCGCCTCGCCGCCGACTACCCCGATTTGCTGGCCCAACTGGAGGACAGCGCCGGCCGCACCGGCCGCCTCACGCTGGCCGGGCCCATGCTCTCGGCGCAGCAGCTGGCGCGCCAAACGGCCGTGGTGCAGCGGCTGGCCCGGCGCGTGCTGGGCCCGGTAGCCACGGCCGAGCCGGCGGGCTACCAGCCGCTGTACGCGGCTATTACGCAGTACGTTACCCAATCGCAGTCCAGTAGCTTGCTATGGTCGTTTGGGGTGGTGCTGGCCCTGGTGTGGGCGCTGGTGGGCAGCCTACGGCTGGCTTTGCTCACGGTGCTGCCCAATCTGTTTCCGGTGCTGGTGGTGCTGGGCTTTATGGGCTGGGCGGGCATCGCGCTCGACACGGCCACGGCCAGCATCGCGGCCATTGTGCTGAGTTTGAGCGTGGATGATACGGTGCATTTTGTGCACCACTACCGGCGGCAGCGGCGGGCGCTGGGGCCCGCGGCGGCGCGGCTAGCCACCATCACGCACGTGGGGCCAGCCATTGTACTCACGGGTGCCATTCTGTTTGGCGGCTACGCCTTTATGGCGCTGGGCTCGCTCAAAACGGTGCAGCTTTTTGGGTTGCTCACGGCGGTTTCCATCGTGGGCGCTATGTTTGGGGAATTGGTTATTTTCCCGCTGCTGCTGGCTAAGTTTGACCCTGAGCCTTAACGCCTTTTACCCCCGTTCTGCATGATTATCTACGGTACCAATGGCAAGCACTACGCCACCCAGCCGCTGGTGGGCGCGGCCTGCCCCGCCTGCCACGCGCCCGAGGCGCTGCAGGTGGGCCTCGTCAGCCGCTACGCGCACATCTATTGGGTGCCGCTCTTTCCTTACCAAAAAATAGCCGTGACGCAGTGCCTAAGCTGCCAGACCAGCTGGGCCGAAAAGGAGCTGGCGCCGGCGCTAGCCCCCGCGGTGCGCGCGGTCAAGAAACGTAGCACGACGCCTTTTTGGACCTGGGCGGGGCTAGCCATTATTGCGGCCGTAAGCCTTTTTGGCTACTTGCACAGCATCAGTGATGCGCGCGACGACGAGGCGCTGCTGCTGAGCCCCCACGCCGGCGACATCTACACCGTGCGCTCGGACAGTAGCCGCACGTACTCGCTGCTCAAAGTGCGGCAAGTGGGGGGCAACGTGGTGGAGCTGGTGGCCAATGAGTATGAAACGAAAGACGCCACGCCCATTAACTCGCTTAATGCGCCTTTCCGCTACGGCAAGGAGCCCTTTACCCTCACGTTTCTCGATTTGCAGATTATGCGGCGCAAGGGCCAGCTCACCGACGTTGACCGCCTGGAGGAGTAAATGCCCAAGCAATTCACTCACTGATAATTACCCAGCGAAATCAGGGGCAGGTACTCGCCCAGACCGCTGGGGCGGTCGAAGACGTGGATGAACAGAATGGCCTCCTCGCCCCGGCTGCGCCACACCTCGGCGTAGAAATTTTCGACCGCAAACAGACGCAGCTCGCAGCCGTCTTCAGTGCGCTCGGCCAGGGGGTGGCCGTGCCGGGCGAGGTGCTCGGCCTGAAGGCGCTGGTGCAGGTTTTTGAAGGCGGCAATCGTCATAAGGCTATCCCGAAGATACGACGGCCGGGCGCCCGCCAGGGCCCGCGCTTGGCCGGGGCGCCCCAACTTTGCGGGCATGAAGTCTTTTCGCTTTCCGCACCCGCTGGTGCTGCTTACCCTGTTTATTATCGTGGCGGCGGCCCTGAGCTACGTGCTGCCCGCCGGCCAGTTTGCCCGCCGGCCCAATGCCGCTACCGGCCGCGAGGTAGTGGTAGCGGGCTCGTACCAGCAGCTGCCGCGCACCCCCGTAACGCCGCTGCAAGTGGCCGTTTCCGTGCCCAAGGGCCTGGCCGATGCGGGCGCGGTGGTGTTCTTGATTTTCCTGGCCGGCGGGGCCTTCACGGTAGTCGACCAGACCGGGGCGCTGCGCTACGGCGTCGACTGGCTGCTACGGCACGCGCAGGGGCGCGAAGTGGCCATTATCCCGCTCGTGTCGCTGCTGTTTGCCACCATGGGCGCGCTCGAAAACATGGGCGAGGAGGTCATCGCCCTCGTGCCGGTGCTGCTGGTACTCATGCGGCGGCTCGGCTACCCGGTGCTCACGGCGGTGGCGGCCAGCCTGGGCGCGGCCATTGTGGGAGCAGCGTTCAGCCCGATTAACCCGTTTCAGGTGGGCATCGCCCAGAAGCTGGCGCAGCTGCCGCTGCTGTCGGCGGCGGGCTACCGGCTGTGGTTTCTGGCCATCGCGCTCGCCATCTGGATAGCGGGCACTATGCGCCACGCCATCCGGCACCGCACTGCGCCCACCGATGCAGGCACCCTAGCCGCGCCCACCGCGGCCGAGGCTTTGCGACACGGACTTGTGCTGGCGCTGCTACTCGGGGCGTTCAGCTTCTTTGCCTACGGCGTGGTGCGCCTGGAGTGGGACTTTGAGCAGATGGCCGCCCTGTTTCTGGTGCTGGGCGTGGGCGCCGGGCTGGTGGGCGGGCTAGGCCCCACCGGCACGGCCGAGGGCTTCGTGGTGGGCTTTCGCGACATCGCGTTTTCGGCCATTCTCATCGGCTTTGCGCGGGCCATTTTTGTGGTGCTCGAGCAGGGGCACATCGTCGATACCATCGTGCAGGGGCTAGCCACGCCGCTGGCCCACCTGCCAGTGGCGGCGGCCGCGCTGGGCATGCTGGGCGTGCACGCGGCCCTGCACCTGCCGGTGCCCAGCGTGAGCGGCCAGGCGGTGCTCACCATGCCGCTGCTGGTGCCCCTCTCCGACCTCATCGGCCTGCCCCGGCAGGTAACGGTGCTGGCCTACCAGTACGGCGCCGGCATGACCGACCTGCTCACGCCCACCAATGGCGCGCTCATGGCCATGCTGGCGGCCTGCGGCGTGCGCTACGACCAGTGGCTGCGCTTTGCCGGGCCACTCTACGGCCTGCTGCTGGCGCTGGGCGCGGCCAGCGTGCTGCTCGGCATCTGGCTAGGGTTGGCGTAGGGGCTAGCCAGGCGGCAACAACCAATGACCAGTATACTTCCCCCTTTTAAACTTGAAGCTCACTTGTATGCCTACTCCCGACTTCGACTTGCTGCGCTTTCCCATTGGCCCGCCGCAGCTGCCCACCGCGCCGCTCACACCGGCCGAGCGCGCCGCCTACTTGCAGCAGCTGGCCGAGCTGCCGGCCCAGCTCACGGCAGCGGCCCGGCAGGTGGGCGGCGAGCGCCTGCAGCTGCCCTACCGCCCCGGCGGCTGGACCGGCCGCCAGGTCATTCACCACGTGGCCGACTCGCACCTGAACGCCTACATGCGCTTCCGGCTAGCCCTCACTGAGGACAACCCGACCATCCGGCCCTACGACGAGGCGGCCTGGGCCGAGCTGCCCGATGTGGCCGCCACGCCCATTACCGTGTCGCTGGCCCTGCTCGACAGCCTGCACAGCCGCTGGCTTACGCTGCTGCACCACCTCGACGAGGCGCAGTGGCAGCGCACATTTTATCACCCCGGCAACCAAAAAACTTCTACGCTCGACCAAACGCTGGCGCTCTACGCCTGGCACGGCCGGCACCACGTGGGCCATTTGCAACTGCTGACGCCTCAATAGCAACCGCCCCAAACGACCACGGCCGGCTACCCTCGCGGATAGCCGGCCGTGGTCGTTTGGGGTGCTAAAAGTTACTTATTCCCGCCGCGCACCATGCTGCTGCCTTTGCCGTAGCGGCGCAGGCTTTTCTCGGCTTCGGGGTTGAGCCGAGCAGCTTTTTGTAGGTCCTGGCGGGCTTCCTTCATGCGGTCGAAGCTGGCGTAGCTGATGCCCCGGTACTCGATGGCGTCGGCGTAGAGCGAGTCGATAGCGATGGCGCGGGTGAAGTCGGCCACGGCCGGCTTATACTGGTACATCTGCATCTTGGCCACGCCCCGGCCAAAGAAAGCTTCCTTGTCATCGGGCCGAAACTTTACGGCGCCGCTAAAATCATTCGCGGCCGACTTGTACTCCTTCAGCATCAGTTCGTTCACGGCTTTGTTGTAGTATACGTCGGGGTTGCCGCGCATGGTGCGAAGGGCCGCCGCGTAGTCGGGCTTGGCGTCTTTATAGTTTTTGAGATTGGAGTAGGCCCGGGCCCGCTCGAAAAGCGCGCGGGCGTCTTTGGGCTTGGTTTTGAGCACCAAGTTGGCGCGGGCCAGCTGGTAGCGGTAGTCGGTGGCGCTCATTTTGCGCTCGGCGGCGCGCTCGGCGGCGGCGGCGGCCGTGGAGAGCGCGTTGGGGTCGGCCACGGCGTTGGCCGCTTCGGCCGAGGGCGCATCGAGGGTTTCGACGGGCACGGCCGCCGCCGTGGCGGCACCCGCGGCGGCGGGGTCGGGCGTGGGTAGAGTTGTAACGTCGGTAGCGGCCGGGGCATCGGCCGTGGTGGGCGCGCTACGGGTCACGGCGGCAGCCCCGGCGGCGGGCCGGTCGGTTTCGGTGGTAGTGGCGCAGCCGCTGGCTAGGCCAAGTAAGGCCAACATGGCGGGCGCGTAAAGAGTAGAGAACGACTTCATTGAGAAAAAAGGATAGTAGACCAGCCGGCCCATTTGCCAGTGCATCGGGCCTTCTACGGGAAAGTACTCCTAAAGTAGTAGCCGCCGCTACAAAAAGTCTCCCGAACTGCTAGCCCGGCGCGGGGGTTATCTTTGCTGGCCCCGGCCCGGCTGGCGGCGTTCTCTATTTTAATTCCTCCGTTTAAGTTAACCTCATGGCATTGCAATTTGACCTAGTAGTAATTGGCTCAGGGCCCGGTGGGTACGTGGCCGCCATCCGCGCCTCGCAGCTAGGGCTGAAGGTGGGCGTGATTGAGCGCGAAAGCCTCGGCGGCATCTGCC
>JBPBQJ010000133.1:0-2051 GCA_050954765.1 Janthinobacterium lividum | reverse complement strand
GACGCTGGAAGAGAAAATCGGGCAGATGACTCAGATTACCAACGCGGCCATCAACCACACCGGCGAGCAGAAGGACGTGAGCCTCGACTCGGCCAAGCTCGTGCCGTTTATCCGCGAGTATGGCGTGGGCTCGTTTTTGAACGGTGAGGCGGTGCCACCTGCGCAGTGGCTGCGCACGCTGGGCGCACTGCAGCGCATCGCCCTGCGCGAGTCGCGGCTGCACATCCCCATCATCTACGGCATCGACCACATGCACGGGGCGAGCTACGTGAGCGGGGCGGCCATTTTCCCGCATAATATCAACCTAGGGGCCACTTTCAATACCGAGTTTGCCCGGCAGGAAGCTCGCGCCACGGTCATGGAATCGGCCGACCTAGGGCACATCTGGGTGTTTGCGCCGGTGCTCGATTTGGGGCTGAACGTGTACTGGCCGCGCTTCTACGAAACCTACGGCGAAGACCCGCTGGTGGCCTCCGAGCTGGGCGCGGCCTACGTCACGGAGCTTCAGAATAATAAGGACATTCTGCCCTACAAAGTGGCCGCCTGCGCCAAGCACTTCCTAGGGTACTCCGACCCGCGCAACGGCTGGGACCGCACCAACGCGCTCATTCCCGACCAGCGCCTGCAGGAGTTTTTCCGGCCCTCGTTTCAGGCGGCTATCGATGCGGGCATCAAGTCGGTGATGGTGAACAGCGGCGAGATTAACGGGGAGCCGGTGCACTCCTCGCGCCGGATTCTAACCGATTTGCTGCGCACCCAAATGGGCTTTAAAGGCGTGGCCGTGACCGACTGGCAGGACATCCTGCGCTTGGTGACGGTGCAAAAAACCGAGCCCAACGAGAAGGAAGCCACTTTTCGGTGCCTCGACGCGGGCATCGACATGGCCATGACGCCCTACAACACCAACTTCTGCCGCATCGTGAAAGAACTGGTGCAGGAAGGCCGGCTAACCCAGGCGCGCATCGACCTCTCGGCCGGCCGCGTGCTGCAGATGAAAGACGAGTTGGGCCTATTTGACAACCCCCTGCCCCGCGCCGACCGCCTCAGCCGCGTGGGTGCGCCCGAGCACAAGCAGCACGCCCTGGAGGCCGCCCGCGAGTCGATAGTGCTGCTCAAAAACGAGAAAAACACCTTGCCGCTAGCCCCTGCCCAGGTCAAGCGCCTGCTGGTAGTGGGCCCCTCGGCCGACTCGAAAGCCAACCTCTCGGGCGGCTGGACGCTGGCCTGGCAGGGCCGCGCCGAAAACCAGTACCCGGCCGACGTCTCGACCGTGTACACGGCCCTGAAGCGCGAATACCCCAACGCCCAGATTGAAACGGTGCCCTACCTCGATGCGGCCGGCAAGCCCCAAACCGCGGCCGTAACCGCCGCTGCCCGCCGCGCCGATGCCGTGATTCTGGCCCTGGGCGAGCGTCCTTACGCGGAGGGCCTGGGTAACATCGACGACCTAACGCTGCCTGCCGACCAGCAGCAGTTGGTGCGCACCGCGCAGGCGGCCGGCAAGCCCACGGTGTTGCTCGTTATTGGCGGGCGGCCGACTATCATCAAGCCGGTGGCCGAAGGCTCGACGGCCATTTTGTGGGTCGGGCTGCCGGGCTTCGGCGGCGGGCAGGCCATTGCCGAAATCATCAGCGGTCGGGTAAACCCCAGTGGCAAGCTGCCCTTTACCTACCCGCAGGCGGCCGGCCACGTCGCCAACTACCACCACGACAACAACGAAAACAGCCTGGAGCTGAGCGACTTCGGCGTGGGCTTCGAACAGCGCGGCAACAAGGCCAAGGCCACTATGCTCACTGAGTACGGCACGGGCCTGAGCTACACCACCTTCCGCTACAGCAACCTGGCGCTGACGGACTCGGTGCTGACCGGCGACCGCTCGCTGCGCGCCACCGTGCGCGTCACCAACACCGGCGCCAAGCCTGGCAAGGAAGCTGTGCTCTGGTACCTTACCGACGAGGTGGGCCGCATCACGCGCCCCGTGCGCCTGCTCAAGCACTTCGAAAAGCAGGACTTCAAACCCGGCGAAACCCGCGAGCTGACCTTCACCATCG
>JBPBQJ010000132.1:0-2219 GCA_050954765.1 Janthinobacterium lividum | reverse complement strand
CACGGCGAACAGCTCGGCGCTGCTGCCATTTTCTTTCACTAAATCATTGCTGATAAGCGGCTTGCTGCTAGCAGCTAGCGCCGTAGTGGCTGCCCTACCCCGCCCTACGCGGGCGGTGGTGCCGGCTAGCGTGGCGGTGCATTTCAGCGCCGACCCGGCCCGCAAAGTAGCAGCGCTGGGGCCGGCGCGCATTACGGCGGTGCGGCTGCTGGTGACGCCACCGGCCTACACGCGGCGGGCGGCATTTGTGCCGGCGCAGGCGTCGTTTAGCTGCCCACAGGGCGCACGGGTGCGTTGGATAGTGACGGTGAATCGGGTAGAGAAATCGGCGCCGACGCTGGAAATCGGCAAGGCCACCCTGCGCTTGCGGCCGGTGGCAGGCCAGCCCAACGCTTTTTTTGCGGAGCAAACCTTGCTTGTCTCGGCCCTGTACCGGCTGCGCTACGCGGGGCAGGTGTCGGATGACTACGCCGTGGAAGTGCAGCCCGACCAAGTGCCCGTGGTGCGCATTCAATCCCCCAAGCCTTACACACTTATCGCGGCCATTGGCACGCGGCCCGAGGTGCCGGTGCGCGCCACGCTGCGCGACGACTACGGCCTGAGCCACGCCGAACTGGTGATTACGGTGGCGCAGGGGCAGGGCGAGGCGGTGAAGTTCCACGAGGTGCGGCGCGACCTGAGCGGCGGCCTCGGGGGCCAGCCGGCGCAGGGCACGTTGAGCAGCCAGCTGAGCTTGCCCAAGCTGGGAATGACCTACGGCGACGAGCTGTATTTCTACATTCAGGCCCGTGACAACCACGGCCAGCGTGCCCGCTCGGACACCTACCTGGTGCAGTGGCAGGACACGGCCGCCGCCACCAGCGCCCTCGATATAGGCATGGGCGTGAATACGGCCCCGGCCTACTTTCGCAGTGAGCGCCAGATAATTATCGACACCGAAAAACTGATGGCCGAGCAGAAAAAACTAACGCCGGCCGAGTTTACGAACCGGGCCAATGCGCTGGGCTTCGACCAGCAGTCGTTGCGGCTGCGCTACGGCAAGTTTTTGGGCGAGGAAGCGGAGAAAGGGTTGGGCGTGACGGCCGGCCCGTCGCACTCGCCCATCGCGGAGGATGACGATGCGCCCGCCCCGGCCGCCACCCCAGCGCCCGTTGCCGAGGCCGATGACCACGACCATGACCACGCCGCCCTGCCCCAGAAGGCTGGGGCGCTGGCTTCCCAAACGGCCGCCACGGATGCGCTGATGGACCCCTACATCCACAAGCACGACGATGCCGAAACCGCCGACTTCCTGGAGCCCGCCGTGAAGGCCAAGCTCCAGGCGGTGCTCAGCGAGATGTGGGCCGCCGAGCTGCGCCTGCGCACCGGCCAGCCCGCCGCGGCCCGGCCCTACGAGTACCGCGCGCTGCGCCTGCTCAAGCAAGTGCAGCAGCAAACCAGGGCCTACGTCAAGAAAGCCGGCTTCACACCCCAGCCCTTCCCCGAGGCTACCCTGCGCCTCACCGGCGAGCTGAAGGGCGCCACGGTGCCGCACCTACTCGAAACTGTGCCTGCGCCCGCCGCCCAGCCCGCCGTACGCGGCGCGTTGCGCTGGCTGGCCGCCGCCCAAGCCGGCCAGCGCGGCCGCCCCGCCGATGCCGTGACCCTGGAACAAGCCGGCCAGCTGCTAGCGCAAGTAGCCCTGCAAAAGCCGGGTGCCTACCTCCCGGCGTTGCGCGCCCTGCGCACGCTGGCCGCCGATGCCCGTGCCGGCCGCGCGCCCTGCGCCAGCTGCCTCGCCCCGGCCGAGCGGGCGCTCACCGACCTGCTGCCCGCGCCTACCCCCACGGCCGCCGCCGTCGGGGCAGCGGGGCGGCTGGGCCAGCGCTATTTTCAGGAGCTGAGCCGATGAGCTTTATTTGTCTGATAATCAACTGAAAATTACCCGCGTGCTAGCTTCTTCGCCTCTATATTACGTGTTGCTGGTTGGCTGCTTGCTGCTGGGGGTAGGGCTGCTAGTAGCGGCTTGGCGGCGGCCCGACCAGCGGCGACGCCTACCCCGGCTGCTGGCCAGCGCGCTGCTACCACTGGCCCTGTGGCTCACTGCCTACCCCCCGCAGCGGGCGGTGCCGGCCACGCGGGCAGCAGCCATCCTGCTCACCAAAGGCTACCAGCCCGACACGCTGCGGCAGCTGCGGCGGCGGCTAGGCGCCGCTACCCCCGTGTGGAGCTACGGCGTG
>JBPBQJ010000131.1:0-4009 GCA_050954765.1 Janthinobacterium lividum | reverse complement strand
TCTCGGCAATCACGTCGGTGGGCACTTTGTAGAGCGCCATCTCCTGCCAAATCACGTCGGCGTTGGTATTGAAGTACACTTTGAGCACTTCTACCTGCTTCTCGATTTGCTTGGCGAGCTTTTCCACCACCTCCTCCGTCTCCACAATCACGATGTTGAAGCGGTGGATGCCCTCGATTTCCGAAGGCGACACGTTGAGGCTTTCAATATTGATTTTGCGGCGCGAAAAGATAATGGCAATGCGATTGAGCAAGCCCACCTGGTTTTCGGTGTACGCGGTGATGTTGTATTCCTGGCGGGCGGGTTCGGGGCTCATAGTTAATACTTTATCAGAATAATGGTCGTCATGCAGAGCGCAGCGAAGCATCTCGCGTGGTGCAGTAATCTCAAACGTCAGCAACGAAGCGAGCGAGATGCTTCGCTGCGCTCTGCATGACGACCTTATTAATTATCGCAGCCGGATTTCGGACACGCTGCATCCCTGCGGCACCATCGGAAAAATGTTATTTTCCTTCGTTACCATCACCTCCAACAAAAACGACCCCGGATGCGCCAGCATCCGCTCCAGTGCCGGGCGCAGCTCGGCGCGGTCGTCCACGCGCTGGCCGGCGATGCGGTAGCCAGCGGCTACGGCCACAAAATCAGGGCTTTGGATATCCACAAACGAGTAGCGCCGCTGGTGAAACAGCTCCTGCCACTGCCGCACCATGCCCAGAAACTGGTTATTGAGGATGATGATTTTAACGTCCACGCCCGTCTGCATTATCGTCCCCAGCTCCTGAATTGTCATTTGAAAGCCGCCGTCGCCAATCACGGCCACCACCGGCCGGTGCGGCGCGCCAAACTTGGCCCCGATGGCCGCTGGCAGCGCAAAGCCCATCGTGCCCAGCCCGCCGCTCGTGACGTGGCTGCGCGACTGGTTTTGCAGCGCGTAGCGGCAAGCCACCATCTGGTGCTGCCCCACATCGGAGACGATAACGGCCTCGCCGCCCGTGATTTCGTTGAGCTGTTGCAGCACCTCACCCATCGTCAGCTCCTCCGAAGTCGGGAATAATTCTTCCCGAATCACGGCGTCCACTTCCTGCGCCGCATAGTCGTTGAAGCGGGCCAGCCAGTCGGGGTGTGCCTTGCGCTCGACCAGCGCGGTGAGCAGGGGTAGGGTTTCCTTGCAATCGCCCCAGACGGGCACGGTGGTTTTCACGTTTTTGTCAATCTCCGTGGGGTCGATGTCGAGGTGAATAACCTGGGCCTGCTTGGCGTATTTGTCGAGCCGGCCGGTCACGCGGTCGTCGAAACGCATCCCGATGGCAATCAGCACGTCGCACTCGTTGGTGAGCACGTTGGGGCCGTAGTTGCCGTGCATTCCCAGCATTCCCACGTTCAGTGGGTGGCCGGTGGCCAGCGCCCCCACGCCCAGGATAGTCCAGGCCGCCGGAATGCCGCTTTTCTCCACAAACGCCTGGAACTCGCGCTCGGCCTTGCCCAGCACCACGCCCTGCCCCCAGAGGATAAATGGCTGCTTGGCGCTGTTAATCAGCGCGGCGGCTTGCTCGATGTATTCCTTGCGTACCACCGGCGCGGGCCGGTAGCTGCGGATATGATTGCACGGCTGGTATTCCGGCGCGTCAAACGTCTGAATCTGGGCATTCTTAGTAATGTCTACCAGCACCGGGCCCGGCCGGCCGCTACGCGCAATGTAGAATGCCTTGGCCAGCGCCTCCGGTATTTCTTCGGCGTTGGTTACCTGGTAGTTCCACTTCGTAACGGGGGTAGTGATGTTAATAATATCCGTCTCCTGAAACGCATCGGTCCCCAGCAAATGCGCAAATACCTGCCCCGTAATGCAGACCAGCGGCGTGCTGTCAATCAGCGCGTCGGCCAGCCCCGTCACGAGGTTGGTAGCACCCGGCCCGCTCGTTGCCAGCGCCACGCCCACCCGGCCCGAGCTGCGCGCGTAGCCCTGCGCCGCGTGAATGCCGCCCTGCTCGTGGCGCACCAGCACGTGGTTTAGCTGGTCCTTGAAGTCGTAGAGCGCGTCGTAAATCGGGATAATGGCCCCGCCGGGGTAGCCAAAAATCGTGTCTACGCCCTCGGCCACCAGCGCTTGCAGCGTGGCTACGGCCCCGCTGATGGGTGCAAGGGTAGGGGCCGCCGGGCTAGCGGTGGGCTGGGCTGAAGGCTGGCTCTGGAACATATTCGTCTTCTAATAAATCGGTGATGCAGCCGTGACTGGCGTCGCTCACGGTGCGGATGTACTTGAGCAGCACGCCCTGGCGCACGGGCAGCGGCGGGCGCTGCCAGGCGGTGCGGCGGGCGGCCAGCTCTTCATCAGTAAGCTGCACGTCAATGGTATTGGTGGCCGCGTCGAGGATAATCCAGTCGCCGTCCTGCACCAGGGCTAGGCCGCCGCCGTCGTAGGCCTCGGGGCAGATGTGGCCAATCACGAAGCCGTGCGTGCCGCCCGAAAAGCGCCCGTCGGTTATCAGCGCCACTTTGTCGCCCAGCCCCGCGCCCATGATGGCCGAGGTCGGCTTGAGCATTTCGGGCATGCCCGGCCCGCCCTTCGGCCCCACGTAGCGAATCACGACCACCTGCCCGGCCTCGATTTTGTGGTCGATAATGCCTTGGTTCAGTTCCTCTTCCGAGTTGAACACGATGGCTGGCCCTTCAAATCGCAGGCCTTCCTTACCCGTGATTTTTGCTACCCCCCCTTTAGTGGCCAAATTGCCATAGAGCATCTGGATGTGCCCGTCGGCCTTGATGGGATTGCTCAGCGGGCGTAGTAAATCTTGCTCCGCGCCCAGCGGTTTTACGTCAGCCAAGTTTTCGGCTAGCGTGCGGCCGGTTACGGTCATGAGGTCACCGTTCAGCATCCCGTAGTCGAGCAACGTGCGCTGCACGGCCGGTACGCCCCCAACGCGCGACAAATCTTCCATCAAGTACTTGCCGCTAGGCTTGAGGTCGGCCAGCACCGGCACGCGGTTGCTCACGGCCTGGAAGTCCTCCATCGTCAATTTTACGCCCGCCGCGTGAGCAATAGCGATGAGGTGCAGCACAGCATTGGTCGAGCCACCGAGCACCGTTATTATCACCATCGCGTTCTCAAATGCCTCACGCGTAAGAATATCGCGCGGCTTCAAGTCCAGCTCCAGCAAGTTGCGCAGGTACGCGCCGGCATCCAAGCACTCCTGGATTTTGGCGGTGCTCTCGGCGGGCAGCGACGACGACGCGGGCACGCTCATGCCCAGCGTTTCGATGGCGGCCGCCATCGTGTTGGCGGTGTACATGCCGCCGCACGCGCCCGGCCCTGGGCAAGCATTATGAATAATCCCTTGGTAATCTTCGTCCGAAATCTGTCCGTTTACCTTCTTGCCGTAGGCCTCGAAGCACGATACGATGTTGAGCTGCTGCCCCTTAAACTCGCCGCCCCTGATAGTGCCGCCATACACCATCAGCGAGGGCCGGTTGAGCCGCGCCATCGCGATGAGTGCGCCGGGCATGTTCTTATCGCAGCCCACCACGGTGGCCAGGGCGTCGTAGTAGTGCGCGCCCGCCATCGCCTCAATCGAATCGGCAATTATCTCTCTCGAAACCAGCGAGTAGCGCATCCCCGCGTTGCCGTTGGTAATGCCGTCGCTCACGCCGATGGTGTTAAAGCGCAGCCCCACCAGGCCCTGCGCGGCCACACCACGCTTCACCTCGTCGGCTAGGCCGTTGAGGTGCATGTTGCAGGTGTTGCCCTCGAAGCCCGTCGAGCAGATGCCCACGAACGGCTTACGCAAATCCGCATCCGACAACCCTGCGCCGATGAGCATGGCCTGCGAAGCCGGCAAGCTGTCGTCCTGGGTGTAGATGCGACTGAATTTATTGAGCGTCATGGTGTTAGTCAGTACAGAAAATGTGGTTTGATTCTAAAAAAACCTTCCTGAGCAGCGGGCTTAGGAAGGTTTTCTTGGGGTAAGAAGTACCTGCTAGCCCACGAGGGTAGGAATAATGACCACGGAGATGA
>JBPBQJ010000130.1:0-4327 GCA_050954765.1 Janthinobacterium lividum | reverse complement strand
GATTATCCCCAACGCCGAGAGCATCCGCATCAGCAAGACGGGCGCCGATGTATGCTCGGCGGCAGTGCGTGTGTCGCGGGCTTTCACCGGCCGCAAGGATGTGCTGTGCTGCGGCTACCACGGCTGGCACGACTGGTACATCGGCACCACGAGCCGCGATAAGGGTATTCCGCAGGAAAGCAAGGACTTAGTGAGCGCATTCGAGTATAATAACCTCGACTCGTTCAAGGAACTGCTGACCCTGGACGTGGCTTGCGTCATCCTGGAGCCATTTATTTTCGACGCGCCCAAGGATAATTTCCTGCACGAAGTAGCCCGCCTCTGCCAGGAGAACGGCACGCTGCTGATTTTTGACGAGATGTGGACGGGCTTTCGCATCGCCATCGGCGGCGCGCAGGAGTATTTCGGCATCAAAGCCGACCTGGCGGTGTTCTCCAAGGCCTGCGCCAATGGCATGCCCATCGCGCTGCTCACCGGCCGCAAGGACGTGATGCAGCTGTTTGAGCAGGACGTATTCTTCTTCACCACCTTTGGCGGTGAGGCGCTGAGCTTGGCGGCTACCGTGGCCACCATCAGCGAGATGCGCGAGAAAAACGTGCCCGCTTTCCTGGCCAGCCAGGGCAATAAGCTCAAGGAAGGCTACAATAAAATAGCTGCCGACCTCGGCCTGAGCAGCTACACCAAGTGCTACGGCTACGACTGCCGCAGCATCGTGACTTTTGATGCCAGTGCTGGCAACCCCTTGGAGGTGAAGGCTTTTGTGCAGCAGGAGCTATTCAAGCAGGGTATTTTGTGGGGCGGTTTTCACAACATGAGCTTCTCGCACACCGACGAGGACGTGGCCCGCACGCTAGCCGCCTACGAGGCCGTCCTACCCCTGCTGAAAGATGCTATTGAGAAGGGAGACGTGGCTTCGCGCCTCGAAGGCGAGCCGGTCGAAGCCGTGTTCCGCAAGGTGACCAACGCGGCCCCGGTGAAGAAATAGCTGCCTCAACGTGGCGCCTCACCCCTAGCCCCTCTCCGAAAAGGAGAGGGGAACTAGCCTCTAGTTTTAGCTCTAGCTCTTTTACATTTCGTCTACGTTGCTCTGACCTAAATACTCTAGGAATTAAAACTAGAAGCTAGTGCCCCTCTCCTTTTCGGAGAGGGGCTAGGGGTGAGGCGCCACGCCAGGCGAGCCATTTATGAATTTCTTCGACCTAACTAACAAAACCGCCATCGTAACTGGTGCATGCGGCCTCATCGGCCAAAAGCACTGCGAGGCCTTGGCCCTGGCCGGCGCCCACGTGGTAGTGGCCGACTTGCACCTCGATAAGGCGCGCGAAGTAGCCGCTGGCCTGCCGGGCAGCATCCACCTACCCCTGGCCGTGGACGTGACCTCGCCCGCATCGCTGGCTGCCGCCCGTGATGAAATTATTGCCCGTTTCGGCCACATCGACGTGCTGGTGAACAATGCGGCCATCAACGACATGTTTGAGAACCCGGCTTTGGCCGCCGACCTCAGCAAGTTTGAAAACTTTCCGCTGGCTATGTTTCAGAAAGTGCTGGAAGTGAACGTGACGGGGATTTTTTTGGCGGCGCAGGTATTTGGTACGCCGATGGCCGAGCAGGGCCACGGCTCCATCATCAACGTGGCGAGCACCTACGGCATCGTGGGGCCCGACCAGAGTATCTACCGCAACGAGGCCGGCGAGCAAACCTTCTATAAATCACCGTCCTACCCCATGACGAAGGGCGCGGTGGTAAACTTCACCCGCTACCTGGCCGCCTACTGGGGGGGGAGGGGCGTGCGGGTGAATACGCTCTCGCCGGGGGGGGTAGAGAATAGCCAGGATGCCTTCTTCGTGAAACAATACAGCGCCAAAACGCCGCTGGGCCGCATGGCCACGCCCACCGACTACCAAGGGGCAGTTGTGTTTCTGGCCTCCGATGCCTCGGCCTACATGACGGGAGCCAACCTGGTAGTGGACGGTGGCTGGACGGCTATCTAACGTAGGGTAGTAGCGCAGATTCTGCGAATCCACGTGTGGTAACGTCGGACAACGCGCTGTAGTGCGGACTCGCAGAGTTCGCGCTACAGCGCGTTGTGTAGTAATTTTGGCCAGGATTTCACCAAACCCACACATGAAGCACGCTGACCTCGCCGCCAAAGCCCGCCGCATCAAACTCGTGCTCACCGATTGCGACGGCGTGCTCACCGACGGGGGCGTGTACTACGGCGAAAGTGGTGAGGTGCTCAAGCGCTTCAACATCCGCGATGGTATGGGCGTGGAGCGCCTGCGTGCCGTGGGCGTCGAAACGGGTATTGTGACGGGCGAGCGCTCGCCCTCGGTGCAAAAGCGCGCCGACAAGCTCAAAATCACCGAGTTGCATCTGGGTATCCGGGATAAGGCTCCGCTGCTGGGCGAGATTCTGGCGCGCACGGGCCTCACGGCCGAGCAAGTGGCTTTCATCGGCGATGATACCAACGACGTGGCCATTCTAGGCCTCGTGGGCTTAGCGGCCTGCCCCGGCGACGCCACGGTTTTTGCCCGCGACGCGGCCGATTATCGGTGCCAGGCCTACGGCGGGCAGGGGGCATTTCGAGAGCTGGCCGAGCTGATTATCAGCTGCCAGGGCGGGGCGCCGGTGCCCGACCAAGGGTCCGAATAATTCGGGCCGTAAAATAAAATCCGGGTAGCAGCGTCGTCTCGTTTGTCAGCCTGAAACAAACTGTTGGCGGGTTGCCCTGTTAGGTTACTTTTCCGCCGTTTCTGACTCTTAACTTTTTAGCCCACCACCTTCACTTTCCTATGTCCGCTGTTCAGATTAAGAAAAACCGCGCCATTGGCCCCGGCCAGCCGTGCTACATTATTGCCGAAATCGGCATCAACCACAACGGCTCGCTCGACATTACCCGCCAGCTTATCGATGCGGCCGTGGCGGCGGGCTGCGACGCGGTGAAGTTTCAGAAGCGCACCCCCGAATTGTGCGTGCCCAAAGACCAGTGGGAAAAGCAGCGCGACACCCCTTGGGGCCGCATGAGCTACATCGACTACAAACGCAAAACCGAGTTTGGCCAAGCCGAATACACGGCCATCGACGACTATTGCAAGGCCCGCGGCATCGACTGGTTTGCCTCGTGCTGGGATGAGCCGTCGGTCGATTTTATGGAGCAATTCCAGCCCGTGCTCTATAAAATGGCCTCTGCCTCGCTCACCGATAAGCCGCTGCTTGACCGCGTGCGCGCCACCGGCCGGCCGCTCATGCTGAGCACCGGCATGAGCACGCAGCAGGAAATCACGGATGCTGTGGCTCACGTAGGCCTTGGTAACCTGATGATTGCGCACAGCACTTCGGCCTACCCCTGCCCGCCGCAGGAGCTGAACCTGCGCATGGTAACGACCCTGCTGGCACAGTTTCCGGGCACGCCCATCGGCTACTCGGGCCACGAAACCGGCCTGAGCACCACCGTGACGGCCGTAGCCCTAGGCGCCACCTTCGTGGAGCGTCACTTCACCCTCGACCGCGCCATGTGGGGTAGCGACCACGCGGCCAGCGTGGAGCCCGGCGGCATGGCCAAGCTCGTGCGCGATATCCGCGATACGGAGGCTGGCCTCGGCGACGGCGTGAAAGTGGTGTATGAGAGCGAGAAAGAACCCCTGCGTCGCCTACGCCGCGAGGTGACGGCCGCCTAAAAGACAAGCGACTTTTACTACGTTTGTCATGCTGAACGCAGTGAAGCATCTTGCGTGGTGCAGTAATCTTAACGTTAGGATTTACTGCACCACGCAAGATGCTTTACTGCGTTCAGCATGACAAACGTATTTTTATCAAGTCTACATCCTGTCCTTTCCGCGCAAAAGCGAACATTCGCCTGCCGCAGGCAGTTAGGGGCACAGTTACTCACCTATCGAAATACGCTATGCTGGATACGCTGAGCAAGTTTTACCAGAGCCAGAGTGCGGTAGTGCAAACCACGATGATAACCACGCCCATTCTGCTGCTGGCGGTAGTGGTGCTGCTGGTGCTGGAGCGTAGGTTTCCGTACCGCAAAGGGTTGCCGTTTTTTCGCGAAGGATTGTTCGTGGATTTATTTTGGTATACGCTGGTGCAGAGCTACTTCCTGCAAATCCTGATTTTTGGGTTCATCATCGCGCCGCTGGCCGCGCACTTCGGCACGCGCTTCAACTTGGTGGGTAGCTGGCCGGTGGTGGCGCAGGTGGGCTTTTTCGTGATTACGCACGACTTCTACATCTACTGGTTTCACCGCTTTCAGCACAACAGCGCCTTTTTTTGGCGCACCCACGAGGCGCACCACTCGGGCAAGCATGTGGACTGGCTAGCC
>JBPBQJ010000129.1:0-20161 GCA_050954765.1 Janthinobacterium lividum | reverse complement strand
AACCGTGGTGACCGACCCCGCCGCCTACGGCACCTACACCGCCAACCAGGGCAACTACTACGCCGGCCCGTACACGGCGGCTACTACGACCACTACCACCACGACCACTACGTCGGCCGCGCGCCCCAGCGCGCGCGGCGGCGTGAGCCAGGGCACGGCTATTAAGAAGCTAGAGCGTGAAAACGACGGCGACCACAAAGTGAAATATGAAAACGGCGCCAAAATCAAGCGCGAAAGCGACGGCTCGGTGAAAATCAAGCGGGCCGATGGCACCAAGATTAAGATTGACGAAAACGGCCACCGCACGGTAAAAAAAGGCTTGTTTTAGTAGCCTGCTACCTGCCAACAAAAGCGGCCTGCTTCCTGCCCGGGAGCAGGCCGCTTTTGTTGGTATAAGTCACCCCGCGCCGTTGCAGCAGGCTAGCCAGGCCCCCGGTGCAGGGCCCAGTCTGGCGGTTGCGGCGTAGCCGTATCTTTCATGCGTTCAATGCCCTAGGCTAGCGGTGTCGCCTAGCCGCCGGCCTCCTTTGCCATGCCCGACCTCGCCTCCTCACCCCCCGCGCTGCCCCCGTCCGCTAGCCTGCCCAATCAGTTTGCCGCCGAGTTTGCGGCCCTGCGGGCCAATGCCCCCGCGCTGCGGGCCGAGGGCGTGGCCGCCCGCCGGCAGCGGCTGGCTAGGCTAGCCGACTGGCTGGTGGCCAACCGGGTGGCCATTCAGCAGGCGCTGCACCAGGATTTTCGGAAGCCGCCCGAGGAAACCGACCTCACCGAAATCTGGCCCTCGCTCACCGAGATTCGGCATACCAGCCGCCAGCTCAAAAAGTGGCTGGCCCCCCGGGCCGTGGGCACGCCGGTGGCGCTGCTGGGCACCCGGGGCTGGGTGCAGCCCGAGCCTAAGGGCGTGGTGCTCATCATTGCGCCCTGGAACTACCCCTTTTACCTGGCCCTCGACCCGCTAGCCTCGGCCATTGCGGCCGGCAATGCAGTGGTGGTGAAGCCCGCCGAGCAAACGCCCGCCACCTCGGCCCTGCTGCGCCGCCTGGCCGAGGAGTTATTCCGGCCCGATGAGGTGCTGGTGCTGGAAGGTGGCAAGGAGGTAGCCAGCGAGCTGCTGCGCCTGCCCTGGAACCACATCTTCTTCACCGGCTCGCCGCAGATTGGTAAAATTGTGATGCGCGCCGCCGCCGAGCACCTCAGCGGCATCACGCTGGAGCTGGGGGGCAAAAGCCCGGCGATAGTGGACGAAACGGCCAATCTGCGCGACGCGGCCGAAAAAATCGTGTGGGGCAAGTTCCTGAACGCTGGCCAAACCTGCGTGGCGCCCGACTACGTGCTGGTGCACGCCCGCGTGCAGGCGGCGCTGCTAGCCGAGCTGCGGCGGGCTATCGGCCGGTATTATGGGCCCGACAATGAGGCGATTAAAAGCTCAAAATCTTTCGCCCGCATCGTCAACGAGCACCACTTTGCCCGGCTGGCCGCGCTGCTCGAAGACGCCGAGGCGCGCGGCGCCACCGTGGCCCAGGGCGGCAGCCTCGACGCGCACCAGCTCTACGTCGAGCCCACCATTCTTACCGAGGTGCCGGCCGGCGCGGCCGTGCTCGAAGAAGAAATATTCGGCCCACTGCTGCCCGTGCTCACCTTCGAGCAGCTACCCGAGGCGGCGGCCTATGTCAATGCCCGCCTGCCCCCGCTGGCGCAGTACGTGTTCACCGCTAGCCCCGCCAACCGCCGCTACCTGCTGGCCACGGTGGCCGCTGGCGGCGCAGCCGTGAACGAGACGATTATCCAACTCGCGCACCCCGACCTGCCGTTTGGCGGCGTGGGCAACAGCGGCCTGGGCAAGGCCCACGGCCACGCGGGCTTCCTGGCGTTCAGCAATGAAAAGGCGGTGTTGCAGCAGCGCGTGGGCCTCACTGGCATCAAGCCGTTTTACCCACCCTACACCGGACGGGTGCGCCGCCTGCTGGGCCTGTTGCTGAAGTATTTGTAGGGCTAGCGCGGGCGGGCTGGCTAGCCCGCCGGCGTCGGCCACGGTGCCGCGGCTGCCGCTAACCACCCATTCCACCCGTATCGCCCTGCGGCTCGTTTTCAATGTTGCTGTCTGACTTCTTGCTTCCCAGAAACCAGGAGAATCCCAGGTAGCCCACGCGCGTTTCGTATTTGGTTTGCAGGTCGGTAGTTAGCCCGTCGGCCGCGAGCTGCGTGTACTGGCGGCGCGTGTTGAATACGTCGCTCACGCGCAGGGTCAACGCGGCCCGGTCGCCAAACAGGCGCTGGCGCAGGGCCACGTCCACCCCGTACACGGCCAGCAAGCGGCCCTGGGGCACCACTAGCGGGGCCCGGTAGTTGCCGCTTACCTGCACGGCTAGGGTCTTGGTCGGGCTAAATTGGTTGAGCAGATAGGCCGTACCGGTGAAGTTGGCCCGGATGCCATCGCCGGTAAAGCTGGCTACCTGGTTACGGTAGTACGAGCCGTTGGCCGTGAGTTTCCACCACTTGGTCACGGGCTGCGTCAGCGAGAGTTCCAGCCCGTAGCTTGCCGTGTTGCCGAAATTGGCGTAGCTGGTGCGGGTGATGAAATCGGGCTGGCCGCTGCGGCGCGTGGCGGCCGTGTCAATGGTGCGCAGGCTCTGGATGGACTGGCTGGCAAAGCGGCCAAACAGCGTCGTGTTCAGTGTCGTGGCGTGCCAAGTGAGTTGGTGACCCAGTTCGGCGACGTGCACGTACTCGGGGCGCAGGTCAACATTACCCACCACGTAGTTGCGAGCATCGGAATAGATGGGCAGCGGAATAATCTGGGTGAAATTGGGGCGGTTCACGCGGCGCGAGTAGCTGAGTTGCAGGCGCTGGTCGTGGGGCAGCTTGCGCGCCACCGTCGCCGAGGGGAAGACGTTGAGAATCCGTTGGCTAGCCGTGCCCGTGGGCAGCACCTCGGCGGAGAGCCCCGTGAATTCAGTCCGCAACCCGGCCTGGTACTCCCACAACTCCGTTTTGTGCCGGTACGACCCGTAGGCCTGTGGGATAAGCTGTCGGTACGTGAAGCGGTAAGAGTTCGCTTCCTGCCGCACAAAGTCGCCCCCCAGGGTGGCTTGCACCGCATAATCGGCCGTGCCGGGCGTCACCAGGGCATCAGTCTTGATGCCCGCTTCCCAGCGCCGCTTCTCATCCAGGGGATGCACGTAGTCTACCTGCACCGACGGCATCTGAATGGTGACGTCGAGTAGCTGCTGGCGGGCGTTGCGCGAGTAGCTGGCGGGCCCGTCCAAGACGCGCTGCTGGGTCGTGACGGTGCCGCCGTCCAGGTAATACGAGGCACTAGCGGTCAACTCCCGGCCGGGGGACGCGGCCCAGGTGCGCCGGTACGTACTGGAGAACCGGCTGCCGTACAGGTGTTCGGCCTGCGTGTTCTGGTTGCGCAGCAGAAACGCGGGGTTGGGGTCCTGGGCAAGCAGGGTGGCAAAGTCCTGCGTGGTAGCGAAGTCCTGGGCGTAGTACTGGGCCGTGAGGCTAAGGCGCTGCTCGTCGCTGAAGGTGTAGTCAACGCCCAGCCGCAGGCTGTAGTTGGTTTGCTGGCGCGTGCTGGCCCCCGTCTGGTCGGTGCGGGTGGTGCGACCATCCGCCGTGGCGACCTGCTGCAAGGCGGAGCTGCCCCGAAACCGATTGCGCAACCCGTCGGCGTTGCTGGAAAAGTTGAGTTTGCCGACCTGCCGGTTGAGGTTGAGGGAGGCGGTGTACTTATCCCGGGTCCCCACCGTGGCCAGCGCGTCGCCGTTCCAGCCGGGTTGGTCCTGCTTTTTCTGCACCAGGTTAATGATGCCCCCCGAGCCCTGGGCCGAGTACTGCGCGCCAGGATTGGTAATGACCTCAATGGTTTCGAGGCGATTAGCCGGCAGCTGGTCGAGGCGCAGGTTGGGGGGCGCGGGCTTGCCGTCGAGGTAGAGCGTGACGCTTGAACTACCCCGTAAGCTGACTTGCCCGTTATCATCCACGGCCACCGAAGGTACTTTCTGGAGCACGTCCGCGGCCGTAGCGCCCGCGCTGTTGAGGTCTTTGCCTACGTTAAGGATGATTTTGCCCAGCTCGTTGACCATCGCGGCTTTTTCACCTTGTACCACCACGCTGCCGAGTTTCACAGCGGTTGGGACCGCCAGCCACTCCCCCAAGCGAACGACGGGAGCGGCAGCGTCCAGCGTGGCTGGTCGGCGGGCGGACTGGTAGCCCAGTGCCTCGGCCCGCACCACGTATCGGCCCAGCGCGAGGTTGGTCAGGGCAAAGGTGCCGTTTTCAGCAGTTTGGGTGTTTCCGATGAGTGTCGAGTCGGACTGCCGCAGCAGCAACACGTTGGCAAAGGGTAGCGGCTGGCGCGTGCGCTGGTCCAGCAAGGTGCCAGACACTTTCCCCCGCCCCTGAGCTAACAGCCGGCCGGGCAGCAGACCTGCTGCCATCAGCCCGAACCAACCGAGGCACCCCATCCCCCGCAGGCAGCCGGTAACCCGGAGCCATAAAGTAGCCGGATACTCCATCTGATAATTCACAACCAATTGTCTGACAATGTTATTTGTAATGCATATTATCTTGCAATACATATTAGCTAGGCCGTAGGAAGTGGGTTGTTGCATGGTACTTGACGGGAATGGTAAGGGAAGCTAGGTGCGTTTGGCTGATTAGTGGTTCAGGGAATCTCCTTGAGGACCCTGGGATAGCGTAGTGGGGCTCAGCGCCGCAACGGGCGCTACCACCCCAATACCGGAGGCTGACCGCCAGCTGTTGACCACCACGCAGGCTGGCATTGTGGGGGAAGTCAGCTTAATCCTTTGGATGGACGAACCCTGGTTCCGGGTCTGCACCCGCACCAGGCAGCGGTGCACCTGGTCACCCGCCTGCAACCACACGAGGTAGCGGCCGCTGGGCACGTGGTCGAAATCAAACCGATGGCCGTACGCCGGGCCGGTGTAAGGTTCGGTGAAGAGCGTTTGCCCGCCATGCAGGCGCACGACCTGCACGCGCCCAGCTAGGGCGGTGGGGTTATCGAAGCGCAGGCGCAGAGAGGCAGGGGCCACTTGGGTAAGGCTAATGGCGCCAGGCGTCTGGGCCAGGGCGGACGTGGCGGCAGCGCACAGAGCCACCACGGAAAGGGGGCGAAGAAGTGAGATTAGAGAGTGCATATAAAAAGGGCAAAAGGGTGAATTAACTACTTGGTAGGTAGCAGGCAGCGGTGAACTGGAGCTAGTTAAAAGACACTACCTATTTAGCTTGGCGGCGCAGGAAGAGGTAGTAGGCCAGGAAGCCCCCGGCCGTGCTGAAAAGCAAGATGATAACCGAGTGCAGGCCCCAGGGCAGGTATCGGCTGCACAGGGCGAGCCCCGTGGCCGTGCTCAGGAGCAGCGCCACCCACTTCACCACCTTGTTTTGCTCGTTCTGCGGGCCGGGCAGCAGGCGCTCGACAATGCTTTCCGAGGGAGCCGCCGCCACAATCCTATTTTTCAGCAAGTAGTTCAGCACCAGTTTTATGGCGGCTAAAACGAAGTTGCAGATAAGGAAAAGCCCTATCACGGGCACAAACACCCGTCGGGCAAATTCCAGCACGTTGCCATCAAGGGCCGATGACAACGTACCAGTACCTTGGGCGGAAGTCTCCCAGGTGACGAGGCAAAAAAGCAGGAGCAGCCAAAAATATTTCATAGGGCGAGCTAGGTTGCGGTACCGGATGAGACCGGTCAGCGCCGGTCATGTTGCAAAAAATTACGAAAGAGTCAGCTGGCGCATTTGCTGGCGGTGGCGGGCCAGCAGCTCCAGGCAATGCCCGGCCACCAGGGCGCCCGCCAGTACCGCTAGCCCGGCCCCGAACAGCGTAAACAAGCCTTGAAAAGCCTGCGCTAGCACGCCGCCAAATAGTACCAGAAATGCTGCCACCATCCCCAGCACCAGGGCCGCCACCCCAGCCAGCACCCACGGAAAAGCGGGCTTAGCCCTGGGCAACTGGGCCAGCACCGCGGCCGCGAGGTCAAAATCGAAGGCCGGGGGCGGGAGCTGGGCCGCCCCCGCAAACAGCTGCCGGTAAGCAGCTACCTGGCCCTGGCACCGGCCGCAGCCGCGCAGGTGGGCCGCCTGCGGAGCCAGGAGCTGGGCTGCCGATTCGGCCGCCGCTTGCAGCTGGGGTTCGGAAAGATGGGGGCTAGTCATAGGTCGTCGCGTTGGTGGCGGGCTAGGAGGTGCTGCTTCAAGATTTTGCGCGCCCGAAAGAGGTAGTTTTTCACGGTGCCGTCGGGGAGGGAGGTTATCTGGGCAATCTCCTCGTAGCTCAGTTCTTGCTGATGATACAGGGCAATGAGGGTGCGGTAGAGCGGCGGCAGTTGCTCGATGGCCGCGCCCAGAATCCCGGCCAGGTCCTGGCCAAACAAAGCCGTTTCGGGGTCGTAGTCGGGGCCCGCAACCGGCGGAGGCGGCGCGCGGCGGCTAGCCTCTCCCGCGTCGTGCGGCGCAAGTTCGGCGGGGTCGAGCAGCACCAGCTGTTTCTTTTCGAGGTAGTGCAGGCAGGTATTGTAGGTGATTTGGCCGACCCAGGTAGACAGCTTGGCCTGAAACTTAAACCCGGCCAAATTCTTAAAAACCTTCAGGTATACTTCCTGCGCCAGGTCGGGGCGGTCGGCAGGGTGCCGAATAAGCTTGAACACCAGTTGCGTAACCAGCCCCTCGGTGCGCTGCACCACCTGCCCGAACGCCGCCGTATCGCCGCCCAGCACCTGCGCAACGAGCTGCTGGTCAGTAACGGAAGAGGTGGGCAAGTGGCGCATCTCCGCATGAGACCGGCCCGCCGAAAAGATGTTGCACCAAAGATTTTCGGGGCCGCGCCAGGTGTGCGCTCGCCGCGGCTGCCCGCGCTGGCTTTGCCGGCAGCTAGGTTTTTTAGCGGCGCGCTAGCCGCCTCGGGCTACCCGCGGCTAGGGCCCGGCGGCGCGGCCGTGTACATTTGGAGAAAATTATTATCATGGACCAAGCTGTTTCGCCCCCGCGCCACTACACGCTGAAAGAGTACTTTGCGCTGCAGGAAAAAAGCTCCGTGCGGCACGAGTACCTGGAGGGCGAAGTATTTGCTATTGAGGGAAATAGCATTGTTCACAATATCATCAAGGGCAACCTGGTGGCCGCGTTGCGGCCCGAAGCGCGGCGCCGCGCCTGCCGCGTGCTCGACGAGAGCGTGCTGCTGGTGGTGCGGGCCAATGCCTTCTACACCTACCCCGACGTGCTGGTGACCGGCGACCCGGCCGACCTGCGCGATGCCTACCTGGTGCGCCACCCGGTGCTGATTGCCGAAATTCTGTCGCCGGCCACGGCCGAGTACGACCGCACCGAAAAATTTGCTAACTACCAGCAACTGCCCAGCCTGCGCCACTACGTGCTGGTGTCGCAGACGGCCTGGGTGGTCGAGTGGTTTCGGCGCGACGAGGCTGGGCAATGGGTCTACACCCTGCTCACCACCGCCGAAAGCGTGCTCAAAATCCCCGACCTGGGCCTCGTGCTCGCCCTGCGCGACCTCTACGACGAC
Source organism: Janthinobacterium lividum (assembly GCA_050954765.1). GTDB lineage: Bacteria > Bacteroidota > Bacteroidia > Cytophagales > Hymenobacteraceae > Hymenobacter. The sequence goes on along the minus strand of JBPBQJ010000129.1, from coordinate 12,615 downwards.
ACCGACGTGGCCGCGCGCCGCGTGCTGCCCGGCCTGGAGTAGGCTAGGGGAGAAGCCTTAGGGTATCACGGGCGGCGAGTTAATGCCCTGGCTAGCGCCGCTGCTGCATTTCGGCCTGAATCTGAGCGCGCTTCACCTGCATTTCGCGGTAGGAGGTGGGGCCGAGTATCTGGCGCAGCTGCTTGTCGGAGGCGGCATTGATGCGGGCCAGGGCGGCGTTGAGCTGCGGTGACTGCGCCGGATACTGCCGGCGCGCGGCGTTGACCTGCTCCACGGTCGAGTTCAACACCTGGCGGGCACGGGTGGTTTGGTCGGGCCGCAGGCGCAGCACGGTCGTCATGGCATCGGCGAGGTCGCGGGCGGCGGTGGGCGGCGTGGGCGAGTCGGTGGTGCGCACGGGCTCAACTGCTGCGGGCGCCGGGGCATCGCGGTGGCGGTGAAAGACCGAGCAGCTCGAAGCCGCTACCAAAAGCGCGGCACAGCCGAGCGCCCGAAGAGAAAGCGAAGAAGACATAGGAGGCAGCAGAAAAGCAGCCTCTACGCAAAACCACCCCCCAGCGCACAGTCCTGGCAGGAATTAAAAATTAAAAGGGAAGAATTAAAAATCTGATGGTCTGATTTTTAATTCTTCCCTTTTAATTTTTAATTCCTGCTTCTACGCTACCAGCAGGCGCGTCATCACTTTTTCTTCCCGCAAATCGAGGGCAATTTGGGCCAGGGCCTCGCGCAGGCGCTCCTCTACCGAGTCGACGAGCACTTGCAGGGGCTCGGGGGCAAAGTCGCCCGCCCAGCTATCCAGCTTTTCAACCGGCGAAAGCGGTTGCCAGGCGTTGAGGTGCTGCAAACTCGGCTTGAGCATGTGGGCCGTGTCCTTGAGCAGCGTCAGGTCGGCGGTGAGCAAGCCCCGGCGCAGGTCTTGCAGCGCCTCCTCGCAGCTTTCGGTAAAGGTTTGCAGCATAAATACGACAAATTCGGGGTCGCCCTGACCCGCCTTCAGCAGGTCGTCGATGCTATAGAGGTTGGGGCTGCTGAGGCGCGCCGGCTCGGCAGCGGGCTCGGGCGTGCCGGCTAGCCCGGCGGCTAGGGCGTCGGCGGGCAGCACCCAGTCGTGCAGCAGCTGCAAGAGCTGCATTTCCTGAAACGGCTTGGTGAGGTAGCCATTCATGCCGGCCGCCAGGCATTTTTCGCGCTCGCCGCTGATGGCGTTGGCCGTGAGGGCGATGATGGGCGTGGTGATGGCCAACTGCTGGCGCAGGAGCATCGTGGCCGCGTAGCCATCGAGCACGGGCATCTGCACATCCATCAAAATAAGGTCGAAGCGCTGGCGTTGCACCGCTTCTACGGCCTGCGCGCCGTGCTCGGCCTCCACGACCTCTACGGCGGCTTGGGTGAGGAACGACTTGGCAATCTGGCGGTTAAACATATTGTCCTCCACCAGCAGCACGCGCTTGCCGCGCAGGTGCTGCTGCTGCTGGGGCGTGAGCGGCGGCAGCTTGCGCCGCTTCACCGACTGCGCCGAGCCGATGGGCAGGTACAGCGTGAAGCAGGTGGTAGTGCCCTTGTTCTTCTTGCTACTCACATCGACCTCGCTGCCCATGAGGCGCACCAGGTCGCGGCAAATGCTGAGGCCTAGCCCCGTGCCCCCAAACCGGCGCGTCACCGACGTATCGGCCTGGCTGAACTCGGTGAACATGGTGGCCATGTACTCGGGCTCGATGCCGATGCCCGTGTCGGTAACCCGAAACTCAACGGCCACCGTGTCGGCCGGCATGCCTACTTGGTTGGCCTTCAGCGCACACTCCACCGTTACCATGCCTTTGTGGGTGAACTTCAAAGCATTATCGGCTAGGTTGAGCAGCACCTGCCGAATGCGGTAGGGGTCGCCGAGTAGCACCGGCGGCACCTGCGGGTTCAGGATGGTGACGAGGCCCAACCCCTTTTCGGCGGCCTTAAAGCGCAGCGTTTGCTCGACCTGGGCGAGCAGGTGGGCTGGCGAAAAGCCGATAATCTCGAGCACGAGCTTGCCGGCTTCGAGCTTCGAGAGGTCCAGCACGTCGTTGATGATGACGAGCAGGTTCTCGGCCGACGTGGTGATGGCCTGCTGGTAGCTCAGCTGGTCGTGGGCGAGTGGCGTTTTGGCCAGCAGCTGGCTCATGCCCAAGATGGCGTTCATGGGCGTGCGGATTTCGTGGCTCATGTTGGCCAGAAAAGCCTCCTTGAGCCGCGACGATTCTTCGGCCGCCAGCTTGGCCTGGGTCAGCGTTTGCTCGGCCTCCACGCGCTCCGTAATGTCGAGGCCGTAGCCCACAATGAGGTGCAACGACCCGTCGGGGTGAAAAACCGGTTGCAGGCAACGCAGCTGGTGGCGGGTGCCATCGGGGCGCTCAAAGCTCTCGTCGTACGTGACCAGGCGCCGCCCGCGCCCCGCCGCCTCGAGTTGGCTGTGGCGCTTTTCGGCCATGGCGCGGGGCCGGCCGGTGCGCTCGAAGTAGTCGAAATTATCCTTGCCGATTACCCACTCGCGCGTGGCTGGGTCTTTAATACCCTGCTCATTCACAAAGAGATACCGGTACTGCGCATCGAAAATGCCGATGTCGCAGGGCAGCTGGTTCAGCACAAATTCGTAGAAGGTCTGCTGCTCGGTAAGCTTTTTCTCGGCCAGGCGCTGCGCGGTGGTGTCCACGCCGGTGCTCACCATCAGGCGCAGAGTGCCGTCGGGGCCATATAGCGGTTGCAGCAGGCGGTGCCAGTGCTGCGGGCCCTGGTCGGTGCAGAAAGATTCATCCCACTGCACGGCTGCCTGGTTTTCGCAGGCTTCGGCAAAGCGGCGCTGGCGCTCGGCGGCCACCTCGGCCGGTAGCTGGCGGTAGGTGCAGTAGTCCGCATCGGTTTTGCCGATGGCCCACTCGCGCACGGCCAGCGTTTTGATGGCGCGGGTATTGATAAACTTGAACCGCTGCTCGGCGTCGAACACGGCCACATCGACCGCCAGCGAGTTAAGAATGGCTTCGTAAAACTCGTGCTGCTCGGCCAGCTGCTGCTCAGTAGTATAGAGGGCGTCGCTGCTGGTAAAGTAGAGCGTGGCGCAGGTGTCGCCGGGGCCGGGCACCGCCTGCACCGCGTACCAGCTTTCGGCCAGCGCCACATCTTGCTGCTGGGTGGTGCCCAGGCGCAGGGCCGCCCGCACCAGCGGCAGCAGGTGGCCGTTGGCCCGCCCGGCCTGGGTGAGCGCGCTGCCCAGGTCCAGCGCCGCGCGGTTGGCGTAGCGCACCTGGCCGGTGGCCGTGAGGCGCAGCACGGGGTGCGGGTTTTGGTCGGTGAGCTGCAGTTGCTGCGTATCGTGCCGGCTAGGGGTACTAGCCAGGCTAGGGGCAGTGGCCGCCGGCGCGCCAGTACCGGCCGGGGCCGTATCGGCCAGGGCCAGCAGGCGCTTGCTCTGGGCCGCTAACTGCGTCTGCGCCAGGGCCAGCGCCTGCCGCAGCTCAGCTAGCTGAGCTTCAGCCTGTACGCGCCACTTTTTATCGTCTTCGGGAGGAATACCAGCAGCAGAAGAAGTAGTAGTAGAATCAAATGCAATTGACATATAAAGAGCAGGCACGGATAGACTAGTAGCAAATATACGAGAGACAAGTGGGCTAAGGTCTTTACCAGCTGGGTTTTAATTTAGTTTGAAATGGTATTATGAGTTAGGCTGATTATGACTTTTCTAATTTACTCTTTCGTGCCTTTTAGCTATGTGCTTTATCCTCTAGCAGGTAGGTAGTGGGCGGGGGCTGAAAAAGAAAAATGGCCGGTGCCGCCAGCCCGGCTGCGCCGGGGGCTAGCCGGCTCAGGTAGTGCTGGTTGCCTTCAGGCCCTGCGCCGTGTAGTGGGCCAGCGCCATGATAGTGAGCATGGGGTTAGCGCCGCTGCACGCCGGAAAGGCCGAGCCATCGGCCACGTACAGGCCGCGCACCTCCACGGTTTCGCCGTTGGGCTGCAGCGGGTGGGTGCGGGCCTGGCCGCCGAGGCGGCAGGTGCTCATCTGGTGGGCGCTGTAGAGGCCGTAGCGGTTGGGGTGCCAGGGCAGGCGCGGCAGGCTAGCCAGCAGCCCGGGGTTTTGCAAGACCCCGTTTTGAGCGTGCAAAATGGGCAGCGTGCCGTGGGGCATATACACGGTGTGCGCCCCGGCCGCCACGTGAATTTCGGCGGCGGCGCGCACGCCGGCTAGCATACTTTTTCGGTCGAAGGCCGACAACTTGTAGTCGATGAGCGGCGCGCCGTGGCGGTCGGCGCGCACCCGGCCGCCGTCGCGGTCGCGGGTGAGCACGATAAACGAGCCCAGGTGGTCGGCGGCTTGCAGCAGTTGGCGGTGCTGCTCGCCCGAGCGCCAGGGCAGCACCATGGCCAGCAGGCCGGGGTGGGTGGGGGGCGTTTCGAGCTTCACGCCGAAGTTGCTGCCGTCGAGGCGCGTGTAGGTGTCATTGACCACGCTCATACTAGGACCGTGCCACGACTGCATGGGCCGCGGGTAGTGCGCCGCCACCGCCACCGTGGGATGCAGGTGCAAATGCCGGCCCAGGTGCGGGTGCCGCAACCCCGAGCGCAGCAGCAGGGCCGGCGTCTGGATGGCCCCGCCCGCCACCACTACCCGCTCGGCCCGCACCACTATGCGCACTGGCTGGCCGCCAGAGGTGGTGTGCTCGGCCTCGGCGCCGGTAGCGCGACCCGCCGCGATGGTCACGCGCTCGACCCGCGTATCGGGTAGCAGACGGGCGCCGTGGGCGGCGGCGGTGCGCAGGTAGGTATTGAGGGTGCCCTGCTTGTGGCCGTGGGCATCGCCCAGTGAGGAGTAGCCCAGCCCCTGAAAATGGTGGTCGGAGTCGCTGAGGTTCTTCTCATTGCGCGGAATGAGGCTAGTGGCCTGCCCTAGCCGGGCCGAGCCATCGAGCAGGGCCTGGTTCTGGTCGTTGTGGCGCGGGTAGTCGGTGTTTACGCTGAGGGCGGCGGCCACCGCGTCGAGGCTTTTTTGAAAATCGGGGCTGGTGAATTGTGGCGCGGCGTGCTCGCTGGCCCATTCTTGCAGCACGTAGTCGGGGGTGCGGAAGGCGCCGGCCCAGTTCACGGTGGTGCCGCCGCCCAGGCAAGCGCCGGCCAGCAGGCTCACGCCGCCATCGCGGGTGCTGAGGGCGCCGCGGGCATCGTAGAGGCGACCCAGCATATCGGCCTCGCGCTGCGTGAAATCGGAGCCGTGCAGGTAAGGGCCGGCCTCCAGCACCAGCACGTCGTGGCCAGCCTGGGCGAGCTCGCCGGCCACCACGCCGCCACCCGCCCCCGAGCCGATTACCAGCACCTGGCAGTGGTAGGTGGTGTCGGCGGTGGGGGCTAGCGGCGTGAGGGGCCGCTCGGTGGCGCCGGGCGGCGTGCCGTCGCCGGCATCGGCGGGCTGGGGGCCGGGGTAGCCCAGGGCGGCCCAGGCCGGGTTGGGCGAGCCATCGGCCGGGCTATCAGCATAATACAGAAAGGTGCACAGCTTGCGCAGCGCCTGAAAGCCCTTGCGCAATGGGGCTAGCCGCGAGGCCGCCCAGCTTTGCAGCAGGCGCTCGCGCTCGGCGGGCGCCAGGGCGTGAAACGGCCGCAGCGGCCCCCACCACGTGAGGCCGGCCAGCGGCTTATCTAGGATATCGAGCAGCTGCCCAAACTCGGCCTGCGCCCCCAACGGCTGCGCCTGAATAGCCGACGCCAGTTTAGCCAGGTCTACCAGGGCCGAGCCGGCGGGCGGACTGCCGCCCGGCCCGGCCGGAATAAACGTGTCGGCCAGGGCGCGCAGGGTGGCGGCGCGGGTCGGAGTGAGCACAAACATGAGGGAGCAGACTAAGGGCTTATGCGCAGAGGTTGAGGCGGAAAAGATAAGCCGCGATTCGCAAAGTAGTAGGCGTGCCGAGTAGTTTGGGGTAATTCGGTCAGCGGCCCGACCTTTGCGGTATGGCTACCCTTTTGCGCACTCCCGAAACCCAGCACCGCATTCACTTCCAGGACTGCGATATGCTGGGGCACCTCAACAACGCTCGTTACCTCGACTACTTCCTCAACGCCCGCGAAGACCAGGTGGCCGAGCACTACACCCTGAACATGGGCGAGCTGGCCCGCGAGCAGCACGCGGCCTGGGTTATTACCAAGCACCACCTCAGCTACCTCAAGCCCGCGCGGCAGGGCATATTGGTGCGCATCAGCAGCCAGATTATCCACTTCGATAACTCTAATCTGGTGGTGGAGATGCAGATGCGCACCGCCGACGGCCTGCGCCTGCTAGCCCTGCTGTGGTCGGAAATGGCCTTCGTGAAGCTGCCCGCCGGCACCCGCACCGACCACGCCGACGCCCTCATGGACCTGCTCGACGAGCTCGACGTGCCCGGTATCGACTACGACCCCGACGGCTTCGACGACCGCGTAAAAACCGTGCGCCAGGAGTTGAAAAAAGTGCGCCGCGCCGCCGGCCAGCCCGACTAGCACTCGGCTAGCCTAGCCCGGCCCAGCAACCCGCGCCGAAGGCGGGGCGTAAACAGGAGAACCCCGGCGGCAAATGCCCGCCACCTTTCCTTTTCCACTTCCCCCATGTCCCTTTTCAGCAGCGATAAGCTTAAAGGCAAGCGCATTGCCATTCTGGCCACCGATGGCTTCGAGCAGGTAGAGCTCACCGAGCCTCAGAAATTCCTTAAAAACGAAGGCGCCACGGTCGACGTCGTTTCCCTCAAATCAGGTTCCATCAAAGGCTGGGACATGACGGACTGGGGCGATAAAACGGACGTGGACAAAACCCTCGACGAGGTTAGCGTAGCCGACTACGACGCACTGGTATTGCCCGGCGGCCAGATTAACCCCGACAAGCTGCGCGTGGAGCCCACGGCCGTGAATTTTGTGCGCGAGTTTGCCCAGTCGGGCAAGCTGGTGGCGGCCATCTGCCACGGCTCCTGGACGCTGATTGAGGCCGACGTGGTGCGCGGCAAGCACATGACGAGCTGGCCCAGCGTGAAAACCGACCTGCGCAACGCCGGCGCCGAGTGGCAAGACTCGGAAGTGGTAGTGGATGGCAATTTCATCACCAGCCGCAAGCCCGAGGACCTCGACGCTTTCAACAAAAAGATTGAAGAGAAGCTGCTCGGCACCGCCGGCTAGGGTCATTCAGCCTTCCTAGGCAACGAAAAAACGCCCCTCATTGCAAGTGCAATGAGGGGCGTTTTTGTCTATTTATAACTTGCTCAACGGCCTAGTAACCACCACATCGCTACATCAAACACCAGCAAAAATGCGCCTTGCAGCTGCACCGAGCGGCCGTAGCCATACAGGCGCTCGGGGCGCCGGGCGCTGGGGTAGGTGGCGCGGCGCAGCAGCCACAGCGCCACCAGCAGGTAGCCCACGTCGAGGACGGCGTTGATGAGAAAAATCTGGCCGGTGCTGTGCACGTCGGCCAAGGCGCCCGCGGGGCCGAGGGCCACGGCCGACCGCCCGGGGTGCGTGCGCAAAATGCCCACCGCCGCCAGCACGGCATTGACGAAGGCCCAGGCGCAGTTCATAACGTGGAAATGGTGGGCCGACTCGCGGCGGTCGGTGCGCGGCAGGTGGTAGCCACTCACCGATAGGTTGAGCAGGGCCCACACGCCGAGCACGCTCAGGCCGCGGCCCAGCAGCAGCTCGTGGTGCTGATAGGCCGCCAGCCAGGCCGGCGCGGCCACAAGAGTAGAAAGCAGCATAGCCACAAAGTACGCCCCCAGCCCGGCTAATGCGCGATGCCGATGCCCAGGTACACTTGCAGCACCGAATTGCGAATGTTGGAGTCGGTGACGAGCGTGCTCAGCGGCTGGCCGTTGTAGGTGAGGGCCGCGCCATCCTTGTAGAGGTTGGCAAAGCTGAGGTCGTAGCGCACGCCCAGGCGGGCGGGGCCTAGCCGGGCCTCGGCCCCCAGCACGCCCCCAAAATCGAAGCGGTGGTAGCCGCTCTGGCGCACGTCGAGGTCCTGGCCGCCGCTGCGGGCGCTGGTGAGCACCGCTACCTGCGGCCCCAGGTGCAGGCTCAGCGTTTCGGTGATGTTGCCCACGAAGAGCACGGGCACGGCGAGGTAGTCGAGGCGATTATCCTGCTGATTGCCGCCCGTCGTGGTGCTCTGGAAGCCCTTGCGCGAGTACAGCGCCTCGACCTGCACCGAGGCAAAATGCGTGAAGCCGTACTGCCCATACACCCCGGCATGAAAGGTCTTGAGCTGGTCGCGGCTGGTAAAAATGCTGGTGCCGCTGCCCTGCAAGTCGCTGTAGCTCAGCCCACCCTTGATGCCGACGCCGGTATTGCGCGAGGTGGTGCTCTGGCCCTCCGAGTAGTCGCTGGCCGAGGGCAAGCCCTTGACCTGGGCGTGGGCCGCGCCGGTAGCCGCGAGCGCGGCGAGAAGCAGCAACGTGTTTTTCATGCCTTCCCAACGCCCGGGCCGGCCGAAAGTTGTGGCGTTGGTGCCGGGCAATCGCCCGGTGGGCGTACTTTTGCGCGCAGCAGGGCTAGCCAAGGCCCGGCAATTGGGGAGTTAGCTCAGCTGGTTAGAGCGCTACCTTGACATGGTAGAGGTCATCGGTTCGATTCCGATACTGCCCACCACTTTGTAAATGAGCCCTTGCGCCCACCCGGCCAAGGGCTTTTTTGTGCCTAGCGGTATCGCCGGCTACCCCGGCGTTAGGCCGCAATGGGGATGCGAATCTGGCATTCCGTGCCCTTGCCGGGCTCCGAGGCAATGTGCACGGTGCCGCCCAGCAGGTCGGCCCGGTTGCGCAGGGTGCGCAGGCCAATGCCATTGGCGGGCGCGGTGGGGTCGAAGCCGCAGCCGTCGTCCTCCACGCGCAGCACCACCCAGCCCGGCAGCACCTCTACTTCGAGGGTGGCGTGGCGGGCCTGCGCGTGCTTCACCACATTTTGGGCCAGCTCCTGGGCTAGCCGGTACACGGCTATCTGGAGGGGCTGCGGCAGCGGCGGGGCCTCGTCGAGCACGAGGTGGCACTTCCAGCGCAGCGACGAGCCGCTCAGGTCGGTGCAAATGGTACGCAGGGCTTCAGCCAGGCCAAACTCGGCCAGTGGGAGCGGCGTGAGCTCGTGCGAGAGCGTGCGGGTCTGGCCAATGGCCGCCGCCAGCAGGCGGGCGGCCTCGCGGTGGGCGGGGTGGGTGGTGGCAGTGGGCAGGCCGTCGAGGTGCAGCTTGGCCGCGTACAGCAGCTGCCCCAGACCGTTGTGCAGGCTTTCTGAAATGCGGCGGCGCTCCTCTTCCTGCGCCCCGAGCAGCTGTTCTTGCAGGGCGTGCTGCTTGGCCACGGCGGTAGCCTTCTTGCGCGCGGTGATGTCGGAAGCGGCCCCAAACCACTCGATAAGGCGGCCCTGCTCGTCGAGCACGGGCACTGCGCGCGAAGACGCCCACCCCACCGACTTATCGGCCCGAATGACGCGGTGCTCGAAGGAAAAAGGCTGGGCCATCGCCATCGCCGCCTCCAGCGCGGCCTGCACCGCGGGGTGGTCACTGGCCGGAATGTAGCTGGCTAGCCACGCGCTGTCGGGCGCCAGCGTATTGGTCAAGAAGTCCTGACTTTCCAGATTAAGCATCTGCTGCCAGTCGGGGCTCATCTTGTAGAGCGTGTTGGAGGTGGCCAGCACAAACTGACGAAACTGCTCCTCGTTGCGGCGGCGGGCCGTTATGTCGTTGAATAGCAGCGCCACCTGCTGGCTGCCCGCGGGGCCCGTTGGCAGCACCTGTACCTCGTGCCAGTGCCCGCCCAGGTGCTGCACGCGCTGCTCGAAGCGGGCGGCCTGCCCGGTGCGGGCCACGGTGGCCACCGTTTGGTGCCCGGCATCGTCGTGGCCGATTAGCTCGCGTAGCGTGCGCCCCACGGGGCTAGCCAGCGTAGCTTGGCGGGTGAAAGCCGCGTTGGTTTCCAGCACGCGGCAATCCGTAACCTGGCCGGTCGGGTCAACCAGGACCTCCGCCAAGCAAAAAGGCTGGGCCAGCTGGTGAAGAATGGTGCGGTAGCGGTCGGTAAGCAGCGGGGTACTACCGCCTGGCAAGTCGGACATAGCGTAGCAAATAGCGGCGAGCACGGATGCACCTAGCCGACCGCGGAAAGGAAATAAGCCCTGCTTATACAAAAAATAAGCCGTAGCTGTTCTCAGCCCTTGCACTATTGGCCCATCCAGCGGCTAGTAGAGCGAGCCAGCAAGTGAAGGCATGGCCTTTGAGGGCCACGCCGAGGGGCTAGCGGCCCAGGGCCAGCACTTCTTCCAGCACCTGGCGCGAGTTGGCCAGGCGGGGCACCTTGCGCTGGCTGCCCAGCCGGCCCCGGCCCCGCAGCCAGGTCTCGAAGGTGCCGGCCGGCACAAAATGCACGCGCGGCGGGGCCAGCGCCAGGTCGCGGTGGCGCTTGGCGTCGTAGTCGGAATTCAGGCGGCGCAGCTCGCTGTCAAGCAGTTGGCCGAAGCGGCCGGCGTCGGTGGGGGGCGGGCCGCTCAGCTCCACGGCCCACTCGTGGCCGCCGCGCGAGGTGCCGGGGCCCGCCGCAAAGTACACGGGCGCGGCCGTGAAATCGCGCACGGCGCAGCCCGTGGCCCGGGCCGCCGCCGCAATAGCCGCCTCGGCGGTTTCCACCACTACTTCTTCGCCAAAGGCGTTGAGAAAGTGCTTGGTACGCCCCGTAATGCGCACCCGGTAGGGCCGCAGCGAGGTAAAGCGTACGGTGTCGCCCACCGAGTAGCGCCACAGCCCGGCGCTACTGCTGATAACGAGCGCGTAGCTCGGGCCGATAACCACGTCCTCGAGCGGCACCGGGCGTGGGTCGGGGCTCTCGAACTGGTCGGTGGGCAGAAACTCGTAGTAAATGCCGTGCTCGAGCAGCAGCAGCAGGTCGGGGCTACCGGGCTCATCCTGCAAGGCAAAGTAGCCCTCCGAGGCATTGTAGATTTCGAGGTAGCGCAGCTGCCCACCCGGCAGCAGCTCCTCAAACAGCCCTTGGTACGGGCCAAACGCCACCGCGCCGTGCAAAAACAACCCTAGCCGGGGCCACACCTGGCGCAGGTCGGTGGCGCCGGCCAGGGCCAGCACGCGGCGCAGCAGCACGAGCATCCAGGTGGGCACGCCGGCCAGCACGCGCACATCCTGGCGCAGCACGTGCTGGGCAATGCGTTCTATTTTCTCTTCCCACTCATCCAGCAGGGCTAGCGGCAGCGGCGGCGTGCGCAGGGCCTGCGCCCAGCCCGGCAGGCTCTGCATGATGAGCGCCGACACATCGCCGGCCACCGCGCCCCCGCCAAACGGGCTAGGCCCCACGCTGCCGCCCAGGCTCAGGGTCTGGCCCCCAATCACGCGCTGGCTAGGGTAGAGGTGGGTGGCCAGGGCCAGCATATCGCGCCCCGCCCGGTAGTGGTTGTCGCGCAGCGCCTCCTCGGTGAGCGGAATGTACTTGCTGCGGGCGTTGGTGGTGCCGCTGCTGCGGGCCTGCCAGCGCGGGGCGGGGCCGGGCCACAGCACATTGGGCTGGCCGCGCAGCACTTTCTCCAGTTCGGGGTAGAGCTGCTCGTAGGTGCTCACGGGCACGCGCTGGGCAAACTGGCTGGGGCTCAGGCCTGGTGTGTAGCCGTAGCGGCGGCCCCAAGCAGTACCCTGCGCCCGGCCCAGCAGGTGGCGTAGCACGGCCGCCTGCGCCGCCAGCGGCTCGTGCCGCACCCGCGCCAGCCGGGGCAGGCTAGCCAGCTGAACGGCGCGGGCAACAAGCTGGTCGAGCACTGCTTTTTGAGTTATGAGTTAACAGGTAGGAATTATGAGTTGCGGCCTCGGGCGCTTAGAAGCTTATGAAATATGGGGCATTTCTATCTGAGTAGCAGTCGAAAAACGCATGATTCCTGCCTTTTAACTCATAACTTCCTGTCACGCTTTTTTGCGCTTGAACTCGAAATTGCGGCCCAGGTACACGCGGCGCACGGTTTCGTCCGCGGCCAGCTCCTCGGCGGTGCCGGCTTTCAGCAGCTTGCCCTCGAAAAGTAAGTAGGCACGGTCCACGATTTCGAGGGTTTTCTGCACGTCGTGGTCGGTGATGAGCACGCCGATATTCTGGTGCTTGAGTTTGGACACGATACCCTGAATTTCCTCGGTGGCGATGGGGTCCACGCCGGCAAAGGGCTCGTCGAGCAGCACAAATTTGGGGCTCACGGCCAAGGCGCGGGCTATTTCGGTGCGGCGGCGCTCGCCGCCGCTCAGCACCTTGCCCAGGTTTTTGCGCACGTGGCCCAGGCTGAACTCGTCGAGCAACTGCTCTACTTTGTCGAGCTGCGCTTTTTTGGGCATATCCGTCATTTCAAGCACTGAGAGGATATTCTCCTCCACGCTCAGGTCGCGGAACACGCTGGCTTCCTGGGCCAGGTAGCCCATGCCGCGCCGCGCCCGCTGGTAGATGGGCAGGCGGGTAACCTCCTCATCGTCAAGAAAAATGCGCCCGCCATTGGGCTTCACCATGCCCACCATCATGTAGAAGCAGGTGGTTTTGCCGGCGCCGTTGGGGCCCAGCAGCCCCACTATTTCGCCCTGCGCCACGCTGAGCGACATGTCGTTGACGACGGTGCGGG
>JBPBQJ010000128.1:0-20465 GCA_050954765.1 Janthinobacterium lividum | reverse complement strand
AGTTTCGCCGCGTGGCGACCCGCTACGACAAGCTTGATGTGCACTTCTTGGCCTTCGTTCATCTTGCGGCAACCGTCTTGTGGTTACGTGACTGTTAACACTTCCTAGCCACCGCAAAGCTGCTTTAGTACTTCTACTCTGGCGTGAGGCACTAAAAATTCTGAAGCCGGCTTAGCTGCTCCCTCAGGCTAGCCCTAGCAGTTGGTCGGCGTTGCGATAGGCCAGCTTGGCAATATCGGCCGGCGGCAGCTGCAGGCCGGCCAGAAACTCGTGCCCTGGCTTATTGGGCGCGTAGGGATAATCGACTGAGAACAAGATGTTATCGAGCCCAAACGTGGCTAGCGCCGCCTCCAGCGGCGGGCGCGTGAAGATGCCGCTGGTGGTAATGTACACCTGGTCGCGCAGGGTCTGGCTGATGCTGCGGGGTAGCTGGGTCTGGTCGGCGGGCATGGTCATGTCGGCGCGGGCCATCATCACGGGCAAGGTTTCGCCCATGTGGCCGATTATCAGCCTGAGGCGCGGGTACGCTTCCAGGGTGCCGCTGAGGATGAGGCGCAGCACGTGAATGGCCGTTTCGGCGTGCCAGCCGAAGCCGCCCATGCTCAGGCGCTCGCCCAGCTCGTGGGGCAGGTTGCTGTAATAAGCGGCGCGCACCGGCGCGGGCGGCACGCCGGGGTGCAGGTACAGCGGCACCCCTAGCGCCTCGGCCCGGGCCAGCAGCGGCGCAAATTTGGGGTCGTCGAGAAACAGCCCTTGCGTGGTGCCATTTAGCATGGCCCCGCGAAACTGGTGCTCGCGCACGGTGCGCGCCAGCTCGTCGGCCGCGGCCGCGGGGTTGGTCATGGGCAGGTGGGCAAAGCCGAAAAAGCGGTCGGGGTGCTGCGCGATGGCAGCGGCCAGCCGGTCGTTGTACTCGCGGGCGAAGGCCGGGCCTTCTTCGGGCCCTAGCAGCTCGGCGCCCGGCCCCGACACGGAAAGCACCTGCACCGTGATGCCCGCCTCGTCCATGAGGCGCAGGCGCTCGGCGCCGATTTCGGCCAGCCGGCTAGCCTGTTCACGCACCGGCGAGTGCGGATTAGTATTGGCTGGCCAGCCGGCCTGCTGCCAGGCCGCGAGCGGCACGCGCTCGACCATATCGGGCAAGGAAATGTGTTCTTCGAGCGCGACAATGCGCTGGGGCAAAGGCTGGGCGGGCATACAGGTAAGAAAGCGAAAAGTGGAAAAGGGCTGGGCAGCAAACGAGCCCACTGGCCCGGGCGTTGCTGGCCCGGCCCGGCTACTAAAAAAGAAGGGCAAGGAACGAAAAGTAAATTTTCCGTTTTGTAAAGAAAAATTTCCCATCTTTGCTGGGTGCTTGCCCGGTTGCATCGGGCCAGCCCATTTTCCTAGCCTATGCTTGCCGCGCCCACGTACTCGCCCAGCACTATTCCGGCGGCCCTGGCTAGCCTGGCCACGGTCGTTACCGATTCCTTTGCCCTGGTGATGGAAGCCCGCACCGGCGTGCCCGCCAAAGCGGCCTTTGCAGTGGCTAACCTGCTGCAGATAAGCCTGGATGAGTTGGCCGAGCTACTGCACACCACCACCAAAACCCTGCGCACCTACCGCGATGCCAACAAGCGGCTAGCCCCCGCCGCCAGCGAGCAAGTGCTGAAGCTGCTGGCCCTGGCCCGGCAGGGCGGCGAGGTATTTGGCGAGGCGGCGGCCTTTCGGCGCTGGCTGGGCAAGCCCGCGTTTGGGCTCGATAACCAGGCCCCGCTAGCCCTGCTCCAAACCAGCGGGGGCATCGACCTCGTGGCCGAGGAAGTGAGCCGCATTGCTTACGGTGACTTCGCCTAAGTCGCATATTAGTTTTGGAAATCTACCGCATCTGCCTGGCCAAGTACGCTGGCGAGCTGGTGGCCTCCGGCAACGCCGGGCGCTGGAATTTGCGGGGGCAGTTCGTCATCTACGCGGCGGGCAGCCGCGCGCTGGCTTGCCTCGAAAACGTGGTGCACCGCAGCGGTGAGGGGCTGAATAGCTTGTTCAAAGTCATCCGAATAGCCGTGCCCGATACCTTGGCCGTGGAAGAGCTGCCGCTGGCTCAGCTACCGGCCGACTGGCAGCCCACCAGCGCCTACGCCCGCTGCCAGCCGCTGGGGGCCGACTGGTACCGCCGCCAGCAGGCGGCCGTGCTGCGGGTGCCCTCGTCCATCATCGCCCACGAGCACAACTACGTGCTCAACACCCGCCACCCCGATTTTGCGCAAATGCGCATTGTGGGTTGGGAAGATTTTGCCTTTGACCCCCGCATCAAAGCCCCCGAGCCTGGCTAGGGATGGGGCCAGCCACGGGGCTACTTCCGGGGCTAGCCTATAAATAAGAAGTACCTTAGCAGCCCCCTTGTCTTTGCCAATTTTAGTATTGTTTCGTTAAGCTCCTCCTTATGGCTTCTGCCCCCACCGCTTACTTCCCGACGGATGAGCCTGTGTCGCACCACGTGCGCGCCCGCCAGCTCCTCAAGGCCCACCCCGAGGTGAAGCGCCTCATGACCCGCAACGCCACCACGGCCCTCATCACGGCGGGCTGCGTGGCCCTGCAGGTGGCCATGACCTACCTGCTGCACGGCCACGCCTGGTACTGGTCGCTGCTGGCGTCCTACGTGCTCGGGGCTTTCGTGTGCCACACGCTGTTCGTGATTGTGCACGAGGCCACCCACAACCTGGTGTTCAAGGGCCAGTGGGCCAATGCCGCCGTGGGCATCGCCGCCAACCTGCCCATGGTGATTCCGACGGCCATGAGCTTTCGCAAGTTTCACCTCAAGCACCACTCGGCGCTCGGCCACTTCGACCACGACGCCGACCTGCCCGACCATTACGAGGCCAAGCTCATTCAGCACTACGCCATTGGCAAGGCTGTTTGGCTGTTCTTCTTCCCGATTTTTCAGGTGGTGCGCACCTTCCGCTGCCGCAGCGTGGTGCCGTTCGATAAGTACATCGCCGCCAACTGGGCCGCCCAGATTGCCTTCAACGTGGGCATGTACCTGTGGCTAGGGCCGGGGGCGTTCCTGTACCTGTTCTTCAGCTTCTGGTTTTCAGTGAGCCTGCACCCGGTGGGCGCCCGCTGGATTCAGGAGCACTACCTCGTGCTGAGCCCCGACCAGGAAACCACCTCGTACTACGGCCGCCTCAACGGCGTGCACCTCAACATCGGCTACCACAACGAGCACCACGACCTGCCCGGCGTGCCCTGGAACAAGCTGCCCGAGCTGCGCAAAATGGCCCCCGAGTTCTACGACCCCCTGCTGCACCACACCAGCTACACCAAGGTGCTGCTGCGCTTCTTGTTCGACCAGGAAATCTCGCTCTACTCGCGCCTCGTGCGCGGCCTGCCCACCGAGAGCGCCCTGCCCGCCGCCAAGTAAAGCCCGCCGATTTCGGCTGTTTACCGCTAGCCCTCACTGCGGCCCACCTGGGCAGGCAGTGGGGGTTTTGCATGGGCGCGCCCTGCGCCGTGGCTAGGGGAGTAGGTAGGTGAAGCAGATGAAGTTCTGCACAATCGTTAATGTAACCACCGACTTGACCTCATTACCGAAATATTTTTTCGGAACCCAAAAAATGCCTCTAACCTATCGGCAATCGATTGCAAGCCAATTTATGTCGGGTTGGAGGCAACCGGGCGCACATTTTATTTTTGTTAATTCTGAGAAAAGCCCTTATTATTGTTGTGTTGATTCAAAACGACATCACTCCAGCCGGGCCGCTGCTCAGGCTTTAGACCAGGGGATGGCGTTTTTTTTAATTGACTTACACAATCGATTGTGTAATCGCGTTGCTTCTTTTTAATATTCACTTTCCCCACCCAACCCTTCTCGCTATGAGAAAGTCAGTACCTAAGATGCGGCGGCTCGTGCTGCCCGCCGCGCTCAGCTGCCTGCCCCTGCAACCCCTGCTGGCCCACGCCCCAGCGGCAACTGAGCTGCGGGAAGCTACCCTAGCCGCCGGCCCCGTCACGGGCCGCATCGTCGATGAAAAAGGCCAGGGCCTGCCCGGCGTCAACGTGCTGGTGAAGGGCACCAATGTGGGCACCGCCACCAACGCCGACGGCCGCTATACCATCGACGCGCCGGCCGGCGCCACGCTCGTGTTCTCCTACATCGGCTACGCTAGCCAGGAAGTAGCGGTGGGCGACCGCTCGACGGTAGACGTGGCCCTGGTGCCCGATGCCCGCTCACTCTCCGACGTGGTGGTGGTAGGTTACCTGGCCCAGGACCGCCAGAACCTGAGCAGCGCCGTAAGTTCGGCTAACCTGAATGAGGTGACGAAGCAGCCGGTGCCCACCATCACGCAGGCCCTGCAAGGGCAGGTGGCCGGTGTGCAGATAACGGGCTCGGGCGGGCCGGGCGATGCCCCAGTCGTAATCATCCGCGGCGCGGGCAGCGCGGGCAACAGCAACAGCGCGCCGCTCTACGTGATTGACGGGTTGTGGACGGACAACATCCGCGACCTGAACCCGAACGACATTGCCACGCTCAACGTGCTGAAGGATGCATCTTCGACAGCTATCTACGGGGCGCGGGGAGCCAACGGGGTTATCCAGATAACTACTAAAAAGGGCAAATCTGGCGTGCCGACCATCGGTATTAATGCCTACATGGGCCTCGACCAGGTGTCGAAGCGCTACCAACTGACCAATGCCAGCCAGTGGGCCGACCGCGCCGTGCAGGCCTACGCTAACGCCGGTATCAATCCCCTTAACGCGGGCCAGAATAGCCTAGCCGGGGCAGTAAAAGGTCCGGGCGGCGCTTTTAACCCCAACGTGGACACCGACTGGCAAAAAGAGTTTTTCCAGACCGGTAAGGTAGAGGACTACAACGTGAGCTTCTCGGGCGGTACAACCGCCGACAATGTGGCCAGCAACTACCTGATTTCGGGGGAGTACTTTCACCAGCAGGGTATCGTGAAAGGCCCTGATTTCAAGCGCTACAGCTTGCGCCTGAACTCGGGCATGACCAAGGGTCGCTTCCGCTTTCAGGAAAACGCTCAGCTCACGCATATCAATACCGTGCTGCTGAATGGCGGCCCGTTTATCGATGTGCTGACGATACTGCCCAGCGTGCCGGTGTATGACCCCAACAACCTGGGCGGCTTTGGCACGGGCTCGACTACCCAGAACACCTTTGCTACCAACCCAGTAGGGGCGCAGCAGCTCCTGCGCCGGACGCAGTCGGACAACCGGGTGGCGGGCAACATCACGATGGATTATTCCATCTTCGACTTCCTGACCTACCGGCTGAACCTGGCCATGGACGGCCACACCTACAGCAACGCCGATGCCCAGCAGCTCGGCATCTTGCGCCAAAATACCCAGATTAATACCTCGTCGCTGAGCGAATACCAGGGCTACGACGTGTTTTTGATGGCCGAAAACACGCTAAACTTCAACAAGACCTTCGGCGACCACCACGTAAACGTGCTGGGGGGCTACTCGGAGCGCTACTACGACTACCACAATACCACGGCGCAAACCCAGGGCTTCACACCTTCGCCGCAGTATTACTTCCAGCTGAGCGCCGGCCAAACGGTGGGTGTGGTGCAGGGCACGGAGGGCGTGATTACGAACCGCTCGTACTTTTCACAGGCCACCTACGACTACAAAAACCGCTACCTGGTTAGCGGCAGCTTCCGCCGCGATGGCTCGTCGCGCTTTATTGAGTCAAACCGCTTTGGCAATTTTGGGGCGGCCTCGCTCGGCTACCGCATCAGCGAGGAAGAGTTCTTCAAGAATGCCCTGCCGATGGTCAATAACCTGAAGCTGCGTGCCAGCTACGGCATCATCGGCAACGACCAGCTGACGGGCGATTACTACGGCGGCTACCTGCCCACGCCCAACATCAACCAGAACACGAACTACGTGCTGGGCAATGGCCAGCTCATCACCAACGGCCGTACCCAAACGGTGCTGGCTAGCCCCGGCCTGCAGTGGGAAGAGCGCCGCACCAAAGACGCCGGCCTCGACCTGGCCCTGCTGGATAACCACCTGACCCTCACGGCCGACTACTACATATCGGAAACGCGCAAGGCCCTGGCCCCGGTGGTGGTGCCCATTTACACGGGCAACTTCGGCACGGTGTTTCAGAACGCCGGTAACATCGAGAACCGCGGCCTGGAGCTAGCCCTGGGCTACCAGAATAAGGTAGGTGATTTCACGTACAGCATCAACGGCAACATCACGACCCTGCGCAACCGCGTGCTGGCGCTGCCCAACGAGGGCCAGACGCTGGTAGATGGCCAGGGCCTGACCAGCACCAGCGTAGGCACCTCGCTCGGGCAGTTTTTCCTGATTCCGATGGCTGGCATTTTCCAGTCGCAGGATGAGGTACAAAACTACAAATCGGCCAGCGGGGCGGTAATTCAGCCCTATGCTTCGGCGGGCGACGTGAAGTATACGGACACTAACGGCGACGGCAAAATAGATGTGGGTGACCGCCAGCACGTAGGCTCGGCCTTCCCGACGCTGCAGTACGGCGGCAACCTCAGCCTGGGCTACAAAGGCTTCGACCTGGCAGTTTTCCTGCAGGGTGTGCACGGCAACCAGATTTTCAACAACGCCAAAGTGGCGCTGGAGAGCTACAACGGCCCCACGAATTTTGAGCAGAACGTGCTGCCTTGGACGACGGACAACCCCTCGAACTCGGTGCCGCGTGCCCTGCAAGGCGGCAGTGCCGACCCTAACCTGGCGCTGGCCGCTTCGCAAAATGCGCTCTTCCAAACTACCCGCTGGCTGGAAGATGGCTCGTACCTGCGCCTGAAAAATGTGCAGCTAGGCTACACCTTCGGCAAGAGTGCCCTGGGCTGGGCGCCGGCCTTGGGCTCGCTGCGCGTGTACGTGACGGGGCGTAACCTCGTGACCTACACGAAGTACACCGGCTACGACCCCGAAATAACGGGTACCGGCTACTTCGGCCGCGGCATCGATAACAGCGCGTATCCCAACGTGCGCACCTTCACGGGCGGCATTCAGGCCACTTTTTAAATGATTAATGCGTACTGGCTAATGACAAATGATTGGCATTTTATGCTGGTAATGAAGTTATTAGCCAGTAAGCACTAACCATTAATCATTGAAAAAAACTCTTCCTTTTATGAAATCCCACAAACTCTTTACCCTAGCCCTGGCGGGTACGCTGGCCGTAGCCACGAGCTGCAAAAAAGACCTGCTCGAGCAAACCAACCCCAACACGCTGTCGGTAGCCCAGTTCTGGAAGACGGGCGATGACGCCAACAAAGGCGTAATCGCTTCTTACTCGGGCATTCAGCAATACGGCGTGTACAACCACTGCTGGCAGTTTATGGCGGCCCGCTCCGACGAGTCGTACAGCCAGAGCCCCTTTGTGGAACTGGCCGTGTTCACGCGCTTCATTCAGGCCAACAACCTGTTTTTCATTTCGGCCTTCGCCTGGAACGACTACTACCGCACTATTTACCGCTGCAACCAGGCGCTGAATCACATCCCGTCCATCACGATGGATGCGACGCTGCAAAAGCAATACCTGGCTGAAGCGCGCTTCATCCGGGCGCTGATGTACTACGACCTGGACTCGTTTTTTGGCAACATCCCGCTCATTATTGAGGAGCCCACCGTGACGACCCGCGTGAAGCAGGTGACCTCGGCCGAGGTAGAAGCTCAGGTAATTGCCGACCTGCAAGCGGCCATTCCGGACCTGCCCGTGTCCTACGCCGCCAACGACCTGGGCCGCGCTACCAAGTACGCCGCCCAGGCACTGCTCGCCAAAATGTACATGCAGCAGCACAAGTACACCGAGGCCTCGGCGCTGATGTCGGGCATTATCAGCTCGGGAAAATTCTCGCTGGTACCCAACTACCTCGACAACTTCACGGAAAGTAACGAGAACAACAACGAGTCGATTTTTGAGGTGCAGTACACCGGCACGCCGCTCGACGTCGGTCAGGGCCAGGACAATGCCTCGTCTTCAGAAGGCTACGACCGGCCCAACTTCTTTGGGCCGCCCATTTACTCGTATGCCGATGTGCAGCCGCGACAGTCGCTCACGGCCTCCTTCACCGACTCGACGGTAGCTTTTGCGTCGGGCAGCACCAAGAAGCATATGATTGACCCGCGCCGCGATATTTCCATCATCAGCGCGCTCAATCCCGACCGCTTCTACGGCAAAACTTTTGCCGAGCTCGGCTATAACCCCAATCAGCAGTACTGGCGCAAGTACCTGAATGACCGCACGCGCACTAGCCCCGAGAATTTCACCTCGGGCATCAACTACCGCCTGATTCGCTACGCCGACCTGCTGCTGCTGCAAGCCGAAGCGCTGAACGAGCTGGGCCAGACGGCCGCCGCCGTGCCGCTGGTGAACCAGGTGCGGGCCCGTGTGGGTCTGGCCGCGGTTTCGGCCGCCAACTCGAGCAACCAAACTGCCCTGCGCCTGTACATGCGCGACGAGCGCGGCCGCGAGCTAGCCGGCGAAAACGTGCGTTGGTATGACATCGTGCGCTGGGGCCTGCTCGACAACCAGGCGGGCTTGAACTACCTCATTGCGCGCGACCCCGACTTTACCAACTTCGTGCTCGGCAAGTCGAAGCTGCTACCCATCCCGCAGACTGATATCGACCTCGACCCTACCATCAAGCAAAACCCTGGCTACTAGCCTGCCTACTTGGCCGCTGCGCTGCCCGCTAGGGTAGGGCAGCGGCCAAAGGTGCGTTTTACCCCCACTCTTTTCCCACCCGATTTATGTTGCACTCGCTACTAGTGCGCGCCCGGCGCGCAGGCCTATTGCTGTTGGTTTTGGGGCTCTGGCTAGCCTCGGCGCCCGCCCACGCGCTGCAAGGCGCGCTCGGCATCCACGACCCCTCTACTATCGTCAAGAGCGGCAATACCTACTGGGTATTCGGCACCGGCGACGGCATTGCCTGCAAGTATTCGACCGACCTAATTAACTGGACCGATGCCAAGTCGGTGTACACCAAAACGGCGTACCCCGGCTGGATAAACGGCAAGGTACCGGGCTTCGCGGGCACGTTTTGGGCGCCCGAGTGCAAGTTCATGAACGGCAAATACTACCTGTACTACTCGTGCTCCACGTTTGGCTCGCAGGTGTCGGCCATTGGGCTAGCCACCAACCCCACGCTCGACCCCGCCAGCCCCGATTATAAGTGGACCGACCAGGGCGAGGTTATTTCGAGCAACACCACCAGCGTGGCCAACGCCATCGACCCCGCGCTGTACACCGACACCAGCAACAACCTGTGGTTCGTCTACGGCTCGTACTTCGGCGGTATCCGCATCACGCAGCTCGACGCCACCACCGGTAAGCCCCTGAACGTGGCCAACCAGTTTACGGTGGCCAATGGGGGCGTAGAGGCCGCCTACGTGGCCTACAACAGCGGGTTCTACTACCTGTTTGTGAACCGCGGCACCTGCTGCAACGGCGTGAGTAGCACCTACTACATGCAGGTGGGGCGCTCGGCTAGCCCCACCGGGCCGTTTCTCGACCAGGCTGGCCAGGACCTGAACGCCAGCGGCGGCACCACGCTGCTGAGCCGCGCGGGCCGCTACATCGGGCCGGGCCACGCGGGCCTGTTCACCGAAGGCGGCGTAACCTACTTCAGCCACCACTACTACGACGGCTACGACAACGGCGCGCCCAAGCTGGGCCTGGCCAAGCTAACCTGGGGCGCCACCGGCTGGCCCGCCGTGAGCCGCGACTGGGTAGCCGCCGGCCGCTACACCATCAAGAGCCAGAACAGTGGCCTCGTGTGGGATGCCTGGGGCTGCACCGGCGTATCGGGCCAGATGGTGGCCCAGGGCACGCCCAGCGGCCTCACCTGCCAGCAGTGGGATATGACGCCGCTTGGCACGGGGTATTATAAAATCACCAACGCCCTCGGCGGGCTGGCCGTGGATGTTATCAATTGCCTGCCCGATGCCGGCACCAAGCTCCAGCTTTTCGCCTCTAATGGCCTGGTGTGCCAGCAATACGGCATCGAGCGAGCCAGCAACGGCGACTATATCTTCACCTCGGCCACCGGCAACAACGTGGTGGAGGTGCCTAATTGCTCGACCACGCCGGGCCAGCAGCTGGGCTTGTGGTACTACAACGGCTTTAACTGCCAGCGCTGGACCACTACGCTGGTAAACACCCCCCTAGCCACGGCGGCCTCGCAGCGCCTGGCGGGCGTCACGATTTACCCGGTGCCCGCCCTGGCCGGCAATTTTACGGTGGAGCTAGGGGCGGCCCCGGCCGGCGAAACCACGACGGTGGAAGTGCTGAACCTGCTTGGGCAAACGGTATATCGGCAGCAATTCGGCTCGCAGCAAACCAAGCTGGCGGTGGCCACGGGCCTAAGCACGGGCAGCTACTTGGTGCAAGTGCGCCGCGAAGGGGGCATATTTACGCAAAAAGTGACCGTGTTTTAATCTTTCGTCTTTTTCCCATGCCCATTTCCCCGCGCCTTGGCGTAC
Source organism: Janthinobacterium lividum (assembly GCA_050954765.1). Classification (GTDB taxonomy): domain Bacteria; phylum Bacteroidota; class Bacteroidia; order Cytophagales; family Hymenobacteraceae; genus Hymenobacter. Next base: position 9,992 of record JBPBQJ010000128.1, on the reverse strand, counting down.
TTGCCTACAGCCTAAGCAGCGCTTTGCTGCTGGCCGCTTGTTCGTCTAATTCCACCACCAGCCAGGAAACGGCTACTACCTCGACGGCCCCGGCCGACTCGGCCGCCACTGGCACCAGCGCATCTGCCATGCCCACTTCCGCTTCGTTCGGCAAAACCGCCGACGGCACCGAAATCCAGCTTTTCACCCTCACCAATAAGAACGGACTGAAGGCCAGCATCAGCACCTACGGCGGCACGCTCACCAGCCTGCTTGTGCCCGACAAGGCCGGCAAGCTCTCCGACGTTATCCTGGGTTTTGACAAGGCCGACGGCTACCTCAGCCCCGAATTCAAGAAGTCGAACCCGTACTTCGGTGCCCTCATCGGACGCTACGGCAACCGCATCGCCAAGGGCAAATTTACCATCGACGGCAAGCCCTACCAGGTGGGCCTTAACAACAACGGCAACTCGCTGCACGGCGGCACCGTGGGCTTCAACCAGAAGGTGTGGACGGCCAAGCCCGGCACCTCGGCCGAGGGCGAAACGCTCACGCTCACCTACCTCAGCAAGGACGGCGAGGAAGGCTACCCCGGTAACCTCACCGTGACGGTGGTCTACACCCTCACCGCCGACAACGCCCTCAAAATCGACTACACCGCCACCACCGACAAGGCCACGCCCGTTAACCTCACCAACCACGCCTACTTCAACTTGGCCCTGGGCCAGAGCAAGGACGTGCTGGCGCACCAGGTCACCCTGCCGGCCGACCGCTACACGGTGGTCGATGCTAACCTCATCCCAACCGGCGAGCTGAAGCCCGTGAAGGGCACGCCCTTCGATTTCACCAGCCCCCACGCCATCGGCGAGCGCATTGCGCAAGTGCCCGGCGGCTACGACCATAACTGGGCCCTGAACACTGCCACCGGCCAGCACAGCGCGGCCACCGTGTACGAGCCCACCACCGGCCGCACCCTGGAAGTAACCACCGACGAGCCCGGCGTGCAGTTCTACACCGGCAACTTCTTGGATGGCAGCCTAAAAGGCAAGGATGGCGTGGTCTACGGCAAGCACGCCGGCTTCTGCCTCGAAACCCAGCATTTCCCCGACTCGCCCAACCAGCCCAAGTTTCCGAGCACCATCCTCAAGCCGGGCGAAACGTATCATACCACCACCAGCTACACGTTTGGGGTGCGCAAGTAAACCAACAGTTTTGTCATGCTGAGCGCAGCCGAAGTATTTCTACCGCTTCATTGCTAGCGTCAGGAGTTAGTTCACCACGCGAGATGCTTCGGCTGCGCTCAGCATGACAGATACTTTTTAACTTATAACTATCTCTTAACTTGTCCACTACATCCGCCTCCCCGGCCTACGTTATCGGCCTCGACTACGGCACCGACTCGGTGCGGGCGCTGCTCGTCGATGCCCGCACGGGCGCCGAAGTTGCGCAGGCCGTGCATTACTACCCGCGCTGGAAGCAGGGCCAGTACTGCAACCCCGCCAAAAACCGCTTTCGCCAGCACCCCCTCGACCACCTCGAAGGCCTCGAAGCCACCGTGCGCGAAGTAGCCCTCAAAGTGCCCGCCGAGCAGATTCTGGGGCTAGCCATCGACACCACCGGCTCCACGCCCGGCCCCGTGAACGAGCAGGGCCAGCTACTGGGCATGCTGCCCGAGTTTGCCGAGAACCCCAACGCGCTGTTCGTGCTCTGGAAAGACCATACGGCCCTGGCCGAGGCTGCCGAAATCAACTACAAAGCCCGCACCTGGGGCGGCGAGGACTTCACCAAGTACGAGGGCGGCATCTACTCTTCGGAGTGGTTTTGGGCCAAAATCATGCACATCACCCGCCAGGATGAGGCCGTGGCGCAAGCCGCTTACTCCTGGATGGAGCACTGCGACTGGCTGACCCTCACGCTCACCGGCCAGGACCTGGCTGGCTTCAAGCGCAGCCGCTGCGCCGCCGGCCACAAGGCCCTGTGGCACGCCAGCTGGGGCGGCCTGCCCCCGGAGGAGTTTCTCACCCACCTCGAACCTAAACTGGCCGGTTTACGCAATCGATTGTTCTCGGAAACGTACACCGCTGACGAGGTGGCTGGCCATCTTTCCGAAGAGTGGGCTAGCCGCTTGGGCCTGACTACCAACACGGTAATTGCCGTAGGCTCGTTTGATGCCCACGCGGGCGCCGTGGCCGGCGAAATCGAGTCCTACTCGATGGTGAAGGTGATGGGCACCAGCACCTGTGACATCGTGGTGGCCCCGACGGCCGAAGTAGGCGACCACCTCGTGGCCGGCATCTGTGGGCAGGTCGATGGCTCGGTTATCCCCGGTATGCTAGGGCTGGAGGCCGGGCAGTCGGCCTTTGGCGACCTGCTGGCCTGGTTTCGCCAGATGCTGGAGTGGCCGTTACAGGCTGTCCAGTCAAAAGTGCTGACCGCCGAGCAGCAGGCGGCTTACCGCCAGGAAGTGAGTGATAACCTCATCGTGCAGCTCACCAAAGCCGCCGCCGAAGTAGACCCCGCCGAAAGCCACGTGCTAGCCCTCGACTGGGTAAACGGCCGCCGCACCCCCGATGCTAACCAGGCCCTGAAAGGCGCCCTGACGGGCCTGACGATGGGCACTTCAGCCCCGCAAGTATTCCGCGCGTTGGTCGAAGCCATTTGCTACGGCTCGAAGCAGATTGTGGAGCGCTTCGAAAGCGAAGGCATTCCGATTAAGCAGGTTATCGGCATCGGCGGCGTGGCGAAGAAGTCGGCCTTCGTGATGCAGACCCTAGCCGACGTGCTCGACCGGCCCATTAAGATTGCCGTGTCGGAACAGGCACCTGCGCTGGGTGCGGCCATGTACGCCGCCGTGGCTGCACGCATTTACCCCGATGTATTGGCTTCGCAGAAGGCCCTGGGGAGTGGTTTTGCCGAAACCTACACGCCCAACCCCGCGAGCGTGGCCCAGTACGCCACCCGCTACGCGCAGTACCAGGCGCTGGGCAAGTTCGTGGAAAGTGTGACGACCAGCCACTCGGAAGAGCCGGTAATGGAACCCGAAACCCCCGCCATCACCACCGCATGAGCCAGTACCAAGACCTGAAACAAGCCTGCTACGAGGCCAATATGCAGCTGCCCGCCCTCGGGCTGGTGCTCTTCACCTTCGGCAACGCCAGCGTGGTAGACCGCGAACGCAGCGTGTTCGCCATTAAGCCCAGCGGCGTGCCCTACGCTACGCTCAAGGCCGAGGATATCGTGATTGTGGATTTCGACAATAACATTGTGGAAGGCACCAAGCGGCCTTCGTCCGACACGAAAACCCACGCGCTGCTTTTCAAGGAGTGGACTAACATTGGTGGTATCGTGCACACACACAGCACTTATGCTACGGCGTGGGCGCAGGCGCAGCTCGATATTCCCATCCTAGGTACCACCCACGCCGACCACCTCACCGCCGACGTGCCCTGCGCGCCGCCCATGAGCGACGAGCTCATCGCCGGCGACTACGAGCACCAGACGGGCTGGCAAATCATCAACGAATTCGCGCAGCGCGGCCTCTCGCCCGCCGAAGTCGAGATGATACTCGTGGGCAACCACGCGCCCTTTACCTGGGGCAAAACGGTGGAGAAAGCCGTGTACCACAGCGCCGTGCTGGAAGAAGTAGCCCGGCTAGCCTACCTCAGCTGCACGCTCAAGCCGGGCGTGGCGCGGCTGAAAGAGGCGCTGATTAAAAAGCACTATGAGCGCAAGCACGGTGCCAATTCTTACTACGGGCAGTCTTAATTGCTGCCCTCATTAGCTGTCATGCAGCGCGCAGCGAAGTATCCCACTCGCTTCGTTGCTGACGAAAGAGATTAGTGCAGCACGCGAGATGCTTCGCTGCGCGCTGCATGACGACCGTATTTTTTCAAAAATCATGATTGATATTTCAAATTACGAAGCCTGGTTTATCACTGGCTCGCAGCACCTATACGGCCCCGAAACCCTGGAGGAAGTGGCCCGCCACTCGCAGGAAATCGCCCAGGAGCTTGGCACCAAACTGCCCATCAACATCGTGTATAAGCCGGTGCTGACCGGCCCGGCGGAGATTTACAAGCTCATGCAGGAGGCGAATAACACGCCGAATTGCGTGGGCCTGATTGCCTGGATGCACACCTTCTCGCCGGCCAAGATGTGGATTAACGGCCTGAAAATCCTGCAAAAGCCGCTGGCCCACCTGCACACGCAGTACAACCGCGACATTCCGTGGGATGCCATCGATATGGACTTTATGAACACCAACCAATCGGCGCACGGCGACCGCGAGTTTGGGTTCATCGGCTCGCGCATGCGCCTGAGCCGCAAGGTGATTGTGGGCCACTGGCAGAGCGAGGACGTGCGCGAGCGCCTCAGCATCTGGAGCCGCGTGGCCAGCGCCTGGGCCGACTGGCAGGGCGCGCATTTCGTGCGCTTTGGCGACAACATGCGCTACGTGGCCGTGACCGAGGGCGACAAAGTAGAAGCCGAAATCAAGTTTGGCTACGAGGTGAACACCTACGGCATCGGCGACCTGGTAGCCGAGGTAAATGCCGTGACCGACGAGCAGATTGCCGGCCTCATCGCCACTTATGAGACTGAGTACGAGCTGGGCGACAACCTGAAAGAAGGCGGCGAAAAGCGCGAAAGCCTGCGCGACGCGGCTCGCATCGAGCTGGGTATGCGCAAGTTCCTGACCGACCGCAACGCCAAGGGCTTCACCGACACCTTCGAGGATTTGCACGGCATGAAGCAGCTGCCCGGCATCGCCACCCAGCGCCTGATGGCCGATGGCTACGGCTTCGGCGGCGAGGGCGACTGGAAGACGTCGGCCCTGGTGCGCGCCATGAAAGTAATGGGCGCCGGCCTGCCCGGCGGCAACTCGTTTATGGAAGATTATACCTACCACTTCGCCCCCGGCAACGAGCAAGTCCTAGGTTCGCATATGCTCGAAATCTGCCCCACCATCGCCGAAGGCAAGGTGCGCGCCGAGATTCACCCGCTCGGCATTGGTGGCAAGGAAGACCCGGTGCGCCTGGTGTTCAACTGCCCCGCTGGCCCGGCCCTGAACGCCACCATTGTGGACATGGGCAACCGTTTCCGCATGATTGTCAATACCGTAGAGGCCGTAGCGCCCGAGCAAGACCTGCCCAACCTACCCGTGGCCCGCGTGCTCTGGAAGGTGCACCCCGACATGAAAACCGGCCTCGCGGCCTGGATTTTGGCCGGCGGCGCGCACCACACCGGCTACAGCCAAAACCTGACCAGCGAGTACCTGGAGGACTTCGCCGAGATGGCCGGTATCGAGTACCTCATCATCGACGAGGATACCAAGCTGCGCACGTTCAAGAACGAGCTGCGGTATAACGAGGTCGCTTTTAAGGGCTAGTAAGCAAGAACAAGTTATGCTGCGCTGGCGCGAGTTTAGCGTAGCGTAACTCGTGCCTTGGCATGATGTGGAGTTTTCAACTCCACTGCCGCGCTAGCGGCAAACCCGCGCCTAGACAGCCGCGCTTTAACCAAGCCACTAGGTGCCGTGCAGGCATAGTATTGCCGCTAGCGCGGCAGTGGAGGCACAGCCTCCGCTTCATAATTGGCACGAGTTACGGCTTCGCCTAAACTCGCGCCAGTACGGCCCATTCCCACCCGCTTCCACTCCACTTTTATGATTAGTATTTCCCGCTTTCCGGCCCTGGCTACTGGCCTCACGCTGCTGGGTACCCTAGCCACGAGCGCCCAAACGGCCCCGGCTAGCCTCACCGTGCAGGTGAACAAGCCCGGCGCGGCCGTCAATAAAAACATGTACGGCCTGTTCTTCGAAGACATTAACTTCGCGGCCGACGGGGGCCTGTACCCCGAGCTGGTGAAGAACAAGTCCTTCGAAACCGACGCCCGCCTCATCGGCTGGAAGGCGTTGCAAGGCGCCGCCAACCTCGATACCTACAGCGTGCGCAACGAGCAGGGCATCACGGCGAGCAACTCGCACTACGTGCGCCTGACCACCCGTAGCGGGGCCGCTGGCGAAGCCGGCATCGAGAACGAAGGCTTTCGCGGCATGGGCATCAAGCAGGGCGGCGAGTACACGCTCTCGTTCTACGCCCGGCGCGGCGCGGGAGGTGTCAATGGCCTCACCGCTAGCCTAGTAGGGGAGAAGGGCGAAAGCCTGGGCCAGGTAGCCGTGACGGGTTTTACTGACCAGTGGAAGCAGTACACTGCCGTACTCAAAGCCACCGGCACCCAGAACAAAGCGCACCTCAAGCTGGTGCTCAACGGCACCGGTACGGTGGACCTGGACGTGGTATCGCTTTTCCCGAAGGACACCTGGAATAAGCGCCCCAACGGCCTGCGCACCGATTTGGTGCAGCTGCTCAAGGACATGAAGCCGGGCTTCCTGCGCTTCCCCGGCGGCTGCATCGTGGAGGGCCGCACCCTCTCGGAGCGCTACCAGTGGAAGGAAACCATCGGCGACGTGGCTAGCCGCACGCCGCTCGTGAACCGCTGGAACATGGAGTTCAAGCACCGCTCGACGCCCGATTACTACCAGTCGTTTGGCCTGGGCTTCTTCGAGTATTTCCAGCTGTCGGAAGATATTGGGGCCGAGCCGCTGCCGATTTTGAACGTGGGCATGGCCTGCCAGTTCAACTCGGGCGAGCTAGCCCCGCTGGGTAGCGCCAGCACCAAAGGTGGCCCGAACGCCCCGGCGCCCGCCGCCAGCACGGGCGACCCGTCGCTGGATATCTTTATTCAGGACGCGCTCGACCTCATCGAGTTTGCCAACGGTCCGGCCAGCTCCCCGTGGGGTGCCAAGCGCGTGGCCATGGGCCACCCGGCGCCCTTCAACCTCAAGATGCTGGGCATCGGCAACGAGCAGTGGGGCCCGCAATATTTGGAGCGCTACGAGCCGTTTGCCAAGGCCGTGAAGGCTAAGTACCCCAAGATTGAGATTGTGAGCAGCGCGGGCCCTAGCCCCGACGGCGACCTCTTCGACAAGGCCAGCAAGCGCCTCGGCGAGCTCAAGGCCGAGTACGTGGACGAGCACTACTATGCTCTGCCGCAGTGGTTTCGGGAGCACGCCGACCGCTACGATAAGTACGCCCGCACTGGCCCCAAAATCTTCGCCGGCGAGTACGCCGCCCAGAGCATCGCCATCGGCAGCCCCGACAACAAGAACACCTGGGACTGCGCCATCTCGGAGGCCGCCTTTATGACCGGCCTCGAGCGCAACGCCGACGTGGTGGGCATGGCCAGCTACGCCCCGCTCTTCGCCAACGTGGACGCCTGGCAGTGGACGCCCGACATGATTTGGTTTGACAACCTGAACTCGTACGGCTCGCCGAGCTACTACGTGCAGAAACTATACGCTTTGAACAAAGGCACCAAGGTACTGCCCGTAACCATGCCTAGCGGCGCTAAAAACGGCGCCGACAACCTCTTCGCCAGTGCCGTGGCCGACGAGCCCACCGGCGAGGTAGTGGTGAAGTTGGTGAACTACTCCAGCAGCCCGCGCCCCGTCAGCATCAACCTGGCCGGGGCCAGGGGCCTCGGCAAAACCGGCCGCGCCCAGACCATGGCCAGCGCCGACCTGCAAACCCAGAACAGCCTGGCCGAGCCCAAAAAGCTCGCCCCTCAGGAATCGACCTTCGCCGTGAAGGGCAGCACGCTGACCTATACCCTAGCCCCCAATTCCTTCACGGTGCTTCGGGTGGCGGGTAAGAAATAAGGTAGTACCGGGCCTCGGGCCGCACAAACCTTTAGTAGAACGTCATGCTGAACGCAGTGAAGCATCTTGCTCGAATCGTTGAAGTAGTGCTCATACGGTGCGGCAGAGAGGCTTTAGTAAGCCCAGCATGACGTTCTTTTTTTGTCCACTCTCATCATTTTCCAGTCCCACCCTTTCTGAGTTATGAGCCTAACTTCTACCTCTTTTGCCCGGCCATTGCGTGCCTGGGCTAGTCAGTTGCTACTGCTGACGCTTGTGCTTTTTTCGGGCCACGCGGCGCTGGCCTTGCAGGGATACCCGGGCGCACACGACCCCTCCACGATGGTGAAGCGCAACGGCGTGTACCACATCTGGACCACCGGCGACCAGATTTACCACATGACCTCGACCGACCTCATTAGCTGGCAGCCGGCGGCTACGGTGTTTGCGGCGGGCACCTGGCCCGGCTGGATTAACACCGCTGTGCCCGGCTTTAAGGGCATCTTCTGGGCGCCCGAATGCATGTTTAAGAATGGTAAGTACTACATGTACTACTCGTGCTCATTGGGCGGGCGGCTCAGCGCCATTGGGCTAGCCACCAGCCCCGACCTCAGCACCTGGACCGACCAGGGCATGGTCGTGAGCTCGGATAATACCTCGCCCTGGGGCAGCATCGACCCGAGTATTTTCACTGATGCGCAGGGTAAAATGTGGATGGCCTTCGGCTCGCACCTGAGTGGCATCTGGCTGATAGAGCTGGACCCCGCCACCGGCAAGCGGCTGGATGCGAACATCAAAAACGTGGCGGGCACTAGCCCCTGGTGCGAACACGAGGCCGCTACCGTGCTGCAAAACGCGGGCTACTACTACCTGTTCTATAACAAAGGCATTTGCTGCGCGGGCTCGGCCAGCACCTACTACGTGCAGATGGGCCGCTCGACGAGCCCCACCGGCCCCTACCTCGACCGGAACGGCGTGGACCTGCTGCAGGGCGGCGGCACCGACTTTTTGGTGGGTAAAGACAATTACCTCGGGCCGGGCCACGTGGGCCTGCTCACCGAAAACAACGTTAACTACCTCACCTACCACTACTACGACCGCAACCGCAACGGCGCGCCCACCCTCGGCATTGGTAGCCTGAGCTGGGACGCCGCGGGCTGGCCCGTAGCTACGCAAGACTGGCTAGCCGCCGGCACCTACACCATCACCAACCAGAACAGCGGCAAGGCCTGGGCCACCGCCAACTGCACCGCCGCCGCCGGCCAGGCCCTCGTGCAAAGCACCGCCACTGGCCAGCCCTGCCAGCAGTGGAAGCTGGCGCCCCAGGGCAGCGGCGTGTACAAGCTCACCAACGTACTCAGCAACCTCAACGCCGACCAGGCCAATTGCGCCGAGGAGGCCGGTACCAAGCTGGGCCTGCAAGCCAACTCGGCGCTCAACTGCCAGCAGTTTCGGGTAGAGCGCGCCGCCGATGGCACCTACGTGCTGGCTGCCTTCTACGGCAACCGGGTGGTGGAGGTGCCCAACGCCGCCCTCACCGATGGCCAGCAGCTGGGGTTGTGGGACTACAACGCCTGCGCCTGCCAGCGCTGGGCCATTCAGGCGGTGGGCACGGTCACGGCCACGCTGGCTAGCCAGTACCCCGAAATTCAGCTCTTCCCCAACCCCACGCCGGGCGGTAATTTCACGCTGGAGCTGCCCGCCGCCACTGCCGCCACCGTGCGCGTAGTTGACCTGCGCGGCCGCGAGGTGTACCGCACCGAGTTGCGCGCGGGTGGCTCGCGTACCGTGGTCGCTGGCCTGAGGGCCGGCGCCTACCTAGTGCAAATTTCCACCGCTAGCCTCACCGCCACCCGCAAGCTGGTGGTGCTGTAGCGGCTGGGCTGCTGCGGCCCGTAGGCTAGCTGCAGGAGGATAGACTAAAAAGCGTCTGGTTGGGCGCTGGTAGACAGGTGCAGTGCGCCGGCCGGCCGGAGCCCAACCGCTTTTTGCTCCGAATTTGCCGCAGGCACAGTCCGTGTTTTAAGGGGGTGGAGTACGCAAAATTCGCTGCGAAAGAAGACCGCTCGGGGCCAGATACCGGCCCCGCGCGGTCTTCTTTTTTTCGCTATGCCCACTCACTGTCCCATGAGGTAGCTGAGTAAAAACGACTAGTTAGCGGGCTCTCCAGGAAGTTATAAAGCGCACCTTGTGGTGCTAGGAAGTGTTAACAGTCTGGGGTATGTTTGGGCATGGAATACCTGTTGACGGACGCGCAGTGGGCGCGGATTGCCCCGCTGCTTCCAGGTCGGGAAGGGTGCAAAGGTGGGCGCGGGCA
>JBPBQJ010000127.1:0-25072 GCA_050954765.1 Janthinobacterium lividum | reverse complement strand
CCCTGCGCATCTCGGTCGACTTTGGGGCACGCATCACTACGTCCTGGGTGGGTCAGCCCCACCGCGACATGGGCGAGTACCGCCACCTGGGCGGCTTCCACGTCAAGTTTCCCGGCTTCATTGATGAGCTGGTGGGCAACATCTGCGAGTACTACCGCTACCACCTGCGCCGGGAGGTGGAGTTCCTGGCTGACGAGGAGTACGGCGATGCCCGCCGGCCCGATAGCGAGTTCACCCTCAACGAGCGCTTCATGCGGGCCTTCCTCAAGCGGGGCTGGCGCATCCAGCGCTTCGGCCTGGGCCGCATCCCGGGCCACCCCACGCGCTACCTGCTGGCCCAGGACCTACTCAGTGAGCGCGACCCGAACCTGCTGCGCCAGCGCTTCAACAAGGAGCGCTGCAAGGATGGCATCACGGCCATGCTGCTAGCCCCCGTGAGCCAGGATAGCAAGGGCCGCATCAAGAAGGTGAAGACGAGTGAGCAGAAGGAGAGCTTCCCGGCTGAGCACGCGACCCACTACACCGACAACATCGACCTGCACTTCCTCTCCTGCGGCACCGACATCGTCAACGCCCAGGTGGACTTCAGCCAGCTCGGCCTCTACTCCAGCTGAAGAGTTGCCTAGCCCTGCCTCGGTACGAGCCCCGACCAGTTGGTCGGGGCTTTTTCGTGCCCACCCCCCAGCCTCTCCCCTGGGGAGGGGAGGAGCCAGGCAGATATCCCCCGAGGCAGCCCCAGGCAACTGCCCGGGGCCGACAGTGCAAGCCGGGGAATCCCGCTCGACCTGTGAGACTGGCGAACGCCAAAACGGCCCAAAATCGCCGTTTCCAGCGCGGGAGGGCACTTCGCGTTGAGATTGGACTTTCGGCTCTTTTCCGGGCCGCTGAGGGGTTTTTGTGTCCTTTTACCGGGTTCAGGCCGGCGGGTACTTCGTGGCACCAATGAACGCCCCGACTACGCCCGTTATCCGCCTCAAAGACGCGCTGGCCCTGCTCGACGGGCCGGCCCCCGTGCCCGTGCGCTGGGTCACCTACGACCGGCGCCGCGGCACGGGCGGCGAGTTCCGCGACCTGGCCGGCGCCCGCATCGGCCCCGGCCAGCACGCCGCCGCTGAAGCCGCCCTGCGCGCGCCCACCGCCACCGAGGAAACCGAGGCCGACCGCGCCGACGTGGCGGCCGACGGCCAGGTGCCGGTGCCCACCGGCACCAAGGACCCCGCCCACTGGCTCAACGCTACCCGCAACCTGGTGGACACGGCCACGGGTGAGCTGAAGAAAATCCACATCTACCTGCTCACGCACGTCGCGGGGCGCAAAGTCTACCTCTAATGCAGCAACTGGTCTTTTCCAGCCACGGCGTGGCCTACCACCGGGGTATGGGCGCGGCCGTGCGCCTGAACGGGGCGCTCGGCGCCAGCGGCACCGGCACCGCGGCCGCTCCGCTCAAGCCCGGCGGCGTGGCGCCCTCCTCGCCGGTCGATAAGACGACCACCCAGGGCCTGGTCGCGCCCTGGGGGCCGGGCAACGACTACCCGCAGCAGGTGCTGGCCGCCATTGCCAAGAGCACCATCCTGGGCCCCGTGCTGGACTGGAAAACCCGCGCCATTTATGGCAGCGGCCTGATTTACGGCAAGGTCACGGGCTACAAGCCGGACGGCTCGGAGATTTTCCAGCGCACCAAAGACCCCGTGGTGGCCGAGTTTTTCCGGCGCAGCAACCTCTCGCGCTTCGGCTTCGAGGGCTTGCAGGGCCTGGTGTACATGGCGCAGGCCTTTCCGGAGCTGGTGCTCAGCAACGACCGCAGCCAGATAACGAGCGTCACCATCCAGGACGCGCCCTTCTGCCGCTACTCGGCCCAGCAGCTCGGCCAGGCCGTGCCGCCCTGGGTCTACATCTCGGCCAACTGGCCGGCCGCCCAGCCCGGCGACGGCTACACCGAGAAGGTGCCGGTGCTCGACCCCTACTTCGCCCCCGTGGAGGCCCTGCGCGCCGATAAGCGCGGCTTCAAGTACGTCTGGCCCCTGGCCCTGCCCAGCCCGGGTAACGCGCTCTACCAGCTGGCGGCCTGGAGCGTCATCATCAAGAGCAAGTGGTTCGACGTGGCGCAGGCCGTGCCCGACTTCAAGAAGCAACTCTTCGACAACCAGCTCAGCATTAAGTACCTCATCGAGGCTGACGTGCGCTATTGGGAGTGGAAATACCCCGACTGGAAGGAGAAGAAGGATGGCGAGCGCAAGAGCATCATCAGCGAGGAACTGGACGCCTTCGAGCGCACGATGGCCGGCACGGCCGGCGCGGGCAAGTCCATCCTGAGCGTGACCATGCCCGACCCGGGCAACCCGGGGCAGACCATCAAGGTGTTCACGGTCACGGCCATCGACGACAAAATCAAGTCGGGCCTCTACATCGAGGACTCGCAGGAGGCGGCCAGCCACTTCTACACCGCCCTGCAGGTGGACCCCACCCTTTCGGGCATCAGCCCGGGCAAGGATTTGGGCTCCGGCTCGGGCTCCGACAAGCGCGTGGCCTTCAACGTGTTTGTCGCCACCCACAGCTTTTACCAGGACCTGATTCTGGAAATCCTGCACTTCATCCGCGACTACAACGGCTGGGACCCCGACCTGGAGTTCCGCTTCCTCAACCCGCAGGTCAACACGGCCGACGCCAACAAGGAGACCTCTAAAAAACCCGACGCCTGATGCTCCTCAAAACCCTCGCCGAGTTCCAGGGCTACGTGGCCGTGGACTTCAACCAGGCCACCGGCCTGCCGCCCAGCTTCGTGCTGGAGCTGGCCGAGACCGAGGCCACGCTCATCGCCCCGCTGCTGGGCGAGCCGCTCTACGCCTGGCTGCAGGCGGCCTATGACGCGCCCGGCTTCGATGCCAAGGCCGACACGGTGGCCGCCGCCCTGCTGCGGGCCGTGCAGGCCCCGCTGGCGCGCCTCTCGGCCAGCACCGGCATTACCACCCACCAAGTGAGCATCGATGGCACCGGCGTGCACATCGTCAGTACCGACAAAATCAAGACGGCCTTTCAGTGGCAGAGCCGCGAGCTGCAGGCCCTGCACCAGCGCCGGGGCTACGCGGGGCTCGATGCGCTACTGCACTGGCTGGAAACCCACCGCGAGGCCACGCCCGAGCTGCAGGCCTGGGCCGCCTCGCCGGCCGGTCGCCGGCACCGGCGCGAGTTGCTTACCAGCGCCGGGGACTTTCAGGAGTACGAGAACATCGGCGCCTCGTGGCTCGTGTTCGAGGCCCTGCGCCCGGTGCGCCGCCGCCTGGAGGCGTTTGAGCTGCGCACGGTGCTGGGCAGCGCCTTGCTGCAGGAGCTGCGCGACCAGGTCGAGGCCCGCACGCTGACGTCGGAAAACGAGAACCTGCTGCGCGCCTGGGTGTACCCGGCCCTGGCGAGCCTCACCATCGCCAACGCCGTGCCGGCCCTGGCCCTGCGCCTGACGCCGGACGGCATCGACCTGACCATCCAGCGCCCCGACGATGCCAACGCCAAGGAGGCCGACGCGGGCCTGAGTGAATTGCTCTACCAGAAGGCCCAGGTGGCGCGGGCCGTGGGCGAGCGCTACCTGCGTCTGCTCGGGGAGCACCTCGACGAGTCGGCCTCGGCCACGCGCTACGCCACCTACTACGGCTCCCCGACCTACACCCCGCCCAGCCGCCCGCCCGTGGTGGTCAATTCCCTCACCACCAAAGTCTGGAAATTCTGCTAGTCATGGACTTACTCTTCAAATGCCTCGGGGTCGCCCTAAGCTTCATCGGGGTGTGCGCGGCCATCTACAACATCGCCACGGCCCACAGCCGCGCCAAGCAGCGCGACCACGAGAACCGCCAGGCGGCCCAACTCGAGGCCACCACGGCCCTGGCCATCCGCACCGAGCAGCGCGTGACGGGCCTGGAAGGCCGGCTCGGCAGCTTCGAGCAGCGCATCGAACGGCGCATGGACCAGATGGGCACCGACCTCAGCCAAGTCAAAGACCTCTTCACCAATTACCTCCTCAACAAACACTAACCCCATGCTTACTCCCCTACGAGTACTCGCTGGCCTGGCCATCCTGTGCCTGCTCAGCCTCCTAGCCGTCATTCTCTCCATCGAGAGCCACCCCGCCATCGGCTACCTGGGCGTGGCCGGCTACACACTGGGTGCCCTCGGCCTCGGCACACTTATCAGCCTGGACTACGCGGGCAAGCTGCCGCCCGTGCTGCGCCTGCCACGCATACAGTTGCCCAAGCTGCCCGAGTTACCCAAGGGCAGCCGCGTGCTGCTGCTGGGCCTAGCGGCCGTGGGCACCTTCATCTTTGGCCCGCCCCTGGTGCGCCTGGTGTACCCCTCGTTTGGCGGCTTCGCCCCCGATACTATCAACGCCTACACCCTGGGCGCGGCCCAATACTTTCTGGCCCTGACAATGGCCTACACCGGCTGGCGGGCACTTTTTCCCCGCCTCTACGACTACGCGGCCGAGACGATGGAGGGCAAGCTGCTAGAGTCCATCACGGCCGACCTATTGGCCCTACTGGCCCCGCCGACTTCCTGGCCCGTGGGCCTCGACTACATCCTCACGCCTGAACGCCTGGCCCAGGTCGCCGAGCGTCGCAAAATCGCCACCCTTCAATTCACTACCCGATGCGCTCGCCTCATCTTCTCCTGCTCGCCCTTCTTTATTTTCTTCTTTGCGGCCAATGCCGCGCTAACAGCCGCGCTGACAGCAGTGCCAGCCGCCGCGCTCGGGTCGTAAGGGTCGCCCTGAGCCTGGAGGGTATCCGCGAGGTGGGCCGCAATGCCGGCGCCGCGGTCGAGCGCATCATCAAGTATGCGGGTGGCCAGGTAGGCGACGCCTGGTGTTCGTGGACCGTGGTCTACATCCTGCGCAAGGCCGGCATTCAGGTGCCGCGCTTCGGCAAGGCCAAGAGCTGGTTCGACAAAGCCCACATGGTGTGGCGCGGCGGCCAGCAGGTAGCCGGCCGGCCGCCGCCCCAGCCCGCCGACTTGCTGGGCTACACCTGGGGCCACCCCCACATCTGCCACGTCGAGACGCAGGTAGGCACCTGGGGCACCGGCCCGAGCGTGCGCGCACTGGGTGGCAACACCGGCGGCGGGGGCGCCCTCAAGCGCGACGGCGAGGGCGTGTACCAGAACTGGCGGCTCAAGCGCCTGGTGGCCGCCGTGGCCAGCGTCGTCGACAATCCCCACTATACCCACGGAGACCTGCCATGAAAACACTGACTACCCTGCTCTTAGCTACGCTGCTCACGGGTTGCGCCACCTACAATTTCGACCATAGTGCCCAGGCCCCGCGCCGGGCGCGCCACACCTACCACCACCAGCAACGCCGGCACGCCCACGAGCGCCGCCGCGCGCCGCAACCTAACCTGCCCTGGAACTAGTGATTTTACTCCAACGACTACTCGCCCTGCTGGCCGGCGCCCTGCTCGTGGCCAGCACCCTGCCCAGCTGCGCCACGTCGGCCGACCTCGCCGAATCGCTCAGTCAGCCCCTAGATACCACTATTCAGCACCAGGTGGCCCGTAAGTACCAGGCCGGCAAGGTCAAGTTTAAGGGTAACGTGACCATCCAGATGGGCACCGGCAACGTCAGCGCGCCCAAGGCCCAGGCGCCGGTGGCCGCCGGGGCTAGCCAAGCCCAGGACTACACCAAGGCCGGCCAGCACGGCGGCGCCCTGGGCACGGCGCCCGGCGCCAAGGCCGGGGCCACTACCAATACCGGCGTGCCGCCCTGGCTGCTGGGCACCTGTATCGTGCTGTTACTGTTCGGGCTACTGGCCGGCTTAGCCTATAAGTTTCGTGATAAGCTATTTGGCTCCCTGCCTTTGCCCTAGCCAGCGCGGATGGAGTGGGTAGCCGAGAGGCCCCAGCCAGAATCGTGGTAGTAGCTCCCCGCCGCGCTGAGCCAATTCGAGAAGGCCTACTTGCTCCATGTGCAAGTGGGCCTTTTTTAATGGTACCTTCGCAGGGCAAACACTTCTTGGAAATTATACTGATCGCCTCAGCCGTCGAAATACGGCTGGGGTGTAGAGGAGGAGCGTGACCTCCATACTTAGGGCGATCGGTCCAGAAGTGTTTGCAGCGATTACCCCAGCTTGCTCGACTTATGCCTAAGAACCAGCCCCCTATCGGCTTCGGCCGCACCCCGATGCCCGATGAAGCTGGCCAGGAGCCGGGCACCGAGCAATCAAAAAGCAGAAAGCCCGAGCGTGAAGTGCCGCCGCCCCTGGTGGAGCCCCTGGCCATCGACGACGTGGAGATGTACGAAATCCTCCAGCGCTATAACCTCCAGCCCCTGATGCCCCTCGCCAAGTTTGAGTACCAGCTCGTGGAGGTCATCGCCGCCCTAGAAAAACGGGTGCGGGAGCTAGACCCTGACTTGTAACTAGCCCATAAAAAAGCCTCAGGCCGACTCCTGGGGCTTTTTTTATGAGCAGGGCTATTTGCTTGCAGCTAAACCCGTTTCTAGTTTGGTCTTGCGCAAGCTTAAGAGAATGAGCCCGCAAATTCCTATGTACAGTACCTGCTGCATAAAGAAGCTGCTAGTCGAAGCCGTTGAGAAAAACAGCTTAGGAGCCATTCGCTTGTAGTCAAGCATTGTGAATAATAGCCCCAAGACGGTAAGCACGATATAGGTGATTTTTGCCCAGCGGCGCCCTTTTCCAATACAATAAGCTACCCAAAAGAACCAGGGGTAAAACAACACTGCTACCCATATCGTGGTGTGCGACAAATCCGCCGCCCAAAAGCCCTGCTTGGTAAGGTAGTTACCAATTGTAATGACTGCGAGATTGCTGATGAAAATCAGCTTAGTAGCTAGCATTTCGTAACGATGTTGTTGGGCAAGAGTCATGCGGCAAGGGTAGGAAGCTGCTGTATAGCACAAATCTAAGCCGATGAATAGTGGCTTACCCTAATTCTATTGCTGACACTACCACGCCCTAACCCTGCCGGCTAGGGCTTTTTTGTGTCCTTTCCGCCCGAGGCGGGCCCTGGCAACTTCGGGGCATGGAAACGCTACAAATCGGCACCTTCACCCGGCAAGTGCCCTCGACCTGGCACGAGCTGAGCCGCCAGCAACTGCTGCGCCTGCTGCCCGAGGTCTACGCCAAGCCCACCCCCGACCGCCGGCTGCGGCTGCTCGGCGCCCTGAGCGGCTACCCGCTGCCCTTGCTGGCGGGCCTCTCGCCCGTAGTGCTGGGCCAGCTCCTGCCCCTGACCGACTGGCTGGCCAGCGAGCAGCACCGCCTCACCGACCAGCTGCTGCCCACCCTCGCCGTGGAGCGCCGCGCGGGCCAGCGCGCTACATGGCACGGCCCGCTGGGGCAGCTACGCAACCTGCTCTTCGGCGAGTTCATGTTCGCCGACACCTTCTTCGTGCTCTACTGCCTGCACGGCCAGGCCGCCGCCCTCGACCAGTTCCTGACGGTGCTCTACCGCCCCGCCCGGGCCGGGGCCGACCCCGACGCCCCCGACTGGAACGGCGACGTGCGCCTGCCCTTCAACGAGCACCAGCTCGAACGGCGCAGCCCCAAGGTGGCCCAGGTGTCCTACGTCCAGAAGCTCGCCATCCTGACCTGGTACCGGGGCTGCCGCGCCCAGCTCGCCGACGAGTTTCCCGACGTGTTTGCCGCGGCCGAGGAGGATGCCGGCGGCCGGGCCAAACAGGCCCCCGACTGGGGCCGGGTGCTGCGCAAGCTCTCGGGCGGCGCCTTCGGCCCCGTGCAGCAAACCGCCCAGCAGCCCCTGCGCCTGGTACTGGCCGAAGTCCAGGACGCGGCGGCTGATTACCAACGCCTTAAAAAACAGTCAAGCCATGCGTAACGCCGCTTACGAGGGCCTGTTCTACGAGCTGGCCCGCACCCACAACCTCATTCGCCACCAGGACGCGGCCCCGCGCTTCGCCCGCATTATCGTGAGCGTCGACCCCATGCAAAAACTCGCCGACCTGGCCGAGATGGAGGAAACGCTGCTCGGCCGCTACCTCAGGCCCGAATCGGGCCAACAGGTGCTCGTACTCGAGTCGCTGCAAAGCCAGGTGCAGGACAACCAGGGCGACAACCAGCAGCTGCGGCGCCGGGGCGCCTTTTTCGTGCTGCAGCAGGCCGAGCACGCCCGCGACGCCTGGCGCATCCTCGACCAGACCGAAACCACCGGCGAGCAGCTGCTCGGCGCCGTGCGCCACCAGCTGCAGGACACCCCCAAAATACGGCTCGTGCTGGGCAGCATCGCCCTCGATGCCATCGGCCCCATCGGCGACGGCACCTGGTACGGCACGCGCTTCGACTTCGAGTTTTCCACCCCCGCCACCCGCGCGCTGAGCTACGACCCGGCCGCCTTCACCGTCATTTAATATGCCTGGCGAACGCTACAGTAGACTTACCATCCAGGCCCAGCTCTCGCACGACGATGTCCAGCGCGGCGATGAAACGACGCGCCTCGACTTTGCTTTAGGCAGCACCACAATTACCCTCTACCGGGGCGGCCAGCCGGGAGAATTCATCGTCCCAGACCCCGACGACGGCGCGGGGGAGAAGTATGCGTTGCAGACCGTGCAAAACGTGGTGGCGCAACTGCGCGGCCGGATTTTCGCGCGCAGCTTGCCCTTTGAGGTAAGCGCGCCGCGGGAGGCCGGCACCCTGCCCGACTATGCCGGCGCACCCGCCCCTATTCCGCTAGTCCAGTTCGATATTACGGCCACTAGCTATGGCCTCGGCAACGACCGCGCCCTGGGGTTCAGCTTCCCCCATTTTGCTGGCTACCAGCCCAACTGGGCGATTGTGGAAAATGTCGCCGGCATCAGCCCCGTTTTCGCCACGGCCGACAGCACCAACGCGACCATCTTCGGCGCAGCCGATGGGGCTATCACTATCAACGCGACCGGCGGTTCTTACCCCGCACCGGGCGCGTTCTTCTACACCTGGAGCGATGGGGTGACTGGCGCGACGCGCACCGGGCTCAAGGCGGGCACTTACCTCTGTACCGTACGCGACCAGAGTACCGTGGCCAACGTCACGGTCAAGGTCGTCCTCACGTCCGACCCCGAGTTGGTGGTGCAGGTGGCCACGACCGACACCAGCATCACGCTCACCGTGAGTGGGGGCCTGCCACCTTATCAGTACGCCTGGGATGATGGCTCGGCCCTGCCCACCCGCACGGGCCTCTCGGCCGGCACCTACGGGTGCGTGGTGACCGACGCGCGCGGGGCCACCAAGCGCATCGAGGTCACGCTCTCGGCCTACCACTACAACTGGAGCCAGAACCCCATTACCCTGGCCCTGGATGCCGGCGACAAGTACCGGGCCGACCCCACTACCAAGCCCAACCTGTCGTTTTTGTGCGAGGTGTGGGTGGAGTTGGAGTACTTGAGTGGCGACTTTGCCCAGGTGGGCACCACCCTCGAGCAGCCTGCCGACCGCACCGGGCGCACCGTCTTTCAGGTGCAGGCGCTGCTGGCGGCCTTCCTGCAGCACCACGTGCCGGCGCCGGCTAGCCCCGACGTCGTGCGGGCCGATTCGCTGTTTCGGCGCTACTACCTGCGCCACGCCGAGCAGTTTGGCGAGGTGCCGGTGCCCCAGCCCAGCCTGAGCCTGGAGCGCAACTACGTGGTGCTCGGGGGCCTCAGCTTCTACGAGGCCAGCCAGGCCACCTGGTTTACCGACTACCAGCCCCGGGTGCAGCCCTTCCTGACGTGGGAGCCGACGAGCAAGGCCGTGCTCGACGACCAGCCCGAGTTTCTCTACTTTATGGTGCGCAAGAATCCGGAGGCCTTCCGCGTGCAGGCCCGCGCCCGCTTCACCGATGGCTCGGAGGTGGTGGTAGGGCTGGGTGAGCAGGCCGACGTGCGCGACTTCGAGGTGTACTGCCTGCCGGTGGGCTACCCGGCCCTGCTAGCCGCCCTGGGCCTGGCCGCCGCCGGCAAGGACGTGCGCGAGTGGGAGGTATTCGTGACCACACTCGACGGCCTGACGGGGCTCAGCGAAACCCGACGCTTCGTGCGCGAGCGCCGCGTGTTTCCGCACCGGCGCTACTTCCTCTTTGCCACGAGTTTGGGGGGCATGGCCACCTACGCCGCCCTGGGCGAGGCCGTGCGCGACGTGGAAGTTACCGGCACGGAGGCTAGCCGCACGCTAGCGCCCGACTACGACCCGCAGCTGGGCGACACGGCCGTGCAGGCCCGGGCGCTGCGCCCCGTGGTGAAGGTGGCCGCCGGCCCCCGCACCCGCGCCCAGCTCGAGGCCAGCCAGGACTTGCTGCTGAGCCGGCGCGTGCTGCTGTTGGCCGGTCCCCGTTGGCTGCCGGGCTTCCTCAAGGCCAAAACCAGCACCCTGCTCGACGAGAGCAAGCTGGTGCAGGTCCAGGAATTCGACTTCTACCTGACCACCGAGCGCCTCTACACCCCCGCCTTATGATTGGCCTGGAAGTAAACGCCGGCCCGCTCGAGCTAGCCGCCGGCACCATCGCGCTGGAAATCAGCAACCCGTATTTCTCCACCAACTCGGTGCCGGGTACCACCACCTACCCGTTCGGCGTGAGCCGCACGCCGGGCAACCAGGTGAAACTCAACTTTCCCGACGTGCGCGCCGACCAGGGCGAGCGCATCGCCGACGAGCCCTGCCAGCTCTACCTCGACGGGGTGCTGCGCTGGGTGGGCGCCCTGGTGTACCTGGACTGCGACGAGGAGAAGGACCTCTACGAGTACACGTTCGTAGCCGACGCGGCCGACCTGGCCAGCCGCATCGAGGGCGTGAGCTTGCCCGGCCTGGACCTGGGCACGGTGCCGCTCGAGCTGGTGCCCGATGCGGCGGACTATGCCCTGCCGTGCCTGCGCAACGAGGCCTTCTATGACGCGGAGAAAGGCCCCGCTTACGGCCAGGTGGTCAACTACTATCGCAACGGGGCCTATCAACTCACCCCCAGCGGCAAGCGCGCGCCCATCGTGCCGTTTCCGCGCCTGGTGCCCCTGCTGCGGCGCGTGTACGGCGCGCTGGGCTACGCCGTGAGCGGGCCCTGGCTCGACACGCAGGAGGCTCAGCAGGCCATTATCTACTCCGACCGGGCGGCCGAGGACGCCGCCGGCAACGTGCTGGAGCAGGTCGACCTCAACCGGCACGTGCCCGCGCTGGGCGTGGCCGAGTTCACGGTGGCGCTGCAGCAAGTCTTCGGCCTGGCCTACGACTTCCACCCCGTGCGCCGGGAGCTGCGCATCCGCGCCCTGCGCGACGTGCTGGCCGACCCGGCCTACGTGGCGCGCACCGGCGCCGGACTCGCCCGCACCACGGCCGTGACGGGCGACGGCTACACGCTGGAAATGGCGCTGGAGTCGGACGATGACTTGAATAAGATTCTCGATACGGGCTGGGCTAAGCTGGTCATCGGCAAGGGCAAGCAAGTCATCAGCTCGGCCGTCGGCACGCTGCACGTGGTGCGCGAGGCCGACCCCCTGGCCGCCGGCCGCCAGTGGGCCGTGCCGGCCGTGGCGGCCAAGGGGGCTAGCCCCGCCTTCGACAACGGCGACGACTCGCGTTGTGGCCTGCGCCTGCTCTACGACCGCGGCCTGCAGGCCGACTCGCAGGGCGAGCGCTACCCACTGGCCACCTGGGAGGCGCGCGACTACGCGGGGACCCGCATCGGCGCCAGCACCCTGCATTGGGACGGTGCCGATGGACTCTACGCCACCTGGCACGCGGCCTGGCTCGCCTTCCTAGACCGGGCCACCACCAAGGAGCGCCCCATGCAGTTCGGCATCGCCGACCTGCTCACCCTCGACCCGGCCCGCAAGGAGCTGGTCGACGGCAAGAAGTACCTCTGGGAGAAGGTCTCCCTGAGCTTGAGCACCACCGGCACCCAGCTCGCAACGGCTGCCTACACCTACCGCTACACCCGCTTATGAGCCAGGCCCTTACCCCGCGCCAACTCGCCGTGGAGTGGCTCGACATCACCATCGAGCGCTTCGTGGCCAATCTGCGCCGGCTGCGCATCGTCAACACCGGCACGCTGCTGGCCAGCTTCAAAAAGCAGGTCATCGGCGACGCCCAGGGCGACCAGCTCAAGCTGCGCCTGAGTTACGCCCTCTACGGGCAGTTCATCGACATGGGCGTGGGCCGGGGCATGGCCGCCGGCCAGCGCAAGGGCAGCGACGCCTACGCCCGGGTGCGCAACACCCGGGGCCAGCTGCGGCGCCACGCCCGCAAGGCCCGGCTCTGGTACTCGAAGGAAATCGCCCACCAGACCAAGCGCCTGGCTGAGTTGATGCTCGAGCTATACGGCCAGGTCTTAGTCCCCCAAATCCTCACCGCCCTGCCGGGCGAAACCAGCCTCGCGCTTTAAGGTATGACCAACGAAGAGAGAGAGTTACAGATAAAGCTCAACGCCCAGCAGGCCAACGCCAGCCTCAAGGAGATGGGCGCCGGGGTGGACCTGCTCACCAACCAGCTCACCAAAATGGCGGCCGACGACCCGCGCCGGGCCGCCTTGAAGCGCGACTTTGACGTGCTCAGCGAGCGCGTGGCCAGCGCCCGCAAGGAGCTGCGCACCTACGTCATGACGGAGGAGGAGGTGCTGGCGGCCACGGCGAAGCTGAATCAGGAAAACCAGCAGGTCATTCTCAACGGCAAGAAGCTCAACGCCTCCTTCACCGACATGCGCGCCTCGGCCGGCCTGCTGGAAAAGCAGTTGCACGAGCTGAGCGCCGACGACCCGGGCCGCAAGAAGATGCTCGCCGATTACCACGCGCTGCAGGACCGTATCGAGGGCGTAGTCACCGAGATGAAGGGCGCCAGTAAGGAAGCGGGCTTCTTTAAGCAGGCGATGGGCAACGCGTTTGCCTTCGCGGCCGGCGGGGGCATCGAAGCCATCGGGGAAAAACTCCTGGACGTAGGCAAGGACATCGCCGAGTCGACGGCCAAGTTTGAGACCTACGAAACGGTGATGACCAACGCGCTGGGCAGCAAAAGCAAGGCCCAGCAGGCGATGAAGGACATCCAGACGATGGCGGCCAAGACGCCCTTCTCCATCGATGAGCTCACGGGCTCGTTCATCAAGTTTGTGAACCGGGGCCTGAACCCGAGCATGGCCGAAATGACCAAGCTGGCCGACCTGGCGGCTAGCCAGGGCAAGAGCTTCGACCAGCTCACCGAGGCCGTGCTCGATGCCGGCGGCGGCGAGTTCGAGCGCCTCAAAGAATTCGGCGTGAAGGCCAGCAAGTCGGGTGACCAGGTGAGCCTGAGCTTTAAGGGCGTCAACCAGGTGGTCAAAAACACGCCCGAGGCCATCAACGGGGCCATCATGGCCTTCGGCGGGATGCAGGGCGTGGCCGGCGCCACGGCCGCCATCAGCAAAACGCTCGAGGGCCAGTGGTCGAACCTGGGCGACACGGCCGGCCAGCTGGAGGTGACCGTGGGCAAGGGCCTGCGCCCGGTCTTCACCTGGCTGCTGACCATGTTCGGCAGCCTGCTCAACTGGGTGGGCCGCTTTATCGAGGGCGCGGCCCCGCTCAAGTCGTTTTTCCTGGAAATACTCGACGTGTTTGCCGACCTCTACCACGACGTGGGCGAGATACTCACCTCCCTGGGCCTGTTCAGCGACAAAACCGACACGGTGAAAATCGCCATCGAGGCCCTCAAGTTTACGCTCACACTTATACTGCTGCCGCTCAAAACCCTGGCCCTGGCCGCGCGCGGCATCGTCGAGCACTTCATCGACTGGTATAATAAGAGTGAGTTGCTGCGCGGCGTGCTCGGTGGCCTGGGCGCCGTGGTGATGAGCCTCTTTCGCACGCTTCGGGATGACGCCCTCAAAATTCTGGGTGGCGTAGGCGACATCCTGGTGGGCATCTTTACCCTCGACAAGGATAAAATTGCAGCGGGGTTCAAGTCAGCCCTGGCCAGCACCGCCGACCTGGCCTTAGAAGCTGGTAATCGGGCGGCCAATCAGTTTGCCGCCGGCTACCTGGCCAACAAAAACAACCACATCGAGCACAAGGTGCGGGTGAAAACCGAGACCCAGGACGAGGTGGCGGCGCCCCCGGCCGGCGAGAAGCTCACCTCCGACAGCAGCGCGGATGATGCCGCGGCGGCGAAAAAAGCCGAGGCTGCGGCCAAGAAAGCCAAGGCCGCCCGCGACAAAGCGGACCGCGAGCACCTGGCGGACCTCAAGCGGTTGGTGAAAGACCAGGGCGACATCCTGGAGGGCAGCAGTGAGCTGGAGCGTGCGCGCCAGGAGGCAGCTAACACCGACGAGCTGAAGCGCCGCGAGGCCCAGCGCCACAAAATCATCCAGGATGCTAGTGGGAAGTACAACGACCTGCTGCTGCTCGACGGCAACCACACCCTGGAACTGGAGCAGGTGCTGGTCGACCGCGACCTGCGGCTGCGCGAGCTGCAAACCAAATGGGACGAGGACGATAAGAAAAAGAAGGAGCAGGACCTGAAGGATAAGCTTGCCGCGGCCGAAGTGGATAACAAGGACGCCATCACGGCCCTGGAGGACACCCACACCCTGGGCCTGGTCAGCGAGCAGGAATACCAGGACCAGCTCTACTTCCTGCAAAAGCAGGGCCTGGAGCGGCGCCTGGCCCTGCTCGTGCAGGCTGGCCAGGGCGAGACGAAGGAGGCCGCCAGCATTCGGGCGGCCATCGGCAAAGTGGAGGGCGACTACACGAAGAAGAAAAAAACGCAGGAGGAAGACCTGGCCAAGTTCAACATGAAGATGGCGGCCCAGGGCGCGCACCTGCTGGTGGAGGGCCTGCAGCAGGTCGAGGACATGCTCGATAAAAAGAGCGCGGCCTACGAGGCGTTCAAGGCGGCCCGCAAGGCGGCCGAGCTCGCGGAGCTGGGCATCAACCTGGCCGCTGAAATCCAGGCCATCTGGAAATCGGCCTCCGAGAACCCACTCAACGGCGTGACCGGCGGCACGGCCGGTACGGCCCAGGGCGTGCTGCTCACGGGCCTGGCCGTGGCCCGGGCCACGGCGGCCGGCGCCAAAATCCTGGGCTTCGCCGAGGGTGGTCCCACCGGCGGGGGCCGGACCATGACCCGGCCGGACGGCGGCGGCATGTGGGATGTCATGAGCCAGGCCACGGGCCTGGGCGTGAGCCCCGGCGGCAAGCTGCTCGATGCCCAGGGCCTGGAGGTCGCCGGCATCGTGCACACCAACGAGTACGTCATTCCCGAGTGGATGCGCCAGGATCCGCAGGTGCTGCAGGTCGAGCACTGGCTGGAGGCCCGCCGGCAGCGCGGCTTCTACGAGGGTGGCCCCACCACGGCCGGCGACCAACGCTCAGCGGCGGCCGACGCCTCAGCGGGTGAGCTAGTGGGCGAGGCTAGCCAGGCGCAGCTCGTGCGGGTGCTCGCCTCGCTCGATCAGCGCCTGCAGCAGGTAGAGCAGTGGCCCACCCAGCTGGAGGTGGTGCTCGACTTACTCGGCCTTGACCGAGAGCAGGCCAAAATTAAAAAGGTGCAGGCCAAGTCGGAAATCCGACCGAAGTAGTCGTTAGTAAGGGCGTTCGAAAAACCCTAGCAGAAAAGGCCCCAAAACCTGCGTTTTTGGGGCCTTTTGCGTGGGGAGGAAAGTCGTTCGAAAAACAGTAGTTTTGTGAATGATGACCGAATCTGAAGTGCATCCGACCTTTCTTAAAATTATTGGTGACCCAGTAATGACCAGTGCAGCAATTCTTGCCCTTAATGAGGTGGTGCAAAATGGGCCAGAACTTGGGCGTTCACGTTACTTCTTAGAGTACGCCGAAGGCTATAAGCTTTGGCTGCAAGCTAGGCTGGGTCCACTTACTAGTGGCGATTTGCAGCAGATAGGGCAGTCGGGCCCCAGCATCACAGCTGCTTTTAGGAAGCGCATTGAGGAAAAAAGTAATCCGTTTAGGAATTGATGACCGCCGCCATCTATGCCCGTGTCTCGACTAAAGACAAGGGCCAGACCAACGAGAACCAACTCCGCGAGCTGCGGGCCTTCGCCGAGCGGCTAGGGTACACTGTATATAAGGAGTACTGCGACCAGGAAAGCGGCGGCAGCGCCGGGCGCCCCGAATTTCAACAACTCTTCCTTGATGCCCACCAGCGCCGCTTCGACGTGGTACTGTTCTGGAGCCTCGACCGCTTCAGCCGCGAGGGCGTGACCGAAACGCTCAACCACTTGCAGCGGCTTACAGCGGCCGGCGTGCAGTTCAAGTCGTTCACTGAGCAGTACCTCGATAGCACCGGCTTGTTTCGGGAAGCCATTATTGGCTTTCTGGCCGCCATCGCCAAGCAGGAGCGCGTGCGCTTCTCCGAGCGCATCAAGGCCGGGCAGGCCCGCAGCAGCAAGCCGCCCGGCCGCCCGGCGCTGGCCAACGAGGTGGTAGCCGAACTGCGCCGGTTAAGAGGGGAGGGGCTCAGCTTTAAGAAAATTCAAGTTGCTACCGGTGTGCCAGTAGCAACTATGCATAAGTACCTGACTACTGTTTAATTTAGGCGCGGCAACTGCCTAGGAGGTTGTTGCCAGTATTATTCTGTTGTACTCTTTGTTTACTCATATGATATTAAACGTATTACACTTTAAGGCTGGGGGGCAGTGCAAACTGGTATTTGATGAGACTGACCACTGGCTACAAGCCATCTGGAGTGGCCTAGTGGATAACCACGAGGCCGTGCAGGGGGCGAAAGCTTATCTAGAAAAAGTGCCAACTCATCCCTGCGCCTATTTGCTCAACGATAACCAAGCCTTGCATGGCCCTTGGTTTGACTCAACAGAATGGCTGGAACACGCCTGGCTGCCTCAGGCCGAGCGGTTAGGCTTGCGCTACATTGCCCACCTCGTGCAGGCTGACACCCACGCCGACGTGCTGACGCTGAAGTTGCCGGCACATGTCGAAGGCAAGATAGAGTTGCAAGTTTTTGATAAAATGGAGGAAGCAAAAGAGTGGTTACGTGCCTGTCAGAAAGCTGATTAATTGTTATTATAGGTTGTGGTAATTGGTAAACAATGCCTAGTAGGGAGCGGTTAAGCGAGCGAGCTGGCATTTAGTAAATACATTACCTTACCACCATGTCCATAATTGAATCCACCCCAGCGGTGGACCTAGTAACCGACGCGGCTGCCCAGGCCGTGTTGCGGCGTAATAATGTGCGCCTGACCGGCACGGGTAAGCCCCCTCTGCTTTTCTGCAATGGGTTCAACTGTGGGCAGAGCGTATGGCATTTTCTAGCTCCCGTCTTGGCAAAACAATACCAGTTAGTGTTCTTTGACCAGGTAGGGGTGGGTAAGTCTGACCGCAGCATCTGCCGCAGCCCGCGCTACCACAGCCTGAACGGTTTCGCGCAGGATATGCTAGAGATTTGCCAAGCGTTGCAGCTACGTGATGTGGTAGCAGTGGGCCATTCGGCCGGGGCACTCGTGGCCATGCTGGCCGCTATCCAGGCTCCGGAAGTAATTGCTAAAACAGTGCTACTGGCTGCCTCTCCTCGGTATTTAAACACCCCCGACTACTATGGGGGCTTTGCAGAGAAGGATTTGAGCGACATGCTTTTAGAGATGGGCGCCAACTACCAAGCCTGGGCCAATACGTTTGCTACCATGATGATTGGCCAACACCACGCCCCCGAATTGAGCCATGAATTGGTAGAATGTGCTAGCCAAGCTGACCCAGAAATAGCCAAGCACATTGTGCAGTTGGTCTTCTTAGGCGACTATCGCTCGCAGGTACCCAAGTTGCAGCAGCCCACGCTGCTGCTACAGTGCACGGATGACCCCGCCGTGCCCGAAGAAGTAAGCCAGTATCTGCTCCAGCACCTACCCCATGCTACCCTCGTTAACCTGCCTGTAGCTGGTCACTGCCCGCACCTGACGGCACCGGATGAGGTGCTGGCTGCCATGCAGCAGTTTATCAAAATGCCGGCTTAGACAAGTTGTTTTTATTCCTTCCAGCCTGGATTTAGGCACAAATTCTAGTAGTTGAAATAGAGCGTATGCCACCTTTTCGGCCGCCCTTTTACCGAAAAAGTGCCCTAGAACCTGTTTAAAAGAAGGTGCTTCGTGCCGGGTGGCGCGGCCTTTTTTTGTGCCTATACTTTTCTGAATGGGCTTATTGGCCCTCTTGCTAGTGCTAGGGCACTTTCGCTTCGACAGGTCCGGCCAGCCCCGGCCAGGTCAGAAGCCAATCTGCCCCTAAAATCTGCCCCTACTTTTTTAGGGGCACTTCTACGCGGCCTGCTTCGGCAGGCGCCGGGCGGTCTGGCGGTGGGAGGCCAGCAGCTCCTGCTCGTCGATGCCCAGATACACGTTGAACTGGGCCTCGGTCTGGTGGCCGGTGGCCAGCATCACCAGCGACTTGGGCACGCCCTGATACACCTTGAGCGTGGCGTAGGTCTTGCGCCCCACGTGCATGCCGAGCTTGAGGCGCGTGATGCGGGCCAGCTGTGTAATGTGGGGCAGATACCGCCAGGGGTCGCGCACGAAGGGCAGGCACGTGGCCAGGCCCAGGGGCCGGTAGCTTTCGAGCAGGGCCACCGGCCGGAACACGTCGTCGTCAAGGTAGGGGATGAGGCCCACCACGGTCGTTTTGTTGAGCTGCTTTTTTATCAGCTCCTGCTCGGCGTGCACGTGCTGCCAGCCCAGCTCCTGGGCGTCGCCGTGCCGCAGCGAAGTGTAGGCGCAGAGTAGGAACGTGTCGCGCGTCCAGAGGCAGCGCAGCGCGTGCTCGGCGCTGCTGAGCTCGCCCCGGCCGCCGCGCCCCGCGCGCGGGGGCGGCTCGGGGAAGGCGGCGGCCAGATAGGCCTGCACAACGGGCGAGGCGAAGTCGATGGCGGCCACGCGCAGCAGCTCGGCCTGGGTGAGGGCTTCCTTGCCCACGTAGCTCTGGGCGAGCTTGAGCACCTTGCGAAACTTGGGCGGTACGGGCAAGTCCTGGCCCTCGGCCCAGAACAGGAAGGAGCGCAGGCGCTTGACGTAGGTGTTAAACGTGCGCGGGCTGCGGCCAGCGGGGCCGAGCATGTAGTCGCGCAGGCCGTCGTAGAAAGTCTGGTTGAGGCCCTCGAAGGTGACCTCCAGCTTGCTGGCCTTGGCGAAGGCGGCCAACTCGTCGCGCACGGCGCCGTGGGTCCAGAGCGTGGCCTTGCTCAGGGGTCGGCCGGTGCGGGCCGAGACCTTGCCGCGCTCCTGGGCAATCCAGCGGTCGAACTGCGCCAGGAAGCCCAGCGGGGCGGCCTCGGGTACGGGCGGCAGCGCCGGCACGCCGGTGCGCGCGGCCACGAGGGCGGCGTAGTGCCGAGCAATTTCCTGGCGCATCTGGTCGAGCGAGAGCGCGCGGTTGTCGCGGGCGGCCTCGTGCTCGGCTGTGGTGGCGGCGTCGGTGTAGTCGTCGAGTACCTGATTGATGGCCTCGGCGTAGGTGTAGCCCTTTTTCACGCGGCCGCGGCGGGCGTCCCAGTCCTTGGGGGCGCAGCGCTGCTTGGAGCCCAGGCGCAGGTTGTCCCAGCAAAAGGTGAGGTGAATCTGGGCCAGGCCGGACTTGGCTAATTGGTCAACGCGAAGCGTGCGGGTGACTTCCATAAGGCGGGCAAGGTAGAAGTGGAAGCTTCAAAGTGTCAAGTCACGACAAAATCGGTGCGTCCTCTCCTTCTACCTTGCCTTGCTAAATCTCAGTTGATGTTGAATGTCAGGTTATTTACAAATGCGAAAAGGGTCTTCTAGCGATGTCGAGAAAAAAGTAGCTCTAATTTCATCAAAAGATTTGCTCGAAGATGTGTGCCTTTTGCCACTTGGTCTGTGCCACCAAGGTTATTATACTCATCAATTACCTGCTCGATACTCACCATAATAACTTCATCAGTTAGGTTCTCTTCAGTAAAAGAACAGAGCTCTCTCACTGTAGGATGAGCTTTATTTACTGATAGACAAACTGCGTACATGGCAACATAAAAACGCAAATTATTACGGTCTTTAAGATTCATTGCGTGAGATGCAATTAGACCTGCTTCAATTTTGCGAAGAAATTTGATGCATCTTCTGTATATATCAATAGGATATGTGGGGTCAAATACTTTATTATAATCTTCAGTGGCCTTGAGCAAAGAAGATGGCCGGGCACGGGCAGAATCAGGTCGTTGTAAGACAATCGCCATTACAGCTTGGGCCATAAGGGGAATGCTTACAATTTGACTTAGAGGTTTTCCTTCGTTCTTATACAGATTTTTTCTTCTGTCATAGTATAAGCCGTAAGGTTTTAAATACTCTTCAACATCTCTGTGTATTTTATCTGTAGCTCTTAATGAAGCTGCTGGGATAGCGGTTTGGCTATTCGTAGCTTTAATAACTCGGTCATTACTTTCTGCGAAGCTAGGCACTATTACTCTGACAAGTAGATTGCGTGAATCATTTACTTGTGGGTTCTTCGCAAAATAATTATAGATTTCTGTTGACGTCTGCAACCCGTTAACTATTTGTGGTGCTTCCATGTCAACAACTTTGCCCCCTTCGCGTGCTTGGTCTGCTAGTATGGTAATCCCATTGTTTAGCCACCAAAAGTCTTCTTTCCCACTGTCACGTAAAGAGTTCTGAATTTCCTCATTGACTTGTGTGCTTCCTTGGTAGTCCCTGACATTCGCTTCAAATAAATACCGTCTCAGTTGACCATTTTCGTCGGTGATAAAATTGCTATAGTCACGGAGCTTTACTAAGCATATGAAACCAATATCACCTGCTGAGCTAATAGGCGTTTCCGCTAATGAAAGCCTATAAGTAGTCTTAGGAGCACGCCGTGCAAGAGTTAAAAGCCTTTGAGCACTTAAAAATTCAAAATCTACGTTCGCTGCTGAGTACATGAGACGAACTTTCTCTTTCAAAATATCAGCTTTACGCTGTACGTTAGGATGAATCTCTATACCACGAGTTGCATAAGCAAAACTAAATGCTACTTCTGGAAAATGAGACGCTAAACCAGTGTAAACTTTTCTGAATTTAGCTACATTTGCTAGTAGCTCTGCATTATACACACCAATAAAAGTACTTAAGTCATTTGATAGGTTAAAAAGGTCTTCAAAAACAACCATTAGTTTGTGAATAGCTTCTTCCCCAAATCCAGAAGTTTGTTTTGCTTGAAATATTACCAATTCTATTAGGATATTCTTTTTTAAATTAGATACATCGGTATCTTCTTGAACTAAATCGCCATTAACGAAGGTGTATATGCCGTCTATTCCACCATCACCACCTTGTCCAACTATACCAGACTCTGTTTCTTCATAGGATAAGTCATATTTCTTTAATAACTGCTCTGCAACAAACATTTCGAAGAAATCGGCAGCACTCATCAAAGGGGCAACTGCTTCTTTGCGTTGTTGTAGAACTTGGTCAAGTATGATTTGGTCGTTCGTGCTCATTTTGATGTGCGTAGATTTAAGTGTTTTCAGAAAGTTTGATGGTGTCTATTATTTGATAAACACCAATTAATTTATAACGCGCGTAACTAAAAATGAATACAAGTTAATGAAGTAGGTGCGAACAATTAATGACAAATCTTGCAAGGTTGCATCTGCGCCTGCGCCTCACTTAAGGCCAGCGGCTTTACGGTAGCCGAGCAGCGGTTGAGGCCCCGGCAGGTGGGGGAGCTGTGGTATTTCACCGTGTTGCCGCTGGCGCAGTAGTAGGCTTGGCTGATTACCGGCCGGGCAGCGGTGCGGTGCCTAGCGCGGTGGGCTGGCTGCTGGGCTTGAGCTAGGCCACCAAATAGGAGCAGAAAGGGTAGGAGCTGGCGATAGCCGGGCATAGTTTACACAGGCGCCCATTCAGGGTGCTGGGCCATGAGCTGCTGCAACACGGGGGCCGGAATAGCTACCGGCAGCTTGTTTAGGACTTCAAACTCGGCGGGCACCGGCCAATCCTCCAGCTTGGGCAAAAATGTGTGCGGTGAATTATTGAAAGACACAAACGTCCCACCTGGGCAATAACCGTTGCGATAGGCCACATAGGTAGGGGGTGATTCCTGCTGGTAGTCCCACGGATTGCGCACGTAGATGAAGGAGGCCCTGCGGTCGTAATTCCACAACACCCACGCGTCGTCGAACGGGATGGGAAAAGAACCGTCATAAGAGCCAGTATAGACCGGCCGATATCGCATGTTGTGGCCGTGGACGCCGTAGTTCCGCAGGTTGGCAACAGTTGTTTGCAGTACTACGCCGGCCGCGGCAGCGTAGAAGCTTTTCATCAGCCCCATCTGCGCTACCAGCATCTGAATATGCCCAACTAGCTCGGGCTGTTGGGGGCCGTTGTGCCAGGCAGCGGACAAGAAGACCAGCCCCTGCACCTGCACCGCCAGCACCCGCCGAAATAATTCACCTACCACCGGTAGCACTTTCACCACCTCCAGGATGGAGCCCCGGTGCATATTACCCGCCAGCAGGACCGGGGTGTTGAGATACACGCGCTCGCCATCGGGCGTGCCATCGGGCCAAGGCTTGCCCGTGTAGTTGGCCGGGGTAGCGGCGAAATTTACCACGATGTCGCGCAGGTAGGTGAGCAAGCGCTGCAGTACGCCGGGGTTGGCGGCACTGGTGGTAAGTAGGATACTGTTGATGTTGCGCATGGCTAGTGCCACGGCCGTGTCGTTGGGTATGCGCAACCGTCCGAACAAATCGAGGGCAGCCGTACCAGACTGCGCCCCACCCAGCGCCGCTACGTCGTTGGTGAGCAGCGAGAAGTGAGTCCGGATGACGTTGGCCTCCGTTTCCAGATTCTGCAGCCGCGAGGCTAGTGCTTCGGCCGAAATTAGGTTGCCGAGTATGGTGATGGCGTTCTTGACGTCGTTGACGGCCTGCTGTACCGCGCTGAGTTGCCCCTCTATCTTGCGCAGCTCGGCCATTACTTCCTCGTGATAAACGTCCGCCTTATCGACTGTGCCCAGGCCAATCAGGTTGAACAAGGGGCCGGAAAGAGCGGTGCCAATACCCTCGCCGAAGACGCTGGTAGCTACCTTGCCGATGGCCCAGCGCGCCACGTCGCTCTGGTAGGTTTCAACAAACTCGCGTTCTTCGGGAGTTAGAGTAGCCTGAATGGGATTATTAGGCAACATGAAGCTGATTGATGAAAAGGTATAGGAAAGGGAAAATAGTTGTGTTGGGCAGTATCCTTAGTGGCACACCTGGCAGGGTTCCATGTGTTGCTTTTTTACCTGCGCCATGGACATCGAAGCGACGCGGGCGCTGCAGTTGCTCAGGCCCGAGCAGGTGCGAGATGCGTGGTACTTGACATGTCCGCCGCTGGCGCAGTAGAAGGCTTTTTGGCCCGCTGGGTGATGGCCCGCGCCCTGAGCGTAGACGCCCCAGCCCCCGAGCAGGGCCGTAGCTAGGCCACCCGCCAGTAGGGCCAGCTGTTTTAGCTGCGGTGGCCGACGGGACTCAACCGGCTGGCCAAGGTGCTGATGGATAGTGCCGTAATTGACCTCGACGTGGTTGCCGTGGTTACGGGGTGATTCGTCAGGCATAGGGGAAGCTGCCGTACTAGTGGGGTGGTTAAGGGGCGTTCCTGTGCTTACTACTTTTCATAGCCTAGCGACTGTTTCTTTCAATGGGGAGAGTACTGACGGATTTTTTTCGCAGACTCGGCCATCAAGGACTCAATGGTTTCATTTCCCTCCTTTTGGTATTCCAGCAGGTTAGCTACTAGGTATTCGAAGTGAAACTGGTAATAACGGGGTGGGTTAGATTGCTTGCGCACGGCTAAAATATAGGGGCTGAGTAGGCGCCACGTATCAATAATACTGAACCCGGCCATCTCGTATAGCTCTTGGGTGGTCACGTAGCCTCTGTGCAGCAACTGCCCGATATGATTCAAAAACTGGCTGTATTCCCGATAAGGCTCAAAGGCTGCTTCGGTGTCGATAGCACCTTTTGTAGAGGCTGCCCTGAGTAAGGCTCTTATCTCATTGTATTTGGAGCCCCTAAAGTCAGTAAAAACATCAACTAATACCTTGGACTTACTCGATAAACTCGAAAGGCGTAAGCTGAACATCACGTTGACGGTGGTGACTATCAGGGCAGCCAGCGTCATCAAATCCTTGAGTTCCATAAGGGGAGGTAGATGAATTGATGTAGAAACTGCCGCCCCCGCCGTGCCGGCAGGGGCGGGGTGGTTAGTACTTGCGATTGCGTAGATACTCCCGCACTTTAGCCGCACTATGACCTACGGCCGCGACAGCGGCTCGCAACTGTTGTTCAGTGCATTCAAGTGCCTTGCACCAATCCCGGACCTCGTAATCCTCCTCAAGGGAGATAAGGTCGTTGTCGGGTGTACCACGTTTTGCTGGATTATCAGCCATAACTAGGGAAGAAAAAGTGGAAAATATCCCGCCACGCCGGCGGGTTGGCTAAAGCTTCTCGCCGCAGTGCGGGCAGTATTTATAAGTAGGTTCGGCCGCTGGCTGCTCCTGGATGTGCTCGCTGAAGCCCGAGGCCAGAATGCCGGTGGGGATGGCAAATAGCCCCAGGCCCAGCACGGCAATGACGCTGCTGAGCAGCTTGCCGGCGGGCGTGATGGGAAACACGTCGCCGTAGCCGACGGTGGTGAGCGTGGCCACGCCCCACCACATGGTGTCGGGGATGCTGCCGAACTTATCGGGCTGGGCCTCGCTCTCGACTGCGTACATGAGCGTGGACACGAGCAGCAGCATCACGCCGATAACGCCCATGGCCACGAGCAACTCGGTGCGCTTGCGGCGCACTACGCGCTCGATGAGGTGCAGGGCCTTCACGTAGCGCGCCACCTTGAGCACGCGCACCACCCGCAGCAGCCGGGCCAGGCGCAGGCTGAGGCCGCCCAGTGCCAGGAAGAAGGGCAGCACGGCCAGCAGGTCGATGAGGGCGAGCGGCGTCGCCATGTAGCGTAGCCGGCCTAGCCAGGGCTGGCGGTAGCGCGGGTCTTCGACGCACGACCACACGCGGGCCATGTACTCTAGGTAGCACGGACAATTACCTTTGCGTTCGTGAGCAGTATAGACGAAATTAGTGACCGCGCATGGGCGGCTTTGGCGCCCCATTTGTCAGGCAAAGCGGGCGACGTGGGGCGCACTGGGGTTG
>JBPBQJ010000126.1:0-25752 GCA_050954765.1 Janthinobacterium lividum | reverse complement strand
GAGCTGATTGACGAGCTGCAGCAGCCGCTGGGTGTTGCGGCGCACCAGGCTCAGGTCGTGGCGCTGGGCGGGCGTGAGGTCGTCGGCGGGGCTCGTGAGCAGGTCTTCGACCGGCCCCAGGATGAGGGTGAGCGGCGTGCGCAGCTCGTGCGAGAAGTTGGTGAAAAATCGCAGCTTGGCCTCCGAGGTGCGGCGTACTTCTTCGGCGGCGGCGCGGGCCTGCTCGGCCAGGGCCGCAATCTGGTTGCGCTGCTGGCTGATTTCAGCATTCTGGCCCTCCAGCGTGCGCCGGATGCGTCGATTGAGGCGCGACGACCGCCAGGCCAGCGCCCCCAGCAGCACGGCCCCGAGCAGGCTAGCCAGCAGCAGGTACACCAGGGTTTTCTGGTGGTTGTAGCGCGCCTGCTGCTGCTGCCAGCGCTGCTGCTGCCGAAAAATATCGCGCTGCTGCGCCACCAGCCGCTCGGTTTGATTGCGCACGGCCTGCACGTTGGCCGAGTCTACTACCATCGTTACCAAGATATTATCCTTGGCGTAGGGCTCGTGGTTGAGGATGCGCAAGGCCGTGCGAATGGCCTCCTCGCCGCCCGGCGAGTACAGTAGCGTGGCTTGCAGGTCGCCGCGGGCCACCAGCTCCAGGCCATTGCCCGGCCCCGGCAGGCCATCGACCCCCACAATGCGAATGCGCGGCCCTAGCCCCAGCTGCTGCACCACCTGGCGGGCGGCGCGGGCCATAGGGTCGTTGTGGGCAAAAATGAGCCTGATGCCGGGGTGCTGGCGCAGTAGCGCCGGCAGCTGCGCCAGTACCGGGCCCGGCTGCCAATCGCCCGAAAACTGGGCCGCCACGCGCAGATTTGGGTAGGCGGCCAGGGCCTGCACAAAGCCCAGGTGCCGGTCGGTGGCTGGCGACGAGCCCGTGCGGCCCAGAATTTCGAGCACTTGGCCGCGCTCGTGCAGCTGCTGCGCCACGTAGCGGCCGGCCGTGCGGCCCACTTCCAGGTTGTTGCCGCCCACGTAGGCCGTGTAGCGCTGCGAGGTGGTGCGCCGGTCGAGAATAATCGTCGGAATGCCCGCCTTATATGCCGCCTCCACCACCTCGGTAAGGGGCGTGGTCTGGTTGGGAGAAATAATCAGCAAGTCGACGTGCTGCCGGATAAACTCCTGAATGTGGCGCCGTTGCAGCTCGGTATCGTTGCGGGCGTCCAGCATCTGAAACTGCACGTTGGGGTGAAAGCTCAGCTCTTTTTCCATGCCCGCCAGCATGGCCTGGCGCCAGGCATCGCCGGTGGTGCACTGCGAAAAGCCAATGCGGTATACCGGCGCGCGCGCGGCCGGGGCGCAGCCAGCTAGCCCTGCCAGCAGTAAAAAAGCCAGCAGCCGGCAACCCGAAGCAGGGAGCAGGAAAGTTTTCAATGGGCGGGAAAAGTAAGAGCAGGCCTACTGCTTGGGAGCAGTAGTAGGCGGCAAAAGACAGCTAACTGTCATTCAGCCAAGCGTATTCAGTCGAGAGTTTCTGATTTTAGCGTCAAGGTAAAGCTAAAAGTGCCAAGTGGGCCGCGCTAGCTAAGCGTTACGGGCGGGCTATTTGCCGGCCCACTAGTTAAATAACGCGGCCTTGGGCGGCTGATTGCCAACCGAGCCTGCTTATTTTTGACCGACTTATCCGGGAGAGATTTTCTCGGTGGGCGCTGGTTGGTGCAAGCTGGCTAGCCCTCGTTTTCGCCTCTTTCTTTGCTACGCATGTTCCCACCCACCCTCCGCTGCCCGGCGGCGCGGCTATACGCCGTTGTTGCCCTGTTGCTGGCTAGCTGGCCGCTGGCCGCCCAAACGACGCCCGACCCCTGGCGCATCGCCGCCGATAAAATCGACCCTAGCCACTACTACGGCGTGACGGTGGCCAACGGCATGCTGGGTATCGTGTCGTCGCCGGTGCCGTTTCAGGTCAAAAACGTGGTGCTGGCCGGCGCCTACGACCAGTACGGCCGAGGCCGCGTGAGCAACTTCCTCAACAGCTTCAACCTGCTGAACATGTACCTGGAGGTGGACGGCCGCCGCCTGGGCGCGCAAGACGCCAGCAACTACCAGCAGCAGCTTGATATGCAGGGCGCTAGCCTCACCACGACCTTCGACTACGGCGACCGGGCTACCATCAGCTACACCTACTACGCGCTGCGGCATTTGTCCTTCACGGTGCTCATGGACGTTAGCATCACGGCCAAGAAGGACCTGAACCTGACAGCCGCCAGCGTGATGGAAGCCCCTGACGCCCTGCGCGATGTGCAGAACTACTACAACGAAATCGACCGGCCGCACGTCACGCTCAGCCTGCTCACGTCCTCGGCCAAAAGCCCAACCGGCAAGCTCACGCTGTGCGCCTCCAATAGCTTTTTGTTTACGGAGCCGCACGGCCAGGAGCCGCGCATCATCCACGAGATGTGGGATAATAACATGCACCTCATCAAGTTTGGCAAGGCGCTGAAGGCTGGCCAGACGTACGCCTACTCCGTGGTGGGCTCCAGCATCACGTCGGCCCACCACCCCGACCCGCTCAACGAGGCCGAGCGCCTCACCATCTTCGCCCGCCTCGAAGGCCGCCAGCGCCTGCTGGAGTTTCACCAGAAAGCCTGGCAGGACCTGTGGAAGAGTGATATCGAAATAGCCGGCGACGCCCAGGCCCAGCAGGATGTGCACAGCATGCTGTACCACCTCTACAGCTTTTCGCGGGCCGGCACCGACTACTCGCCCTCGCCGATGGGCCTGTCCGGGCTAGGGTACAACGGCCACGTGTTCTGGGACAGCGACTTGTGGATGTACCCGGCGCTGCTCGTGCTGCACCCCGACATTGCCAAGTCGCTGGTCGAATACCGCTTTAATCGCCTCGACCTAGCCCGCCGCAACGCCTTTGAGCACGGCTACAAGGGCGCCATGTACCCCTGGGAAAGCGCCGATACCGGCGTGGAAGAAACGCCCGTCTGGGCGCTCAGCGGCCCGTTTGAGCACCACATCACGGCCTGCGTGGGCCTGGCTGCCTGGCAATACTACTGCGTGACACAGGACAAGGACTGGCTGCGTGAGAAAGGCTGGCCCATCCTTCAGGCTACCGCCGATTTCTGGGCGAGCCGCGTCGAGCGCAACGGCCTCAGCCACTACGACATCAAAAACGTGGTGGCCTCCGACGAGTGGGCCGAAAACGTGGACAACGACGCCTTTACCAATGCCGCCGCCCAGGCCAACCTGCGCGCCGCCACCGCCGCCGCCAAGCTGCTGGGCCACCCCGCCAACGCCGACTGGAACCTGGTGGCCCAGAATATTCCCCTCCTCAAAATGCCCGACGGCGTGACCAAGGAGCACGCCACCTACCACGGCGAGGGTATCAAGCAGGGCGATGTCAACCTGCTGGCGTATCCGCTGGGCACCATCACCGACCCTGGCCAGATTAAAAAAGACCTGGCCTACTACGAAACCCGCGTGCCCAACGAAGGCACGCCGGCCATGACCCAGGCCATCTTCGCGCTGCTCTACGCCCGGCTCGGCGACGGGGCCAAGGCCCAGCACTTCTTCCAGGATGCCTACACGCCCAATCTGCTGCCGCCCTTCCGCGTCATCGCCGAAACCAAGGGTGGTACCAACCCATACTTTGCTACTGGCGCGGGCGGCGTGCTGCAAGCCGTGCTCATGGGCTTCGGCGGGCTCGATATCACGCCGCTAGGCATTACCCAGCGCAAAAGCACGTTGCCCAGTGGCTGGCAGTCGGTGAAAATCACCGGCGTGGGGCCGCAACGCAAAACGTATTCGATGGGCCGCTAGGGGAGGAAGCGTTGAATACCAGGTAAATAAAAACGGCTCTCATGCTGAACGAAAGTGAAGCATCTTGCCCGAACCAGTGGAATTAGTAGCCCTGGCGGTGCAAGCAAGATGCTTCACTTCGTTCAGCATGACAGCCGTTTTTGAGCTTGCCAGTATATTCCTAATTCGGATTCAAAATCGAGAACAGCTCGTCCAGTTTCGGCGTCAGAATAATATCGGTGCGGCGGTTGATGGCCTTGTTCTGCGGCGTATCGTTGGCCGCTACGGGCAAGTACTGGCCGCGGCCCGAGGGCGTAATCTGGGTGGGGTCGATACCGGCGGCGGTGAGCAGGCGCGTGATTTCGGTAGCGCGTAGCACGCTCAGGTCCCAGTTGTCCCTGGCGCCGTTCACCACGCCTTTGATGGGCACGTTGTCGGTGTGGCCTTCCACCAAGATATTCACGTCCTTATTGCCCGTCAGCGCGTTAGCCAGCTTGATGAGCGCATCTTGCCCAGCGGGGTCCACCTTGGTCGAGCCCGATTTGAAGAGCAGCTGCTCGGAGAGCGACACGTAAACCTTGCCATTTTTGACGTTCACCTGCAAGTCCTGCGAGTTGAAGCCCAGCAGGGCATCGGCCACTTTTTTGCGCAGGGCGCTGGTGGCGGCGTCTTTCTCGTCCAGCACGCGCTGCAATTCGGCCACGCGGGCGTTTTTGCCGGCCAGGTCCTCCTCGGTAGTTCCCAGCGTCTGGTTGAGCTGGTTCACGCGGTTGTTCTTGCTCAGCAAGTCGGCGCTTAGCGCCGCTTCGTTTTGATTTTTAGCTTGTTGCAAGGCCATTTTTTCGGCCTGCAGCTGGTCGCGCGATTTGGTGAGGTCGGCGTTTTGCTGCTGCAAAGCGGCGATTTCCTTCTTGTTGCAGCTGGGCAGGGCTAGCAGCGCGCCAATGAGCAAGGCGGGGGCGGCGAAATTTTTAGCAGAAAAAAGCATACGATAACAGTCGTAAAGCGGTAAAAATGACCTGGCTCCGGCCGCGGCCCGGGGGCTAAACGGCCTCCCCAAAGCCCAGGTTGCCCGCCGGCCCGGGCCGGAGCGCGGCGGCGGGGTACTTTTGCGCGGGGCCGGCGGGGCTCATCCTTCTTATGCGCTTACTAGCACTGCTACTCTTTTTGGGGCTACTCGCCACGCCGGGCCTGGGCCGGGCGCAGGCCCGACCCACCGCGGATGTTCCGGCCCGCTACTGGGTCAGCTTTCGTGACAAAGCCGGCGTGCCGTTCGAGCCCACTCGCTATTTCAGCCCGGCCGCGCTAGCGCGCCGCCAGCGCCAGGGCCTGCCCACCGCCGACTTCACCGACCACCCCGTGCGGCCCGATTACCTGGCCGCCGTGCGGGCTGGGGTTGATACGCTCACGCTGGTCAGCCGCTGGTTCAATGCCGTGGCCTGCCGCGCCACGCCGGCCCAGGCCGCCGCCCTGCGCCACTTGCCGGGCGTGGCCGCCGTGGTAGCCTGGCCGCTGGCGGGCCGGTTGCTGCCCGCTAGCCGGCTGCCGCTGGCAAAAGCCGCGGGCCCGGCTAGCTTGCGCGCGGCTAGCCGCGCCCCGGTATCGGCCGCCGACTACCTGCTGGCCCGCCAGCAAACGGCCGCGCTCGGCCGGGCCGACCTTAGCCGGGCGGGTTTGCTGGGGCAGGGGGTGCGCATCGCGGTGTTCGACGTGGGCTTTCGGGGCACCGACTGGCACCCGGCCTTTCGGGTGCTGCGGCGCGAAAAGCGCATTGCGGCCACCTATGATTTTCTGAAAAACCAGCCGGGCGTGTTTCGGGGCGGCGCGCACGGCACCGAGGTGCTGGGCTGCCTGGCCGGCCGCCTGCCCGGCCCCGATACCCTGCGCCTGGGCCCCGCGCTGGGGCTGGCCCCGGCCGCTACCTACCTGCTGGCCCGCACCGAGGGGCTAGCCAGCGAGCGCTACAGCGAAGAAGAAGCCTGGTTGCGCGCCGCCGAATGGGCCGACCAGCAGGGCGCCGACATCATCAGCTCGTCGCTGGCCTACACCGAGCAGCGCTATTTTCCGGAGGAGATGGACGGCCGCCACTCGCTCATCGGGCGAGCGGCCACGCTGGCGGCCCGCAAGGGCATGCTGGTAGTGAGCGCCGCCGGCAACGACGGCGACGACGACTGGGGCCGCATCGGCACGCCCGCCGATGCCGACTCGGTGCTGGCCGTGGGTGGTCTCGACCCGGCCACCGGCCTGCACCTGGCCTTTAGCTCGGTAGGGCCCAGCGCCGACCGCCGCCTCAAGCCCGATGTGTCGGCCTTTGGCATCGTGCTGACAGCCAATAGCTCGGGGGGCTTTGAGCGGGTCGAGGGTACGTCGTTTTCGGCGCCGCTGGTGGCGGGGCTGGCGGCCTGTGCCCAGCAGGCCAGCGGCGGCAAGCTCACGGCCATGGAGCTGTTTCGGCAGGTGCGCGAGGCTGGCGAGCTGTATCCGTATTATGACTACGCCCACGGCTACGGCCGGCCCGAGGCCGGCCGCCTGCTGGCCCGGCGGCTAGGCCCCCGGCCGGCCCCGGAGCCCACGTTTGATTTTGTGGTGCACGACTCGCTAGTGGCCGTAGTGCTGCGGCCCGCCGCCACTGTGCCCGCCGCCCGCCCCTTGCCCCTGGTGGCCGAAACCGACGAGCTGGCCACCGGCACCACCGACTGGCTGACGCCGCCCACGCCCGCCCGGCCGCCTGGCACGCCCACGGCCGCCAACGTGGCGCCGGTGGGCAAAGAGCAGCCCGCCTCGGTCGAGACCGCGCCCGCCCTGCCGCCGTATCCGGCCTACCCGGCGCGCCTCTACTGGCACCTGGCCACCGCCCGCGGCGTGCTGCACCGCTACGAGGTGCGCGCCGCTACCCAGCGGCTGGTGGTGCAGGTGCCGCGCCGGCTAGCTAAGAATGGCAATGTATTACGGGTTTATTATCAAGGCTATACCGGGCAATATGCGGAATAAGTTACTACCCGGCCCACTCGCGGGCAGCGCCGCGCTGGCCCTGCTACTAGCCACCCCCGTTGCCCACGCCCAGCAGGTGCTGCTGCAAACCGACGTGGCCGCCGACACTATCCCGAACCGCACGGGGCCCAACCGGCGCTACTTTGGCCACCTCTACGCGGGCTACACGCTGGCCGCCGGCCCGAGCGCGCTCGGGGTGCGGTACGGCTTCGCATCCTCCGAGCTGCAGCTGGGCGGCCGGCTAAAGCGGCGGCTCGGCCCCTACTTCGCCCTCAACACCGACCTGCGCTATGCCTACCTGCGCTACGGGCTCGACACCGGGGCTAGCCGGACCGCCCCCTTCGGCCCGGGCTTCGACAGCCAGTATTTTAGCTACCACCAGGTGCAAGGCGAGGCTAGTCTGCGCCTGAGTCCCTACCTGCGCCGGGGCAACACCGTGGGCCGCTACCTCGACCTGCTGGCCTACGGCGGCTGGGCCGTGGCCACCACCTATGCTACCACCAGCGCGAACCCTGGCGGCGGTCAGCTCGAAATAGTGGCGCACCAGCCCGACTACCTGGCGCGCTGGCTCGGCGGGGTGGGGGTGCGTGTGGGCAGCAACTCGGTGGCCCTGGTGGGCCGCTACCGCCTCAGCGAGGCTCTGCGCGGAACCAACCTGCCCGAGCCGCCACGCTGGCAGCTGGGTATCGAGCTGGGCTGGTTCTGAACCTTCGGCCGCCACGCCTGCGTACAAACCGGCGGCAGCGAGGCGCTAGCCTCCTTGCCCCCGAATCTTTTTGCTCAAACGCACTTTTCTCGATGACCACCTCTACCTGCAAGCTCGGCTTTGTTGCCGCTATTCTTCTCACTGCCAGCTCTTGCGTAAACACCGAGCGCGAAACTGCTACCTCCGCTTCGGGTAAGGACCCGCGCGCCGAGTTTCGGCCACCCAATGGCCGGGGCGAGCGCGTGGGGGGCGCCACAGTGCTAAATACGGTGCGCATCAGCCATACTTTTTCCAACCCCCAGGCGCCCGACAATTTTGTGCTGCAAATGCGGGGCCCGCGCATCCTCAGCAGCCGGGTGCACCTGTTTGTAATCAACAGCCAGGGCGATACGCTGCGCCACGAGGTGCTGCCCGCCACCGCCTTGCTCGACGACCGTACGCTGCGCAACAATCAGTCGGCCACCGTGCGCGACAAGGAAATCAGTATCCTGCGCGGCATGAATAACTTCTTCACCAATAGCCACTTTGTGCAGCCAGCAGTGCCCACCACGGCTACCCAGCCCGCCGAGCTCGACGCCCAGGCCTGGACCAGCCTCCGCAACGACCCCCGCGCCGTGGGATTCGACTTCCCCGGTGCCGGCGGCGAAACCCGCCTGGCCTACTCACAGACGCTGAAAAAAGTATTGGTTATCAACCAATAAGCTGCTCTTAGTTTAGGAGTGCGCGCCCGTCCGAACCAGTGTCGGGCGGGCGCGCTTTATGTTGGAAACTGCCCCGAGCTACTAGCCTCGTCCTTACAGGCGCGGGCGGCTAGCCTCCCTTCTGAAGCACTGAGGCTAGCTGCCGATTGCTTTACCTTTGTGAAGCAGCCGTTAACAAATAGGTTGCCCTGGTTGCCAAATGCGCACTATTTCTATTGCGGGCTTGCTGCTAGCCTTGGCGGCCGGCCCGGCCCAGGCCCAAACGCCGCTCAACCCCGAGCAGCCCTGGGGCAGCTGGCTGGTGGGCACGGTGCAGCTGCCCGGCAGCCCCACGCACCGCTGGGGCGGTTTTGCCGAAGTGCAGGTGCGCACCAATGCGGTGTTTCGCGATTATTTCTACCATGAGCTAAAAGCGGGGACTAGCTTCGATATCGACCCCAATTTCACGGCCGTTATTGCGGGTGGGCGCTACGTTACTTCCGATTATCAGGACCTGGGCGCGGGGCCGCTCAACTCCGAAAAGCGCCTCTGGGAGCAGGTCGTTCTCACCCAATATTCGCACCGCCTCAAGCTCGAGCACCGCTACCGCATCGAGCAGCGGTGGTTCACGTTTCGCGACGACCGCACCGAGTTTCGGCAGCGGCTGCGGTACCGCCTTAATGGCTTTTTGCCCCTCAACCACAAGAAGATTGAGCCGGGCACGGTATTTTTGGTGGCCTACGACGAGGTTTTTCTGAATCCCCGGGGCCCCGTGTTCGAGCGCAATCGGGTGTATGCTGGGCTAGGGTACCAGCTTGACAAGCACTTCATTGTGCAGGCTGGCTACGTCAATCAGGCCAACTATAACTACACCACCACGCAGGGCCAGTTTGTGCTGCAAAACACGGCCGCCAAAAACAACGTGGTGCTCAACCTGACCTACAAGCTGCTGCACCGCAACGCACCCGTACCCGAGTCGCTGCCTTCGCAGCCCGACTAGCCCCTGCTGGTGCTACAAGTGGTCGAGCCGGCCGCCGTCTACGCGCACTTCGGCGCCCTCCACAAAAGCTGCGTCGTCGGAAG
Organism: Janthinobacterium lividum; assembly: GCA_050954765.1. Lineage (GTDB taxonomy): Bacteria > Bacteroidota > Bacteroidia > Cytophagales > Hymenobacteraceae > Hymenobacter. The sequence continues at coordinate 16,506 of JBPBQJ010000126.1, read as the reverse complement.
CCAGGTACGCCACGAGGGCGGCCACATCTTCGGGCTTGCCTACGTCGGTAGGGTTGATTTTTTCGACGCCCGACTTTACGTTCGGGTTGTTCCAGAGCATGGGCGTGTCGATGGCGCCCGGCAGCACCACATTGGTCCGAATGCCTTTGGGCTTGCCCTCAATCACGGCCGAACGCGTGAGCGAAAGCACGGCCGCCTTAGCCGCGGCGTAGGGCGCCACCAGCGCCTCGGTGGCGATGGCGTGGATGCTGGCCACGTTCACGAGGTTGCCGCCCGGCTTCATGTGCAAAAATGCCTGCTTGGTAAAGTAAAACGCGCCTAGCAGGTCCACGCCCAGCACCCGCAGCCAGTCGTCGCCGGTCAGCTCTTCGAGCGGCTTAAATTGCATCAGGCCCGCGTTATTGACAATCACATCGAGGCGCCCGAACTTGGCCAGCGTGGCGGCCACGGTGGCAATTACCTGGCTTTCGTCGGCCACGTTGCACATGCTGGGCAGCACCTCGGGCGCGCCGGCAGCCAGCACGTCGGGGGTCGCCGCGTCGAGGTTGGCTTGGTTGATATCAGCCAGCACAAGGCGGGCGCCTTCCGAGGCCAGGCGCCTGGCAATGGCCAGGCCGATACCGCTGGCCCCGCCCGTGATGATAACTACTTTGTCCTGAAAGCGCATGAATTAGAGCGAGGTAGCGCGGATTTTGTAATCCGCGTGTGGATGTTTGATGGCGCGGACGCGGACTACAAAGTCCGCGCTACTAGGGGTTAGTGATTGTCTTGCAGCGGCGCATTGGCCGTGGCCGTAGCCGGCTGAGCTTGGTTGGCTAGGGCCTCGGCTTTGAGCTGGCGCGCCCAGGCGGCGTTGCTGTCCTGGGGCATAATGAGCGGCATTTGCAGGCAGGCTGACTGCATCGGCAACACCTCGCGCCACTGGCTGATGAGCTTTTTATACGCCTCACCCACGGGGCGGATATTGCGATTTAAGTCGTAGAGGCCCAGTGGGTTCAGGTTGCCGTTGCTCTCGCGCAGCGCCGTGTCCCAGTCCACCTGGTCGGTGAGCGAGTACCAGGTAAAGCCCACGATGGGCACGCCGTCGTTGCGCACGCGCAGCACGTTGGCCCACTCTTTCCAGAGCCAGTTCACGGCCTCATCGCCGTTTGGACCCTGCCAGAGGTTGGTTTCGGTGTGCATCACGGGCAGCTGGTAGCGGTCGTGATACTGGGTCGTAATAACGTGGTAACCAAATATTTCGCCCGAAGCCGTGGTGCTGCCGTCGGGCCGCACGCGGTGCTCGTTGGTGCGGTAATAGTCGTTGCCCATAATGCACTGGTGCCGCAGATTATTATCCAGAAAGAAGTGATATTCCGCCCGCGTCATGCCACCATCCATTAGGTACTCATACATATCCGAGTCTACGCGCCGGCCATAGTTGAGGTCCAGCGACAAGAACCGCTTGGCATTCAACAACTCGGCGGGCTTGATGGCCGCCGGATTGGAGGCGTGGAAATACTCGCTCGATTCGCTCTGGATGAACAGCGCATCGGGCCGCACCGCCAAGATGGCGTGCATGGCTAGTACATTGGCCTTCACAATGTATTTGAGGGCCGTTACGAAGGCCTGGTCGCTGGCCAGCTGCTCGTTCCACCAGCCGTAAAGGGCCGAAAACTCGGCGCAGATGTACATCTCATTCACCGGCGTGTAGAGCTGCACCCACGGAAAGCGCCGCGCAAAATCGCCGGCGTACTGCGCAAACAGCGCCGGAAAATCAGGATTCTGGAAGTTGCCTACCCAGTCGGGCACCCCAAAGTGGCACAAGTCCACGATAGGCATGATGTTGCGCCGCAGCAAGTCCGCAAACGTGGCGTCGGCAAAGTCCCAGTTGTACTTGCCCGGTCCCGTCCAGGTCGTGTGAATCGGCGGGCCGTAGCGCAGGTACTCAATGCCGAGCTCCTGCACCAGCTCAAAATCCTTTTGCCAGAATTTGTAGTGGCCGCATTTTTCCAACTCATCCTGGCGCACGGTGCCGCCGCGGATGGTGGGGTTGCTGTTTTCGATGCCGGTAGCAAACAGAAATTGAGAAGCCGCCATAGGAAGTGGAAGAGGGTGGGCTAGGGTAAATCACTGCCTTCGCCGGTAGCTAAAGCAGTTGCGTAATCACTACGGAAAATCAATAATAATGGGCGTTCCTTTTGTGTATGAAGCGTTTATGAAGTTGGGACGGCCCATCTTTTCCAGTCAAGCCAACAGCTCATTAGCCGCTAGCCGTCACGCAGAAATAGTCCTGAAAAAGGCGGTAAATATTTTTTAGCCGCCAAGCACCAACCCGCAGACGCTTTGACTACATTTGCAGTGTACTAGTTTAGTAATACACTAAAACGCCACTGTCATGGTCCGCATCCGCAACCTGCATTTTGGATACTCGCGCCGGGTTCTCCAGCTCGAAAACCTGAACCTCAACCTGGAAAAAGGACGCATCTACGGCCTGCTCGGCAAGAACGGGGCGGGCAAATCGACGCTGCTCAAGAACTTGGTGGGGCTAGCCTTCCCGCTCAGCGGCACCTGCGAGGTAGCCGGCCACGCGGCGGCCCGGCGCCTACCCGACACCCTGCAGGACTTATTCTTTTTGCCCGAGGACGTGCAGGTGCCGGCCATTACGGCCACGCAGCTGGCGGCCAGCACCGGCGTTTTTTACCCGCGCTTCGACGCGGCGGCCTTTCACGAGTACCTGCGCGAGCTCGACGTGCCCAGCCTCACCAAGCTCACGGCACTGAGCTACGGCCAGCAGAAAAAGGTGATGATTGCCTTCGCTCTGGCCACCAATACCGGCCTGCTGGTGCTCGACGAGCCCACCAATGGCCTCGATATTCCGAGCAAGGCCCAGTTTCGCAAGCTCGTGGCGGGGGCGCTGAGCGAGGAGCGCTGCGTCATCATCTCGACCCACCAGGTGCGCGACCTCGACAGCCTGATTGATACCGTGCTGGTGCTGCACGAGCGCCGCATCGTGCTCAACGCCACTATCGATACCCTCGCCGAGCGGCTGTGGTTTGGTACGGTGCCGGCCGGGGCCGCTGGCCCCGAGGTGCTGTATGCCGAGCCCGCGGTGCGGGGCCAGTACGCCATCCGGGCCAATGCGGGCGAGGCTTTTAGCAAGGTCGATTTAGAAGTGCTTTTCAACGCGCTCACCGGCCGCGAGTCGGCGGTGGCCACTTACCTCACTCAGTTGCAGCATGAACCAGCACTTTAACCCCACGCGCTTCGGGCGCCTGCTGCGCAAGCACGCCGCCGAGCACCTGCCCGCCTACCTCATGAGCACGGCCGTGCTGGCGGGCGGCGTGCTGGTGGTGCTAGGGGCGCTTACCTACCTCACGCGCCGGCCCCTGGAGCGCGAGATGCAGATTGTCCTGTTCCTGTTTGGGCTGCTGGCGGCGGGGGCGCTGTTCACCTCGTCGGTGTTTGCGGCGCTCGGCACGCCGCGCGGGGCCGCGCCGGCCTTGCTGCTGCCCGCCTCGCACCTCGAAAAATACCTGGTGGCCTGGCTCTGGTCGCTGCCGGTATTTCTGGTGGTGTACACGGTTGTTTTTATGCTCATCAACTCGTTGCTGCTGCAACTCAGCAGCCAGGGGCAGCCCTACGAGGTGTACGACTTTTCGCGCGGCGCGCGGGAGTGGCTTACGCCGCTGCTGAGCTACGCGCTGCTGCACGGCGTGGCGCTGTGCGGGGCCATTTTCTTCCGGCGCATGCACGTTATAAAAACGGCCTTTTTAGTATTTGGCCTGCTGATAGGCCTGTTGCTGGCCAACCGGCAGCTGCTGAAAGTGCTATTGCCGGGCAGCTCGCCCATTGCCCCGTTTGGCGATGTGTGGGTGGGCGAGGGGCGCCAGCGGGCCCTGCTAGCCCTGCCCGAGGGGCAGTGGCACCTGGCCCTGCTGCTGCTACCCCTGGCCCTGGCCGGGCTGCTGTGGCTGGCGGCCTACAATCGCCTCACCGAAAAGCAGATTTAACGCCTTTATCCCATGGAATTCAACGATAACGAAGCCATCTACCTGCAAATAGCCGGGTACGTGGGCGATAATATTCTGCGCCAGCAGTGGCCACCCGACGGCAAAATACCGTCGGTGCGCGACCTGGCGGCCGAGCTGCAAGTCAATCCCAATACGGTGATGCGCACCTACGATTTTTTGCAAACCCAGGGCACAGTGTACAACAAGCGCGGCCTCGGCTTCTTTGTGGCCCCCGATGCTGCGCAAACCGTGCTGGCCTACCGCCGCGAGCGGTTTTTGCAGCAGGAATTGCCCGCCTTCTTTAATACGATTTCGCTGCTCGGCATCGGCTTCGCCGAGCTTAGCCAGCGCTACGAGCAGTACCGGGCCGCCGCCCCCGCGCCGCAGCCGCTTTCCCCTACGTCTCATGAAAAATAGTAGCAAATACCTGTTGGCGGCCGTGCTGGTGCTGCTAGCCTCGCTCACGGCCTACAACATGGCCCTGCGCACCGAGTACCGCCGGGGCGACTACAAAAACCCGTTGCGCGGCTACGTAGCTCAGGGCTTCCGCGATTTTACGGAGGTAGTAGTGCCGGCCTCCAACGTGGTGAGCGTCAAGATTGTGCCCGGCCCATTCAGCGTGCGCCTGAACCCCGGTGCCACCGAGTACGTGCACCTGCGGCAGCAGGGCAACCGGCTGATTATCACGGCCACCTTCCCGAAGTGGCGGCGCTACTTTGGCCCGGCCGAAACCGTGCTCATCAGCTGCCCGCGCTTGGCCGCACTCAGCACCGATGCTGTGTACGAGGCGCAGGGCAAGCCATCAATCAGCAAGGACTTCAGAGAATACGAGAAGGTGCTGGTGCAAGGCTTCCGGCAGGACAGCCTGACGCTGCGCCAGAACCACGGCAGCTGCATCGAGCTGGCCGGCAATACGTTGGGCTCGTTACGCGCCACGGCTGGCCCTAGCCTGGGCAGCCACGGCTTGCTGCAGTTGAATGCCGACAACCGCATTGCCGCCGCTAGCCTCACGCTGGCCCACCAGAGCGAGTTGGTGCTGGACAATGTGCAGATTCCGCAACTGCACCGCCAGTTCAGCGACAGTACCAAAGTAACCCTGACGGGCGCCGCGCTGGGCAGCGTGCTGCGCTAGGCTGTACTGAACGTGAAGGCGCGGGCGGCCGTAAGCAATAGCAGTACGCTTCTATTGCCCGGCTAGCCCGTGCCTATCGCATGTCCAAAAAAACTGTTTCCGAAATTATCGTTGATACCCTGCAAGCTGCCGGCGTCAAGCGCGTGTTTGGCCTGGTGGGCGACTCGCTCAACGGCATTACCGACACCATTCGCGCCCGCGAGGGCATTGAGTTTGTGCAGGTGCGGCACGAGGAAGCCGGCGCGTTTGCGGCCGGCGCCGAAGCCTACCTCACCGGCGATTTGGCCGTGTGCGCGGGCTCGTGCGGGCCGGGCAACACCCACCTGCTCAACGGTTTGTTTGACTGCCACCGCTCGCGGGTGCCGGTGCTGGCCATCGCCGCCCAGATTCCGAGCGCCGAAATCGGCAGCGGCTACTTTCAGGAAACGCACCCCGAGCGCATTTTCCGCGAGTGCAGCCACTATTGCGAAGTCATTGCCGGGCCCGACCAGGCCGTGCGCGTGGTAGAGGCCGCCATTCAGGCCGCCCTCGGCATGCACGGGGTAGGGGTGGTCGTTGTGCCCGGCGACATTTCGCACCTCGAAGCCGAGGCGCCCGAGCCGCGCCTGCCCAGCCTGGGCCATCCTAGCGCCCTAGTGCCCGCTGCCTCGCAACTGGCCAAAGCCGCCGAACTGCTCAATAGCTGCGACAAAGTAACTATCCTGGCCGGCGTGGGCTGCGCCGGCGCGCACGCCGAGCTGCTACAAATAGCCGCCGCCCTGCAAGCGCCGGTGGTGCACGCCCTGCGCGGCAAAGAGTGTGTGGAGCCCAACAACCCCTACGACGTGGGCCTGAGTGGCCTGCTCGGCATGCCCGCTGGCTACCACGCCCTCATGGATGCCGACGCCATTCTGATGCTCGGCACCGACTTCCCGTACCGCCAGTTTTTCCCCGACGAGGCCCGCGTGGTGCAGGTCGATACCCGACCGCTGCACCTGGGCCGCCGCACCCGCGTGGAAGTCGGCCTGCACGGCACCGTGGCCGAAACCGTGCAGCAACTCCTGCCCTTGCTCAAGCCCCGCACCGACGACGCCTTCCTAAAAGCCGCCCAGGAGCGCCACCAGGCCGATGACCAAGGCTTGGCCGAGCTCGCCACCGGCGAGGCCGGCGCCGCTAGCCTGCACCCGCAGCACGTAGCCCGCCTGCTCAACGAACTGGCCACCGAAGACGCCATTTTCACCTGCGACGTGGGCACGCCCACCATCTGGGCTGCCCGTTACCTGCGCATGAACGGCCACCGCCGCCTGCTAGGCTCGTTTGTGCACGGCAGCATGGCCAATGCACTGTCGCAGGCCGTGGGCGCCGCGCTGGCCTACCCCGGTCGCCAGGTGGTGGCCATGTGCGGCGACGGCGGCTTCGCCATGCTGCTGAGCGAACTGCTCACGCTGCGCCAATTGAAAGTGCCCGTGAAGGTTATCGTCTTCAACAACAGTGCCTACGGCTTTGTGGAGCTGGAGATGAAGGCCGCCGGCACCCTCGAATACGGTACCGGCCTCGACAACCCCGACTTCGGCCAGCTGGCCGAGGCTGCCGGCATCAAAGGCCTGCGCGTGAGCGACCCTAGCCAGCTCGAAAACGTGCTGCGCGAGGCCCTGGCCCACGACGGCCCGGTGGTCGTCAACGCCATCGTCAACCGCGAGGAGCTGAGCATGCCGCCCCACATCGAGGTGGCCCAGGCCAAAGGCTTCAGCCTCTACGCGTTGAAGGCACTCATGAACGGCCGTGGCAGCGAGCTGGTCGAGTTGGCCAAAACTAATTTGCTGCGCTAGGGTGGGAAAAAGGCGCTATACTGTCATGCTCATCTGGCGTCCGCGAAGCAGAGCGTAGTCGAAGCATCTTGGTCGCCTCGTTGAGCGGCTCATAGTATCCTGCCAAGATGCTTCAACTACGCTCCGCATGACAAACGAAAGGGCTACTCCCTAAACGCCCAAATGAAAAAGGGAGAATTAAAAATGCCCGGGTGGGTATTTTTAATTCTCCCTTTTTCATTTTTAATTAACGCCGCTGCTAGCCCTGGGCTGAACAAAAAGCCCGCTGACATGTGTTAAATCCGACGTTAGCCCCGCTGCGGGGCCGCCTTTGCTTGCATGACTACTACCGAAATAAAAGCCCTCATCTCGCTGCTCGACGACCCGGAAATTGCCCCCCAGATTCAGGGCGAAATCCAGAACCTAGGCGAGGCCATTATTCCTTTCTTAGAAGAATCGTGGGAGGAAACCCTCGACCCGCAGCAGCAGCGCCGCCTCGAGGACCTCATTCATAATCTGCAGTTTGAGGGCTTGCAGCAGCGCCTGCGCGTGTGGCGCGACTCAGGCGCCCAGGACCTGCTCGAAGGCATGTGGCTGCTCAACTCGTACCAGTATCCCGATGCCGATTTGCAGGCCCTGAACCGCGCCATTGAGCAATTACGCTTTGAGGCCTGGACGCTACTGCGCCCCGAGATGCACCCCGCCGACCAGGTGCAGGTGCTCAACCACGTTATTTTTCGCAACCACAAGTTCGCGGCCAATACCCAGCACTTTCACTCGCCGGCCAACTCGATGCTGCACCGGGTGCTCGAAACCAAGCGCGGCAACCCGCTGTCGCTCTGCGTTATCTACCTGCTGGTGGCCCAGCGCCTGCACTTGCCCGTTTTCGGCGTGAACCTGCCCAACCTGTTTGTGCTGACCTACCAGCTCTACACCGATGCCGACGGTAAGCCCGTGACGCCCTTCTACATCAACTGCTACAACCGGGGTGTGGTGCTGTCGAAGGCGGATATTGAGCACTATGTGGGCCAGCTCGGCATCACATCGCAGGATAGCTTCTACGAGCCCTGCACCCACCTCGACATCGTGCGCCGCGCCATGCGCAACCTGCAAGTAGGCTTCGAAAAGCTCCAGGAACCCGCTAAGGCCGAGGAAGTTGCGCAGCTGCTGACTATCTTGCTGGAGCAAGACGAGCCGGGCGAGGGGGAAGAGTAAAGTTTAATCGACCTAAAAAAAGGGCCGCTGTACCAGACAGCGGCCCTTTTTTTAGGTCAACACGGCGGTTATTGCGAAACCTACCGCTTAATCAAGCAGCCGGCGGCACGCTTGTCGGCCACGCCGGCGGGGCGGCCGGCCAGCACATTGTCGAGCACTTGCTGCAAATAGTGCTGCTGCACGCCGCTGGCTACCTGGGGGTTATCATCGATAGCGCCCCGGTACCGCACCGCAAAGCCCGAGCCGGAGGGTTGCAAAACCACGGCCTCAGTCGTCTTGCTCACGCCCAGCGCGGCGCTGGCGGCGCCCTCGTCGGTGAAGGTGGCCAGCGAGCCGCTCCCGCCACTATCAGCCGCGTCGAGGTTAATGGGCACGTTGACGAACATAAACTGCACGCCCCGGCCGCTGTAGGCGCTATTCAGCGCCGCCAGGCGCTCCTGGTAGAGGCGGGTGTAGGCGCAGGCCGGGCTCATAAATACCACAACTACTGCCTTTTGGCCGTTGTAGGCGCTGAGCGAAGCGCTGCCGCCCCCGGTTTTTTGCACCGTAAAATCGCCCACGGTACCTTGGGCGCGGGCAATGCCCACCGTAATGGTAGCCAGCAGCAGGGCGGCAGCCAGCAGCACCGGAAGTTTGCGAAAAGACATGATGCGCGTAGAAAGGGCCAAGGAAAGCAAGCGGCCGGGCCGCGTGAGGAAACGTACGAAAAAGCGACTAGGGCTGGCAGCAGTACGTGAGCACGTAGCCCGCTGCCGGCCGAAGATAACAAATCTGGTGCCGGGAACTAGTGCCCTGCAACGCCAGCCGGGCGGGCAGCGTGCCGGGCACGGGCCACGGCCCTGCTGGCAGGTCGAGCAGCAGGTTGTCGCGGAAGATGATGCCGCGCTGGCCAGCCAGCTTAAACAGGGTTTCCTTGGCGCTCCAGAGCAGGCTAAACAGCTCTTGCCGGGCTAGCGGGCCGGGGCTATCGGCTAGGGTAATGCTCTCTAAAACAGCACTTTCGTGCTCGTTGAGAAACTTGCGGGCGATGCGCTGGGCCTTGTCGCGCACCAGCTCGATGTCGATGCCTGCAGCCGTGCTGGCGGGGGCTAGCAGTGCCGCTACCCACTCGCCCGAGTGCGACAGCGATACGGCAAGTGGCGCTGGGCCCAGCAAAAAAGGCCGGCCGGCCTCGTCATTGCGTAGCGGGGCTAGCGGCGCGCCGGCCGCCGCCAGCAGCCGCTGCACCAGCACCCGGCCGGCCAGCCACTGCGCCTGGCGCGGGCCATCGGCGCGGGCGGGGAGGAGCGGGGTGTAGTCGGCCGCCTGGGCCAGCTGAGGCCAGAGCGTGGCGGGCATTTCGGTGAGGTGCCAGAGGCCCAGCAGCGGGCCGCCGGGAAGCGAGGCAATGGAATGAAGCGGCATTTAAGGGCGAAGGTCGGCCAGAATGTAGCAGATGCTTCAGCTTGTGTCGCAGCCGCTCAGCGTCTGAACTACGGCTCCACACCACCCAAGCTAACTCTTATGCCGCATTCTGGCCGACCTTTGCGGCCCTTATGCTCGCTACCACGCCCCCGACTCGTCCCACCGCCACCCGCATCGGCACCCTAGCCGGGCACCGCGACGCGGTGTACGCGCTGGCTGGCCGGCCGGGCGCCAACCAGGTATTCTCGGGCAGCGCCGATGGCATGGTGGTGGCCTGGAACAGCGCCCAGCCCGAAGCCGACGGCGAGCTGCTGGCTAGGGTCGAAAACTCGGTGTATGCGCTGCTGGAGCTGCCCGCGCGCGACCTGCTGCTGCTGGGGCACAATTTTCAGGGCGTGCAGGCCATTGATTTGCGGAATAAAAAACTGGTCTACGCCACGGCTTTGCCGCCGGTCGCCATCTTCGAGCTGGTGTACTCGGCCAGCCGCCAGCGGCTGTACTGCGCCCTCGGCGATGGCACGCTGGCCGTGCTGCACGGCGACGACTTTCGGCTCGAAAACCTGCTGCGAATCAGTGATAAGCCCCTGCGCTGCCTGGCCCTGCACGAGGCACGGGGCGAGCTGGCCGTGGGCAGCTCCGACTGGAAAACTTACGTGCTGGACCTCGATTCGCTAGCCATCAAAACCACGCTCACGGAGGCCACCAATTCCATTTTTACCCTCACTTACACCCCCGATGGCCAGCACCTGCTGGCCGCCGGCCGCGACGCCCACCTGCGCCGCTACGCCGCCACCGAGGGCTACCCGCTGCAAGCCAGCGTGGTGGCGCACATGTACGCCATCAACCACCTGGCTTTCAGCGGCGATGGACGCTACCTAGCCAGCTGCTCCTTGGATAAAAGCATCAAGCTCTGGGACCCGGCTAGCCTTGCGCTGCTGCGGGTGCTCGATAGGGCGCGGGCGGCCGGCCACGGCACGTCGGTGAACAAGCTGGTTTGGCCGGGCGCGCAGCACCGGTTAGTTTCGTGTAGCGATGACCGCAGCCTGGCCGTTTGGGATATTATCCAGCCTAGCCAATAATTGTTGCTGCCGAGGCGTACCCTAATTTTACAACCTAAACGGCAGCTGGCGCACAGCTAGCGGCTAAGCGCTTAAAATAATGAAAATTACCGCCCTCGATATTCGGCAGAAGACGTTTGAAAAGTCCTTTCGGGGCGTGGACAAAGACGAGGTGCAGGCCTTCCTCAACACGGTGTCGCAGCAGTGGGAGCGGCTGGGCGACGAAAACCGCGAGCTGCGCCTCAAACTGGAGCACGCCCTGCACGATGTGCAAAAAATGCGTGAGGTAGAATCGTCGCTCTACCGCACCCTCAAAACGGCCGAGGATACCGGCAACTCCATCACCGAGCAGGCCCAGCGCGACGCCGACCTGCGCCGCCGCGAGGCCCAGCTGCTCGCCGAGCAAACCCTCTCCGAAGCCCGCCAGCGCGCCCGCACCATCGTGGAGGAGTCTTACCAGACGGCCGAAAAAACGGTGGCCGATATGCAAAAGGAAGTCGCTGGCCTCGGCCACGAGTGCCAGCAGCTCGAGCAGCAGCTCGATACCCTGGTGCGCGACCTGCACCACCTGGCCTCCGATGCGCTGGAAAAAGTGGACCGCGCCCGCGCTCGCCCCAAAAATGGCCCGTCGGCCATCCTTTCGCGGGCGGCGAGCGTACAGGTAAAGCGGCCCGCCGAACCGGCGGCGCCCGAACCTAGCCCCCCGCCCGCCATGCAAGTCACCACCGATTCTTCCCGCTCATCGGCCGCCGCAGTGGCTGCCACACCGGCCGCTAGCTTTAGCGGTCCCGCCGCCCGCGCCACCCAGCCCACGCCCGGCGCACCCGCTAGCTCGCCCAGCGGCTACAACCCCAAGCCCGGCCAGCAGCCCGACCCCGGCCAGGCGCCCACGCCCGATATTGAGCGCCCCCAGGCCCCGGCCGAAAACCCCGGCATCGCGCCCGCCCCGCACATCGACCAGCCCGGCCCCGAAACCGTGCCCCAGCCGCCCGCGCCCTACGTAGAGCCCACCCGCCCCGAAATTCAGCCCATCGGCCCCGACCGCCCCGACATTCAGCAGCCCGAGCCGATGATTCACCCCGGCATGGCCGCTAGCCCGGCTCAAGCTGCCCAGCCAAAAGCCGAGATGGTAGGAGAGAAGTCATTTTTTGACGAAATCTAAACCACGGATTTACCGCGTTCTCCGAATTAGTCGGATTTTGAAGACGTAAGAGAGGGCTGCCCATTGGGCGGCCCTCTCTTTTTGTAACTAGACTAGCAGACGGAAATTTCAGTGGATGAAAACTAAAGCTGGTCGCTGGCAATAACGACTGATAATTGAGAACGGCGGGTAGCCGGGGCGGCTGCCGTTACTTTTGCGGCCTGCTGCGGCCGGAAATCGTCCTCAAAATCCGAGTAATCCGACGAATCCAATAAATCCGCGGTTCTGACAATAAACAACATGGGCCAGATTGCACTCGAAGGACTGGAGTTTTTTGCCTTCCACGGCTACTATGACGAGGAGCAGAAAATCGGCAATAAATACGGCGTCGACCTGCACCTCAAAACCGACCTGCACGCCGCCGGCGCCTCCGACAAGCTCGCCGAAACCGTTAACTACGAAGTGCTGTACCGCGTGACGCTCGAAGAAATGCAGCGGCCCGCCCGCTTGCTCGAGCACCTCGCGCACCGCATCCTCGACCGCCTGATGCAGGAGTTTCCGCAGGTGCGCCGCGCCCAGGTGAGCATCTCCAAGTTCAACCCACCGCTGGGCGGCATCTGCCACCGCGCGCGGGTAACGCTGGTACGCAAGCGTAAGATGGCTAAAGCGTTAGCGGGTGATTAGCGGGTAGGCGGCTAGGGTAGCGGCGGGTAACTCAGCTAGCAGCAGGCGCTGCGCCTTGCCGAAATTGGTGAATAACCCCTTTTTGCTAATCAGCCTGAAAACCTGGTCGGCGCTGAGGCGCTCTGTGGTAAGTATTTCGGGCGGCGGTGCGGCACCGTAGAGGCGGCGCAGGGTTTGGAGGGCGTGGTAGCGGACGAGGTATTCGGAGTGGGTGAGCAGATTGAAAATGCGGGGCGCAATGACCGGCCCGAGCTGCGGCAGCGTGAAATATTCGCGCAGGCCGATTAGCAAGTCCATGAGCTGATATTCGGTAAGGGCTTTGGCGCGCAGCTGCGCCGCCACGATGGGCGGGTAGAAGCCCGCCGGGTTTATCTGGGCAATCGCGCCGAGCGCATAAAGCGCGTAGAAGCCGCGGCGCAGGCAGTCGTGCAGCAGCGGCAGGGCTTCGGCGTGGCGCAGGTGGCCTAGCCCCAGCAGGGCGCGGGCATCGGCGGTGCCCGCGCGCAAAGCGGCGAGCAGCTCGGCGGCGGCCTGGGCTTGCTGGGCGGGCGCGAGGGCGTCGAGGCAGGCCAGGTCGGTGAGAAAGCCAAAGCCGTCGTGCCAGGCCAGGTACTGGTCGATAGGGCCAAAATAGGCGCGGCGAAAATCGGCTAATGGGTTTTCGGAAGGGGGCATGAATAAGAGCAGAATAAAAATAATCTGCTTGACAGTTAATGGATTGACTTGTATTACGATTAATTTCGTACATTGCTTTTGCAAGTACGAATTCTCTCGTAGCATATTTGTCCTACGAACTATTTCGTACGGAACCTTTCGCCCCGCTGTCCATGCCCAAAGCGCCCCCCAAACCTACCGATTCGGAACTAGAGATTTTGCAGGTGCTCTGGCAGCACGGCCCCGCCACGGTGCGCCTCGTGAACGAGGCGCTCAGCCAGCGCCGCGAGGTGGGTTACACCACTACCCTGAAAATCATGCAGCTCATGCTGGAAAAGGGCCTGGTAACCCGCGACGATGAAGGCCGCAGCCACGTGTACCGGGCCGCCGTGCGCGAGCAAGACACCCAGGGGCTACTGCTCGATAAATTCGTGGCCGCCACCTTCGGCGGCTCGGCCCTGAAGCTGGTGATGCAGGCGCTGGGCAACCGCAAAACCTCGGCCGACGAGCTGGCCCAGATTCGCCGCCTGCTCAATGATATTGAGATTCAGAATGCTAACCCTTCAACCCCCGCTTCCGATGACCACGCTCCCGCTGCTTAAAGAAGTATTGTCGCCCGCGCTGGTGCGGGCCCTGGGCTACGCGCTGCTGCATTCGGTGTGGCAGGGCGGGGTGCTGGCCCTGCTGCTGGCGGGCGTGCTGCCGCTGTTGCGCCGCCAGCGCGCCGAGGTGCGCTACGCGGCCGCGGCCGGAGCGCTGGCTAGCTTGGTGCTGGTGGTGGGGCTCACGTTTGGCTTTTACTACCAAAGCGCACCGCAGTCGGCGCCCGCCGTGGCGGCTAGCCCCCTAGCGGCGGCCATTGCCGCGCCGGCTAGCCCGGTTGCGGCGAGGGTAGTAGTAGTAGCTAGCGACGCTACGACGCCCGCCATTTCGCTTACCTGGCTGCGCGCCAACGCCCGCCAGCTCGAAGCCTACCTGCCGCTGGTAGTGGTGGCCTGGCTGCTGGGCTTGGTGCTGATGAGCGGCCGGCTGGCCGGCGGCCTGCTGTATGCCAGCCGGCTGCGCCGGGCAGGTACCCAGGCGCTGGGCGCCGAGTGGCAGCAGCGGCTGGCTAGCCTGGCCCGGCGCGCCGGGGTGCGCCGGCCGGTGGCCCTGCTGGAGTCGGGGCGGGTGGCGGGGCCGGTGGTGCTGGGGCACTTGCGGCCGGTCATTTTGCTGCCGCTAGGGGCCGTGGCAGGCCTGAGTCCGGCCTTGCTCGAAGCCCTGCTGGCCCACGAGCTGGCCCACATTGTGCGCCGCGACTACCTGCTGAATCTGGGCCTGGCGGTGGCCGAAGTATTGTTTTTCTACCATCCCGCCGTGTGGTTTATGGCCAACTGCCTGCGCGCCGAGCGCGAAAACTGCTGCGACGACCAGGCCGCCGCCCTCTGCGGTGGCGATGGTCTGCGCGTGGCCCGTGCCCTGGCCGCCCTGGCCGAGCTGGAAGCTGATACGGCCTCTGTGCCGCGCCTGGCCCTGGCGGCCGCCGGCGCCAGCGGCCGTGGCGGCCTGCTGGCCCGGGTGCGCCGGCTAGCCCTGGGGCGCCCCCAGGCACCCACCATGAGCGAGCGCCTGCTGGCCGGCTCCCTCACCTTGCTCGGCCTGCTGGGCCTGAGTACGGGCGTGGTGCTGGCCGCCCGCCCGGCGCAAACCGTGCCCGGCCAAACAGCGCCCGCCACTAGCCCCGCCGATACGGCCCGGCCGCGCGTGGCCGCTTTACCGGCCCTGCCGGCTTTGCCTGGTATTCCGGCGGTGCCCGGTGTGCCAGCGGTACCTGGTATCCCGGCCGTGCCCGGCGTGGAAGCACTGGAAGCACTGGAAGCGCCAGAGCAGATAGAGCAGGAAACGCGCGTGGAACTAGCTGATAATGACTCGCGGGTGCGGATGCGTCGCTTGCGCCAAGTAGCTCCGCGCCGGGGCCAGGCCAGTACCGTCGTGATTGAGAAGGACAAGAAAGGCCGCGTAGTGAACCTGACCGTGGACGGCCAGCGCATCGAGACGGCCGATAAAAAAGCGAAGCGAGCCAAGAAGGTGCGCACCGTGGAGGTCGTAACGGTGCCCAGTCCGCCGGTGCGTACCGAGCGGCTGGGGCGGTCCGAGCGGCCAGGCGCGGGCTCTTTCAGCTTTGATTTTTCGACTGATGACTTGAATGACCAAGCCCTGCAAGCCGCTCGCGAAAGCCTGGCTAAAACCCTGCGCGAGCCAACTCTCAATGCCGAGCAGCGCCGGGAAATAGAACGGGAAATGCGCCGCGTGCAAGTTGAGCTAGGCCGCCAGCAGGTTGAGCTGCAAAAGCAGTTTCGCACTTTTCGATTCGAACTGAATGGCCTGAATGGCGCGGCGGCTAGCCACCCGACCGACCCGACCTATCGGCTGGACCGTAACAAACGGGGGTATGTCCGCCTGAAGATTGATAAGCAGGGTAAAATGCTGCACGGCGATGCCGACTGGCAAGTCGACCGTGCCGCCGCCCAAGCTGACCGTGCGGCTGCCCAGGCCGACCGCAATGCGGAGCAGGCCGACCGCGCCGCCGAACAAGCCGACCAGGCCGCCAGCCGCGCCGAGGCCGCCGGGCGCCGCGCCGAGCTACGCGCCCGCATTGCCGCCGCCGAGGCCGAGCTGCGCGCCCTCGACGGTAGCAGCGGCCGGTCCACGCCGCCCCGGCCGCCGCGGGCTCCACTGGCGCCGCTAGGCCCCCAAACCCCGATGATGCCGCAGGCGCCGCCCGCCCCGCCCGCTCCCGCCGCCCCCAAAACGGCCGAGTTACGCGCCGCCCTGCGCCAGGATGGCCTCATTGGCCCGGCCGAGCGCAGCTTTTCCTTCCAGCTCACCGATAAGGGTGGGCGCGTGAATGGCAAGGAGCTGACCCCCGCCCAGGTGGCCCGCTACCGCCAGCTGCTGGGCCAGCCGGCGAGCGGCCAGGGCAAGTCATCGACCTTTAACATCAACGTGAGCGAGAACTAACCCCTTGGTCCTGAGACTAGAGGCTAGCGGGCCGGTTGTCTGGAATTGCAGATGGCCGGCCCGCTTTTTTGCGCCCGGTGCGGCCGGGTGCGGGCTGCTTGAAAATTAATTTTAACCTTGCTGTAACGAATGGCTACCTCGCCGGTACTCCCTGCAAAACCTTTCCCTGCCGACCCTCTTACTGCCGCCCGGATGCCTGCCACTGCCACCACTTTCAGCGATGAAGCCCTGATGGGCCAGGTGCAGGCCGGCGACCTCGACCAGCTAACCGGGCTGTTTGAGCGCTACCACGGCCCGCTTTTCGGCTTCCTGGCCCGGCTAGCCAACGGCGACCGCGACCTGGCCCAGGACCTGACCCAGAACGTGTTTGTGCGGGTGCTGCGCTACCGCGCCAGCTACCAGCCGGGCCAGCCGTTTCGGGCCTGGGTCTACCAGA
>JBPBQJ010000125.1:0-27337 GCA_050954765.1 Janthinobacterium lividum | reverse complement strand
ACCCCGTGTGCTTGGTGGCGGGCCCAAACCGCCGGGGTAGATCTTCTCCCACACGCGCACGCCAGATGAGCATGACAGTTGATTTTGAGTTAGTGCGCACTCGCAGCGCCCAAGCTACCACAGCCCCTTGCGGCGCGGTTTCTCCACCGCGATAGTGGGAAACTGCTGCGCAAATGCGCGCCGGATGGCTAGCTCGTGCTGGCGCGAGAACTCGGCATCGAAGTTGGCGGCGGCTAGCTGGGCCAGCACGGTGCCGATGGGCGTTTTTTCGCGTAGCCAACGCTCCCACACGTCCTGGCGCTGGCGCAGGCCGAGGGCATTGACGCCCGTCACGGCCTGGCCAGCTTCCTGAAAGTTGATGCGCAGCAAGCGCCGGCTAGTGGGGTGCTGCCAGCAGAAGCTGGCAATGCCGGCCACCGGCTGAGCGGGCACGCGGCCGTAGGTCTGGTATTCGAGATTGAAAAACTTGGCCGAGTTGAACCACTCGCCGCGCCGGTAGGGCGTAGGCTGCCCGCAGATGGTATGGGCCACGGTTTCGCCCTGCATGCGGCCGGTGTACCATAGTTGCTCCACGGCTACCTCGCCGGGGGCGGGCTGGCGGTGCTGGGCGCAGTCGCCGGCCGCGTACACGCCGGGCGCGCTGGTTTCGAGGAAAGTATTGACCAGGATGCCGCGGTCGGTGGCGAGGCCGGCGGCCTGGGCCAGGGCCAAGTTGGGCTGCACGCCGGTGGCTAGCCCTACCCACTCGGCGGGTAGCTCCTGGCCGGTGGTCGTGCGCACGGCGCGCACGCGGCCGTGGGCATCGCCCAGCACTTCGCGCAGCTCGCTATTGAATTGTAAGTCAATGTTATGCTGGCGAATTTCTGCCTCTATCATGGCTGACTCTTCGGGGGGAAGCACCGACTGCCAGTAGCGCCCTTCGCGCACCAGCCACGTGACCCGGATACCGCGCGAGTGCAGCATCTCGGCCAGTTCTACGCCAATGAGGCCGCCGCCCACCACCACCGCGTGGGCGATGCTGTGGGTGTCGTGGGTCATGCGCTCCACGTCGGGTAGGCCAATGAAGCCCTGCACGCCAGCTAGCCCCTGGCCGGGCCAGCCGGGCGTGCGCGCCACCGAGCCGGTGGTCAGCAGCAGGCGGTCGTAGGCCAGGGCCGGGCCGGTGGCCAGCTGCACGGTGCGGGCGGCGGTATCCACGCCGATGGCTTCGGCGTGCAGGAGTTCAAGCCGGTTTTCCGCCCAAAACCAGTCGGCGTAGGGCTTCACATCGGCGTAGCGCAAGTGGCCCAGGTACAGGTACATGAGCGCGGGGCGCGAGTAGTGGTGCGCGCTTTCGGCCGCAACCAGCGTGATGCGGGCTTCCGGCTGCAGCCGCCGCGCCGTGATGGCCGCCGAAACGCCCGCAATGCCATTGCCAATGATAACGAGGTGCATAAGCCACAAATGAACGCCCTAGCCGCTGGCGCGGCCGCCCGCTACCTACGCAGCCGGCGGCCGGGTGGGTTGGCGGGCCGGGCCCGGGCTAACCCGGCAGCGGCGTTCTTTGTGGTTTCTCCCGCGTTTGCCCCCTCCTTGGCCAGTCTCCTACCCCGCATCGGCGTCCTCATTCCGGCTCATAATGAGGCAAAATCTATCGCGCTGGTGCTGGCTGAAATTCCGGCCGGGCTGGTGCAGGAAGTAGTGGTGGTCGACAATGCCTCGACCGATAATACCGCCGCCGCCGCCCGCACCGCCGGGGCCACCGTGGTGGCGGAGCCGCGCCCCGGCTACGGCCAGGCCTGCCTGGCGGGGCTGGCCTACTACGCTGCCCAGCCCGCCCACCAAACGCCCGAAATCATCGTCTTTCTCGACGGCGACCACTCCGATTTTCCCGAAGAAATGCCTGCCCTGCTGGCACCCCTCCTCAGCGGCGCGGCCGAGCTGGTAATCGGCTCGCGGGCGCTGGGCCAGCGCGAGCGCGGCGCGTTGCTACCGCAGCAGCGCTTCGGCAACTGGCTAGCGGCTTGGCTATTGCGCCTGCGCTACGGCGGCACCCACACCGACCTGGGGCCGTTTCGGGCCATCCGGGCCGATGCGTTGGCCCGCCTGGGCATGGCCGACACCAACTACGGCTGGACGGTAGAAATGCAGGTAAAAGCCGCCCGCCTGCGCCTGCGCGTGGCCGAAGTGCCCGTGCGCTACCGCCGCCGCATCGGCACCTCCAAAATATCGGGCACGGTGCGTGGCACGCTGGGCGCGGGCTACAAGATTCTGTGGACGATTTTTAAGTACTGGTAAGCTGGCTTCCTGATTTAAGAAACCACATAAAAAGACTTGTAAACGGCTAAAAGAACGTCATGCTGAGCTTGTCGAAGCATCTCGCTCGCGCCGTTAGGTTATGTAATCCAACGACGCGGTAGAGATGCTTCGACAAGCTCAGCATGACGTTCTTTCCAGTGTTCGGCTAATACCTAACCTTGTATTTACTCTTGCATATTCTCCCCCTTGTCTGCTCGCCCTACCCCCCTGCTGCGCGCCAGCCAGCTCCTAGCCCTGCTGCTGACGGGCGCGGCCTACTGGGGCTTGGCTTATGCTACGCCGCGGGCGCATTTTGCGCAGTTGGTGGGGCTGTTTGCGGTGGCGGGCGCGGCCTACATCTGGCTGCTGCACACGCGACTGCCGCTGCGCTGGGGGCTGGGCGCGGCGCTGGTTTTTCGGCTGCTGTGGCTGCCGGCTACCCCAGCGCTGAGCGACGATTTTTACCGCTTCCGCTGGGATGGGCTGCTGGCTAGCCACGGCCACAACCCTTTTGCCGAAACGCCCCGGCAGCTGCTCGCGCACCCACCCACCGACTCGGCCGCCCTGCCACTGGCCGAGCTGCGCCAGCTCCTACCCCACCTCAATTCGCCAAATTACTTCTCGGTATATCCGCCCGTGTGCCAGGGGCTATACGCGGCGGCCGCGGCCGCTTTTCCGACGTCTGAAACGGGTTTCCTGCTGGCAGTGCGCCTGGCGCTGCTGCTGACCGATGCGGGCGCGGCGGCGCTGCTGCTGTGGCTGCTGCCGCGCGCCGGCTGGCCGGCACGGCGCGCCCTGGCCTACTTGCTGCACCCGCTGGCCATCGTAGAAGTGATGGGCAACGTGCATATGGAAGGCGTGGTAGTGTGCTTTTTACTATTGGCGGGCGCGCTGCTAGTACACCGCCGGGTGGCCCTGGCGGCGGGCACGCTGTCGTTGGCCGTGGCTACCAAGCTGCTGCCGCTGCTGGTGCTGCCGCTGCTGGTCCGACGCCTGGGTTGGGCCCAGTTTTGGCGCTTCGGCCTGGTGCTGGGTAGTAGCCTGCTCCTGCTCTTTCTACCGTTTTTGTCGGGAGAGCTGCTGGGGCATATCGGCCGCAGCCTTGGCCTTTATTTTCAAAGTTTCGAGTTCAATGCCAGCATCTTCTACGTCTTGCGGGCGTTGGGCAACTGGCAGCTGGGCTACGACCTGGTGGGTGCCCTAGGGCCACTGCTGGGGCTAGGCGCCGCTGGCCTCACGCTGTGGCTGGCGCGGCGAGCGGGGCGGCCGGCGCTGGCAGCGCTGCCGCACTGGCTGCTGCTCACGCTCAGTGGCTATTTTGCGCTAGCTACCACCGTGCACCCCTGGTACCTGGTACCGCTGGTGGCGCTCAGCTGCTTTTCGCCGCTGCGCTACGCGCGGGTGTGGGCCGGGCTGGCGGTGCTTTCCTACGCGGCCTACCGCACCCCAGCCTATACCGAAAGCAGCTTGCTGCTAGCCCTCGAATACGGTGGCGTGCTGGCCTGGGTGGCGGCCGAATACTACCGGGGTCGCTGGCGACTACCCCACTCCGACTCAACTGCCGGGGCTAGCGCCCGCGCCAGGTAGCCAGGTCCTGGGCCGAGTCTACGTCGTGCAGCGTGGGTAGCTGGGCCACGCGCAGGTTTAGGCGGGCGGCGTCGGCTAGGGTATCGGGCAGCACGGTGGCGGTACTCCAGTCTTTGTTATCGAATAGCTCGGGGTGTAGCTGGCTCAGTCCCAGCAGGTAATAGCCACCGTCGTCGGCCGGGCCCACTACCAGGTCGTGGTGCAGCAGTTGGTCGAAGGCCTGGCGCAGCAGTTCGGCGCGCAGGCCGGGGCAGTCGGTACCGATGACGACCACCCGGCCCGCG
Organism: Janthinobacterium lividum; assembly: GCA_050954765.1. Taxonomy (GTDB): domain Bacteria; phylum Bacteroidota; class Bacteroidia; order Cytophagales; family Hymenobacteraceae; genus Hymenobacter. Next base: position 23,189 of record JBPBQJ010000125.1, on the reverse strand, counting down.
CCCGCGCCAAAGGCGTTGGCAAAGGCCTGCGCCATGCGTGCCCCCAGCGAGCCAGCGGCGGGCTGCACGCGCCAGGGCAAGCCGGGCCACTCGGGCCGGGGCTGGTGCGGGTCGGCGCCAGCGGGCGCCTCGGCCAGCCAGACGGTGGCCGGCACCTGGGCCGCGGCTACGGCGGCGGCGGTCAGGGTCAGCAGTTCACGGTATACTTCCAGCGCCGCCGCGGCCCCGATACCCGCCGCCAGGCGCGTCTTTACGCGCCCTAGCACGGGCTCGCGAGCGAAAATCAGGAGGTGCGGAATGGCGGGAGCGGCAGAATGCATGGGCGCGTTTTTTACTCAAAAATCAGGAGCGGCAAGCTACGGCTGGCTTTGGGCAATCTGCCCGGCTGAGGCAAATCTTACCCCCTAGCCAGCTATAAATTATCCTGCCGGATGAGCCGGCGATACAGCTGCCCCAAGCGCCGCTGCGACACGCCTAGCCAGTACAGCCCCACGATAAGCGTGAAGATGCCTTGCAGCCGAAAAACCCCGTTGGCCAGGTACTTACGCGCTGAAGTGGTGACGGCGTGCGGCAGCACCCGGAACGCCCCCCGCGCCCGCAGGCGGTGCACGATGTCCTGGTCCTCCAGCAGCAGCAGGTCTTCGCGGTAGCCGCCGAGGCGCACAAATAAATCGCGGCGCACAAACAAGCTCTGGTCGCCGAAGCGCACTACCGTGAGGGGCAGGCGGGTGCACCAGGCGCTGAAACGCAGAAACCAGTGCGGGTGGTCGAAGGCCAGTCGGTAGCAGCCCGCCGCGTAGCCCTGCGCGCTGGCCTGCCGCAAGTGAGCCAAGAAATCAGCCGGCGGATAGGAATCGGCGTGCAGGAAATACAGTAGCTCGCCCCGCGCGTGCTGCGCGCCGTAGTTGAGCTGGGCAGCGCGGCCCTTGCGGGGGGCCAGCAGCACGGTGGCCCCGGCCTGTCGGGCTAGCGATGTGGTGGCATCGGTGCTGCCGCCATCTACCACCAGTAGTTCCGCGCCGGCCGCGCCGGCCGGGGCCTGGCGCAGGTAGCTCAGTAGAGAGACAATAGCTTCCGCTTCGTTGAAAGTCGGGATGATGATGCTGATAGTAAGCCCAGTGTCGACAACGTCACTGGCATTTTCTTCCGTATCAGTCACTAGCAATTGAAAAATAACACTATCCAAACTATGGGCCTTGCCTACGCCGTAGCAGATACGCCGCGGGGCGCCGCACGTTGCCCGGCACCACGGCTAGCGGCGGCCCGATTGCGTATTGCCTCCCCCACCCCGTATGCAACCCACCATGCCGCTTTTCCCAGTTTCGCATCCTCTACTGAAGCGCTTCGACCGGTGGGCCGGTCCCGCATTGGCTATCGTAGGCCTGGGCCTGCTACTGCTCGAAACCCGCCACCCGCTGCGCCGCCGCACTCGCCCGCGCCTCGAGCGCTGGCGGCGCAACGTGCTGCTGGCTAGCCCCGCGCTGCCCGCCGCCCGCCTCACGCTCCTGCCCGCCATGGTGGGACTGGCGCAATTGGCTGCCCCGCGCTACGCCGCCCGCCACCTGGCTCAGCTGCCGCCCGCCCTGCGCCTGGGCCTGGAAGTGTTGCTGCTCGATTACCTGGCCTATAGCTGGCACCGGCTGTTGCACTCGCCGCTACTGTGGCGGCTGCACCGCGTGCACCACAGCGACCTCGATATGGACCTGACGACCGCCTGGCGCTTTCACTTTGGCGAGATGCTGGCTAGCATCCCGTACCGGGCGGGGCTGCCGGCGCTGCTGGGCGTGCGGCCGGCCACGGTGCTAGCCTACGAGGCGGTGTTTGAGGCCTGCGCGGCGTTTCACCACAGCAATTGGCGGCTGCCGCTGGCCACCGAGCGGCGGCTGGCGCCCCTGCTCGTGACGCCGCGCGCCCACGGCATTCACCACTCCGTGGTGCACCGCGAAAGCCAGAGCAACTTCGGCGTCGTGCTCACGCTCTGGGACCGCCTGCACCGCACCCTGCGCCTGAACGTGCCCCAGCAGGCCCTCACCATCGGCGTGCCCGCCTACCCCGACCCGGCCCGCCAAACGGTGGGACAGTTGCTACTGTTGCCGCTAGCCCCCCTGGAGCCCTGGGCCCGCCCCGAGGGCACCGTGCCCGAGCGCCCCGAGCCGGCGCCCCCTCTGCTGCTGCATCGGTAGCAGTTTACTTCCTGTTCTCGGCAAGGATGGCAGCTTGCTATCCGCGCACAAAAAAGCCGTTGGTGCTGCGCGTAGCGTAGCACCAACGGCTTTTCCAGTAGGCTAGCCGACTAGTCGCGGGCCGCAATTTTCCGGCTGCCGCGCCGCTCAGCTTCGCTAAGCGTGAGCGGGCAGGCTACCGGCGGCTGCACACTGGTGGGCGAGCACGCGGCGCAGTAGCCGGCTGCCCAGCAGCCGGCACAGCCGCCGCCTAGCAGCCGGGCCTCGGCCCAGCTATCGGCTAGCAGGGGGGTGGTGACATGTTTCATAGCAAGAAGGAATAGAGAGGGTGAGGAGGGCTAACCAACCGAACGCTCGGAAAAGTGCAAAATCATCACTGTTCTTTCGTGTTCTGGCTGAAGTAGCCTTCGTTCAAATGTCACCTGAACGCGTTGAACAGCGTCTTATTTCATGCGAATAGCTGGGCTCGCTTAGCGAATGCACGCTGCGGCTTCCCGAGTGGCTTGCTGCTAGTGGTCGTTGGCCGGCGGCCCGGTGGCGGCGGTGGGGCCGGCGGCCAGGAGTCGTATCTTTGAGTAGTTATGCTGCCCTCCCCTAGCCTGGCCGCGCCGGTAGCGGCCCCCGCCACTAGCTCCACCTTCCTGGCCCAAGTGGCCCAGGAGCTGCTGGCTACTCACGACGTGGATGCCCTCTCCGAGCTCGTGGTGATAGTGCCCACCCGCCGCGCCGTGGTGTACCTCAAGAATGAGCTGGCCCTAGCCACGCCCGACGGCCAGGCACTATGGGCCCCGCGCATTGCGGCCATGGAAGACTATATGGTGGAGCGCGCCGGCGTGCAGGTCGAGGAGCCGATTGCCTTGCAGCTGCTGCTATTCGATATTTTCAAGCACATCGACCACGACTTACAGTTCGACCATTTTGTGGGCTGGGGCGGGCTGCTGCTGCAAGATTTTTCGACCCTCGACCAGCACCTGGCCGATACCAAATCCATCTTCGAATACCTGGCCGAGGCCAAGGCGCTGGAACGCTGGCAGCTTGACCCGGAGAAGAAAACCACCGGGCTCGACCGCTACTTTGGCTTCTGGGGGCAGCTGCACCAGGTGTACCTGCGCTTCAAGGCGCGCCTCAAAAAAGACCACCTCGCCTACCCCGGGCTAGCTTACCGCCGCGCCGTGCAGGGCCTGCGCGTCGAGCTGGCTGATGTAAAAAAGGAACTGCCGGCGCGCCACGTTTTCGTAGGTCTGGGCGGGCTCAGCAAGGCCGAGGAGACATTTATCAGCCTGCTGCGCAAGGTTGACCGGGCCGACTTGTACTTCGACGGCGACCCGTTTTACCTCGAAGACACCTCGCCCAACCGCGCCGGCCAGGCCCTGCGCCGCTACTGGCAGCAGTGGAATTTGCCCACCGACGACTTCACCTACCAGGACCACCTGCGCGGCCGGCCCCACCACATCCGGCTGCTGGGGGTGGCCAATGCCAGTATGCAGGGCAAGCTAGCCGGCCAGCTGCTGGCCGAGGCGCGCCTGCGCAACCCCGCCGCCACCGTGGCCGTGGTGCTGCCCGACGAAACCCTGCTGCTGCCCGTGCTGCACGGCCTGCCGCCCGCCGAGCTGGTGCCCGATTTCAACGTGACGATGGGCCTGAGCTTCCAGAGCACAGCCTTGTTTAACCTCGTCGATTTGCTGTTTGAGGTGCACCTCACCGGCATCCGGGAGGGAGAGCCGGGGCGCGACTACGGCGTGCCCAAGTACCACCACCTGGCGGTGAGCAAGCTGCTGGCGCACCCGTTTCTAAGGCGCTACCAGCAGTGGCAAGATGCCCAGGCCGGCGAGCCGCAGTACCACGGCCTGCTCGATAAGATTTGCCAGGAGATTGTGAAACGGCACATGGTGCTGCTGCCCGCCACCGATTTGCTGCGGCTCGGGCACGGCCATCCGCTCATCGAGGCGCTGTTCAAGACCTGGGACAATTGCGACAACATCATCCGGGCCTGCTACACGCTGATTGACTTGCTCAAGCAGGTGTACGCCAATGACCACACGGCCATCGAGGCCGAGTACCTGTACCTATTTTACACCCTCATCCGGCAGCTCGACACGGCCTTCGACTGCCGCGAGCAGCGCCTGAGCGTGCGCTCGTTTCGGCGGTTTTTGTATGACCAGATGCGGCGCACGCGCCTGCCCTTTGCCGGCGAGCCGCTGGCCCAGGTGCAGATAATGGGTTTGCTCGAAACCCGCGCCCTCGACTTCGACCACGTCATCATTCTGAGCTGCAACGAGAACTCGCTGCCGCCGCCCAAGCGCCAGCAGTCGCTCTTCCCCTACGACGTGCTGGCCGAGTACAAGCTGCCCACCTACGCCGACTCCGAAGCCAACGCGGCCTACAATTTCTGGCGGCTTTTGCAGCGCGCCGGCCGCGTCGATTTGGTGCACGTGCTGCCCGGCGCCGAGGGCGTGCGCACCGGCGAGCGCAGCCGGTTTTTGCGCCAGATTGAGTTTGACCTGGCGGCCCAAAACCCGGATTTGGTGCTGGAAAGTGAAACGGTGCAGGTGCCGGCCGGGCTGCCGGCTAGCCAGGATGAGCTGCTCGGCGACCTGGTGCTGGCCAAGGACGAAGCCATGCTCACGGGCCTGCGCGGCGTGCTCGAGCGCGGCCTTTCGCCCTCGGCCCTGAATGAGTTTATTGGCTGCTCGCTCAAATTTTACTTTTCGCGGCTGGCCCGCTTTCAGGAGAATGACGAGGTGGAGGAGGCGCTCGGCGCCGATGGCTTCGGCACCGTGGTGCACGATGCGCTGGAGCATTTGCTCAAGCCCTTCGAGCTGGAGCAGCGCGACCTCACGGCCGCCGACCTGCCCGAAATCCTAAAAAAGGTACCGGCCGAGGTAACCCGCCAACTGCGCCAGGAGGGCGAAGAACGCCAGGCCCGCCCCGACGATGGCCTCAACCACGTGCTGGGGCAGGTGGCCACGCGCCTCATTCGCAAGTACTTGGAAAGCCTACCTGGCCAGCCGGGCGTGCTGCCGCTACGCATTGCGGCCCAGGAAAAGCCGATGGTCGCCACCGTATTCGTGGACCTGCCGGGCCGGGCCACCAAGCTGCCGGTGCGCATTTTGGGTCGCGCCGACCGCATCGACGCGCTGCCCGACGGCCGCCGCCGGGTAGTCGACTACAAAACCGGCCTCGTGGAGCGCCGCGAGCTCAACCTGCGCGGCACCCAAAAGCCGCTGAGCCCCGCCGACACCGTGACGCGCCTGCTCAGCGAGTCATCGAGCGGCGCCGACAAGGTGCGCCAGCTCTGGCTCTACCGCTTCATGCTGGAAAGCGACGAGCTTGCCCCCGCGCCGCCCGGCTCGGAGGCGGCCATCATGAGCCTGCGCAAAATCGACGAGGGCCTGCTCTCGGCCCCGCTCGATTTCATCACCGAAGGCACCGGCGAACCCGACTTCCTGCTAGCCAGCGCCGAGCTTATTTCGCGGCTCACCCAGCGCATGCTGGACCCCGCCGAGCCCATCCGCAAAACCGACGACTTGGCCAAGTGCGAGTATTGCCCCTACCGCGGCATCTGCGCGCGGTAAGGTTTTTGCGGGGCGGACATTAGTGCTAAGAAACGTCTGTCATGCTGAGCCTGCCGAAGCATCTTGCTCGCATCGTTAGGATTAGTAACCCTAGTGATGCGAGCAAGATGCTTCGACAGGCTCAGCATAACGACTGTGTTTAGACGTACCCAGTTGACATTGCTCACGTCCTCATGCAGAAAAGCCTAGTCCACCGCCTGCTGAACCCGTTTCTGTTGTGGCGCCTGCGCCACGTGAGCGAGCGCGTGTACGTGGTGTGGCTGGCGGGGCTGGTGGGTGTGCTGGCAGGCCTAGCAGCGGTGGCCCTCAAAACGGCCGTGCACTGGCAGCAGGCCCGGCTAGCCTCGGCCGTGACGGAGCCCAACCGCGTATTTGCGCTTTCGATTTACCCCATCATCGGCATTACGCTCACGGTGCTGGTAACCAAGTATTTGCTAGGGGGGAACCTGGGCCGGGGCATCGGACCCATCATTTATAACACGGCCCGCGAAAACGCGATTGTGCCGCGCTCCAAGCTGTATTCGCAGCTGATTACGGCGTTTCTCACGGTGTCGTTTGGCGGGTCGGCGGGCACTGAGGCCCCGATTTCGGTGACGGGCGCGGCCATCGGCTCCAACGCGGCTAGGGTGCTGCGGGCGGGGCGGCGGCGGCGGCGGCTGCTCACGGGCTGCGGGGCGGCGGCGGGCGTGGCGGCCATCTTCAACGCGCCTATCGCGGGCGTGCTGTTTGCGGTGGAGGCCATTTTGATGGAGCTGCCGGCGCAGTATTTTATTCCGCTGCTCATCTCCTCGGCCACCGCCACGGTGGTGTCGAAGGCCCTGTACGCGGGCCAGCCGTTTGCGCTCATCACCAACTCGTGGGTGGTCGACACGGTACCGTTTTACCTGGTTCTGGGGCTGCTAATGGCCTTGCTATCAGTTTATATGATTCGCACCTACCACTGGTTCGACCACTTTTGGGAGCGCTGGCCGGGGCTGCGCTGGCAGAAGGTGCTGCTGGGCGGCGCGGCGCTGGGCTTGCTCATTTTCCTGTTTCCGCCGCTCTACGGCGAGGGCTACACCACGGTAGTGGAGAAGCTGCTGGCCGGCAATGCCCAGGACCTCACCGATGGCAGCCTGTTCTCGGTCTACGGCGATAATAATGTGTGGCTGCTGCTCATCCTGGTGTTTTTCACGATGATGATGAAGGTGGTGGCCACCAGCGTAACGGTGGGCGCGGGCGGCAACGGGGGCATGTTTGGCTCGTCGCTGGTGGCCGGGGCGCTGGGCGGCTTTCTCTTCGCCCGCCTCGTCAATCTGACGGGCCTAGTGGCCATTCCGGAGGTGCACTTCGTGGTGCTGGGCATGGCCGGCGTGCTGGCGGGCGTGGTGCACGCGCCGCTCACGGCCATCTTTTTGATTGCCGAAATCACGGGTGGCTACGCCTTGTTCGTGCCCCTGATGTTCGTCACGAGCTTTTCCTACCTCATTACCAAGCACTTCGAGCCCTACTCGGTGTATACCCGCAAGCTAACTCAAAAGGGCGTGGACGTGTACGCCAACCGCGACCGCGACCTACTCTCGCGCCTCGACCTACGCCGCCTGCTCGATACCGATTTTTTAACTCTGCGCCCCAGCGCCACGCTCGGCGAGTTGGTCGACGTATTTCGGCACGCACACCGCAACGTGTTTCCGGTGGTGGGCCAGGGCGGCAAGCTGCGCGGCATTATCACGCTCGACATGGTGCGCGACACGCTCTTCGACGGCGCCCACTACACCACCACCAAGCTCAGCGAACTGATGCAAAAGCCGGTGGCCGTCCTGCACGCTACCGACAGCGTGGAACACTGCCTCGACCAGCTCGAACGCACCGACAGCACCGCCCTGCCCGTGTGCGACGACGAAGGCAACTACCTGGGCTTCATCGTCAAAGCTACCATCCTGGCTAGGTACCGTCGCGAGTTGATTGAGGAAGGGCAGGTGTAGGGTACCTTGCAGCCCTAGTACCCGATACGCTTCCTATGCTACCTGAATTTTTGGGCGATTTTCGAGCAGCGCTCGCGCGCTACAAGCTTGAGTATGTCAAGATTCTGGCGACGCCAATGCCGGCTGACGAGTCGCTCCCGCTGCTGCAAAGCAAGTTTTTGGGCAAGCCGTTCCTGCCCGTTGGCACGCCCTATCCGCACGATGAAAAAGGCCAGCCCATGCTGCTGCTAGCCCAACTGAATTTTGCTGAAATACCCGCGCTGGCCGGCTTCCCAACAACGGGCATCTTGCAGTTTTTTGCCTCCCCCACCGAGTGGTATAATGCGGAAGATTATCAGGTGCTTTACCATCCATCCACTGCGGCACAGCCCCAGACTGACTTTGGCTTCCTTACCGGCGACCTCTACGAAGACTCGCCCATATACAAGGAGCACGCCCTCCGCTTCAGCTTAGCTACCGAGTATGGCGGGGCCGAAGATTGCCGCTTCGACATGACTTTTGGCAGCAAAGATTACTACGAGTACCAGGAAACGCTAACCAAGGCGCAGCAGGAGGAACTAGACACTTACTGCAACACTTCCGGGCATCGGCTGGGCGGCTACGCCTACTTCACGCAGGGCGACCCTCGGGAGCTTGGACCCGACCGCCACGCCGACGTGCAGTTGCTGCAAATCGACGTGGACGAGGAAATTATGTTCGGTGACTCTGGCCTGGCGCACCTCTTTATCAGCCCCGAAGCGCTGGAGGCCCGGCAATTTGACCAAGCTTATTTCTACTGGGATTGCTGCTAGCCCTGCTAGCCCGCAGCTAAAACTCTATCGCCGCCGTCTGGCGCTGGTGGCTGGCTATCAGCCCCACCATCATCATGATACTGGTGAGCAGGATGACCACAAACAGGATATTCTCGCTCACATCGCCGAGCACGTGCTGGGTTGGAATGCTGTAAAAAAGCAGCACCGTGATAAGGCCTTTGGGGGCAATAAAGAGCTCGGGCAGCAGGTCGGTGCGCGCCACAAAGCGCAGGTACAGAAAGCGTAGCGCCGTGAGCACGGCCACTATCAGCACGCCCTGGCCCAGCAGCTGCCAACTGATGAGGTTGGCTAGGGTGATGGAGTAGCCAAAGAGCAGGAAGAAAAACGTGCGAATGAGGAAAGCTGACTCGGCCGTGATGTTTTTGAGCTGGTGCAGGTCGGGCGCGAGGTCTTCGGCCGTGAAGCCGCGCCAGCCGGTGCGCAGCCGCAGCCAGCCCAGCAGCAGGTCGGCATTATTCACGGCTAGCCCAAAGGCCAGCACGAGCAGCAGCGACGAGAGGTGCAGCTGCTTGGCCAGGCTATAAATGAGAATCAGAAAGGCGAAGAGCAGGAAAAATTTGACGTGCTCGCGCAGCCGGCCCAGCAAAAAGCTCAGCACCACGGTGCTGGCGATGGCCACCAAGATTATCAGCACCACGCCGCGCCCAAACGTGAGCAGGCCGTGGCCCTGGTAAAAATCTTCCTGGTCCACGAAGTTGAAAAGCATGATGCCCAGAATGTCCGAAAACGTGCTTTCGTAGACGATAAACTCCTGTTTTTCGCCCGTGAGGTTGGCCACGCTCGGGATGGCGATGGCGCTGCTGATGACCACCAGGGGCACGGCATTGAGCAGGCTGGTTTGCCAGCTGGCCCCTAGCCACAGGTGCAGCAGCCCGCCAATGGCGGCGGCCTGGGCCATGAGCATCACGAGCGCCGCCAGAAACGAGCGCCGAATGAGCGGCACCTTATCGCGGCTCAGGCGCAGGTCGAGCGCGCCCTCCAACACTATCATTATCAGCCCGATAATACCGAATATCTCCAGCAGCGTTTTGGGCACGTGAAAATCGAGGCCCCGGTACTCGGCCCACTGCCGCAGCCCGATGCCGGTGAGCAGCAGCAGCAGCACCGACGGCACCCGCGTGGCCCGCGAAGCCAGGTTGAACAGATAGGACAGGATGACGGCCAGGCTCAGGCCAATGAGGATACCATAAGATGTCATGGCCCTAGGGTACGGCCCCGCTTAGCGGGCCGTTGCCGGGGCGGCGGGGCTAGCTTTGGGGTGTGAAGCCTGATTCTTCTTCGGCAGCGGCCCCGCTGGTAGCGATAATTGGTGGCGGCCCGGCCGGCCTGCTGGCCGCCCAGCGCCTGGCCGAAAGCGGGCTGCGGGTGCAGGTTTTTGAGCAGAAAGCTACCGTGGGCCGCAAGTTTCTGGTGGCCGGCCACGGCGGCTTTAACCTCACCAATGGCGAAGATGCCGCTGCCTTTGCCAGCCGCTACGGCGAGGCCAGCGCGCTTTTCCAAGGTTTATTGGCCCACTTCTCCCCCACTGACCTGCGCCGCTGGGCCGCCGACCTGGGCATTGCCACCTTCGTGGGCACCAGCGGCCGCGTGTTTCCCGAAAGCCAGCACACGCCCGCCGACCTGCTGCGCGCCTGGCTGCGCCGCTTGGCCGCACTGGGGGTCGAGCTGAACGTGCGGCACCGCTGGCTAGGCTTCAGTGACGACCGAGGCCTACGCCTGCTGAACGAAGCCTCGGGCGAAGCGTTTACCCTGAATCCGGCCGCCACCGTGCTGGCGCTGGGCGGCGCCAGCTGGCCCCAAACCGGCTCCGATGGCCACTGGGTGCCACTGCTGGCTAGCCTCGGCGTGGCCAGCCAGCCCTGGCAGCCCGCCAACTGCGGCGCTGAGGTAGCCTGGTCGGCATTTTTCAGGGAGAAAGTGGGCCGCGCCCCGCTCAAAAACATTGCCCTGAGCTGCGGCAGCCACACTGTGCACGGCGAACTCATGCTCACCGACTACGGCCTGGAGGGCACGCCCGTGTACGCCCTCACGCCCCGGGTGCGGGCGGCGCTGGCCGCTGGCGGCCCCGCTAGCCTGCTATTAAACCTAAAGCCAAACCTAGCGCCGGCCGACCTGGCGCGGCGCCTGGCCCAGCGCCGGCCGGGCACCTCGCTGCCGGCCTTTCTGGCTAGCACCCTCAGCCTGAAGGCGCCGGTGCCCACGCTGCTGCGCGAGCTGGCGGCCCCCGGCGCCGATTTGCTGGCTAGCCTCACGGCGCTGCCCATCCCGGTGGCGGGCCTGCGGCCGCTGGCCGAAGCTATTTCGGCGGCGGGCGGCGTGCCATTTTCGGAGGTCGATGCGCACCTCATGCTGCGGCGCCGCCCCGGCACCTTCGTGGCCGGCGAAATGCTGGATTGGGAGGCACCCACCGGCGGCTACTTACTGCAAGGCTGCTTCAGCACCGGCGCGTGGGTGGCGGCTGGGGTGCGGCAGTGGCTGGCCAGGTAGCGGCAGTAGCAGTAGCGCGAAGCGCTGCTTCGCGGGCGAGCGCAAGCGAGCATTTGGGACCAGGTGCGACCCTGGCGCGGGTTGCTCGCGGCGCTAGGGTCGCGAAACAAAGCTTCGCGCTACATACCCGGCAACTAGCTGGGCGCGCTGGCAGTATGCAGTGTACTACCTAACCTCACTCAGTAATTTATGGCCACTGCCCACGCTTCCGACGACGATATCTACACTTCCTTCAAGCACGACGTCAACATGACGGCCAGTGAGTTAGAGAAATGGCTAAAAACCGACGAGTCGAAGTCGGTGGGCCAGGCTAGCGGCAAGGGCGAAAGCATTGGCCACCACTCGGGCGAGCGCATCGTGGAGATTCTACACAAGAAGAAAGCCGACCTTACGCCCGACGACGAGGCCCACATGCACAAGGTGCACAGCTACGTGAGCCGCCACTCGGCCCAGGGCCCCGATGATGAGAAGGACGTAAAAACGTCGCGCTGGCGCTACTCCCTCATGAACTGGGGCCACGACCCGCTGAAAAAATAGCGCCTCATCGCGCACTGGTTAATGGGTAATACTCCTCGGTTTTTTGAGCAGTATTACCCATTATTAGCGGGTAAGCCGCTGTTATTTCTCCACCTTTTTGGCTTCGGCTTCCTTCAAAATCTGGCGGGCTTCGCGCAGCAGCTGGCGGCCGGGGTCGAGCTCATCGCGCGCTATCAGGGCGAAGAGTAACAGGAACGACACGATGGGTAACAGCCAGCCCAGGGCAAACCACAGCCAGAACGAGCGCCCGCGCGAGGCGGCGCAGTAGCCCGTCATGATGGGAATAAAGGACAGCGCCACCACCATCACAAAGAGCATGTCGACGAAGAGCATAGGCCAGGGCGCTAGGTGGTGAAAATTGCTGGCGGGCAGTAGCCCGAAGTTACGATGAAGTTGCGGGAAACGGACAATTTTGCCGGTCGCTCTTCGGCTATTACTTGGATTTTTGCGTATGCGGGGCTAGCCAGTGCCACCTGCGTACGCATAGGTGGCCCTTTCGGCCCTGGCGGCCATCGCCCCATCGCCCCCCCCGACTGCCACCTATGTGGGAACACCAAAGCCTGTTTCGCGTTTCGGCCCAGCTCTTTGCCGAAGGTATTTTTAATTTGCTCGACCGCAATTTGCGGCCCGAGGTTTTCTTGTTGGGCCTGGCTTCGGGCCGTGAGGAAGACGACCCCCAGAGTGTGGTAGTCGAGCCCACGAGCCTGCGCTACACCCCCGCCGAGTTTGGGAGCATTAAGACCCTAGCCGCCTCCTTCGAAGCTGGCGACCTGAGCCCGCGCGACAACGTGTACCACCTGCACCCGCAGGACCACGACCGCATGGAAAAGCAGCACTGGTACGAGCTGGTGTGCAAGGCTACCGACCAAGTGCTGCAGGAAGTAGTGGCCAAGCGCGGCGAGAACCGCCGCTGCTTCTGCTCTACGCCGCTCAGCCTCAACGGCTACCTGGTCGTGGTCGTGGTGCAGCTGGCGGCCGATACCTACAACTCGTACTACACCCTGCCCGGCAAGCCGGGGCCCAACCGGCCCTCGTCGCTGCCGCACGCGGCGGTGCTCGAGTTTTTGCACGAGTGTACCCGCGCCCTGCGCGAGGCCGACACCGCCGATAACGAGCAGCCGGTGCTGGACCGCGACTACAACGAGGTGCTGCGCGGCGCCGGCCGCCGGCTCATGCTGCGCATTTCGCCCGGCAGCGCCCACGGCCTCTACGATGCCTGCCTGGGCGTGGCTGCCCTGCGCCACGAGGGCGACGAGGGCCGCGGCACCATGCTGCTGGGCCGCCGCCAGCACCCGGCCATTACGCCGGTGCTGACCCTGGAAACGCCCGTGCCGCTGCGCGACCACCGCTCCATCCGCAAGCTGCTCGAGCTCACGGAGGGCGCCACCGGCCTGGTGTCGGATGCGGCGCACGTGTTCGGGCTAGGGCACCCGGTCGATGAGCACTCGTCGCAATACGAGCCGCTGGCTACCGTGCACTTCACCAACCACTACGGCTGGGAGCTGCGCCACGCCGGCCACACCCTCATGCGGGTGGTGAGCAACACGCCGCGCCTGCCCCAGGGCAAGGTGCAGGCCGATAATTTTGCCCGCGTTATTCGCCAGGTTTTTCCGGAGATTGACGACGACAACGTGGAATACCTCTGGGAGTTGGCCCTCGAAGCCTCCAACCAAAGCCACGGCACTATGCTGTGCATTACGGCCGGGGCCAAGCCCGAGGCCGAGCGCCTGCGCCGCCAGTGCTTTCGGGTAGTGCCCCGGGCCATGACGCCGCCCGTGCTGCGCCAGGCCAGCAGCATCGACGGCGCGGTGCTCATCGAGCCGAGCGGCGTGTGCTACGCCATCGGGGTAATCCTCGATGGGCAGGCCACCGAGAAGGGCGACAGCAGCCGGGGCGCGCGCTACAATTCAGCCGTACGTTATACCAGTTCCTCGCCCTACCCCTGCCTGGCTATTGTGGTGAGCGAAGATGGCTGGATTGACCTGTTGCCCTCGTCGCAGCACGCTGCGGCCACGCTGGTGACCAACGTGGCGGGCCGCTAGGCCTCTAAAACGGAGTGGCCCTTCATTTGGCGTTCGCTTCAAAACGAGTGGCATCTCTTTTCGCCCGCTGGCGGAATATGGAATGCCACTTCATTTTACAGCCGCCTGCCCGTTGGGCTACCGATTATTTTTGGCGTAAGCTTAGCCGGCAGGCCCTATTTTCGCGGCTTCGCTTCCAGCTTTTTCTCCCACACTTATGATACTTATTGCCGACGGCGGCTCGACCAAAACCAGCTGGTGCCAGCTCTCCGAAACGGGCCAGCGCGTGTATTTTAACACGGAAGGCTACAACCCCGACTTCGTTGACACGCAGGACATCATCGCCTCGCTGAGCAAGAGCCTGCCCGACAACCTGCCCCGCCCTGAGGTGCGCGAAATTTATTTTTACGGCGCAGGCGTGTCGAGCCCAGCCAAGGCGGAAGTAATTGCGGCCGCCATGCGCGAAATTTTTTCGGGTGCCAATAAAGTAGAGGTGACCGAAGACCTGCTGGCCGCCGCGCGCGCCCTGCTGGGCCACCAGCCGGGCTTCGCCGCCATCCTGGGCACGGGCACCAACTCGTGCGTCTACGACGGTCAGAAAATCACCTACAACGTGGACTCACTAGGGTACTTCCTGGGCGACGAGGGCAGCGGCTCGTTCCTGGGCAAGCGCCTGCTGCGCGATTACCTGCGCGGCCTGCTGCCCGAGGGCTTGCAGGAAGCCCTGAAGGAGGAATACCACCTTGGCACCCGCAACGACATCATCGACCGGCTCTACAACCAACCGCTGCCCAACCGCTTTCTGGCTAGCTTCGCCAAGTTTTGCTACGACCACAACAACGTGAGCTACTGCCGCCAGATTGTGGTGGAAGCCTTCGAGGCGTTCTTCCAGAACATTGTACTTCATTATCCTGATTACCAGAATTATACCTTCAATTGCATTGGCTCGGTGGGGTATAACTTCCGCGACGCCCTCACGCAGGTGGCCAACAGCCACGGCATGCAGGTGGGCAAGATTATCCGCTCGCCTATCGATGACTTGGTGAGCTTCCACGAGAACATCGGCTAGCCCACTGCCTTCCGACTGAGTCTAGAAAGGTCGTCATGCTGAGCTTGCCGAAACATCTTGCCTGCACCGTTAGGGTTCTTACCTGACGATGGCGAGCAAGATGCTTCGGCAAGCTCAGCATGACGACCTTTTTCTTGCTATATCACGACGTTTTCCCTGCCCTCGTTCTGTTATGCTCCGCTACTATTTCTTAGTTATCGTAGGCTTGCTCGCCCTGTCAGCCCGCGCCCAAACGCCCGCAACGCCGCCCACCGGCGACGTATTTGTGGATGCCAAGGGCGTGCTGCGCTGGCAGAATACCAAGCGCGAAGTGGCGCTGTTTGGCGTAAATTATACCGCGCCGTTTGCCTATTCGTACCGGGCGCTGGCCCAGCAGGGCCTGAAGCACGAAGACGCCATCGACCAAGATGTGTACCACCTGAGCCGGCTGGGGCTGGATGCGTTTCGGCTGCACGTGTGGGACATCGAGATTACCGACACGCTCGGCAACTTGCAGCAAAACGACCACCTGCGGCTGCTCGACTACCTGATTGCCAAGCTCAAAGCGCGGGGCATCAAGCTTATTCTCACGCCCATCGCCTACTGGGGCAATGCCTACCCCGAGCCCACTAATACCGGCCCGGGCTTTTCGAGCATCTACGACAAGCGCGCGGCCTATACCAACCCGCGGGCCATTCGGGCGCAGGAAAACTACCTGGGGCAGTTTCTCAACCACCGCAACCAGTACACCGGCCTGCTCAACCGCCAGGACCCCGACATCATCGCCTACGAGGTCTGCAACGAGCCTAATTACCAGCTGCCGCTAGCCCCCGTTCTGAGCTTTGCCAACCGCCTGGTGGCCGCCATGCGCGCCACCGGCTACGCCAAGCCCATTTTCTACAACATCGCCGAAAGCCCGGTAGTTAAGGATGCCGTTTTGGATGCTAATGTGCAGGGCGTCAGCTTTCAGTGGTACCCCGAAAGCCTGGTGAGCGGCCACGAACTACGGGGTAATTTCTTGCCCTACGTAGACCAGTATCCGCTGCCTTACAAGGGCGATAAGCGCTTTGATACCCGCGCCAAGATGGTGTACGAGTTTGAGTCGGCCGACGTGTTGCAGCCCATTATGTACCCGAGCATGGCGCGCAGCTTTCGGGCGGCGGGCTTCCAATGGGCCACCCAGTTTGCCTACGACCCGCTGGGCATCGCCTTTGCCAATACCGAGTACCAGACGCACTACCTCAACCTGGCCTACACGCCGGCCAAGGCGCTGAGTATGCTGGTGGCGAGCCGCGTGTTTCACGCGCAGCCGCGGGGGCAGGCGGTGCCGCGCTACCCCGCCGACTCGGTGTTCGGGGCAGCGCTGGTGAGCTACCGCCGCCAGCTAAGCCAGTGGAACGCGCCGGACGAGTTTGTCTACACCGCCAACACCAACGATAAGCCCGTGCAGCCGGCCGCGCTGCGGCACGTGGCGGGCGTGGGCTCGTCGCGGGTGGTGCAGTACGGCGGCAGCGGCGCCTACTTTCTTGACCGGCTAGCCCCCGGCGTGTGGCGCCTCGAGGTGATGCCCGACGCCGTGCCCCTGAGCGACCCGTTTGCCACGGCCTCGCTCAGCAAAACCGTCACGCGCATCGAGTGGAACGAGCAGCCGTTGACTCTGGCGCTGACCGACTTAGGCGCTGATTTTCAAGTAAAAGGCCTCAACGACGGCAATACTGCCCAGGCCCAGGCCAGCGGCGGCAGGCTGCTGGTGCAGCCCGGCACCTACCTGCTCACCAAATCCGGCAAAAATGGCCAAGCCTGGACGGCTCAAACGCTCGTGGGCCCGCGCCGACTGGGCGAGTTTGTGGCGCCGCCCGCCTCGGCGGGCCTGCCGCAGGTGCAGCACCGGCCGGTGGCGCAGGCCACGGCTGGGCAGCCGCTGGCCATCGTGGCCACGGTAGCCAGGGCTAGCCCCACCGATAGCGTGCTGCTGGTGGCCCAGCACTACTACGGCCCCACGCGCAGCCTGCCGATGCAGCCGGCCGGGGCCAATACCTGGGCCGCTAGTGTGCCCGCCGCCCTCACCTACCCCGGCCTGCTGCGCTACTGGGTGGTGCTGAAGCGGGCCGGCCAGTCCGCGCTCACCTTCCCCGGCCGGCAGGTGGGTACCCCGCGCGACTGGGATTTTGCGCCCGCCGCCGCGCCCTGGCAAGTGCCGCTGGTAGCGGCCACGGCGCCGCTGCCGCTCTTCACCGCTGCCCTCGACCGCGACGCGGTGGAAGCCAAGGGCCTGGAGGGCAACTGGACCGACTACCCCACCACGCCCAGCGGCGCACTCGCCCTGCGCCTGGTGGTGAACCCGCCCAAAGCCGGCCAGCCAGCTCCCGTGGCTAGCCCCGCCGCCGCACTGCGCGCCTACCTGGGCCCCAAAACAGCCGGCCGCACCGCGGACTTAGCCAACTTCAAAGAGCTGGTTATCAAGGCTCGGAGCAACCAGCCCGGCGCTACCCGGCTGCGAGTGGTGCTGGTAACCCGCGACGCGGTAGCCTACGAAGCCGCCGTGCCGCTGCCCGCCGCCGGCGAGGTGCGCGTGCCGCTCAGCGCGGTGCGGCCGGCGCCGCTGCTGCTCACGCCCCGGCCCTACCCCGGCTTTCTGCCGCTGACCTACGCGGCGCCGGGCGTCCCGGCCTTCCGCCTGAGCGAGGTGGAAGTGCTGCAAGTGGTACTCGACCAGCCGGCTAGCCTCACCGAGCCGCTGCGGGTCGATGTAGAATCGGTAGAGCTGCAGTAATGCCAAAGGCAGCCGTCCTTGCTATGCTGGCAATGACGGCTGCTTTTGGCAGGAATTCCATTTAATTAAAAGAAGACCTGAATTCTAAAGGCGACAGGCTCGTTTTTGTCTTGAAAAGCTTGCTGAATGACTGCAAGTGCTCAAAGCCTAACTCGTAAGCAATTTCGCTAATTGTCAGGCTAGTAGTCGACAATCTTTCTTTGGCTTTAGCTATCAGCTTATCGTGGATATGCTGCTGAGTATTTTGCCCGGTTAATACGCGCAGAATAGTACTCAGATACTTGGGCGACAAATGCAGCTGCTCGGCCACGTAGCGCACGGTAGGCAAGCCCCTTTCGGCTAAATCCGGACTGTTAAAATACTCCTGGAGTAGGGTTTCGACTCCTTCAAGCACTTGGTGGTTAGCCTTTTCGCGGGTAATAAATTGGCGATGGTAAAACCGGTCGGCATAACTAAGCAAGCTCTCCAAATGCGAGACGATAATTTGCTTGCTAAACCGGTCGATAGTAGACTGATATTCCTGCTCAATAGCCAGAATAATAGTCGTAATGGTTGCCTCTTCCTTAGCCGAAAGAAATAGGGCTTCGCTGAGCGAATAATCCCAAAAATCGTAGTGCTTAATAGTTTTGGCCAGCGCCGTATTCCAGATAAAATCAGGATGAATGTAAACCACCCAGCCTGATTTCTCTATTTCCTCGTCTTTGTTAGCCGCCGCAATGCTAAATACCTGGCTTGGGGCCATAAAGGACATAATGCCTTCCTTGAAATCAAACGAATGCTGCCCGTATTTAATGTTGACATTACGCATTCTTTTGACCGAGATAGCGTAAAAATCCAGTAGCATGGCAGTCGGCGCCTCCTCGCTGGGCGGCACGGCCCCCACATCGACCACGCTGAGCAATGGATGCTGGGGCTTCGGCAGCCGCACAAATTCGTGAAATTCGCTTATCGTTTTGAAATGCTTCATGCTGGCTAGCCTTCTTGTAGTACCTCCAGTACCAACTTGCCGCGCACGTGCCAGGTTTCGCTTTCGCGGTGGGCGGCGGCCACTTCGGCCAACGGAAACACTTGGCTGACAACCACTTTTACCTGGCCGGCGTCGATGAGCTGGGTTATTTCGGCTAGCCAGTCGTGGCGGGGCTGGTTGGCCACCAGCTCGCCGGTAGCGCCCTTCTGGGCCAGGGCCGCCAGCACTTCCTCGCTAAACGGAAAATCGACATTGACGCTGACCAGCACGCCGCCTTCCTTCAGCATGGCCACTGACTTTAGGTGGTCCTCGTTATCGCGCAGCGGCGACGCGTCGAATACCATGTCCACGTCGTACACCAGCTCCTCCAGCTTTTGGGTCCGGTAATCGAGCGCTTCATCAGCACCCAACTGCTTAACAAAGTTCAGGTTGCCGGCCGAAGCGCTGCCGATAACGTAGGCACCTTTGGCTTTGGCAAACTGCACGGCCAGGCTCCCCACCCCACCCGAGGCGCCTTTGATTAATACGCGCTGGCCGGCCCGCAGCTGGCCTTGCCCGAAGAGGGCCGCCCAGGCCGTGAGGCCGGCTAGCGGCACGCCCGCCGCCTCGTTGAAGCTGAGGCGCTGCGGTTTGGGGGCAAACTGGCTGGCTTTGGCCGCGCAATACTCGGCGTAGCTGCCATTGCCGGGGAAATTGGGAATGCCGTACACGGCGTCGCCCTTTTGGAAGGTGGTGACCGCGCTACCCACTTCCGCCACGGTGCCAGCGGCATCCCAGCCCAGGGTCAGGGGCAAGGTCAGGTAAGCCCGCAGCGCGTCGTTGCCGCCTTCGCGCACCCCCCAATCGACCGGGTTTACGCCGCTGGCGTGCACCTGAATCAAAATTTCGTCGGGCGCCGGCACCGGCCGCGCCACATCTTCCAGTTGCAAAACCTCGGGGCCGCCAAAGGCGTGAATTCTTACTGCTTTCATAAGGTGTTATTTTTTATGTTGTTGACCGTACAAAGGTCCGCCCCTAGCAAAGGGCCAGCTTAGCCAAAACGCCCTTTGTCTTAGCCAAAATGCCGGATTGCCAGGGCTATCAACAACCTTTGCATTCGCCAGCGGCCGCCCGGTCCGTTTGCGCCAGGTGCCCAGGCCGGCATTGGGCGCCTGCTGAGCCTAGCGGGCTTTCGGAGCCACTTTGCTTGCCGGCCGACTAACGCGTTGTCGCTGGTGGGCGGCTTAGCATTACTTCTTGATTCACTGCACCCTAGCGATTAGCTACATTCTTTCCTACCCATCCTTTTTCTTTTTTCCTATGCCCGTTTCTACCCGTTTAGCCGCCTGGCTGCTGGTGCTGCTAGCCGCCAGCTGGCACCCGACCGCTGCCCAAACTACCCCCGCCTTCGCCAGGGGCGCCGACATCAGCTGGGTCACCGAAATGGAGGCCAGCAACTACAAATTCCTCAACAAAGCCGGCACGCAGCAGGACTTATTTGCGCTACTCAAGAGTGACTACGCGCTGAACACCATTCGGCTGCGGGTGTGGGTGAATCCCGCCGGCGGCTACTGCGGCCCGGCCGATGTGCTGGCCAAGGCCCGGCGCGCCCAGGCGCTCGGCTACCGCCTGCTCATCGACTTTCACTACAGCGATGACTTTGCCGACCCCGGCAAGCAAACCAAGCCCGCCGCCTGGCAGGCCTACACCCTGGACCAGCTCAAGCAGGCCGTGTACGAGCACACCAGTAGCGTGCTTACGCTGCTGAAAACCAATGGCATTACCCCCGAATGGGTACAGGTCGGCAACGAAACCAACGACGGCATGCTGTGGCCCGAAGGCCGCCTCACCGTCAATGGCTTCGCCAATTTCTCGGCCTTCGTCAACCAGGGCTACGCCGCCGTGAAGGCCGTGAGCCCCACCACCAAGGTCATTGTGCACTTTGCCAATGGTCAGAACAACGGCGCCTTCCGCTACTATTTTGATGGCCTCAAGGCCAACAACGCCAACTGGGACGTCATTGGCCTCTCGCTCTACCCCGATGCCGACACCTGGCCGACCTTCACCGCGCAGGCCCAGGCTAACATGAACGACATGGTGGCCCGCTACCCCGGCAAGGAAGTGATGGTGGTCGAAACCGGGCTAGCCAACTACGTGCCCATCGCCACCCGCCAAATGCTGCTCGACCTCATCGCCAAAACCCAGGCTGTGCCCGGCAACAAAGGGCTGGGCGTAGTGTACTGGGAACCAGAGGCGTATAACTGGAAAGGATACAACCTGGGCGCCTGGGGCACCGATGGCCGCGCCACCGCCGGTATGGATGGCTTCCTACCCGCGCCCACTCCGCCGCTGGTCAATAATCCCGGCTTCGAGTACACGGCCGCCACCCAAACCCCGCTGGGGTGGACTACCACCTCGACCGCCGATGCCGACGCCGACAAAACCGAAGGCCCCGGCCACAGTGGGCAGTTTCAGCTCACGCACTACAAGGCCACAGCCTACAGCGTCACTACTTCGCAGGTTATCAGTAATTTGCCTAATGGCACCTACACCCTGCGCGCCTGGGTGCAGAGCGGCGGCGGCCAAACCACCTGCCAGCTCTACGGCCGCTCGGGCACCCTGGAGCAGGCCCGCCCCCTGCCCACCGGCACCTGGCAGCAGCTGAGCGTGCCGGGCATTGTGGTGGCCAATGGCCAGTGCGAAATCGGCCTGCGCTCGGTAGCGGGCGCCAGCAACTACTGCAACCTCGACGATGTGGAGCTGGTAGCTACCGTGCTGGCCACGGCTGCCCCCGCTAGCCTGGCCGGCGCCCCGCAGCTCTACCCCAACCCCGCCGCCGGCCCGCTGGCGCTGAGCTACTCGCTGGTGCGCCCCGCCGCCGTGCAGGTGGCCCTGCTCAGCCTCACCGGCCAGCACCTGCGCACCCTCGCCGACCTGCCGCTGGCCCCCGCCGGCGCGCACCGCCTCGCGCTGGGCTCGCTCGATGGCCTGCCCGCCGGCGTGTACCTGGTGCAGCTCACGGCCGATGGCTTCACGAGCATCCAGCGCGTGGTAAAGCCTTAATTTCAAAGACTTACTTCCTGTTTTGAGGCATAAAAAAGCCCCCGCTGCCAGTGCAGCGGGGGCTTTTTTGGGGGCTAGCCGGCTTGGCTTAGAGCACGGCTACTTTGCTGGTCGAGACTTTATCGCCTACCTGCACGCGCATCAGGTAGGTACCGGTGGCTAGGGCGCCGGCATCGACCGAGGCCGTTTGGGTGCCCACGGGCTTCATACCGTTTTCGATGGTGCGCACAGTGCGGCCTAGCAGGTCGGTGAGCACAATGTTCACGTTGGTGGCGCGGTCGGCTACCTGGTAGGTTACCGTGGAGGCGCCCCGTACGGGGTTGGGGTACACGCCCAGCGCTATCGCCGCCGCGTCGGCCGCTCTGGTGCCCAGGGTGGTGCCACCAGCCGCCGCTAGATTAAGCGTAGCGGCCTGACGGTCGGGCAGGGCCGTGAAGTCGTAGTTTCCTACAGCCAGGTTGCCGCTATTGGTGGTGAGCGGGGCCGAGGTTTGCGGAATAAAGTCGCTGGAAATATACCCGCCGTCGCCGCCGTTCTGCAGCGCGAAAAGCGTGAGGGCAGCGGCCCCGGTGAGGCCCATAGCCGTGCGGTCCAGCTCCATTTCGAGGCCGTAGGTGCCGGCGCCGCCGTAGCTCGCCCCGGTAGTGGGCGTAGTGCTGCCCGGGTTGGCCGATACTTTGCCGCCCGTAGCGTTGCGGTAGGCCACCCGGGCCAGGGCCAGGGCTGGGTAAGCGGCGTCGGTAGCCAGCGTGGCGGCTGTACCATCACCAGCAATGGGTGTGGTAGTCAGCTTTTTGCTGGCAGCGGTTGTCGCATTGGTGTAGGTAGCGCCTTCAATCTGGAAACCCGTGCCATCGCTGCGCAGCGCTACGGCCATGTTCACGGCCATATCCATTTTGGCCGTCAGCTTTTCAAACGATGTACCCGCCGTGCCCGCTGGCAGGGCCGTGCCCAGGGGCACGCCCGTCGAAGCCGGCGTTTTCATAAATACCTGAAAAGCATTGCCATTGGCTTCCACTGTACCGCCCAGGAAAATGTATACTTTGGTGGCCGTGCTGGCGGCGTATAGGCTCAGCAAGCCCGCATCGCCGAATCCCCGGGGGTTGGTGTATTTGCCAATCAACACGTAGCCACCGGTTGCTACTTCGGTTGCGTTTAGTACGCCATCAACCGCAACAGTTTGCGCCTGGGCGCTAAGCGAGGCCACGGCCAGCGAGCCGGCAGCAGCAAGGGTAAACAGTTTTTTCATGAAACTGAGAAAAGGGGGTGGGAAAAAATGAAGACGAGTACGAACGAGCGGCCGCAAGTGCCACTCAGCGAAGTAAATGTAGAAAATATATCCTAAAAATTAACCCCACAGTGCCGTTTTTATGCACAATATTTCTTCATCCGTCGCGTTTGTGGCTCTTTTGCCGCAAAAAAGCCCTAGCCAGCAGCACCTACGGGGTAGGCAACTGCCAGCTAGGGACTTTTTTAGGTTAGCTATGCGGCCGGGGTTATTGTACCAGCAGGCGGGTCGTCTGGGTGAGGTCGCCGGCTTGCAGGCGCACCAGGTACACGCCGGGGGCCAGGCCCTGCAAGGACAGCGTTTGGGCCTGCGCGCCGGCGGCCTGGCGGGCCGGGGCTAGCTGGCGCACGGTCTGGCCGAGCAGGTTTTGCACCGCTAGGCTAGCGGTGGCGGCCGTGGGCAGTTGGTAGGCTACGGTGGTGGTGCCGGCGGCCGGGTTGGGCGCCAGGCTCAGCTGGAAGGTAGCCGTTTGCTGGGCGCGGGTGGCTAGGG
>JBPBQJ010000124.1:0-30537 GCA_050954765.1 Janthinobacterium lividum | reverse complement strand
CCGGTTTCGTCGCCCTGCACCAGAATGCCAGCGGGCTTGTTGATGACGAGCAAATGGTTGTCTTCGAACAGAATTTCCTTCTGCTCCGACCAGAGATTGGGGCGGTTCACGCGATTGGCGACGGGGGTATGTGGCGGCGGCAGGGGCGACGCTAGCCTCGAAACAAGAGGCAATTACGCGTGAGCAAACCCTCGGCACCGAACGCGGTGCACCTGCTGCCAGGGCAAATATAAGCGGCGCGGCCCGTTGCCCAGCCGCGCCGCCCGTGGTCCCGCTTATTCCTCGGCCACGCTATACCAATTGATGTTGCGCGAGAGAAACATCACCACCGCCAGCACCACCACAAGGCCCAGGCTGCCCACCAGCAGGGCATAATCCTGCAATTGCAGCACCACAAACACGAAGCCGTAGACCACCGCCAGCACCCCGGCCGTGGCCAGCGTAGCCTGCCGCTGCCGAAAGCTCGCCGCCGCGTAGGCCGTTACCAGCCCCACAATGGTGAGCCCCGCTAGCCCATAGGCCGCGTCGAAGGGCATTTGCTCGGACAAGGCTAGCAGCAGCACGTAGAAAATGACCAGCGCCAGCCCCACCAGCAGGTACTGAAAAGGGTGAATGCGCAGCTTATTCAGTATCTCAACAAAGAAAAAAACCAGGAACGTGAGCGCCAGCGGCAGCAGCGCATATTTAGCGGCGCGCATGGTTTTCAGGTATTCATTGACGGGCACCAGCAGCCGCACACCAAACGTGGAGGCGTCCACGTCGGGCCGCGCCTCGGTGCTGCGCCAGTGCTGCGGGTAGTTGCGGTTGAGGTGAAAAACCTTCCAGTCGGCCGCAAAATTTTGCCCGGTGAGGGTGCGCTGCACCGGCAAAAATGCGCCGATAAAGCTAGGGTCGGCCCAGGGCGCGCTCAGGTGCAGGGCAGTTTGGCGGCCTAGCGGAGCTAGCAGCAGGCCGGTGCTGCCGTTCAGGTCGAGGTCGAAGGCGAAGGCGTGGCGCTGAGTTAGGGCCGCCTCGTTGGCTAGGGGCACTAGGGCCTGCAGGCCGTTGGCCGCATCGCCACGATTGTTCTCGTCGTCCTCGCGAACCCGCGAATAGCTGGCGCGCTCCTGCCGCACCTCGCTCACCTGCGTGCTGAGCGTGGGCGCCGAGCCAAAGGGCAGCACCTCGTCGGTGGGCAGGCCTGGCTCGAAGGGCCGCGCTTGGCCATCCCAGCGCAGGGCTAGCCCGCTGCGAATGCCCTTTAGGTCAGAAATGCCCAGCGCCACGAAGGCTTCGGGCCAGCGCACGGCCGAGGCCGCCACGCCGAGGTCGGCCAGCGGCGGCGCCCGAAACACGCCCTGCACCCGCAGCCCGGCCCGGTACACCACCGCTTCGTAGATGCCCCGGTGGCGGCGCTCGGGCGCCAGCGTGCCGGTGCTGCTGAGCGTGTCGGGTAGCAAGCTCAGGTAGCGGGTTACCTCCGCGGTGTGGCCGTCGTTGGTTTCGAGGGCGGTGTAGGGCAGCACCAGCACGGGCCCTAGCACCAGCTGTGCGCCGCCCCACTGCGCACTGATGGCCTCAGTGGCACTATCACGATTACTGGCTCGCTCGCTGATGAGCGACTCCACCATGCTCGTTGGAATAAGCAGCAGGCCCAGCAGTAGCGCCACACTGATGAGCTTGAGCGTGACCGAATTGCGGGCCCAACTCGCGGAGCGGCTGAGCAGGGGAGGCGTAGGTTGTTCCATTGTGACGAAGAACTTTGTTTTTCAAAGCAAATGTGCAGTGAAAAATTCATATTTGCTACATGCTCGCGCTTTCTGCCTGAAATAAAAAGCGCCCCGCTGATTTTCAAGTCAGCGGGGCGCGAGGTGTAAGTTGGAAGCGGCGGGTTAAAATTGCTGCTGAAGCTGTTCAACAAGTACTCTTACTCGTCATGTTGAGCGCAGCCGAAGCATCTTGGCCGCCTCGTTAAACGGCTCATCCGTACCCTGGCAAGATGCTTCGACTACGCTGCGTTCCGCTCAGCATGACAACGTAACGGGTTTTTGACCGCGCAAAAAGCAAGTGACCAGCAGAATTTTAACTCATAACGCATTCTAGTAACCTTCTTCCTTGCTCGGAAACTCGCGGCTCTTCACATCGGCCACGTAGTGCTGCACGGCCTCGGTCATGATGTCGTGCAACTCGGCGTAGCGGCGCAAAAAGCGCGGCTTAAACTCTTTGGTGATGCCTAGCACGTCGTGTACCACCAGCACCTGGCCGTCCACGTCGGGCCCGGCGCCGATGCCGATAACCGGGATGGTCAACTCCTCGGCTACGCGCTTGGCTAGGGCAGCGGGTATTTTTTCGAGTACCAGCCCAAAGCAGCCTATTTCTTGGAGGAGGTGCGCGTCTTCGAGCAGCTTGTTGGCCTCGGCTTCTTCCTTGGCGCGCACGTTGTAAGTGCCAAACTTATAGATGCTTTGGGGCGTAAGGCCAAGGTGGCCCATCACCGGAATGCCAGCCGTGAGAATGCGGATAATACTGTCCTTAATCTCAGCGCCGCCCTCCAGTTTGAGGCCGTGGCCGCCGCTTTCTTTCATAATGCGCACCGCCGATTGCAGCGCCACCGACGAGTTGCCCTGGTACGAGCCAAAGGGCATATCGACCACCACGAAGGCGCGTTTCACGGCGCGCACCACGCTCTGGGCATGATAAATCATTTGGTCGAGGGTGATGGGTAGCGTAGTTTCGTGGCCCGCCATCACGTTGGAAGCCGAGTCGCCCACGAGCAATACGTCTACCCCGGCGCCGTCCAGAATCTGCGCCATCGAGAAGTCGTAGGCCGTGAGCATGGAGATTTTTTCGCCCCGCTGCTTCATGGCCAGCATCTGGTGGGTGGTTACGAGCTTGACTTCTTTATGCTGCGACATGGGGTCGGAAAAGGGGTTGGGGGGCACAAAGCTGGCGACAATTTTGGAAATACGCGCCGCATCGGAACACCCGGCGCTAAAACGGCGTACTAAAATGGTGCAACAATTAGCCGCAAACGCTTGTTGCTCTGTTTACTTACTTTCCTGCATGAAAGCACTAACCTTCTGGCTGACAGGCCTGACGTTGATAGCCGCCCCCGTAGCGGCCCAAACCACCGCCACGCTACACGGCCACCTGGCTAATACCGGCACCGAAAAACTACTGCTGAGCTGGTGGAGCCAGCCGCTAGCCACCCACGAGCAGCAACGCGCCGTGCACGTGGAGCCCAATGGCGATTTTAGTGTGGCCGTGCCCATCACGCGGCCCACGCTGGTGCAGCTGAGCTACGGCGATGAGGAGGTGCCCATCTTTCTGGAGCCCGGCAACGACCTCGAGCTGCGCGGCGATGCCGCTGACCTGGCTGCCACCGGCAAGTTTGACTCGGGTGCCGGAGCCGCCAACCGGCCGGCCGCCGCCGCCAATAACTACCTGCAGGAGCTGAGCCGGGAGTACGTCAATAACGATGATTACCAGGTATTGCCCGATAATATCAAGCTGGGAGAAAAGGGCTTTCTGGACTTTTTGGATTACCGGCGCGACCACGAAAATACTTTGCTGAAGCAGGCGAGCCGTCGTGGCAATTTCACGTCCGCTTTCCAGGCCTACGCGGCGGCGGACATCGCCTACACCTACGCCGAGGACCGCCTTACCTACGCCGACCTGCGCGAGCAAACCGTGGCCGGCCAGCCCCGCATCGAGCTGTCGCCCGATTACTACAGCTTTTTGCAAACCCCCGGCCTGCTGCCCGGCAATGAGCAGGCGGTTACCAGCTCGCACTACCAAGATTTTTTGCTGGACTATGTACACTACCAGGTGCGCACCACTGGGCACCAGCCCACGGCTCCCGACTATTTTCCGACGTGCTATCAGCTGGCCGACAAGTTGTTGAAGGCCGATGCCCGCCCCGTGGTGCTAGGCCGCATCGTACTCGAAACCATCCGGCAGGGCCACGTAGCTCACGCCCAGGCCATGCTCAGTACCTACGCGGCCACGGCCCAGGCACCGGCCGGTTGGGTGGCGTTGTTGCGCACTGATTTAGCTGATAATCAGTCGTTTGCCATCGGCAGCGCGGCTCCGCCGCTAAGCCTGCGCTCGGCCGATGGCCGTAGCCTTTCGCTCGCCGACCTGCGCGGCAAGCTAGTGTACCTCATGTTCTGGGATAGCCGCTTCCCGGCCAGCCGGCGCGAGTTGCCTCATCTAAAGGAAGTAACGGCTAACCTGGTGGGCCAGCCCATTGTCATTGTGATGGCGGCCCTGGACGAGTCGCTTTCCAACTGGCAGCAAACAGCGGCGTGCGACCCGGTAGTGCCGTCGGTCGTGCACGCCTACGTGCCGCCAGCCCAGCAAGCAGCTATGCGCCAGGCATATAGTATCGAGCGTCTACCGAGCGCCGTAGTCATTGCCGAAGATGGTACCCTGCTCGACCTGCACCCGCGCACGCTCAGCAGCCGGGCCCTGCAAGATGATTTGAAGGCCGCCGTAGGCCGCGCCGCTGCCTACCGTGCCGTTGCCCTAAACAAACTCTAAGCCAAGCGCTCCGCACGTACGCTGCTGAGCTTAATGCAACAGAAAGCCCGGCCTGCTAGCAGCAGGCCGGGCTTTCTGTTGCATTAGGGCGCCTCAGTTAATGGTAGATAGTGCACACTTTCACCGCTTTCAAAGCCACCTTAAACTTGCAGAGCGGCCTAGCTTATTGCCGGGGTACCCGCAGGGTTTCGCCCACGCGCAGGGTCATCACGGGGCGCTCGTTGTGGGCCAGTAGGTCGGCCACCGTGCAGCCGTAGCGGCG
Organism: Janthinobacterium lividum; assembly: GCA_050954765.1. Classification (GTDB taxonomy): domain Bacteria; phylum Bacteroidota; class Bacteroidia; order Cytophagales; family Hymenobacteraceae; genus Hymenobacter. The sequence goes on along the minus strand of JBPBQJ010000124.1, from coordinate 25,754 downwards.
GGAAATACTGAAAAATGTATCGCCGGTAGCTACGGTATAAGTGCCATTTGTGGAGGCAGTTACAGGCTGCGAATCTGGATTGGAAACGGGCGGGCTGAGCCGTAGCAATTGACCGGCGCGCAGTGGTAATAGGGGCGAAATACCATTCCAGGCGGCTAGCTCAGTGGGGCGCACGCCCACGCGGCGGGCCAGCGCATACAGGGTTTCGCCGGCCGCCACGGCGTAGGGGTGGCGGCTGTCGAGGGGGCGCGGAGCAGAGTATGCCACCGGCCGCACGGGCACTGGTGCCAGCACGGCGGGCCGGCTAGGGGCGGTGGGGCTAGCCACGGCTACGGCCGGGCGCGGGCTGGGCAAAGGCTGCACGGGCGGGCCGGGTACCTCCGTCGGCAAGTCGTTGATGGACGCTAGCTCTTCGCTAGCATCGTCGCGGCTAGGAGCCGCTGCTGGGGCGGGAACCGGTGCCGCCGGCCGGGCCGCCACCGGCCGCGCGCCAGGTACCACTTGGTACTCAGCTGCCATGTAGCGGGGCCGAATGTGGCTGAGCCACAGCACTAGGCCCGGGCGAATAGCTTCGTCATTGGGCAAGTGGTTGAAGGTGCGCAGGGCGTGGCGCAGCACACCGTAGCGCTGGGCCACCGTGGCTAGGCTTTGGCCGGGGGCTACCACGTGGTAGTCATCTTCGGCCGATTCCTTTTTGCGCTGAAAAAAATAAGGCTCGCCCGGTTGTAGCGCCTCGCCGGCCTCCATCTCATTCACTTTTAGGAAGAAGCCTAGGCTCGCCCCGCCACGCTGGGCCAGGGCGGCGGCCGTTTCGCCCGAGCGGGCCAGCAGCGCCTTAATGCCATTGATGCGCAGGTAGGTAGGAGCGGGCAGCGCGGCGGCGGGCAGCGCGGCGGCCGGCAGCGTAGGCACGGGGCTAGCGGCCACGAGCGGCGCGCTGGCTAGGGGCACGAGCAGGGTGTAGGCGTGGCCATCCTGGGGCACGGTGCGGGCCAGCAGCCAGGAGTTGAGCTGGGCCAGGGCGGCGGGCTCGGTAGCGAGGGCAGCGGCCTGCTGGGCCAGGGTTTGGCCGGGGGCGGCGGGTACCTCGCGCCAGGGCACGAAGGGCACCGCGTGCTGCGCGCACACCGGCTCGAAGGCTATTTTCTGGGCAATGAAATCGAGCAGGTACTGGTTGGTGTCGCCCGTAAAGGCCATGCTGGTGGCATCGGCGTCGGCGGAGCGGGTGTAGGGGCGCACGCCGCCCAGGCCGGTATTGTAGCTGAGCAGGGCATTGGCCCAGTTGTGCAGCGTGGCGTTGTTGCGGGTGAGGTAGCGGGCGGCGGCGCGGGTGCTGGCCGTGAGGTGGCGGCGCTCGTCGATGCTGCCGTTCACAGTGAGGCCTAGGCTCAGGGCGGTTTCGCGCTTGAACTGCCAGTAGCCCACGGCACCGTGCGCGCTCTCGGCGTTGCCCTGCAGGGCGCTTTCCTGCAGCACGAGGTAGCGGAAATCGGTGGGCACGCCCTCTTCGGCCAGCACCCGGTCGATAAGCGGAAACGCGGCCTCGGCCAGGGCCACCCGCGCTTCAAACGAGCCCGTGTGACGGCAGAGACTGTTTACTTTCGCCTGCACCAGTTGCCGGGCCTCGTCGTCGAGGGTGAGGTGCAGGCCCACCAGGTCGAGGCTAGCGGGCACGGGGGGCGGGGCCACGGCCAGCGCCGGGCGGCTGGCTAGCCCCAGCAGCAAAGCCGGGAAAAGTTTTCTCATAACAGTATGCCAGTCAACGGTCCCCGCCGCCTACGGTTAGCAAGTTAGTTGAAAAACACGAAGGAAGAATAGGCTGAATCAGGCCGCAAGAACGGCATGACAAGGGTCTTGAGCCCGTTTAGACCAATCAGCAAAGACCATAACCGCCTGTCATTGCGAGGAGGTACGGCGAAGTACTCGAGTCGCAACAGCTTACGAAAAGCTCGTTTCGGTGCGCTTGCCTCGTCGGGCCTCCTCGCAATAACAGGCGGTTTAGTTGCGCAAACAATGCCTTAAACCCTAGCCACCGGGAGGGCCGCCAAAGCCACCGGGGCCGCCGCCGGGCGGCGGGCCACCCTGCCCACCACCGGGCGGGCCATCGAAGCCGCCGCGCCCGCGCCGGCCACCGCCGGGCCCTTCGGGGGCGGTGGGCAGGGCCGTCATGTTGGCCGAGCGGATGTTGTAGGTGAACATCAGCATGAAGTACTGCTGCAAAACAGTGGTTTGCACGTCCTCAAAATACGCCACGTTCACGTTGCGCTGGATAGCGCGGTTCTGCTTCAGAATATCGAAGGCGTAGAGCTTGATTTCGCCGCGCTGGCCGGGGAAAATCTTCTTGCCGATGCTGGCATTCCAGAGGATGTAGTTCTGGTTGTAGGCGGCGCTTAGGCCGCGGTAGAGCTGGTGGGTGGCATCGGTCTGGATGGAGATGCCGGGGCCCACTATCCAGCTCAGCCGCAGGCGGGTAAGCTGGTTGAAGTACGTGTTGTTGAGCTGCTGGCGCAGCGTGTTGCGCACGTAGCTCTGGGTCGAGGCCGACGATAGCGTGAAGTCGAGCTTCTCGCTGATGTTGCTGCTCAGGGTGAGGGCGCCGGTGAGGGCCGGCGTGCGGGCGTAGTTGAGCTGGTTGTTCACCAGCCCCGGGGTTTGGCTGAAGCTCGCCCCCAGCGTCGCGTTGATGTTCGACTTGATAGCCGTGATGGGCCGGCCGTAGTTTGCCTGGGCCCGCAGGGTGTATTGCTCCTGTAAATTAGTCGATTGCGTGAGCTGGCCGCCGGCCGGCAGGCGCACCGCCTGGCCGCTGCTAGGGCCAGTGGGCACGGTCACGGTAGTATCGCGCGCGGCCACGATGGTGCTGTTCGAAATCGGATTCTGGGTGTAGCTACCCGAAAGCAGGGCAAAGAAATTGCTGTTCTTATCGGCCCGGGCGCCCGAGTAGCGGGCCACTAGGTTGTGGGCGTATTCCTGGCGCAGCGTCGGGTTGCCGACGGTCAGCTGCAAGGGGTTCGAGTTGTTCACCACCGCCTGCAACTGGTTGAGGCTAGGGGCGTTGGTGTTGGTGCGGTAAAACAGGCGCAGGTTGTGCGAGCGGTCGGGCCGCCACATCAGGTTGGCCTGCGGCAAGATGCTCCAGAAGGTGTAGTCGATGGCCCCACCCGGCAGCGGAAACTCCTGGTTGCCCTGCAGGTGCGCCACCTGCGCATTGGCCCCCACCGACAGCTGCACCTTGCGGTTGTTGTAGCGGTAGCTCAGGCCGCCGCCCTGGGTGAGGTAGTAATTCGAGAACACGTTGCTCAGCGACGTGTTCAGCAGGTCGTACTGCCGGTCGGTACCGTCGAAATCGTAGGTGCGCTTATCCGAATTGTTGGGCGCGTAGCTCAGTGCATAGTTGCCTTGCAGCTGCGCCTGCTTGCCCAGGGGCTCGGTGTAGGCTAGGTTGCCGGCGATGGTGCCGCCGTGCTGGGTCAGCAGCGACTGCTGGTTGAGGTTGCTGGAGGTGCTGCCGACGTTGGTCGTGTTCAGAATAGAATTGCCGGTGCGCCCCGTGTACGCGCCATTGACGCTGAGCGAGAGCGTGCGCCCGGCGCGGCGGCCGATTTTGCGGCGCAGCAGCACATCGCCGGCTGGGTTAATAGCTTGATTGTCGCTCTGGTACAGCGAGTTAATCTGGCTCTGCGTGATATTCTCGCGCGAAGTCAGGCCGATGAGCGTGCGGTTAGCGTCGTTTTGCTGCCACGAAATGCGGGGCCGAAACAGCACCGACGTCATGGAATCTAGCTTCTGGTCGAGCCGGAAATTGGCGCGGTGGTTGGTATTGCTGCTGCCCGAAGCCGAGTTTTCGTTGTAGAGCGTGCCCGTTACAAACTGACGGTTGGTGGTGCTGTTCAGCGTGTTGTTCGAGTGGTTGAAGAAGTAGCTGCCCGTCAGCTCCGTCTTCTTATTCCAGGTGTTCGAGTAGTTGAGGCCGCCCGCCGTGGTCTTGCTAATGCCGCCGCTCTGGCTCACCAAAAAGTCGCCCGCATTCGAGCCCGAGCCGCCGCCCCCACCTCCACCTCCGCCGCCCCGGCCGCCCCCCCCCCCGCCGCCGGGCGCCGAGTTGCCAATGACCCCGAGCAGGTCGTCGGTGCCGAAGTTTTGCTCGTTCACGTTGTTGCTCTGGGCCAGCACCGTCATGCGCCGGTCGCCGTGGAAGTCGTTGAGGTTCAGGCTAGCCCGGTAGCGGCCGTCGCGGGTATCGGTGGGCGAGTTGCCGGCCCCGGCGCCCCCCACGGCCCGCCCAAACTGCCCGTTGCGAAACGAGGGCTTGGTGATGATATTCAGCGTTTTCTGCGTGTTGCCGTCGTTGAAGCCCGAAAAGCGGCTTTGCTCGCTCTGCTGGTCAAAAATCTCGACCCGGTCAATGGCCTCGGCCGGCAGGTTTTTGAGCACCGCGTCGGGGTCGGTGCCGAAAAATGGCTTGCCATCCACAAGTACCTGCTGCACCTGCTCGCCCTGCGCCTGGGTCTTGCCGCTGGCATCGACCGAGATGCCCGGCATCTTGCCGATGAGGTCGCCGGCTGTAGCATCGGGGTTGGTCTTGAAGGCTTTAGCGTTGAGGCTGGTGGTGTCGCCGCGCTGCACAACCTGCACTTCTTTGCCGGTCACGACCACCGTTTTCAGGGCTACGCCGCCCGCGGCCAGGGCCACGGTGCCCAAGGCGATGGGTGCGCCGCCCGCGGGCACGGTCACGGCCTGGCGCTGCTCCTGGTAGCCGATGTAAGAAGCCGAAAACAGGTAACGGCCCGGCGCTACGCCCGTTATCTCAAAGTTGCCATCGGCGCCCACGGCCGTGCCGGTACGCACCGAATCGGGCAGGTGAATGAGCACGGCATTGGCCCCGATGAGCGGGCTCTGGTCTTTGCCATCGAGCACTTTGCCGCGCACAATGCTCTGGGCCGAGGCGCTGAAAGTCAGGAGCCCGGCTAGCCCGGTAAAGAGTAGAAAGCGCATAAGCTAAAGAGTGTTTCTGAGTGGTCAGTTGGTTGTTCTTGCCGCCCAGTATTCGCCACGACAACTGATTGAAAAAGAGCTAAACCTTGCGCAGCAGCAGCAGCCCATCGCGCACGGGCAGCAGCAACGGCACCACACGCGGGTCGTGGCGCATTTGCTCGTTGAAGGCGCGTACGGCGCGGGTATCGTGGTCGTTGGCTTTGAGCGGATAGTCGGGCAGCGCCTTGCCGCCCCATAGCACATTGTCCACGATAAGCAGTCCGCCAGCCCGCACCTGGTTGATTACGAGCTCAAAATACTGGCCATTGTTGATTTTGTCAGCGTCGATAAAGACCAAGTCCCACACTTCACCGACCAAGCCGGCCAAAACATCGCGCGCATCGCCGATATGCAGCGTTACGGCCGCCGCGAGGCCCGCCGCCGCCACGTAGCGTCGAATGCGGCGCTCGCGCTCGGGGTTGATTTCGATGGTGTGCAGGTGGCCGCCCGCGGCTAGCCCCTCGGCCAGGCTTAGGGTGGCGTAGCCGGTGAAGGTGCCGATTTCGAGTACGCGGCTAGGCCTAATGAGGTGTGATAACAAGCTCAAGAGCCGCCCTTGCCAGTGGCCGGTGGCCATGCGCGGCATGAGGAGCTGCAAGTGGGTTTCGCGCCAGAGCTGGTGCAGCAGCGGCGGCTCTGGCTCGGAGTGCTGGTTGGCGTAGGCTAGTAGGTCGTTGTCGGTCATAAATTAATAATCAAAGAACGGTCATGCTGAGCCTGTCGAAGCACCTCCACCGTTTCGTTGCACTACCCTAGCGGTGCGGTAGAGATGCTTCGGCAAGCTCAGCATGACCGTTCTATTCAATTCAGCCACGGCTCCAGCCGAAAGCGGTACACTTGATATCCTGAGCGGCCCGCTACGTACTCGTGCGCCACCACGCGCCACAGCCCTTCGTAGCGAAACTGCCAGGCCGCGGGCGCCACGTCGAGGCGCCGAAAAACGCGCACCGGCCGGCCCGTTTCCTGGCTGCGGGCCAGCGCCTGGTTGCGGTGGTCGAAATCTTGGTCGGCTACCTGGCGGCCGGTCTGGCCATCGCGCCCGCCGTGGCCGGCGTACCAGAAGTAGTCTTCGTGAATCTCATCGTCCTCATACTGGTCGGCCAGAATAATGCTTTCGGCGCCGTGGGCCACGGTGGCGCACACGCCCGCCCGCGGCGGCCGGTGCTGCCCGCGCAGCGATAAGTCGAGGCGCGAGGCGAATAAGTCGCCCGGACGCGCCGTGCCAACGTGGCCGAAAGTAGAAACAGGCATGCGGCGCTAGGGTAGTTCGCCGGCCTGCGGCTCATAAAAATGCGTACGGTGGTAGGCTAAAAACTCAGCAGCCACCAGATGCTGCCGATGCCACCGCAACTGGCCCGCTAGCCCTAGCAGCGTGCCATCATCAGCTACGCCGAAGCTGCCCAGGTCGAATAGTACATGGTGGTTGGGGCAGAGGCACAACACGTTGGCCAGGGTATCGGGGCCGTGGTGCGGCGCCCCAAGCGGCCGAATGTGCGCCGCCTCGGCATACGGCCCGGCGGGGCTAGCCAGCCGCGTGCCGCATACCTGGCAGTGGTAGTCGTGCAGCATCTTCACCTGCCGCGTCACGGCCGTATCGCGCACCAGGCGCAGCGTAGTGGCTAACCGGCGCGGGGCAGGGCCGTAGGCGGGCGTTGGCTCCTGCACCGTAAAAAGGTCGGGCGCAGCGGTGGCCGGCTCAGGAGCTTCCACCGCAGTTTCCCCGCTAGCCAGCTCTTCGAGCCGGAAGCGCCACACGCGGTGGCCCGACTTGCCGGTTTCGGCCCAGTAGCGGGCGATGCGGTAGAGGCCGGCGTAGCGATAAAAGCTGCGGCCGGCCTCGGTCACCTTGCGTGTCACGCGCACGGGCAGGCCAGTGAGCACGTTGCGGGCCAACTCGCGGTTGGCACCGGTCAGGGTTTGGTCGGCTACCTGCTGCTGGCTTTCGGCGCTGCGCCCGCCCCGGCCGGTGTAAACGATGATGGCGCCCAGGTCCTCATCGTCTTCGTAGCCGCCCGAGAGCACGATGCTTTCGGCCCCTTCGCCCTGCCGCGCGCTGATACCAGCCTGGGTCTGGCGGTGCACGCCGGCGCTCCACAGCTCCAGGCGGTTGGCAAACTCGTGGCCGGGCGCAATGCCCGGCACCGGACCGAAAACGGACGCTGATTTGGCCATGCCACGCGCTATTTTTCCTCGGGCACGTACTGTAAAATGCTCAGGTTGTCCTCGGCTAGCACCTCATTGGCTAGCTCGCGCAGCTGGCTGGCGGTCACGTTTTCGATGCGGGTGAAAATCTCGCTCAGCGGCTCCACGCGGCCCAGGTCCAGGGTGCTTTTACCCAGCAATTGCATCAGGCCCGAGTTGCTTTCCTCGCTCATGGCGAGCTGGCCCATGAGCTGGTTTTTGGCCACGTGCAGCTGGCTGGTGGTCAGCTCTTTGTCGCGCAGCAGCTTCAGCTCCTTTTGCACCAGGCCCAGCGTGCGGTTGAGCTGCTTGCCCTCGGTGCCGAAGTAGATGCCGAACAAACCGGTGTCGGTGTAGGGCGAATACGAGCTGTCGATGGTGTACACGAGGCCGTATTTCTCGCGCACGGCTAGGGTAAGGCGCGAGTTCATGCCCGGCCCGCCCAGAATATTATTGAGCATGAAAAACGGCACCCGGCGCTCGTCGGTGAGCGGGTAGGCGGGGCCGCCCACCAGGCAGTGCGCCTGCGAGATGGGCCGCTTCTCGGCGCGGTCGTGGCGCACGTAGCCACTGAACGGCAGCCGCGCGCGCGGCCCCAGCCGGGCCGGAATGGGCGCCAGAAACCGGTCGGCCAGCCGCTTCACTTCCTTGAACGGCAGGTTGCTGACGGAGCTGAAAATCAGCCGGTCGGTGCGCACGTTTTCGTTGTAAAAGGCGTGAAAATCAGCGGTCTGGAAGCCGCTCACGCTCTCGCGGGTGCCCAAAATATTGACCCCCAGCGGGTGCTCACCGTAGATAACGGCGTCGAAATCGTCGATGATGGCATCCTCCGGCGCATCCTGGTACATGCTCATCTCCTCCAGAATTACGCCGCGCTCTTTCTCAACCTCGCGCTCGGGAAATACCGAGTTGAAGGTCAGGTCAGTAAGCAGCTCAAACGCCCGCTCGAAGTGGGTGCTGAGCAGCGTGGCGTAGAAGCAGATTTTCTCCTTGGTGGTGTAGGCGTTGAGTTCGCCGCCCACGGTTTCGAGGCGGTTGAGGATGTGAAACGACTTGCGCTTGTGCGTGCCTTTAAAGGCCATGTGCTCCCAGAAGTGGGCTAGCCCCTGCTGGTGCGCCTGCTCGTCGCGCGAGCCGATGTCGAGCAAAAAGCCGCAGTGCGCAATCTTGGTATGCGGCACTTCCTTGTGTAAAAGGCGAATGCCGTTGGGATATTCGAATTGGTGGTAATCAGACATTGTAGCTATAAACCAACGAAAGCAACAAAGTTCGCGCCTGGGCGGCGGCTTTTCTTCGTGACTTATTACAAACGTCTGTCAGGCTGACGAAGGAAGCATCTCGTCAGATGAGAAAGCTATCGTAACCTGACAAGATGCTTCCTTCGTCAGCCTGACAGACGACTTTTTATTGCGCCAACTTTTCAGCTCGAAACAAGTCATCAGCCGCCTGCAAAAGCTTATTGCGTAGCTGCGGATTATAATCCGGATGCGCTGCCAGAAACTCGCGCACCGTGCGCGCCGCCGTGGCCGACTGATAGCTGCCCAGCGTGGCCTGCAGCCAGCCCGCCGGGAAGAAAATATCGCCCGTCTGCTGAATCTCTTGCAGTAAATCGAGGCTAGCGGGCAGGTATTTCTCCGACGTAGCCTGGCGCAGCGGGTGGTGCAGGTAGCCCAGGGCGCTCTGCACCCAGGCTTCTTTCTCGCGGTTTTTCTCGTCTTTGAGCGAGGCAAAAAACTGGTCGCGCACGGCTACCTCGGGCGAGAGGGCGGGCAGGAGGAATTGCAGACGCTGGCGGCGGTCCACGTTGGTGATGCGGGCAAGCTGCTGGGGCAGAATGGGTTGCGGAGCCGGGTAGTCGCGCACGGCCAGCGCCAGGGCTAGCGCGGTGTAGTCGTCCTCGGTCAGCTTCACCAGGCCGGGCGCTTTCTGACTTTGCCAGATTTGGTAGAGGCGCTTTTGGGCTTCCGGGGTGAGGGCAATGCTTTGATAAGCTTTGAAGTACAGCTTTTGCTCGCCGGGTTTAGGCTGCGCCAGCATGGCTTGCCAAAGGGCTTTTTCCACGGCCGGGGCGAGCGCGGTGCGCTCGGCGGGCTTCAGGAATTGCCAGAAAATGGTGCTCAGCTGGCCGGTGAGGAGCTTGATAGTGAGGTCGTTGGTTTCGTGGGCGGTTTGGGCCACGAGGCGGTCGAGCAGCGGGCGCGGGGCTAGCCCCCGGCCAGCCAGCATATTCTCGTAGAGGGCGATGTAGGTGCTGGCGCGGGCCACCGGGTCGGCGAGGCTAGCCAGGTGGTCGGCGGCCTGCGGCGCCACCGGAAACACGCCGTAGCCCAGGCCCTGCGAGTTGAGCAGCACGTGGCTGGGGGCACCCTTGCCGGCGGGCAGCGGCACGGCTACTTCGCGCTGGCTCATGTTGACGGGCAGCCTGACGAGTCCGCTGGGGTACATCAGCGTCACCTCAAACTGCTGGGGCCAGAGGCGGTCGGAGTTATCCTCGGCGTGCTGACGGATAACGAGTTGGCTAGCCGCGAGTTGCAGCTCGTAGTCGAACACCGGGCGGCCGGGCTGGTTCACCCACACCTGGTTCCAGGCGGCGAGGTCGGCGGGCGTATGGGCGTCGAGAATAGTGATGAGGTCGGGCCAGGTGGCGTTGCCGTGGGCGTATTTTTTGAGGTATTCTTGGATGCCTTCCTGGAAGGGTTTCTCGCCCATCAGCAGCTCCAGCTGGCGCATCATAATGGGCGCCTTATGGTAGATGATGTTGCCGTAGAGCGAGCCGGCTTCCTGCAAATTTTCGAGCGGCTGGCGGATGGGGTTGGCCCCCGCGGTGCGGTCGACGGCGTAGGCGGCGGGGTAGTGGTCGGTCACGAACTTGAGCAGCTGCGCCGGGCCGGCGGCGGCCTCGGGGTTCAGCTTATCGGCCATGAAGTTGGCGAATACCTCCTTCATCCACACGTCGTTGAACCACTGCATGGTTACGAGGTCGCCAAACCACATGTGGGCCGTTTCGTGGCCGATGAGGTTTTGGCGGGCCAGCAGCTGGTCCTTAGTCGCGCCCTCGTCCAGGAATAGACTGGCCGCTTTGTAATCAATGTTGCCGACGTGCTCCATGCCACCGTACTGGAAGTCGGGGATGGCCGTAAAATCGAATTTCTGAAACGGGTAGGGGATGCCCGTATACTTTTCCAAAAAAGCCAGCGCCTCGCCGTGCAGCCGAAAAATAGCGGGCATGCTGAGCCGGATTTTGGTCGTGTCCGTTTCGCGGTGCAGAAAATTCATGGGCCGGCCCTGCACCTGCTGCGTCACCTTCGTGAACTTGCCCGCCGCAAACGAAAACAGGTAGGTGCTGATGGAATCGGATTGTGCGAAGGTGTAGGCTTTTAGTCCAGGTTCCGTCCCGATAGGGTCGGCTGTTACCGTCATGCGCGACGGTCCGTTGGTTACGGCCTGCCAATCTGTTGGCACGGCAAGCGCCAGCGCAAATCTGGCTTTCAGATTAGGCTGGTCGAACACCGGCACCACCGTGCGGGCGCGGTCGGGCACAAGCAGCGTGTAGAGGTAGTCGGCGTTGCGATTGAGCGATAAGTCGCCCGCAGCGAGGCTGATTTTAACCACGTTATCGCCCACGCGCAAGGCGGCGGCGGGCAGCACCAGGTGCTCCTGGCGGTAGTCGAGGGCAGCCGGCTGGCCGTTGATAGTTAAGCTATGCAGCTGGTTGGCCAGCCCTTTAAAGTCGAGCTGCACCGGGGCGCGGTTGTCGCGCAGGCGAAACGCAATAGTTTCCTCGGCCTGCACTGGGGCAGCCGTGCTGGCCGGCACGCTGAGGCGCAAATCATACGCCACGCGGCTGATGGTTTGCTTGCGAAACTCGGCCAGCTCGCGGCTCACGCCGGGCACCACGGGCGGCGCGGCTACGGGCGTGGCTAGGGTGGTGGTAGCCGCCGTAGCGGTGGGGTAAGTGGCGCGCTGGCAGGCCGCCGCGAGCAGCAGGCCGCCGAGCGCCCCATATTTACGGTAAGTGGAAATCATGCGAAGGCAAAGAGAGTTGCGAGCTTGAGCTACTACCTGTCAGGCTGACGAAGGAAGCATCTTGTCAGGGTAGCCTATACTTGGTCGAACCTGATAAGATGCTTCCTTCGTCAGCATGACAAACGATTTATGAATCTCCCAAAAGTAACCGCTTCCCCGCATGGCCGACCCTAGCGCTACCCTGCGCCTGTATCCGCTCGGCGATGCGGCCGTGGTGCTGGAGTTTGGCCAGGCCATCGCCCCAGCCACGCACCGGCTCATTCAGGCGTTTGCGCGGGTGCTTGCCCGGCACCCGCCGCCCGGCCTGCGCGAGGTCGTGCCGGCTTTCACCACGCTCACCGTTTATTACGACCCGTTGGTACTGTTTGCGCTGGGTGCCGCAGCCCCTTACGAGCGGCTAGCTGCTGACTTGCGGCAACTGCTGCCCGCCGCTCAGGCCGCCGCGGCCGAGTACGTGCCCGGCCCGCTGGTTGAAATTCCGGTGTGCTACGGCGGCGAGTTTGGCCCCGACCTGGCAGCGGTGGCTAGTCACGCGCAGCTTTCGGTGGAGGAAGTGATTATGCGGCATTCGGCCCCCGAATACCTGGTGTATATGGTGGGTTTCGCGCCCGGTTTTCCCTATTTGGGTGGGCTCGATGCGCGGCTAGCCACCCCGCGCCGCGCGCAGCCCCGGTCGCTGGTGCCGGCGGGCGCCGTGGGCATTGCGGGCCTGCAAACGGGTGTGTACTCGCTGCCCACGCCGGGGGGCTGGCAGCTCATCGGGCGCACGCCAGAGCAGCTGTTTAACCCCGGCCGCGCCCGGCCTAGCCTGCTGCAGGCCGGCGACCGGCTGCGCTTCGTGCCCATAACCGAACAAGAGTTTCAACGTCTTTGCAATGAGTATTAGCGTCCTGAAACCTGGCCTGCTCACCACCGTGCAAGACCTGGGGCGCTTCGGCTACCAGCATGCTGGCCTGGTCGTGAGCGGCGCGCTCGACGCCCTGGCCCTGCGCACCGCGAATACCCTGGTGGGTAATCCGGAAGACCTGGCAGGCCTCGAATGCACCCTGCGTGGCCCCACGCTGCGCTTCGAGGCCACTGCCCTGCTAGCCCTCACCGGCGCCGGCCTGGCCGCTACCATCGACGGCCAGCCCGTGCCGCTGGGCCGACCGGTAGCCGTGCGGGCCGGCACAGTGCTAGCCTTCGGCGCGCCCAAAACGAGCGGCCGGGCGTGGCTGGCCGTGGCGGGCGGCGTGGCGGTGCCGCTGGTGCTGGGCAGCCACGCCACTTACTTGCGCGCCGCGCTGGGTGGGCTGGCCGGCCGGACACTGCGGGCGGGCGACGTGCTGCCGGTGGGCAAGTGGCCGGCTATTTCGCGGGCCTTACTCAGTAGCATAGGGCTAGCCGAACCGGTGGGCTGGCGCGCCGCCGGGTGGCGCACCGACACTTTGCCGCTAGCCCGGCCCGGCGTGCCGCTGGTGGTGCGGGCCTTGCCGGGACCCGAATACGAGCAGTTTGCCCCCGAAAGCCAGCGGGCTTTCTGGAACGAAGATTTTGCCGTGACCACCGAGGCCGACCGCATGGGTGCCCGGCTCAGTGGGCCGCCGCTGGGGCGCCTCACCGCTACGGAGCTGCTGTCGAGCGCCGTCACGTTTGGCACGGTGCAGGTGCCGGCGGGTGGTCAGCCCATTGTGCTGCTGGCCGACCGCCAAACCACCGGCGGCTACCCCCGGCTAGCCCAGGTTATCTCGGCCGACCTGCGCCAGCTGGCGCAGGCGCTGCCGGGCACGCGGCTGCGTTTTCAGCCAGTAGGCATGGCCGAGGCCCAGGCGCTGTATCTTGCGCAGGAGCGGCGGCTGCGCACCCTGGCGCGCGCCGTTTCCCTGAAAGCTACCTTATGAACCCTTCCGTTACCGTCGATTTAAACTGCGACATGGGCGAAAGCTTCGGCGCCTGGACCCTGGGCCAGGACGCCGAGCTCATGCCCCTCATCACGTCGGCCAACGTGGCCTGCGGCTTCCACGCCGGCGACCCCAGCGTGATGCGCCAGACTGTGCGCCGGGCACTGGCGGCCGGCGTGGCCATCGGGGCGCACCCCGGCCTGCCCGATTTGGTAGGCTTCGGCCGCCGCAACCTGGACATCTCGGCTGAAGAAGCGTTCGACATGACGGTATATCAGTTAGGGGCCCTAGCCGCCGTGGTGCGCGCCGAGGGTGGTCAATTGCACCACCTCAAGCCCCACGGCGCGCTCTACAACATGGCCGCCACCAATGCCGCCCTGGCCGAAGCCATCGCCGAGGCCGTTTATAAAGTGCAGCCCGAGCTGATGCTCTACGGCCTGGCTGGCTCGGAGCTGACCAAAGCCGGCGAGAAAATCGGCCTCAAAACCGCCCACGAAGTCTTCGCCGACCGCACTTACCAGCCCAACGGCACGCTCACGCCGCGCCGCCAGCCCGATGCCCTTGTCACCAGCTCGGAAGTCGCCATTGCCCAGGTGCTGCGCATGGTGCAGGGCGGCTGGGTGCGCACCCAGCAAGGCACGGAAGTCGCCATCCGGGCCGATACGGTGTGCCTGCACGGCGACGGCGCGCACGCGCTGGAGTTTGCCCGGCAGCTGCGCACCGCCCTGGCCGGGGCCGGCGTGGTGGTGCAGGCTAGCAGCGCGGCGGCCCCGGCCGCTACTTCGCCCGGCGGCCGATGAAACCGAAGTTTCGCACCTGGAGTGGGGCTAGCCTGGGGGCCGCCTTTTTGATGGCCAACTCGTCTATCGGCCCCGGCTTTCTGACCCAGACTACCGTCTTTACCCAGCAGCTGCTCACCAGCTTTGGCTTCGTCATCCTGGTGTCGGTAGTGCTCGATGTGGGCGCGCAGCTCAATACCTGGCGCATCCTCACGGTGAGCGAGTTGCGGGCCCAGGACCTGGCCAATCGGCTGCTGCCGGGGCTAGGGTACTTCCTGGCCGCGATGGTCATTCTGGGTGGCTTCGCCTTCAATATCGGCAATATCGCGGGCTGCGGACTGGGGCTAAACGTACTCACTGGCCTTTCCTACGAGCAGGGTGCGCTGATTAGCTGCGCGGTGGCGCTGCTGTTGTTTTGGGTGCGCGAAGTGGGCAAAATGCTAGACGGCTTCACCAAGATTCTGGGCACGATTAAAATCTTGCTCACGCTAGGCATCGCCTTTAGCGCGCACCCGCCGCTGCTGCAGGCGCTGCACCACACGCTGCTGCCGGCCAAGGTGAGCGCGGCGGCCATTGTTACTATCGTGGGCGGCACGGTGGGCGGCTACATCACGTTTTCGGGTGCCCACCGCCTACTCGATGCGGGTATTAAAGGCCTTGATAACCAAGCAGTGGTGACGCGCAGCGCCATCAGCGGCATCGTCATTTCGACCTTTATGCGGTTCGTGCTGTTTCTGGCCATCGTGGGGGTGCTGAGCCACGGCGCCACCCTAGCGGCCGACAACCCGGCCGCCAGCGTGTTTCGGTCGGCGGCGGGCGAGGTGGGCTTCCGGGTGTTCGGCGTCATTTTGTGGAGCGCCGCCATCTCGTCGGTGGTGGGCGCGGCCTACACGTCGGTGTCGTTTTTCAAGACGTTCCACCCCGTGTTTGCGCGCTATGAGCGGGCCTGCATCTCGGTGTTTATCGTGTTGTCAACGAGCGTTTTCGTACTCATCGGCAAGCCCACGCAGCTACTGGTTTTTGCCGGCGCCATCAACGGCTTAATATTGCCCATTGCCCTGGCCATTGTACTGGTGGCCGCCGCTAGCCCCCGCCTTATGGGCACCTACCGCCACCCGCGCTGGATGCTGGCTGCCGGCTGGGTCGTGGTGCTGGTCATGGGCAGCCTCAGCCTGGTGGCCCTGTGGGAGCAGTTTATGGGCTGAAGGCTAGGCTTTTGTAGCCCGCCAGGCCCGTGCTTCAGTCAGCGCCGCTAGTAGCTGCGTCGTCTCAATCTCGCGGGCGCAGCGGAAGTGCCCTAGCGGGCACTTGGCGTGCCCGTGCAACCCACACGGTCGGCAGGCCAGCGGCCCCGGGTGCTCGATGATGCGCGAAAATGTGCTCAGCGGCCCGAACCCAAACGCGGGCACCGTAGAGCAAAAAATGGCGCACACCGGCGCATCAACGGCCGAGCAGAGGTGCAGCGGTGCCGAGTCGTTTACGTAGTTGAGCACCGCGCCGCGCATAAGCGCCGCCGAGGCTAGCAGCGACAGCTTGCCCGATAAAGTGACGAGGCCCGGCCGGGCGGCCGCCTGCGCCAGCCGCTCGCAGGCGGCCGTGTCGGGTGGGCCGCCCAGCAGGTAGACGGGCAGGCTAGCGGGCAGCGCGGCCAGTAGTTCCAGCCATTTTTCCTCAGGGTATTGCTTGGTAAACCACACCGAAGTGGGCGCCAGGCACACGTACTCGCCCACGGCAGCGTAGGGCGCCGCGATGCCCTCGTCGGTCGGGGTGGGGTAGAGGCGCGGGCGGAGGGAATTAAAAATTGAAAATGGAGAATTAAAAATTTTCGGGCCGTCTGCATTTTTTACTCGGTAATTGTCAGCAAGCTCATTTTTAGTTTTTGATTTATCATCTTTAATTAAGGCAAGGTTGCGCGCCACCTCGTGCGTGCCGTCGCCGATGACGTGCGGCACGCGCCGCGTAAAAAACCGGCTGAACGGGTTTTCCGCAAAGCCCGCCCGCACCGGCGCGCCCGAAAAGGCCGTCAGAAACCCCGTGCTGGCAAAGCGCTGCAACGTCACTACTTGAGCGTATTCTTCTTGCCGAATTTGTTTCAGCAGACGCAGTAGATTTGGATATTTCTGGCTTTTCTTATCCCAGATGAGTATCCTCCGGATGTGCGGGTTAGCCGCCAGCAGCCCTTCGTTGCCACGTCGCACCAATACATCGAGTGGCGCGCCCGGCTCATGCTCGGCTAAGTACTCGACGAGTGCCGTGGCTAGGATAACGTCGCCAATAAAAGCGGTTTGGATGAGTAGGGTAGCGGTGGGGGAGGCAGCCATGAGTAGGCTTCAAAGGTAGCCTTCGCTACCAGAAACGCCGCTTGTCAGTTGCCGGACTACGGTTGCCTTATGGAATATCGTACTTGATGTCTGAATGGTTGTGCGTGTAGAAGTAGGCATAATTGGCGCACATCTGCGCCCAGCCGGCTTCGGTGCGGTACTTTTCGTGCATCACGTCTTCCCAGGCTAGCCGCATCTGGCGGGCGCACACCAGCGGGCGCACCTGCCCAATGCCGGTGCCTAGCCCCGGAATAGCAATGCGTTGCACCTTGTCGTTCACTAATTCACCAGTTGGCAGCCGGCCGTGGCGCAGTAAGAGCAGCACGGCTTTCATACTTTGGTACACGTTGGGCCCCCGCGTGATGGTCATGGGTGTGCGCATGGTGGGCGCCGCAATGAGGTAGGGAAATTGCGCGTGGCCGGTGGCGAGAATTTCGGCCTGCCCCACCAGTAATTCGCCTTAATATTTTTCGCGGATAATGTGCTGCAAGTCTTTCTCCAGGTGCCAGCCCAGGTGCTTGGAAATGGCGAAATCGATGCCGCCGTTCATGTAGCCAAAGCTATTGGCCGGGCTCACGAGGGCATCGGCCGGGTAGTCGAAAATGGAGCCGTAGTGGACGCTGACCTGCGCTACATCAGCAAAAACTTTTTCCCAAGCGTCGGTTATTTCTGAGTTGGTATCAACGAGTTGAAAGTGCATGAAATGAGATTAAGCATCCCTAAGGTACTGCGCCAGGCCTGTCCTCAACGCAAAAGGAGCCGCTCTCCCGAAGGAAAGCGGCTCCTGATTAGCAGATGCTTAAGGCAAGCTACGCAGCTGGGGCTGCGCTCATCTTGTCCAAGGCGTCCATTACTTCTTTCACGTGGCCGCGCGAGGTTTCGAGCAGCGCCTTTTCTTCGTCGTTGAGCTGCAGCTCAATCACGCGCTCCACGCCGTTTTTGCCCAGGATAACCGGGGCGCCGAGGTACACGCCGTTGATACCGTACTCGCCCTGCAGCTCGAGGCACACGGGGAACACGCGGCGCTGGTCGCGCACGATGGCTTCGACCATTTGGGCGGCGGCCGCGCCGGGCGCGTACCAGGCCGAGGTGCCCATGAGCTTCACCAGCTCGCCGCCGCCGTTCTTGGTGCGCTCCACAATGGCGTCGAGCTTGGCCTTGTCAATCAGCTCGGTAACCGGGATGCCGCCCACGGTGGTGTAGCGGGGCAGCGGCACCATGGTGTCGCCGTGGCCACCCATGAGCACGGCCTGAATGTCTTTGGGGCTCACGTGCAGGGCCTCGGCCAAGAAGGCGCGGTAGCGGGCCGTGTCGAGGATGCCGGCCATGCCGAATACCTTTTCGCGGGGCAGCTTGGCGGTGAGGTGCGCCTGGTAGGTCATCACGTCGAGCGGGTTGCTCACGATGATGATGATGGCGTTGGGTGAGTGTTTCACCACCTGCTCGGTCACCGATTTCACGATGCCGGCGTTGGTGGCAATCAGGTCGTCGCGGCTCATGCCGGGCTTGCGGGGCAGGCCCGAGGTAATGACCACCACGTCCGAATCGGCGGTGCGGGCGTAGTCGTTGGTCACGCCCACGGTGCGCGAGTCGTAGCCGATAATGGGGGCTTTCTGCCAGATATCGAGGGCTTTGCCTTCGGCGAAGCCTTCCTTGATGTCAACTAAAACTACTTCGTTGGCAATTTCACGGGTGGCGAGCACGTCGGCGCAGGTAGCGCCCACGTTGCCAGCCCCAACTACGGTAACTTTCATGGGAATGGATGAAGGGTAGGAGGGAACGGTGCCAGCAAGTCTGGCCCGGTAAAAGTACACCCGAAAGCTGCGCGGCGGCACAGTTGTGCGGACTTTGTAGTCCGCGTGGCGCTAGCCCTGGCTAGCCGCTGTAACGTAGCGCAGACTGCAAAGTCCACGCTACGTTACAGCGACAGCCGCACCAACGCCAGCACCTGCGCCGGCCGCAGCTGGTAGGTGCTTTGGGTGAGCATGAACTGGCTCACGTAGCTGTACTGGTACTGGCGGGTATCGAAAATATTGCTCCAACGCACTTCCAGGTCGATTTTGCGGGCCGTGGGCAGCGTGTAGCGGTAGGTGAGGTCGGCAAACACGGCCCGCACCGGCACGCTGGGCCCCTGGCTAGCGTAGTAGTCGGCGGCGGCCGTGAGGGCGTGGCGGCCCACCGGAAACACGCTCACGCTGGCGTGGTGGTCTTGCAGCAGGGCTAGCGGCTGGGTGGGCGCGTCTTCAACCTGGCTGCGCAGGGCAGTGAGGGTGGCCGAGTAGTCGAGGCTGCCCCAGTCGAAGGCCGACACGCTGGTTTTGAAGGTGGCCGTGCCGCTGCGGCTGGTGGTTTGGCTCAGCTGGCCGTTCAGCACCTGCGGCTGGCGGCTGAGGCTAGCCGAGATATTGAGGCTGAAATTGGTTTTCCAGGGGCTCACGAATTTGCTCACGTTGCCGAATGCGGTGTGCGAAATCCGGCGGCTGTCCTGGTCGAGCGCCACCGTGGTGAGCGCCCCGCTGGCATCGACTTGGCTGCTGTAGAGGCGGTTATTGAGCGTAATGGAGAATGAGTAAGTTGTGCTGAAAAACAGCGATTTGAGCGGATTTTTAAAGTAAACTCCGGCGTGGTAGCTCTGCCCGATGCTGCGCGGCAGCGGCGCGTCGTTGCGCTGCAAGGTGCGGTAGTCGCGCAGGATGTAGGCGTAGTTGAGCTGCGAAATATCGCCGAAGCCGTTGCGCAGGCTAGCCCCGCCCGAGGCGTACCACAGCGCCCCGAGGTCGCGGCGGGCGCTGAGGCGGGGCTCGGCCACCAGCACGCGCAATTGCTGCCCAGCGGCCAGCGCGTCGTCGCTGGCCCGGAAATCGTAGTAGCTCACTGGCAGGTCGAGGCTGGCGTTCCAGAGGTCAGTTTTGTAGCTCAGGCCGGGTTGCAGGTAGGCGCGGGTGCGGGCCCAGGCCAGGTCGTTGCGCAGCAGCGGCCCGGCGGTGGCGGGCTCGGGTGTCGTTTCGAGCGCCGAGGTCAGGCGCTGAATTTCGGTGGAGAAGCCCGCCGTGCCCGCGTAGGCCCAGTGCCCACGGCTAGCGGTGAGGCCCAGCGAGTTGCTCGTAAAAAAAGACCCTAGCCGCACCTGCTGCCGGGCCGTGTCGTAGGGCGCGCCGCTGGTGAGCGCCGCCGCAAACACGCCGGGGCTCACCACCAGCCGTTGCGGCGAGTTGGTGAAAAACACCAGCGACGACACCTGCAATATCTTGCCCGCGCGCAGCGGCTGCACCAGCCCCAGCCGGTTGGTGGCCGCAAAAAACGGGTTGCGCGCCGCCTGCGCTACCCGCGCCCCGCTCTCAGCGCGGTAGATTTCGCCGGTCTGCGAATCCCAGCGACCCTCCAGGCTCAGCGTGTTTTTGAGGTAGTAGTCCTTGACGTTTTTGATATACGCCAAATCCGTTTGCAGCGTATTGAAATACAGCTTGTTGTATTTGTCTTCCGTAATCTTAACCGTCTGGTTATCGGGCAGGTAATAAAACGTCTGCGAGCCGCCGCGCTGGGTCTGCTCGTCGTGCAGATACGAGGCATTCACCCGCAGTTGCTGCTCCTTATTGATGGTTATCAGGTGGTTGGCGCTCAGCAGGTGCACCTTATTGAAGAGGTAGCGATTGCTGGCCACTGGCGGCTGGCCCAGGCCCACAATGTGCGTGAGGTCGGGCTTCTGGTTGCTGCTCTCGCTTTGCTGCTGCAAGTCGGCCATCGTCAGCGGCTTGAGCTCGGCGGCCACGTCCTGGCCGGTGTTGTTGCTTTGGTAGGTGTCGATGAATTGCTGCTTTTTAGTAAACAGCATCGGCGACACGTTGGCGCTCCAGAGGCCCCCTAGCGGCGCGGGCACCACGCCCGCGCCCAGCCGCGCCTGGCCGGTGGCGGTTATTTTGTGCTTGAGCTTGATGTTGAGCGCCGCGTTGTCGGGATGCACGAGCTTGTCGAGCGCCCGGATGGGCTGGTGATTTTCGAGCACCTGCACGCTCTGCACGGCGTCGCTGGGCAGGTTGTCGCTGGCCAGGGTATAGCGGCTTTCCAGCAGGTCCTGCCCGTTGATGTAAAACTTGCTGATGGGCTTGCCCTCGTAGCTGATTTGCCCGTCGCTGGCTACCTCAATGCCCGGCATCTTCTTCAGCACGTCCGAAATCACGCGGTCCTTCTTGTTGGCAAAGGCATCGACCTTATAGCTGAGCGTATCGCCCTGCCGGGTGATGGGGGCGCCCTGCACCACCACTTCCTTGAGGGCGGTGGCGCTTTCGCGCATGGTGAGGGCCACCGGCTGGCTGCGGTTGGCTAGGCGCACGAACTGCTCGGCGTAGCCCAGGGCGCGGGCCGACAGGCGCAGCGAGTCGCTGGCTGGCGTGGTGGCGATGGTCAGCTTAAACCCGCCATCGGCCCCGGAGATGACGAAGGCCGAGGCCGGCGGCTGGGTCTTGGTTTCAGCTTCGAGCAGGATACCTTCCAGCGGCTGGCCGGCCGCGTCGCGCACGGTGCCGGTAAGGATGGTTTGGGCGTGGGCAGTCGGCAGAAATACTATTAAAGCTGAAAATAGCAGTACAAATGTTCCAGCTATTAAGTGCAAATGCTTCACTATGCCACAAGTTGCTGGGAATCAATTATTGTAGTTCTATTGGATTGTTCTTTCGTTTTTGGTTCTCCTGAATTTTTTGTTTTACATCCTCTGAGAAGGTATAAGTAGTTCCGTTTTGCCCTATTCCATTTAACATATTTATACGAGCTGCTTTAACAGCTTTTATGAAGTCTTCTTTAGATACAAATGTAGATTTTGTGGGCATTGAGATGAATGTTGCCCTCGTAGGCTTACGCACCCCAGTCAATTCGAAATCGTAGCTTTTACGTAGGTCATATATCTTTACAATCAGTCCTGGTAGGCCGCTAAATTTATAGGGTCCATCACTTACTGGGATTTCCCGAGTAAACCATGCCTCATATTTTCGTCCTCCGAAATTCGTAGTTGCTTTCTGACATTTATAACCCATTATGGTGCTTGTAGTCTGTTCAAGTTTCCAATTGCAAGGAAAATGATTTTCCAAGTAAGAAATGTGGTAACTACCTATGTTGTCGTGTACTAGACACGTTTTATCACGGGTATTTTTATAAATTCTGAATGTGAATTTGGTCTTAGGTGCTTGAAGAGCAGTAGCTAATTTATCATCAATGCCCTCTGTGTAATTGACTTGAGTATCATTTTTGAGGTTACTGATAATAGAGTCTCTCTTCAATTTATTTGAACTAGCAAATTCTGATATTGTATCAGATATTGAAAGAATCATATTTTCTTGTGTTAGATATTTGCTAGTAGAATCAGGTTGAAAAGTCAGGCGATAAGTATAAACTGATTTAATTGGTGAGGATAGCTTTTTTGAGGCTTTTTCACTATTAGTTAATACAAAAAACAGCGCTGGTATGCAAACTAAGAATTTCATAAATAGGGATTAAATAATAAGTCTTTCGCAAAAATGCTTGCGAAAGACTTATTGGGAATACTTAAAAGTAATGAGATTTATGCTACTCAAAACTAGCCGCACACTTCATCATCCATTGCGATGGCATCTTCACATATCTTTGTCCATGAGGCACCACCTACATAGTAGATTCTTCCACTTCCACCACATGAGTAATTAACTATTACAATAAAGTCTTGGAAATAAAGTGGGGCTAGCAAATTAGCTTCTGTAATATTACTAGTATAGGGAGAAGTCGCAAATTTCTCCGCAACTTGATTTCCAGCACTTGAAGCAGTCTTTGCCTGGCTCGCAAATGATACACTGCCCAGTAGAGCTGTGAGTAACAAAACCTTTTTCATAAAAAGAAATATTATAAGTCGTGGTCTTCTTAAATCCCCGAAGCCGGATAGGGCTGCCCTCTCGATAAAGCCCAGGTGCAGAACCTAGCCGGGCCGTCGCATACGAAGTGGGGAGCCAACCCGATTACGGCCTGCCGACACCCGTAACCCCTGCGCTAGCTACCTGAGGCTGAGCGAATGCAGGGCGCTGATGACGGCAGTAAAACTTCGCAAAAAAAAAACAGACTTCCTATTTTCAATACTAAATTATTCAGCCAGCTTAGCTAAGGGGCTAACAGGTAAGATAATAATTTTATAAATTGCTACAAGGTTAAACTGGTGAATTACTGTAATACTTAGCCTTTTTAATTAATAAGACTACTTCAATTTCAGGGGGTTAGGCTTGTGGCGGGCGCGTTCCTGGGCCCGCTGCCTGGCCTTTTCGGCCTCTTCGGGGCTAGCGAAGCGGATGTTGCCGTTGGCCAGCAGCTAGGTGAGGGCAGTGCGGTCGGGCTCTGCCGCGCACGAAAGCTTTGACCATGAGCTTGGCTGGGTCTTGGTTTCGGCTTCGAGCAGAATGCCTTCTAGGGGTTTGCCGGCAGCGTCGCGCACGGTGCCGGTGAGGATGGTTTGGGCAAATGCGGTAGTATGGAATATAATAAAAAACGAAATACAAGAAATCTTAAGTCTTAAGAAAAATACGCACGACATTTATTGCAGTTCTAGTGGATTATTACGCCTGCTTAACTTTTCCTTCCAATTCCGCTTAGCTGCGTCCGGGTTGCTGAATGTAACTCCTGATTGGGCTGCTCTTTCAACTGCTGACATATTGTAGCTATCTGCTCCTTTTCTAAACTGCTCACGAGTAGTCATAACAGTGTTTTTTGATGGTGTCATATCACTAGAAATCAAAGATTGTTTGACGCGTATCAATCTGAAATTATAATCATTTTTGTTATCGCTTACCTCCACTACCAGCCCAGGTAAGCCAGAAAATTCATAAGGGCCATCTGGTATGGAAATCTGTTTAGTAAACCAAGCTGTGAAAATTCGTCCCCTAAAGGACGTAATGGCTTGCTGACAATTGTATTCGCCTATGGTTTTGGTTACGGAATTAATCTTCCAAACGGGAATAGATTCCTCATAAGCATACCTCTTGAGGGGTTCGATTTGGTCGGTAAAAAGAATTTTTTTATTTGCCAAATCCTTGTATATTATATAGCTAAATTCTGTCTGTTGCATTCCTTTAAGAGTAGAGGCCATTTGATTAAAAGATGTTTGTGAGAAATTAGCGTCGTTAAGAGTGTTATAAACAGAATCTATTGCTAATTTTCTTTTGCTTTCAAAAAAGGATTTTGAACCATGTATAGTTAAAATAAATTCCTCATTTCTAGGATGTTGTGCTACAGTATCTAGCCGATAAGTGAGGTTATAGGTGCAGCAGAAAATTTTAGTATTCTGGCCGAATGCTGGATTGTTAATAATTACTTGCAAGCTAATAATCGCGAAAGCAAGTACATGCGGAAGCTGTTTTAAGGTCATAAATTTAGAGTCAATTACTAAATGAACCAACTATTTGCTTTCTGCAAAAAAAACTTTTGTGCTTATTGCCTTGCGTCAATGTTTTGCGAAAAAAAATGAGCTAATTAAATAAAAAATAATTATTTAATTAGCTCATTTTTTATATGTATTTTATCCACCACATCCGAAAGCGAGAGCAGTGGCTAATGCCTGTTTAGCTTCTGCTGCATTAGAGCCGCAGCCAGTTGCAGAAGTTCCATTGTCGCAACCCTGTGTAATGCACACAACATCCAACGGTTTGCGCGTTGGCTTATTGATGGCTCCTGGATTGTTAATTTTTGAGGATAGTTGGCCAACCGTACTGATAGTAGCGGCTACGCTAGTAAATGATACGCTGCCTAATAAGGAGACGAAAAAAAATGCTTTTTTCATGGGTAAGCACTAGGTAAATGAGGAAAGAAATACGCACCTTTCTTATTAGTTCATTCAATATGAATGCACTAATTCATTGATTTTTATCCTCCGCAACCGAGAGCAAAAGCCGTAGCAACTGCTTGTCTAGCCTCGTCAGCATTGGAGCCACAGCCTGTTACCGAAGAGCCATTGTCGCAAGTGCCCGTATAACATACGACATCTAAAGGCTTACGCGTTGACTTACTGAGCGGTGCTGGTTTAGAAGACGGCTGGTCAACCGTATTGGGAGTAGCAGCTATGCCAGCAAATGATATGCTGCCTAATAAGGAAGCAAAAAAAAGGAATTTTTTCATAGTAAAACGGTGAACAATGATTAGCTCTATTTGCCCTCAGAGCTAAGAAGGCTGCGCTATCGATAAAGCCTAGGTGCAGAACCTGTAATGGCCCGTCGCATAAAAAGTGGGGTGCCAACCCAGGTATAGCTTGCCGGCACCGGCAATTCACTGTGCTAGATGTTTGAGGCTGAGCAAGTAAGAAGTGCTAATGACAGCGGTAAATCTTCGAAAGAAAAAACAGATTTCCTATTGTCAATACTCAATTATTCAGCCGGCCTAGCTAAGATGCTGATAAACAAGATGATTGTTTTATGGACTATCAAAAAGTTTAATAGGTAAGCTACTGTAATAATGAGATTTTTTAGTGAGCATGACTACTTTATTTACAGGGATTTAGGCTTATGCCGGGCCCTTTCCTATGCCCGTTGCTTAGCCTTTTCGGCCTCTTCGGAGCTAGCGAAGCGGATGTTACCGTTGGCCAGCAGCTGGGTGAGGGCAGTGCGGTCGGGCTCTGCCGCGCACGAAATTGGCTTTGACCATGAGCTTGGCTGTGGTTGGCGAGGCGCAGCAACTGCTCGGCGTAGCCCAGGGCGCGGGCCGACAGGCGCAGCGAGTCGCTGGCCGGCGTGGCGGCGAGGGTGAGCTTAAAGCTGCCATCGGCCCCCGAGATGACGAAGGCCGAGGCGGGCGGCTGGGTCTTGGTTTCGGCTTCGAGCAGGATGCCTTCCAGCGGCTGGCCGGCCGCATCGCGCACGGCGCCGGTGAGGATAGTTTGGACGAGAATAATTTAACAACTAGCGCAAGTAGTGGAAGTAAATAGCGAAAAAAAGGGGTTTACTAATTTTTTTTATAATTAAGTTCGATAGGATTGTTACGATGCTTTATTTTCTCCCTGTAAGAATTTCGGAAGCCATCTTCATCATTAATTTTTGTCAGGCCATCGCCTAAAAATTTGTCTACATAATTTTCTACAAAATCATAGAATATGCGATAATATTCAGCTTTAGGTATGAGTTTGCCAGCTTGTTTATAGTATATTACTTTTCCAGGAAGATTAATTTCATAACCTAAACTAGGTTGGTAAATTCGAGTTAGTTCGAATTTGTAACTATTTGTTTCATCTTTTATTGAAACTATCAACCCTGGTAGACCTCCAAATTTGTACGGACCATTACTAATTGGAATTTGGCGAGTAAACCAAGCAATGTATTTTCTGCCTTCAAATTCTGTAGATGCTTTTTGGCATTTATATCCATTTATAACCGCAGTTTCAGGGGATAATTGCCATTTTGCGGGATAATCATTATCCTCATAATAGTATAGAACCTTGTTAATCATTCCGTAGTAAAAACATTTGCTTGCTTTTAAATCTTTTATAATAACACCTTTAAAATTATATTTAGGTATATTTGTTACCGCATTCATTCCTT
>JBPBQJ010000123.1:0-32676 GCA_050954765.1 Janthinobacterium lividum | reverse complement strand
CCGCAATGCTGAGCGAGTAGTCGGGGTACTCATTGAGAATCTGCACCATCTGCTCGAGTTTCGGGAACGACGACGACTTCAGCGTGGCCTTGTTAAAGTCGAAGTTGATGTACTTCGTAGCCTCGTTAAGGATTTTCTTTTTCTCAGCCGGAATCTCGGGGCAGCCCTTGTTGCTGGCGGGGCCAGCACGGTCGGGGCAGCGGTCCTGGAAGTCGGGCACCCCGTCGCCGTCACGGTCGAGCGGGCAGCCAGTGGCGTCCACGGCTACGCCGCTGGGGGTGTTGGGGCACTTGTCGAGGTAGTCGGGCACTTTGTCGCCATCGGCGTCGAGCGGGCAGCCCGAGGCATCGACGCGCACGCCGGCCGGGGTGTTGGGGCAGCGGTCGTCCGCGTCAGCCACGCCGTCGCCATCGGCGTCGGGGCAGCCCTGCAGCGCGGCTAGGCCCTTCACATCGGGGCACTTGTCTTGGTAGTCGGCAATGCCGTCGCCGTCGGTGTCAACGGGGCAGCCGTTCTCGTCCACTTTTACGCCGGTGGGCGTATCGGGGCACTTATCCTTGCGGTCGGGCACACCGTCGCCATCCGTGTCTTTGGCCTTGCCAAAGTTGGCGGTAACACCCGCCGAGAACTGCATGTAGCGGTCGTACTGGTCCCAGAAATTGTCGTTATCGGGGTTGCCACCCACGCCGTCGAGGCGGTTGTCGTCGCGGTCGAGGTAATGCTGACCGGCTTGCACAAACAGGCCGAAGCCCGGCGAAATGCGAAAATCCAAACCTACGGCAGCCTGGCCGTCAAACGAGCCAAAGCTGGTGTGGTTGGTCAGCGCGTTTGCCGAACCAACGTAGCGGTCTGAGTACACAACGGCCAGACCCGGCTGTAGCAAGATGTAGGGGTCAATCGGCGAGTTGGGCAGCAGCTTAAACTTGAAGCCCAGGCCGAGGGTGGTCATGTTGGCCCGGAAGCGGCGTGCCGTGGCAAAGTTGCCGGGCGTGGTGGGCGTAGTGAAGGTGTTGTCCTCGCTAGGGTAGCGGAGCAGACCCTGGTTGGCCGACAGGTTAATATCGATACCCTTCGTCACGTAGCGGCTGATGGTGAGGCCGCCGCCGTAGGGCTGGTTGCGCAGGTCCCAGAAGTTGCTGCCCAGGTCGCCCCGGTACTGCAAGGCCGAAACATAGCCGCTCACGCCCCACTTTTGGTCAGCGTTTTGGGCTTGGCTGTGAGGGGCGGCGGCCAGCAGGGCAGCTCCACTCAGCAGCGCGGTTTTGAATAGGGGGTGTTTCATCAAGAAGAGAGAAGGTGAAAAAAGGGATAAAATAGCGTCGGTAACTAACCTCCTTCCAGGCCTAACAGGCGGCGCTAGCAGCTAGCCAAAGGCACCGGGAGGCCCGGAAAAGCGCAAAGTTATGTACGGGCAGGTACGGGTACCGTCGAATCTTGGTTTTGTTTTCCTCCCTTAGGCCAGCGCTTTTCGATGGGCTTTGGCTACATAGGCGCCGTAACCTCCACTGGAAAATAGTAGATATAGGGTACCAGTTGGCCATCGCGGCGGCCGGGGCTGAAGCGATGGGTAAGCCGGGTAATGGTGGCGAGCACGGCCCCATCCAGGGCTGGCACCTGCGACGAATGGGTTACCCGCGGCGCCCAAATGTGGCCATCCTCCCCCACCTGAAATTCTACTCCTACCACGCGCGCCTCCCGCATTCGCGATTCCAGTAGCAGCAACGCCGCCAGCTGGCGCGGCAGGCGCAGGGCATCTTCCACTTCCTTTAGTAGCTGCGTGTGCCCCCCGGGGTATAGCGGCAGCTGCTCGTAGGGAAAGTAGGCCACCGGCGCACCCGCCTCATCGAAGCAGCTGCCTGGCAGCTCGTTACCCCCTACATACTGCGTCTGACGTTTCAGCCCACCGTTTTCGTAGTACACCAGCAGCTGGCCCGTGCGCTGCCCCTGCCTATAAACCTGCTGGGTGTGCAGCTGGCCGCTGTCAAACCAGGTCGTGACATTGCCGTCGCGGTGACCGGCGGCTAGGTTACCATAGGGGCTGTACTCTTGCAAATGGCCCGAGGGGTAGAATAGCCGCAGCAACCCGCCCCCGTTTTCCCAGCGCAAAATCTCGGTGCAGATGCCGGCCGAGTCGATAGTCGAGCTTACGCGGCGCTGGTCGGCCGCAGCCTCATACCAAACCGAATCGGGGGCTAGCTGGCCGGTAGCGACCGGCGCGGGGACTTCCTGGGCGTGCGCCGCCATACTACTGCCCAGCCCGCAAATAATAACGTAGAGGTAACGCATCGACTGTGAGGTTGGCAACGAGTACTGGGCCGGCCCCTAGCGCGGGCTGCCTGGCCGGTCGAGGTGCTGCATGGCCAGCATTTGCTTCATGTTTTTTTCCAGGCCCTCGTTCGAGCCGTCGAGAAAAATAACGTTGCCCTTGCCCTGCTCGGCAAAGTGCTTGATGGCCTCGGTCCACATCGAAAAATAAACGAGCGAGGGGTCCAAGTTATTCTCAGCCAGCTCCTGCACGGCGTGGGCCATGCCCTTGGTCACTTCTTCGCGAAACAGCGCCACACCCTGGCCGCGTAGCTGGGCGGCAATCTTTTCGGCCTCGGCCGAGATTTTGATGGCGTTGCCCTCGGCCTCGGCGGCCTTGGTTTTGGTGATAAGCAGGGCCTGGCCCTCGTTTTCGGCGGCGGCCTTGAGGTTGCTGCTCGCCACTACCTTGGCCATCGAGCGCATAATTTCTTCGTCGAAGGCAATGTCATTGAGCTGCAAATCGATGAGGTGGTAGCCCCAGCTTTCGAGGGTTTCGTCGAGCTGGTCCTTCACGTGCAGCACGATTTCGCCGCGCAAGCTTAGCACCGCGGCCTGGCGCTGGGTGGCCACGAAGGCCCGGATGCTGCCCTCCACGGTGCGAATGAGCGCCTGCATGAGGCTGCGCTCGTCCACAAACTTGAAGGCCACCCGCTTGATGGCCTCCTCGCTCTGGTCGAACACCGCGTAGACGAGCATGGCCTTGAAGTTAACGTTCGCCTGGTCGACGGTTATGGCCTGAAATTCAAGCTCTAACGAGCGGCTCTGAATAGAAATGCGTTTATAGACGTTTTCTATAAAAGGAATTTTGAAATTCAGGCCCGGTATCATCACGCGGCGGTACTTACCGAAGACCGTGATAACCGCCACCGTGCCCTGCGGCACGATAACGTAGCTCATAAAGAGCGTGAGCAGCACAAGGCCGAGGAGAACCAGCGAAAAGCTCATGGCAGGCGGGCGCACAGCGCCAAAAAGTGAGGTAAGCAGCTGAATGCCCGGCAAGGTAAGCGCCGGGCCGGCAGTTCGGAAAGGTATATCGCCGGGGGCTAGCCAGGCATTACAGGTGGGCCCGCGCCGGCGCGGGCAGCATTGGTGCGTTATTTCGCGGGCCGATGGTTTCCTTTCTTCGCTCAACGCTTCGCCCCACCTACTTTGGGCCCACTGCCCGCTTTGCCCTGCGCTGGCTGCTGCTGGCTAGCCTGGTGGGCGCGCTGGCCGGCACGGCTTCGGCGGGCTTTCTGGTTAGCCTGGAATGGGTTACTGCCTGGCGCGAGGCGCACCCCTGGGCGCTGGCGCTGCTGCCGGGGGGCGGCTTGCTGGTGGGACTAGCCTACCACTATTTTGGCAACCGGGTGGTGAAGGGCAACAACCTCATTCTGGACGAGATACACCGGCCCAGCGCCACCATTCCGCTGCGGCTGGTGCCGCTGGTGCTGGGTGGCACGCTACTCACGCACCTGCTAGGGGGCTCGGCGGGCCGCGAGGGCACGGCCGTGCAAATGGGCGCCGCCCTCAGCGACCAGCTCGCCCGCTGGCTGCCGCGGCGCGAGCGCCGGCTGCTGCTCGTGGCGGGCATGAGCGCGGGCTTTGCCTCGGTGTTCGGCACGCCGCTGGCGGGGGCCGTATTTGGGCTGGAGGTGTATTTGCTGGGCTCGGTGCGCTACGAGGCCATTTTGCCCAGCTTTGTGGCCGCCGTGGTGGCCGATGTGGTGACGCGCGCCTGGGGCGTGGGCCACACCCACTACCCCACCCTGGCCGCGCTGCCGCTCACGGCGGCCGGGCTAGGGTCGGCGCTGGCGGCGGGGGTACTGTTTGGGCTGGCGGCACGGGGCTTTTCATCGCTTACGCACGCTATCAGTAAGGCGTTCAGCCGCATAGCCTACCCGCCGCTGCGGCCAGTGGTGGGCGGCGTGCTGGTGGCGGGCGCCATGTGGGCGCTGGGCACCATGCGCTACGCCGGGCTAGGGGTGCCGGTGCTTGTGGAGGCGTTTCAGCACCAGCTGGGCGCGCCGGATTTCATGCTGAAGCTGCTGCTGACGGCCCTCACGCTGGGCGCGGGCTTCAAGGGCGGCGAGGTTACGCCGCTATTTTTTATGGGGGCGGCGCTGGGCTCGGCGCTGGCGGGGGTGCTGCCGCTGCCAGTGGCGCTGCTGGCGGGCATGGGCTTTGTGGGCGTGTTTGCGGGCGCGGCCAATACCCCGCTAGCCTGCCTGCTAATGGGGCTGGAGCTGTTTGGGGTGCAGGCGGGCGTGTACCTGGCGCTGGCCTGCGTGGTGGCGTATTTGTTTTCGGGCCACTCGGGCATCTACAGCGCGCAGGTGGTGGGCCAGGCCAAGCACCCGCTCTTCGGCCGGCTGGGCGGGCGCCGGCTCGGCGAGCTGTAAGTAGGTAGTGAAAATAAGACACGCGAAAAAGTGCTTGTCATTGCGAGCGCAGCAAAGCAATCGCATCACAACGAGCTATCCAGGTGCGGCTTCGCTGCGCTCGCAATGACAGCTACTCGTCGCGTACGCTCTACAAAAACGTCAGCTGCGCCGTAGCGGGCGGGTTACGACAAAAATATCAAATCATTAGCGGCGTCTGCTGGTTTGAAGGCAGATTAAGAACTGATGATTGCCCAACGACTACGCTCCCTAACGCTGCTGGCGCTAGCCCCTTTTTTTGCCCACACGGCCCTGGCGCAGGCCCCAATTGCGGCCGCGGCTAGCCCCGACTCGCTGCCGCACCCCACCAAAGACCTCGGCGACCTGGTGCGCCAGCTGCTGCCGCGCCGCCGGCCGCGCCCGGTGCCCGACTCGACCCACGCGGTGCGGCGCAAGGCCCACTCGCTGGTGGTGCTGCCCGCCGTGGCCTATACCCTGGAGGCGCGGCTGCTGGCCACGCTCACGGCCAGCTACGCGTTTCGGCGGCCGGGCGCCAACCTATCCAACCTCTCTACTACCCTCACCTACACGCAGAACCAGCAGCTTATTCTGGCCCTGAACGGCCCGCTATGGACCGCCAACAACCACAGCCTGTGGCTGGCCGACTACCGCCTGCTGCACTACCCGCAGCAAACCTATGGGCTGGGCAGCAATGCGAGCATCAACGATGCTATCGGCATGAATTATAATCTTTTGCGCATTCACCAGAGCTACTACCACCGCCTAGGGCCGGCCGGTCACCTCTACGTGGGCGGCGGCTACTTTCTGGATACGCGCTGGGATATTGAGACCGTGAACGGCGAGGGACAGCAGCTATACGCCATCGGGAACTACGCGCCGGGGGTGGCGGGGCGCTCCACATCGTCGGGACTAGTGCTGAGCGTGTTGCGCGACACCCGTGCCAACCAGCTGCGGCCGGCCGCCGGCGAAAGCTACCTTTTTCTGGCCCTGCGCTCGAACCTACGGGCGCTGGGCTCGGATGCTACGTACCGGTTTTTGCAGTTCGACACCCGGCGCTACCTGCGGGCCGGGCCGCGGGGCAACGTACTGGCCTGCTGGCTCTACGGCGATTTTGCCCTGGGCCAGGCCGCGCCCTACCTCGACCTGCCCGCCACCGGCTGGGACACCTACAGCGTAACCGGCCGCGGCTACATCCAGGGGCGCTTCCGGGGCAACAGCCTCGTGTATGGCGAGGCCGAATACCGCTTCAACCTCACCCGCTCGCGGGTGCTGGGCGGCGTGGTGTTCGCCAATGGGCAGTCGGCCCGCAACCCCAGCACCGGCTTTGGGCGGCTAGCCCCGGCCGGGGGCGCGGGCCTGCGGCTGTGTTTGAGCAAGAAATCGAGCTCGTACCTGGCCGTGGATTATGCCTTTGGCCTTGAGGGCTCGCGGGGCGTATTTTTCAACCTGGGCGACGTGTTTTAGGGTGCGCCGCCCGTGCAACCTTCTCCCCGTGCCGCGTACTCAGCAGAAGGTCACGTGTGCTTCATCTTACTTGGTATGAACCAACTGCTCACTCCTACCCTAGCCGCCGCCCTATTGCTGGGCGCCGCCCCGGCCTCGGCCCAAACCACCTTTCGCCTCGGCCTGCGCGGCGGCGCCAACCGCGCCCAGACCACGGTAGCGGCTACCGGCAACTCGAGCGGCTACTACCCGCTGGGCTACTCGACCGATAAGGCGGCGCTCTACGCCTGGCAGGCCGGCGTGGTGCTGGAGGCTAGCCGGGGCAACTTTGCGTTTCAGCCCGCGCTGCTTTTCTCGCAGAAAGGTGAGCGGGCCAGCACGTCGCTTTCTGTGAGCGGCATCGTCGGCAACAGCACGTTTCAAGCCACCACTACCAACCGCTACAACTGGCTCGAAATCCCGCTCAATGTGGTGTATACCTTGCACGGCGACCACGGCCTGCAAGTTTTTGCGGGGCCCTACGTGGCGCTGGGCCTGGGCGGCCGCCAGCGCGGCAGTACCACGGCCGTTTCGTACTACGGCCCGGTCTACGACCCGCTGCCGGGCATCGAACGCCCCGTCGACGAGAGGATTAGCTACGGCGAAAGCACCAACAACCGCCGCCTCGATGTGGGCGTCAACTTTGGCGTGGGCTACCGGCGGGGCCCGGTGCAGGTGCAGCTGGGCTACGGCCTGGGGCTGCGCAACCTGCACCAGCCCGCCGATACCGGCACGGTAGCTTTTGCCCACGAGTTTGCTGCCGACGCGGCCTACAATCGCGTGGCCCAGCTCACGGGCACTTATTTTTTCAGCTTATAGCCTAGCGTCGGGCACGAGGATTTTTGATTGGTATTCAGCCCGGTAGCGCGCAGCAGCGGCCGGGCTGTTTTGGTATTTATGCCAATTAGTTGCGCACAATCAAACATTGCGCAACCATTTGCCGTTTACTACCCGAACGCCATGCCCGCTAGCCCTACCCCCGACGCCCCGCACGACCTGCTGAAGCTGGAAAGCCAGCTGTGCTTTCCGTTCTACGCCGTGTCGCGGCAGCTCACCAAAGCTTACCAGCCGCACTTGCAGGCGCTGGGCCTCACCTACCCGCAGTACCTGGTATTTCTGCTGCTGTGGGAGCACGAGGAACTGACGGTGAAGGACTTGGGCGAGCGCCTGCTGCTCGACTCGGGCACCCTCACGCCCTTGCTCAAGCGTATGGAGCAGCGGCAGTGGCTGAGCCGGCGCCGCGACCCGCGCGACGAGCGCTCAGTTATTATCGGGCTGCTGCCGGCGGGGTTTGCCCTGCGGGGCCCGGCCAGCCAGATACCCGCTCAGCTATTGGCCAAGCTAGGGATGTCGCTGGCCGAATTTCTGGCCCTGCGCACCCAACTCACGCAACTTCTTACCCAGCTGACTGCCTAGCCAGCTATTTTTTTAGTTACTCATGAAAATTCAGAAAGTGTTCACGGCCCAGGCCAAAGTGCAAGGCGGCCGTGACGGCCACATTACCACTGCCAACGACGCCCTCGACCTCACCCTGAGCACGCCCAAAGAGATGGGCGGCCCCGGCAAAGCCGGCGCTACCAACCCCGAGCAACTCTTCGCCGCCGGCTACGCCGCCTGCTTTGAGGGCGCGCTGGGTGTGGCCGCCCGCCAGGCCAAGGTGAAGCTCGAAAAGGTAACCGTGGAGGCCCTCATCGGCTTCGGCCAGGCCGAAGACGGTGGCTACGGCATCTCGGCCGACCTGCACGTGAACCTGCCCGGCTTCGAGCAAAAGCAGGCCGAAGAGCTGGTAGCCGCCGCCCACGGCATCTGCCCCTACTCGCGCGCTACCAAAGGCAACATCGAGGTAAACCTCACCACGACCACCAACGCGTAGTGTATTGGTAAAAAATTAGTAGGAATCGTCATG
Source organism: Janthinobacterium lividum (assembly GCA_050954765.1). Classification (GTDB taxonomy): domain Bacteria; phylum Bacteroidota; class Bacteroidia; order Cytophagales; family Hymenobacteraceae; genus Hymenobacter. Next base: position 24,600 of record JBPBQJ010000123.1, on the reverse strand, counting down.
CTGCGCTTGTCGAAGCATTTCTACCACGCAATACAACGATGCGGTAGAAATGCTTCGGCAAGTGCAGCATGACGATTTTTATTTTTATCATTACTCTCTATTAATCAATATATTATGCAAACCAACACCATCCTGCTGGCCAGCCGCCCCGAGGGCGTGCCCACGGCCGCGCAGTTTCGCTTCGCAACCCGCACCCTACCCGAGCCCACCCGGGGCCAGGTGCTGCTCAAGACGCGGTACGTGTCGGTCGACCCCTACATGCGCGGCCGCATGAGCGCCGCTAAGTCGTACATCGCTCCGTTTGAGGTGGGCGAGCCCATCGCGGGCGGCGTAGTGGCCGAAGTGGTGGCTAGCCACGCCGACGCGCTGCCAGTGGGCAGCGTGGTGGTCGGCAACCTGCCCTGGCAGGAATACAGCGTGGCCGACGCCAATACCCTGAACCGTGTGCCCGCCGACCAGGCGCCGGCCAGCTACTTCCTGGGGCTACTCGGCATGCCGGGCCTCACGGCGTATTTTGGGCTGCTCGACATTTGCCAGCCCAGGGCCGGCGAAACCGTGGTAGTATCGGGCGCGGCCGGCGCGGTGGGCCTCATCGTGGGCCAGCTGGCCAAAATTCAGGGCTGCCGCGTGGTGGGCACCGCCGGCTCCGACGAGAAGGTGGCGCACCTCAAGGCGCTGGGCTTCGACGAGGCCATCAATTACAAAACCACGCCCGACATCGTGCAGGCGCTGGCCGCCGCCGCGCCCCAGGGCGTGGATTGCTACTTCGACAACGTGGGCGGCGCCATCACCGACGCCGTGTACGACCTGCTGAATAAGCACGCCCGCATCGCGCTCTGCGGTCAGATTTCGACCTACAACGCTACCGAGGCGCCCACCGGCCCGCGCCCCGAGGGCAAGCTGCTCAAAACCAGCAGCAAGCTGCAAGGCTTCATCGTGAGCGACTACCACGCCCACTGGCCCGAGGGCGTGCAAAAACTGACCGAGTGGTATGCCGCCGGCCAGCTTAAGGGCGAGGAAACCGTTACCGAAGGTTTCGACCAGATTCCGGCCGCTTTCCTGGGCTTGTTTGCGGGCGAGAATACGGGCAAGGCCGTAGTGAAGGTGGCCTAGCCAGCTGGCTACTGCCGTTTCGGGGCAGGTGTTAAAAGTGGCGCGGGCTCTGTTGCCGGCCTGCGAATGGGCGGCGCGGAGGGCTGCTAAAACTCGGCCTGAAATAATCTTTTGAAGAGCCTGAACCTGCACTCCCCAAAAGCGTTAGGCAGCTTTAGTAAGACCAAAGCCAGATTAGTGGGCTGCTCCGCTAGCCTGCCTTTGCTCTTTGCTGCCGTGCGCACGCGGCTGACGCCGGTGGCCCCACGCTTTTTTACCTCACTCTTTACCTCGCTTCGCTATGGATTCCCCAACCTGCAACATTATTGCCGTAGCCGCCGAGTGGCGCGTGCAGCCCGGCCACGAAGAAATTGTGCGCCTGCTCATGCTGGAGGCCGCCGCCGCCGTGAACCAGCACGAGCCCGGCAACCTGCTCTACGTGGCTCACCAAGACCCGGCCGACCCGGCGCATTTCCTCTTCTACGAGCAGTATGCCGACCAGCAAGCGCTGGAAGCGCACCGCGACTCGGCACACTATAAGGAAATAGTGGTCAATAAAATAGTGCCGCTGCTGACTGAGCGCACCATTACGTTTTACAAGCTGCTGGGCTAGCCGAAGCTATTTAAGAAGTCAATTCTGAATGTTATGCCGAGCGAAGCGAAGCATGACGAGTGTACTGCTCATCTTTTTGACTTCTTAAATAGCTTCAAAATCCGAAACGGAGTGGCACTCCGTTTCACAGTCGCTTAATTAGCAATAGATTATGAAAATTGCAATGGTTTTGACCTCGCACGACGAGCTAGGTACTACGGGCAAAAAAACCGGCTTTTGGCTGGAAGAATTTGCTGCCCCCTACTACGTGTTCAAAGACGCGGGCGTGACCCTGACGCTGGCCTCGCCCAAAGGCGGCCAGCCGCCCCTCGACCCCAAAAGCGACGAGCCCGGCGCCCAAACCGACGCCACCCAGCGTTTCAAGCACGACCCCGAGGCCCAGCAGGACCTGGCCCACACGGTGACGCTCGACACAATTCAGGCCGCCGATTTTGACGCCATTTTCTACCCCGGCGGCCACGGCCCGCTCTGGGATTTGGCCGAAGATGCGCGCTCTATCAGCCTCATCGAGCAGGCCTACGCCGCCGGCAAGCCGGTAGCCGTGGTGTGCCACGCCCCCGGCGTGCTGCGCCACGTGCAGGCCCCCGGCGGCGAGCCGCTGGTGCAGGGCAAGCCCGTCACGGGCTTCACCAACACCGAGGAAGAGGCCGTGCAGCTCACCAACGTGGTTCCCTTCCTGGTCGAGGACATGCTGAAGGAAAACGGCGGCACCTACTCGAAAGGCGCCGACTGGCAGCCCTACGTGGTAACGGCCGGCCACCTCATCACGGGCCAAAACCCGGCCTCGTCGGAGCCCGCAGCGCACGAGCTACTCAAGCAGTTGGGTAAGTAATTAGTAGCCTAGCCATTACTATCAACCGCCCCGGCCGCCCTTTTCCAAGGGGCAGCCGGGGCGGTTTGGCAGGTGGGTAAGGGCAGTACTAGCGCCCTAGCCGCCGTGGCCCTGCACCAGGCGCGCCACGTAGAAAGCAGCCGCGGCGGCGGCGGCCCCGGTAGCGGCCATCTTGATGGCGCCCAGCACGGGGGGCTGGCCCGTCAGGCGGCTTTTGAAGAAACCAAATGCCAGCAGGCACACCAGCGTGATGGCCCCCGACCACAGCAGGCCCTCGTGCGGGGTGGCCGTGAAAAAGTAGGCGCTCAGCGGAATAAGGCCGCCCACGGCGTAGGCCCCGGCGATGGTAAAGGCGCTCTTGAACGCTTGCTTGGGGTCGGGCTCTTCAAGGCCTAGTTCGTACTTCATCATGAACTTGACCCACTGCGCAGGGTCTTGCACCAGCTCGGCGGTGGCCTGGGTGGCGGTGGCTTCGGAGAGGCCCATTTCCATGAGCAACTCCTGCACCTCGCGGCGCTCGGTGTCGGGCACGGTACGTACTTCCTCGTGCTCGCGGGCCAGCTCCGAGCTGTAGTGGTCGACCTCGGTGCGGCCGGCCAGGTAGCCGCCCAGGCCCATGGCGATGGAGCCGGCCACCACCTCGGCTAGCCCCGCCGTGATGACAAGGCCCGACGACTGCACCGCCCCGCTAAGGCCGGCTGCCAACGCAAACGGCACCGTGAGGCCATCGGACAAGCCAATGACAATGTCTTGCAACATGGCCGAACTGGTGAGGTGCTGCTCGCCGGGCGCTTCTACGATAGGAGTCATGTTTCAATCAGTAATATCAGATTGCTCGCCTCTTTTTTAGCCTATTCCAGACCGTCATGCTGAGCTTGTCGAAGCATCTCTACTGCGCCGTTGCAATGCCGTTCAACGGCGCAGTAGAGATGCTTCGACAAGCTCAGCATGACGGTCTTTTTAGATTTACAAACATGCCCTATGGCATCACGAACGCCAGGTCAAAGCTCACCACATTGGCCGTGAGGCCGGTGCTCTGGCGGTAGTAGCCGTAGCGCAAGTCCACGGACTTGAACTTGGTGATGCGGCTAGCCAGCTTGAAGCGGCCCAGGCCGTAGAGCGGGGCGTAGCGCAAACCCAGGCCCGCCTTATTGGCCGAGAAGGCCGACAGGTCGTAGTCGGAGGTGTAAAACTCCTGCGTAACGGAGTGGGCCAGGTAGGGCGCGAAGTAGTCGGCCGCCGTTTGGGTGTGGTAGCGGTAAAACGGGTAGAGCGTGAAAAACGGGCTCACCTCCACCGGCATTTCCACCTCAAATGTGTTGGCCCGGATGCCAAAATTGTCGGCGTAGAAGCGGTAGAAGCCGCGCAGCTGCACCAGGTCGGTGGCGTAGTAGGTCAGGCGCAGGCTAGCCGGATACTTATAGCGCAGCCGCGGCAGCACCTCGGCCCGGGCTGTGCCCAGCGTGCCGGGCGCCAGGCCGCCGGGCGCATTATCGTAGAAATACACCCGCTGAAACGGCGTGCTCAGCAACCCGCGCTGCACCACCGGCTCCACGCTCACGGAGGCTTGCAGGCGCTTGCTCAATACCTGCGCGTACACCAGCGAGAGGGTGAAGCTCTGGCGGTTATCGGAGCCGTATTTCTTGTTTTGGGTGCCGCCCACTCGCAGCTCGGCGGGCGTGATGAGCGTCACCTTATCGAGGAAAACCTGGCCGCTGGCGCTGAACTGCCGGTTGCCATCGGCCGAAGCCTGAATCCAAGACGCCACGAGGTTAAACGACAGGTAGTCATACTCTTTCGACACGCCCGCCCCCGCCCCCAGCGTGGTTAGCTTGTTGGCTAGGGTGTGCGAGAGGCCGAAGTCGGCGTGGTAGCGCACATCGGACGCCGAGGGCGACGACAGCACCTGGTCAATCTTATCCGACGAGGCCGAGGCGTAGTAGTCGATGCCCACGTTGGCGGCCAGGCGCGTGGTCGAGTCGAGCGGCACGTTAAGTAAAATGGTGGGCGCCACGTCGGTGAGGTGCTGGTCGCCGATGCCGCCCTCCACGGCCGAGTGGTTGCCATTCTGCTGGTAGTAGCTGCCCAGAATATCGACCTCCGTTTCGCCGTAGCGGGCGGGCGTGGGCAGCTGCGCCGCATTGGGCGAAATGCCCGAGCCATCGAGGCGGTTGGGCGTGGGCGTGGCCTGCGCCAGCGCCCCGAGCGGGGCGGCCAGGGCCAGGCTAGCCAGAATTGGTAGAAGTGTATTTTTCACGTTCCTCAGGTAATCAGGCTATTAATTGCAGCCGCAGCCGCCCCCCACTTTGCCGCCGTTGGCGCCGCCCGCGCCCTCGCGGTAGCTCTCGAAGTTGACTTCGGGGGTTTCGACTTTTTTGGTAGCCAGCTTCATATCCTCGTCGTTGAGGTAGGCTTTTTGGTAGGCGGCCACCGACACGCAGCCGGGCAGCGCGGTGGCGCCCGCCAGCAGCAGGCCCAGCAGCGCGGGGCGATAGAGTGCAGCGTATTTCATGGTTTGGGGGGCGGGTTTTGGGGTGGCGCGCCGGCGGCCGGGGCGGCGCTGTGGTAGGCATTGAGCTGCATTCCTCTGGAAATCAGCGTCTTGCCATCGTCGGTGATGAGGGTGCAGTTGATATCCTTGAGGCGGTTGATGAGGGCTAGCCCCTGCTCGGGGCCGAGCACAAACACGGCATCGTCGAGAGCATCGGCCAGCTCCACATCGGGGCAGATGATGGTGACCGAACGCAGCCCCGTGGCCGGGTAGCCGGTGTGCGGGTTGATGATGTGGCCGTAGTACCGGCCACCCACCGTGAAGTACTGCTCGTAGTTGCCGGCCGTCACCACCGCCAAGTCGCTCACCGTGAGCCACGACGATACCGTGTGCGGCCGGGCCGGGTCGCCGATGGCCACGCGCCAGCCGCTGCCATCGGGCTGCTTGCCCCAGCAATACACGTCGCCCGAGCCATTGATGAGCCCGCCGCCGATGCCCATCTGCTTCATTATCGCCGAGGCCCGGCGCACGCCGTAGCCCTGCAGAATACCGGCCAGGTTGATGCGCATTCCCTTTTCGGGCAAATACACCGAGTGCGCGGCCGGGTCGAGCTGCACCTTTTGCCAGCCGATGCGGCGGATGGAGCGGCGTACCGTGGCCGAATCGGGCAGGCTAGCGTGGGCCTGCTTGTCGAATGTATAAATCTTGTCGCTGCTGGCAAACGTGATGTCGAACGCCCCGCCGCTGAGTTGCGAAATCTTGAGCGTGCGCGCAATCAGGTCGTACACTTCCTGGTCGACCACTACCGGCCGCACGCCCGCCAGCCGGTTGATTTCGACTACTTGCGAAGTCGAATCCCAGTACGAGCACAGGCGGTCGATGCGCCAGGCTTCGCGCAGGCCGGCGCGCAGCGCCCGCCAGGCCAGCGAGTCGTCGGCCGACACGGCCGTGAACGTAAACGCCGAGCCCATGAGGTGGGCCGAGCGCGTGTAGGCGCGCGGGCGCGGCACCGCCCGCGGCTGGGCCGCCAGCGAGCTAGCCCCCAGCGCCAGCAGCAGGCCAGCGGCTAGCCCACTCACCCAGCCGCGCCCCGTCGTTTTCAGCCCAAAGTCCCGCATAGGTTCTTATTTTTTGGCGAGCAGTTGGTCGAGGTAGGCGTCGTAGGCCGTGACACCGCCGGGGCGGTAGCCGGTGCGCGCCAAAACTTTTCCCTCGGGCGAGAGCAGCACTACGGCCGGAAATGCGCCTTCCTTATTGAGCTGCGCGGCGGCCTGCTCGCTGGCTTTGGTCTGGTCTTTCGAGAGCGCGTTTTTCTTGTTGCGCGGGAAGTCGAAGCGGGCCAGCACCAGCTTGTCTTTGGCGTAGCTCGTGAACTCGGGCTGGTCAAAAACTTCCTGCTTGAGCATCATGCAGGGCTTGCACCAATCGGAACCCGAAAACACGGCCAGCACCGGCTTCTGGCTAGCCTGGGCCTGCGCCAGGGCGGCGGGCAGCGAGTTGTTCCAGGTGAGGGCAGGGCTGGTTTGGGCCAGGGCCGGAGCGGCACTAAAAAGGACAGCTGCAAGGCCGCTCAGCAGATAAATACGCATAGCAGAAAGGCGCGAGGCCTAGTGAGGGGGTACTAGTGAAAGTAGAAAGACGGGCGCGGCGAGGTAGTAATAAATCGGCCGGGCTAGCAGGGCATTCGCCCAATACCGCCGGTTGACTTGACTACGGCCAAGCGGCTAAGCTCGACCAAGCAGAAGCCTGAGGAAAACCTGAAGACAATCTGACTGGCTAGCCTAGATAGCGCAAACGGCCCCGAAAGTCGGGGCCGTTTGCAGAAACACTACGCGTAGGAAGCAGGCAAGAAATTGCTTAATTATTAACTTTAAATGAAATCCGTTAGAAATCTGATTATATTGCAGTTAATCACCACCATCACCCTTGCGCAATTCGGCGTCGAGGAAGTAGGCGCCGCGGCGCACGAGGTGAGTAGTATCGGCTAGGGGGTCAAGAATGGTAACGGCTACGTCGCCGTGCTGAGGCAGGCCGGCGCGCACCTTTACGCGCCGAAACACGCTGCGCCCCGAGTCGGTGCCCACCCGCTGAAAAACGTAGCTAAGGTCGCCCGCCTGAACGAGGGCGGCCTCCGGCAGGGTCCTTACGCGGGCCCCGGCCGTCTGGATGCGGGCGGCCACAAACTGGCCGGGTAGCAGGTCGCTGCGCTCGGGCTCCATGTGGGCGTGCACGCGCACCGTACGGGCATTGTCATCAAAGGCTTTACCCACCAGAAACACCCGCGCTTTGAGCTCTTCCTCGCGCCCCGAATTCTGCACCTTGAATAGTATCAGCTGGCCGGGCTTCACCAGCGCCACATCCTTCTCAAACACTTTGAGTTCGAGGTGCAAATCGTCGCGATTAAGCACCTCGGCCAGGGGCTCCTGAGGGTTCACAAACTCGCCGGGGTTGCTGTTGACCGCCTTTACGTAGCCGGCAATGGGCGTGGTGAGCGGCACGGCACTCACGATGGTGCCGGCATCGAGCCTAGCCAGCGAGATACCCAGCAGCCGCAGCTGGGCGGCCGTGGTGCGCAGCGTGGCCTGCTCGGAGGCGTAGTCGGCACGGGCCTGCTGCAGCTTGCGCTTGGCGCCCACGTCTTCCACATCGAGGATGCGCTGGCGCTCCAGGTCTTCGGCCAGAAAGCGCACTTTGGCCTTGCTTTGCAAGTACGTCTGCTGCAGGGTGAGGTACTCGGGCGAGCGCAGCGTGGCGATAACCGCGCCGGCCGCCACGTGCTGGCCGGGCAGCACACTCACCGTTTGCACGTAGCCACCCATAATGGCCGTGATGGCCGCCCGGCTCTGGGGCGGTACCTCTACCGAGCCATTGGCCTGCACCTCGGTGCTCATATTCTGGCGCTCGAAGCTGCCGAGCTCGATACCCGCCGCTCGTTCCTGGGCGGCGCTTACTTCTACCTGGTCGGGATTGGCGGGGGCGGCCGGGGCAGCTTGGGCGGCGGGCGCCGCCTTGCCGGCCGCGTCGGGCTTGGCCCCGCAGGCGCTGAGCAGCGCCAGGCTGGTGGCGAGGGTGTAAGATTTGAGGGCAACTGTCATTGCGTGGGGGAGGGAGCCGGGGCTCTATAAATCGGAAGAAGGGGGCTAGCGCGCCGCCGTGGGCGGGGCGCCCACCAGGGTTTCGAGGCTGACGACGACCTCGTTGTAGCGCTGCACCTGGTCGAGGTAGTTGCTCTGAATCTGCCAGGCGGGCTCAGTATTCACCACGTAAGTCACGTAGTCGATGTCCCCGGCCCGAAAGCTTTTTTCGGCCGTGTTGAGGATGAGCCGGGCCTGGGGCAGCGCTTTTTTCTCGTAATAATCGAGCGAGGCCCGCGCCCGCCGCAGCTGCAGGCGCAGCGTGCGCAGCTGGGTGCCGAGTTGGGCCGTGGCGTAGCTGAGCTGGCCGGCGGCCACCTGCTCGCCTAGCTGCGCCGCGGCCACCCTGGCCCGCCCCGCGCCGCCCAGCAGCGGAAATGCCAGCCCGAGCTGCCCCACGTTCAGGGCCCGAAACTCGGGCCGGATGCTTTGCTGGAAGTAGCCGGCGCGCAGGTCGGGCAGGCGGCGCAGGCGCTCCACCTTGGTTTGCTGCTCGCTCACGGCCACCTGCTGGCGCAGCAGGCCGAGCGTGGGGTTGCTCTCGGGCGAGAGGGCCACCGTATCGGCGGGCGTGAGCGGGGCCACCAGGGCCGCGGTGGTGTCGATGGCCGCCGGCCCGGCCTGGCCCAGCAGCTGCCCAAGCTGGGCACGCTGCACCTCGAGGTCGGAGAGCACGGTGAGCAGGCGGTTTTCGAGCTCCTGGGCGCGGGCCTCGGCGGCTACTTGCTCGAGGCGGTTGGTTTCGCCCACCTGGTAGCGGATGCGGGCGGCGTGGGCCGCCCGGCGGTACAGGCTATCCTGGCGGCGCAGCAGCGCCACCCGGCGGTAGGCTACCAGCAGGCCGTAGTAGCTGGTGCGAATGGAGCCGGCTAGGGTGCGCTGGCTCAGGCGGGCCTGCTGCTCGGCCGTCACGCTCTGGCCGCGCAAAAGCTGGCGCTGGGCCGCGTACACGCCCGGAAAGGCCGTTTGCTGAATAATATTGAAGGTGTGGTCGACCACGTTGCTCGACACCTGCCCCACCTGAAAATCGACCACCGTGCGCGGCGGCTCCAGCCCGGTGCGGATGAGCGCCTGCTGCTGCTGCACCTGCAGGCCGGCCGTTTGCAGCGACTGGTTTTGGGTGCCGGCCGTTTGCAGCGCCTGGTTCAGGTTCAGGGACTGGCCGGCCGTCGAGCCCAGCGTGTTTTGCGCCTGGGCGCGGCCAAAGCCCGCCAGCAGGGTTAACAGTAGCAAGGCGCCGGCCACCACCGGGGCCGGCGTTTTGGCGGGACTTTCGGCCGCCGAGCCGGCGGCCAGGGGCGCCTCCCCTACCTCGGCGGCATGCTTGGCCTGCTCTGCGGCCTCGGCGGCCAGCTCGGGGTTGGGCTCATTGTCTTTGGTAAAAAACGAGTAGAGCACCGGCAGCACCACCAGCGTGAGCAGCGTGGCCGAAATCAGCCCGCCAATCACCACCGTGGCCAGCGGCTTCTGCACCTCGGCGCCGGCCGAGGTGCTCAGCGCCATCGGCAGGAAGCCCAGCGAGGCCACGCTGGCCGTGAGAATAACCGGCCGGAAGCGCTCCTCCGTGGCGCGCAGCACGCGCTCGCGCACGCTGGCCATGCCCTCGGCGGCCAGCTCGTTGAGGCTAGCCAGCAGTACGATGCCATTGAGCACCGCCACCCCAAATAGGGCAATGAACCCCACGCCCGCCGAAATGCTGAACGGCATGCCACGCAGCCACAGCGCCACCACGCCGCCGATAGTAGCCAGCGGCACCCCCGTGAAGATGAGCAGCGCCTGCTTCACCGACCGAAACGAGAGGTAGAGCAGCATAAAAATGAGCAGCAGCGACACCGGCACGGCCACCTTCAGGCGCTCGATGGCGTGGTTCAGGTTCTCAAATTGCCCGCCGTAGACGATGGTGTAGCCGCTGGGCAGCTTGAGGCCGGTGTTGAGCTTGCCCTGAATTTCCTCGACCAGGCTCTGCACGTCGCGGCCCCGCACGTTGATGCCGATGTTGATGCGGCGGCGGGCATCATCGCGCGAAATCTGAATGGGCGCATTGTGGTAGCTCACGCTGGCCACCTCGTCGAGCGGGATTTTCTCGCCGCCGGGCGTGTCCACGTACAAGTCGCGCAGGTTGGCTAGCCCTGCCCGGTGCACGCTATCGAGGCGCACCACCAGGTCGTAGCGGCGCTCGCCCTCGTAGACCTGTCCTGCCACATCGCCAGCGAAGGACGAGCGCAGCAGCGTATTCAAGTCGCTCACCTTCAAGCCGTATTGCGCCAGCTTCTGGCGGTCGTAACGCACCAGCATCTGCGGCAGGGCCGCGATTTGCTCCACCTTGAGGTCGCCCACGCCGGCTAGGGGCCGAATAAGGTCGGCCGCCTCGCTGGCCTTCTCGAAAAGTACGGCCAGGTCGTCGCCATAAATCTTGATGCTCACATCCGATTTCACGCCCGAAATCAGCTCGTTAAAACGCATCTGGATGGGCTGCTGAAACTCCATCGTCACACCCGGTATGCCAGCCAGCGCGGCCTGCATCTTGGCCGCCAGCTCCTCGCGGGTGCCGGCCGAAGTCCAGAGGCTGTGGTCTTTGAGAATCACCATCTCATCACTGTCTTCCAAGGACATGGGGTCGGTCGGAATCTCGGAGGTGCCGCTCTTGCCCACAATCTGCTCGATTTCGGGAAATTTGCTTAGCAAAATCTGCTGCACTTTGGTGTTGGTAGCCACCGTCTGGGTCAAGGACGAGCCCGGCGCTAGGGTCACGTTCAGGGCAATGTCGCCCTCGTCGAGCTGCGGGATAAACTCGCCGCCCATGCCCGAAAAGATAACGCCCGCCAGCACCAGCAGGGCCACCGCGCCGCCCGCCACCAGCCAGCGCGCCCCGAGCGCCGCCCGAATGATGGGGTCGTAGCCGCGGTGCGCAACCTTCATGATGCGGTCGGCTAGGGTACCCTCCTCCTTAATGTCCTTCTTCAGGGCCCAGGCTGTGGCGGCCGGCACGTAGGTGAGGCACAGCAACATGGCGCCGATAATGGCGAAACTCACGGTGAGGGCCATTGGCCGGAACATCTTGCCCTCGATGCCGGTGAGCGACAAAATGGGCAGGTACACGATGAGGATAATGAGCTGCCCAAACAAAGCCGACGACATGAGCCGCGTGGCGGCGTGCTCGGTGATGCCGTCCATCGTTTCGTGGGCGGCCGCCCGGCGCTGGTGCACGAGGTGAAAGATGACGGCCTCCACGATAATAACCGCCCCGTCCACGATAAGGCCGAAGTCCAACGCGCCGAGACTCATGAGGTTAGCCGACACGCCGAACAGGTTCATCAGGCCCAGCGCGAAGAGCATGCACAGCGGTATCATGAGGGCCACCACCACGCCGGCGCGCCAGTTGCCGAGCAGCAGCAGCAGCACCGCCAGCACAATTACGCCGCCCTCCACCAGGTTGTGCTCCACGGTGGCGATGGCCCGGTCGATGAGCTTGGTGCGGTCGAGAAAGGGCGTCACGACCACGCCCTTGGGCAGGGTTTTCTGGATGGCGGCCACCCGCATTTTCACGTTTTTGATGGTTTGCTCCGAGCTAGCCCCCTTCAGCATCAGCACGATGCCGCCCACAGTTTCGCCCTGGCCGTTGCGGGTCATGGCGCCGTAGCGCACGGCGTGGCCCATGCGCACGGTAGCCACGTCGCGCACCAGCAGCGGCGCGCCTTGCGCGGCCTGCTTGATAACCGTGGCCCCGAGGTCGGCCAGCGAATTGGCCCGGCCCTCGCCCCGGATGAAGTAGGCGTTGGGGCCGCGCTCCAGATAAGCGCCGCCGGTGTTGGCATTGTTGTCCTGCAAGGCGGCGTAGAGCTCGGCCATCGTCACGTTGTTGGAAGCCAGCCGGCTAGGGTCCACGGCCACCTCGTACTCGCGCAGGTAGCCGCCGAAGCTGCTGACGTCGACCACGCCGGGCACGCCGGCTAGCTGGCGCTTCACGAGCCAGTCCTGCACATCGCGCAGCTTGGCTAGCGAAAACTGTTTTTCGTAGCCCGGCAGCACCCGCAGGCTGTACTGATAAATCTCGCCCAGGCCGGTGGTAATGGGCGCCATGGTGGGCACGCCGGCCCCGGCCACGAGGTCGGCTTCAGCGCTCCTGAGCTTTTCGGCCACGAGTTGGCGGGTCTGGTAGGTGCTCACGTCGTCGGGGAAAACGACGGTAATCACCGAGAGCCCGAAGCGCGAGATGGACCGGATTTCCGTGACGCCGGGCACCGTGCGCAGCTGTAGTTCCAGCGGCACCGTGATGAGCTGCTCGACCTCCTGCGCCGCCAGGGCCGGGCTTTGAGTGATGACCTGCACCTGGTTGTTTGTGACGTCGGGGATGGCGTCGAGCGGCAAATTCGCCGCCGAAAAGCCGCCCCAGGCGATGAGCCCCAGCAGCAGGAGCGCCACCAGCAGCTTGTTGCGAACGCTGGCCGCAATTATTTTTTCTAACATGCAAACAAGAGGTTGCGGCGCTTGGCGGCGGGGCGGGCTAGCCCCCTGCTCATTTTGCAGTGCGCGGCACTGCCAAGGCATTACCCACCAAAAACCTGAATTACCAAAACGGTCCGGCCCGCTTGCTCTCACGCGGGCGGCCCTAGCTTAATTTCTGTCCCAATGCCAGCCCTAGCCACCAGACAAGAGACGTTTGGAACGCGCCCAGTAGCGCATTGCTATTTTTTAATAGCCTAGGAATGTGCACACTACCCCCGGGGGCGGTGCCGAATTAGGCTCGGGGCGGCTGCAAGAGCGCAGCGGTAGCCCCGTCTTGGTAGCGGGCGTGGGCGGCGGGCCGGTAGGCCTGGCCCAGCCACGGCGTGGAGCCCGCTACGGGGGCTAGCGAAGCCGGCGCCGGCAGAAAAAAGAACGCCAGATGGCTGCTGCACTCGTGGCGTCCGTGCAGCGGCAGGCCCTGGTGGTCTTGCTGGTGCCGGGCCGAAAACGTGCAGCCAAAGTGCTCCTTGGTACCCGAGCCGTAGTGCTCGGCCAGAAACTGGGGTAGCGACAAGCCGCCGCCCGCCACCGAGTGGTGGAAACGGTAGTGCTCCAGCAGCTGGGGCAGCTTGCTCAGCTCCGACAGGTCGTTCTGCGGAATGAAGCTACCCAGCAGCAGCAGGCCGGCCAGAAAAAAGGAAACCACTGCTTTCATACGCTGCTTCCCAAACGCGCCGCCCTGCCGAAGGTTTGTGCTGAGCCGGGCGCTTCGGCAAATTTAAGGCTAATTTAAGGGAGGGCCCGGCGGCGGGCGGCGGCGCCGAAACATTTGCCCGCCGAGTACATTCTTGGCTCACTATGCGTCTACTTCCGCTTTTCCCGCTGAACCTGGTGGCCTTCCCGGGCGAAAAACTTAACCTGCACATCTTCGAGCCGCGCTACCGCGAGCTGGTGCGCGACTGCTTCACCGAGGGCCTCACGTTTGGCATCACGCCGTTTCTGGATAATGCCGTGCAGGAGCTGGGCACCGAGATGCGCCTGCTGAGCGTGGAGAAAACCCACGCCGGCGGCGAAATGGATATTCGCACCGAAGCCCTGGGCATTTTTCGGGTCGAGAAATTTTACCGCCAGGCGCCCGGCAAGCTCTACGCCGCCGGCCAGGTCGAAGCCGTAGTGCAGGATGAGGAGGCCGACCCCGACCTGCGCGCCGCCGTGGCCGGGCAGGTGCGCCAGCTGTACGAGGCGCTGGGCCTGCGCAAGCTGCTGCTGCAGCTCGACCCCGCATTTCGCATCTTCGACGTGGCCCACCACATCGGCCTTAGCACGGAGCAAGAGTACCAGCTGCTCGGCACTACGGCCGAGGTCGAGCGCCAGGAAATCGTGCGCGAGCACCTCGAGCGCCTGCTGCCCGCCGTGCTCGAAGCCGAGCGCCTCAAGGAGCGCGTGCGCCTAAACGGACACTTCAAGCACCTGCTGCCGCCGCAGTTCTGAGGCCAGACTAGCAACCGATTACCAGAAAATGATTTTTCTCAGTTGGTTGCCTGTTTGGCATCATCCCAAATGGTTAAGGTTACGTATCTGAGCGCGGCGAGCTAGCTTGCCTCTCAGTACGTTGGTTACTGGCTGTTTTTCAGTTTTCACCCTTTTCCATCTATGCATAATTTTTCCTCTTTTCTACGGCGGGCGGGCTATTTTACCCTAGCTACGGGGCTGCTGGGCGCCGGGGGAGCGGCGGCCCAAACCACCGCTCAGGTGTACGTGCTCATCAACCAGGTGCCCACTGCCGGCGGCACGGCAGTAGTGGCCGCGGCCCAGTCCCTCAATACGCTCAACATCAGCTATGGCCCGGCCAGCGCCAACGACCCTACCCCGACGGTAACGGGCACAGGTTTCGTAACGACCGCGCCCAAGCCCCTGAGCGGCCTGACAACCGCCACGGGCCTCTCGGCGGCCCAGGTGATAGTGGCCATCGACACGCGCCCCAATACGGGGCAGCTCTACGCGCTGGGCTACGATGCTACCAAGGCCTACGACGCTACACAGACCAGCAAAAACGCCCAGCTATACACCCTTAACCCCACCAACGGCCAGCTAACGGCCGTGGGCCCGGGCTTCTCGGTTGATTTGCAGGATACTAACCGGGCTAATACCAAGGGGTTCCTGCCCAATGTAGGCTTCGATTTCAACCCGCGGGCCGACCGGCTGCGGATTGTGGGGCCCAACCGCACCGACTACCGCGTGAACCCCAACACCGGCACGCTAGCCGTCGTCGATGGCACGCTGACGTACGCAAGCGGCTCGCGGATACCCTACGTGGGCTCGGTGGCCTACACCAACTCACTGCCCGGCGTACCGGGCACTACGCTCTACGACCTGGATATTTCGGCAGGGACTAATGCCATGCTGGCTATTCAGGCCCCGCCCAACGACGGGACGCTCACGAGCCAGGGCCAGCTGACCTTTCAGGTAAACTCGGCCACTACCTACGCGCAACTCGCCTCCCCGGTCATCGGGCTCGACCTCGATATTCTGTACCAAAATGGTCAGAACGTGCCGCTACTGCTGGAAGCCCGTTTTTCTGCCGAAGACAACACCACCCAGAGCCAGGGCTACGCCTCGAACCTGTACGTGCTGAATACCAGCAACGGCCAAGCCAAAGGCAACAACCTGTTTGGGCGCAGCTCCTCCTTTATTTCCAACATTGCGGCCGTTACGGGGCCGCAAAAGCTATGGAACGGCACCGTGAGCACGGACTGGGCCACGGCGGGCAACTGGACGCCGGCGGTCGTACCCACCAGCACCGACAACGTCGTAATTCCGGGTCCGGGCGGCGCCGTGGCGTTTCAGCCTACCCTAGCCAGCACCCAGCAAGTAGGCAGCCTGGTACTGATTGCGGGCTTAAACAACTCGACCTCGGTGGTAACGCTGGCCGATGGCAGCAACCTGCAGGTGTTCGGCGACTTTACTAACAACGACGGCGCACTCGCCACGCCGAGCGGCGCCGCGGGCACCGGCACCGTGACCCTAGCCGGCGCCCGCGCCCAGGAAATCGGCGGCCCCACCGCTACTACCTTCCCCAACCTGGCAGTAGGCGCCGGCACTACGGCCACGACCTCGGCCGGCGTGACCATTGCCCGGTCGGTTACGGCCACGGGTAACCTAACCATTGGCGCGGGCCAGGTGTTCACGCTGCGTTCTAACGCCAGCGGCACGGCCTACGTGGTGAACAACGGCGGCGCAGTGACGGGCACAGCCACGGTGCAGCGCTACATCACGCCTACCAACAACGGCCCCGGCTATCGCCACTACAGCTCGCCGGTAAGCGGCAACACGGTAGCTGATTTCGCCACGGCCAGCTACTCGCCGGTGGTGAACGCGGCCTACAACTCGGCCAACAATCCGCGCCAGACGAGCCCCTACCCCACAGTATTTTTCTACGACCAGTCGCGCCTGGCCACTAGCAACGCGGCGTACGCAGTGGGCGATTTTGACAACGGCTTTCTTTCTCCTAGCGCCTTGAGCGACGCTTTGGTTACCGGCCGGGGCTACACAGTGAATATCGGCGGCAGCGAGCTGGTGGACTTCCAGGGTACCCTTAATCAGGCCAGCAGCTACGCCCGCACCGGCTTGGCCCGGGGAGCGCAGGCGACCGCTGGCTACCAGCTGCTGGGCAACCCCTACCCCAGCGCCCTCAACTACGACGCCCTGATTACCAACACGACGGGCATGGAAAGCGCCTTGTACGTGTATAAGAGCAGCGGGCAATACACGGGCACGTACACTACCTACGTGCCCGCCGGCGCCACCAACGGTGGGCCGGGCATGAGCGCCAACGGCGGCACCAGCAACATCCCCGTGGCCCAGGGCTTCTTTATGCGCACGGCTCCGGGCCAGACCGGCAGCGTCACGTTTACCACGGCGGCCCGCTCCCAGGCCCCCGAAACGGCGGCCTTCCAGCGCACGGCCAGCACGCTGCCCACGCTGGCCCTGACGCTGAGCGGCAACGGGGTGGCCAACCAGACGCGGGTGTACTTCGACCAGCAGGCCACCCCGGCTTTCGATGCCAAGTACGATGCCCACTACCTGCCCGCCACCCACGGCCTGGACCTGGCCAGCGACATCAGCACCGAAGCCCTGGCCATCAATGGCCTCCCCGAGCTGACGGGTGCTACCACGGTGGCGTTGCGCGTGCACGCCCCCACCGCCGGCACTTATACCCTAGCGGTGGATGAGCTCGTTAACCTGCCCGCCGGCTACCGCACCTACCTGCGCGATGCCAGCACCGGCACCTACACCGACCTCACCACGACCCCTAGCGTGAGCCTGACGCTTGCCCCCGGCGAGGCGCCCACCGGCCGCTTTGCGCTGCTCTTCGCGGCGGCATCGCCGCTGGCTACGGCTCCGGCCGCCCTGGCTGCCCTAGCCACAGTGTACCCTAGCCCCGCCCACGGCACGGCTACGCTGGTGCTGCCGCAGGCCCTGCGCGGCAACAGCGCCAGCACGGTGCAGCTGCTCAACTTGCTAGGCCAGGTAGTGCTGACCAAGACCGTAGCCGCCGGCAGCAGCCCCACGATAGAGCTGCCCCTGGCGGGCATTGCGGCTGGCATCTACACGGTGCGGGCTACCACCGAAGCTGGCCTTGTAGCCAAGCGACTGGTAGTGCAATAGCCTGCCCTGCCACCTGATTCAGTAAAAAGCCCCCGCCGGAGATTCTGGCGGGGGCTTTTTTTGCGGGGGTTGCTTGACAGTACCAGTGTGTCTGAACCTCACTTTAGGTTAATCTAAAGCAGCTTATTAGGTAGCGCCCTGACTAGTGCAGTTGCATAGACAGAAGCTGCTATTTTATCTGCATCCCTGCGTTGTAAACCTGGGGAGTCCATTGGGCGCAGAGGCCCTATTCCTACCCCTGTTTATTGCGCCGCCGCTTTCTCACCCGTCGCCCGACTATTGCCGGGCCAGAGTACTGGCAGCAAAATCATCACCGGCAAGGGCGAAATGACAAAATCAATAACGCGACGGCCTAGCTTGTAGGCCCAGGCAATATTGCCGCCCAGCCGGCCCCCTACCAGCAGTAGCACGCACAAGCCCAGCAACCCCAGGTATACCTGCGCTGCCCAGCGCGTGCGCCGGCCATCGCGCAGCAGCGCGTGCAGCAGCAGCAGGCAGCCCGCCACGTACAGCAGCCCGTAGGTAGCCATGGCGGGCAGGCTGCGCGTGGTCACGAGGTGGCTGGTGCCCTGTTGCAGTTGGGCCAGCGCCCCGCCCTGCCCTAGCCAGCCAAACACCACCTGCCAACCCCGGGTGAGAACCGCAAAAACTACCTCGGGCGCCATGCCTACCGCAAAAAGGGCACCGGCCAGCAGCCCGGCCAGCAGCCAGCGGCCGGGCGTAAGGGGGCGCACACTCCCCGGCAAATCAGGGCTCATGCGTCGGCAGCGGTGAGGAGGCCGTAGCGCCTTACCCACCACATCCAGAGCAGGCAAATGCAGATGTACACCACGAAGCTAAACGTATAGTGGTGGTTGAAATCGACCGACTGGTGGGCGTAGTGCTGGTTGAGAGCCAGGGCACCTACCCGCACTATATTAAGTAGATACAGCACGAACACCCCTAGCGGAATAAACCACAGCTTGGGCCGCAGCGGCGCGGGAAAGGCGATAACAAACCCCGCAAACAGGGCATAAAGTACCAGCCCATTGCAGGGGGCGCCCACTATCACGGCGGGGCGGCCATCCATAAGCAACAAGGAGGTATCGGCACCTACCGTAGCCGCGAAGCCCAGCCCGCGCAGCAGCCCCGCGCTGGCCGCGGCGATATTGACCGAGAGCAAGTGGTCGAGCCGACCATCGGGGGCTAGCACCCCCTCATATAGAAGCAGCCAGCCTAGGTATAGGCCGGCTGCACTGAGTAAAAACTGCCAGCGCGGGGCTAGCTGCCCCCACCGGGAAGGGCTTGTCGAGGTAACTTCTGGAAGCATAAGCACAAATATATTGGTGCGCGCTCAGCTACCCGGCGGCGGGGCCGCTAGGGATGCAGGCCACTGGGCACACCCTGCGGATACTGCTGCTGAATATCCTTCTGCAGCTCGCCAATGCGGTTGCCGGGGTTGGGATGAGTGGCCAAAAATTCGGGTTGGCTGCTGCGGCCACCCTTCTGGTCGAGCATCTGCATCACGCCTATCATGGCCCGGGGGTCATAGCCGGCCGGGGGCGTCAGCTGCACGGCAAACTTGTCAGCCTCCAACTCATCGTTGCGGCTGAAGCGCAGGGTCACGAGCTTGGCAATCATGGCAGCGGCGGCGGCCCGGGCTATGCTGCTACCCGGGCTGTTGGGGTCGTAGGAAGCAATGGCGGCCGCGCCGGTCAGGCCCTGGGTCAGCTGGCTCTGGGCTACCTGCTCGGCCGAGTGCCGACCTATTACGTGGCCCACCTCGTGAGCTAGCACGCCGGCTAGCTGGGCTTCGCTGGTCAGGTTTTTCAACAAACCCTGCGTAATGAACACCTGCCCGCCGGGCAAGGCAAACGCGTTGATAGTCTGGTCATCGGCCAGCAGGTGAAAGCGGTACTGGTACTGCGTTTTCTGGGCTAGGTTATTGGCCTGCACAATGGACTGGCCCACCTGCTGCACGGCGGCCGTGGCGCGGGCATCCTGGCTTTCGCCGCCGTATTGCTGCGCCATTTCGGGGGCGGCCTGCACACCCAGGGCTATTTCCTGGCTGGCCGTCATGTTCACGTGCTGATTTTCGCCGGTGACGGGGTTTTTGGAGGTATTAAAGAAGTAGCCCAGCAGCGTGACAGCTGCGATAACGAGGCCGATAATAACGCGAAGGTTTAGGCGCATAGGAATGAAAGAAACTAAAGGTGAAAGAAGAGTGAGGAAGTGGCTCCTTTGCCCAAGCAGGCGGAGGCGGCCGAACGGGGCTTGTAACGGCACCGGGCAGGCTAGGTTATGCCCCAGGGTGGCGCTGGGGCCGGGGCAAGTCCGCGCTTGGCCCTAGCTTCGCCTAACCGGCCGGGCCTTGCGCTGTTGGGCCAGGCGCTTTTCCTATGCCATTCTCCCCGTTTTTCCGCCTGCCGACCCGGCTGCTATTGGTCGCGCCCCTACTGCTGGCCGGCTGTGGCCACGCCCTGCCCGATATTCCGGGCTTTGCGGCCCCCGCCTGGCGAGCCGACCGCTACGCCTGCGCCGGGCGCCGGGCGGCCCTGCTGCCGCCGCTGCTGGCCGCCCGCCCGCGCCTCTACGAGGCCCGGGCCAACGATGTAACTTCGCTACTAGGCCCGCCCGATGAGGAAGAGCTCATGGCCAACACCGAGAAAGCCTACCACTACTACCTGCGGCCCGGCCCGCAGTGCGGCCCCCGCCGCCCCCGCAGTGCCGGCCCGCGCCTGACTTTGCACTTCGGCCCGCTAGGCACCGTAACCGAGGTGCAGGCCGACCCGCTACCCTAGCCAGAGGCGCAGCAAAAAGCCCGGCGAGCAGGCGCTCGTCGGGCTTTTTCAATTTTTATGTGACGGCACTAGGCCTAGCCGTTGCCGCCCGAAAGGGACGTTTGGTTTTCATTTTGTTGCAGTAGGCTCAGTTGTGAGGGCGACAGCAGGCGGCTGCATTCCTGGTCGTACTGCGCCTGCAATTCGGCGAGCTGGCTGTTGCGGGCCGCGAGGTCGCTTTTGGTGCCCTGCTCAATCTCGCGCTGGCGAGTCTGGCGGGTGCGGTTCAGGGTCAACAAGCGTACAAACTGGCCTTCGTTGAGCTGCAGGCGGGTGCTCATCTCGCGGGTTTGCTCGGTGGGTGTTTGGGAAGCGGGAGTCTGGGCCTGGGCCGTTACCGCTAGCATCAAGGCTAGCGGCAAGAGGCGTAAAGAAGCTGCTTTCATAGAACAGGAGTAGAAAGAATATCCTGGCAGGTCTTGGAATTCTACCAGATTGCAGCCCAAACCCCTATACCCCGGCCGATAGTTCCGGCGCAGCTTATTTTTCTTGCCTGAGTGCCCGCCCTACCTTCGCGGCCCGCTTTGCCCCTCTTATGCTCACCTGCTTCGCCCCCGACCTGCGCCCCGACCAGCCCACCTACCTGCTCTCCGAAGAAGAAAGCAAGCACGCCGTGCGCGTGCTGCGGCTAGCCCCCGGCGCCCCCGTGCTGCTCGTAGATGGCCGCGGCACCCTGGCCACCACCGTTGTGGCGGATGCCAACCCCAAGCGCTGCACCCTGCGCCTCACCAGCCACGAGCTGGTGGCCCCGCGCCCCACCTACACCCACGTGGCCGTGGCCCCCACCAAAAACCTTGACCGCATGGAGTGGCTCGTCGAAAAGGCCGTGGAAGTCGGTATCGAGCGCCTCAGCTTCCTGCGCTGCGCCCGCTCCGAGCGCCGCGACCTCAAGCTTGAGCGCCTCGAAAAAATCGCCATCAGCGCCCTTAAGCAGTCGGGCCAAGCTTACCTGCCCCAGCTCGACGAGCTCATCGACTTCGATAAATTCCTGGCTAGCCTCGACCCCGCCACCACCTTCATCGCCCACCTCGAAGCCGGCGAGCGCACGGCCCTGGCCCAGGTTATCGGCGCCGCGCCGCGCTGCTGCGTGCTCATCGGCCCCGAGGGCGACTTCTCCCCTAGCGAAATCGAACTGGCGCTGGGCCGGGGCGTGCGGCCCGTCACGCTCGGTAGCTCGCGCCTGCGCACCGAAACGGCCGCGCTGGCGGCCGTGTTCACGGCGCAGGTGGTACGGGAGCTTTAGTATTTGTTACTATCTGAGGTAAGCATAAAGCCTCAGCTTCTCTTGCGTTAACTCCAAATGGAATTGCCCCACATTATTGAGTAGTAGTTCGATGGCTTCTAAATCCTGTGTGATAGCAGTTGCCTTATCTTTCGCCGTTACATATCGAGGGAAATCCACCCATTCTATCTCTTTGTAAGCATACCAGCCTCTCGGGTTTCCAGAAACCATTGACTCCATCGCGCTAGCATAGTAGTCAAAGTCATAGTGCGTATGCTCATCAAACTGCAATTGCCTAGTGGGCTGCTGCTCTTCCCATATTGGCTTAACTAAGCATTCTTTGATAGTAGCTGCGTTAGCAATTAAGGAAGCAATCAGCTTAACCCACTTACTGTTGCTCATCAGAGAAATAGAGAATTTCTGCTGAATAAGCTCGTCTAGATAAGGGTCTTCGCGAAAGAGAATGGGCACGACGTATTTCATTTTTCCCCCTGCCGCTTTTTCACGCGCCAGGGCGCGTTTTTCTCCCAGTCGCCAGCCATGATGCAGCCGTAGGGTTGAATCTCGTCCACGGTGCGGGCTAGCTGGAAGTCGGCAATCTGCTGCTTCACCTGCGCGGCGTTTTTGTAGGCGCTGGGCAGCTCCGAAATGTCAATTTCGTTGAAGAAAAAGCGGGCGTCGATGCCCTGCGTTTCCTCGTCAAACCACTCCTGCTGGGTCTTATCAGTCTTGCTGTACTTGTGGCGGGTGCGGCTGAGGTTGCGGCCCGCGCCGTGCGGGGCAAAGCCCAGGTTGCTGGCTGTGGTGTCGCCCTCGACCAGCAAAATCGGCTCGGCCATATTCAGCGGAATAATGCGCGGGCCGGTGATGTCGGGCATAAACTGCGGGTCGAGCGGCGTGGCACCCTTGGCGTGGTAATACAGCTCGCCGGCCCGAAACACGAAGTTGTGCTCGTTCCAGAAGCGCTGCTGCACCGGCGCTTGCAGGCGCCCGGCAATGTCGTCGTGCAGGCACAGGTGGTTGAGCTTGGTCCACTGGCGCACGAGTTGCAGCGCCGCCCAGTACACCACGCCCTCGGGCGAGTCGGCGGGCAGCCAGGCATTGGCCGGGGCCGTGGCGGGCGAGAGCTGCTGGCGGAAGCGCTCGGCCACCTTCATGCCCTCGGTGTAGAGGCGCGCGCCCACGCCCCGCGAGCCGTGGTGCGTCACGAGCACCGTGTCGCCGGTGGCGGCCGAGGTACCCACGTACAGAAAGTGGTTGCCGTCGCCCTGCGTGCCCAGGTGCTCCTGCGCCATACTCAGGGTTTTCTCGGAGTTCAGAAACGGGTTGGCCGCAAACTCGGCCCGCAGTGCGGCGGGCAGCGCGTACTGGCGCTCGGGAGCCCGCCCGCCCGGCCCGAAGTGCGTGACCTGCTGGGCCACGTCGAGCACCGTTTTGGGGTCGATTTTGCCCAGGTTGGTCAGCATCACCGAGCAGCAGATGTCGGCCGAGTGCATACCGGGGTGAATGGCCTGGCGCGCCACCACCACGCCACCCACCGGAATGGTGCCCACCGGCCCGGCCGGGCAGGCGTCGGGCATCACGGCGCCCGTCACCACGGTAGGCGTGCGCATAAGCTGCTGCATCGACAGCCGCACGGCGTCGATGTTCTGCTGCTCCACGGCCGTTTGGGCCCGGATATTCTCGAAGTACGGCAGCGGCGCGGGTAGCAGCGGCAGCTCGGCCGGCGGCTTCACCGTGTCGAGGTAGGCTAGCCGGGCCTCGCCTTCCAGCCCGTGGTCGTTAATGTGCGCCAGGGCGTCTTTAAACCATTTACCCGATTTGAAGCCGAGGTCGAGGAGGTCTTTGCCGGTGGTCATGGGACAAGATTTATAGTACAGTCAGTTGGCTGAACTATACAATTAATTATTAACTATTTTAAACGGTTAGCTTTCATAAAATCGTCTACACCTTTCCGCTTGTTCATGCGACGTTCTTTGACCACTACTACTATTCCATTCAAGACAACGGTATCTCGCCCTTTATGCACATCGGTAATGTTGCTACCTCGCAAAAAGGCTGCACGTTCGTCATAAATGACTTCTAACGTGTCCTCTGCCCGCCACTTCGGTTCAACGTATTCAGCTGGTAACATAAATCTTGACAGGTCTTCTTCATAATCCCCTTTCTTTAGGAGCGTCTGGTAATAGCGTAATCCTCTTGCACCTACATCCAACTCATAATCGACAACCGCTGCCGAACTATCTGAATTATAGAACGAGCTGCCCATGTGGACCGCTCTATTACTTGCATAATGAGGATTCCAATCATACTTACACCCTTTCCAAGTAGCTAAGACTGCTGTAAAGACTATCCCTAGGCTAACTATCAGGCTCTTATTCATTCAACAATACTAAATACTAGACACTGAATTACCCTTGTGTACCTTACTCGGACAGATGGAAATCCCTGAACTTTGCGGCTTACCTACTACTTATTCAAAAGTAATTTCCCTGTCTACCTGCGCGCATTATGCTCCGCCACTTCCTTCTCGCCGCCAGCCTCCTGCTCACTACCACGGCCGCCACGCCGCCCGCCGCGCCCAGCTACCAGCTGGCCAAGCTGCACTACGGCGGCGGGGGCGACTGGTACGCCAACAAAACGAGCCTGCCCAACCTCATCGGCTTCTGCAACCAGGCGCTGCACACCAACATCGCCCCCGACGAGGCCACCGTGGAACTCGACGCGCCCGAGCTGCCCAGCTACCCCTTCCTGCATATGACCGGCCACGGCAACGTGAGCTTCACCCAGGCCGAGGCCCAGAACCTGCGCAAGTACCTCCTCGGCGGCGGCTTCCTGCACATCGACGATAACTACGGGCTCGACAAGTTTATCCGCCCCGAGATGAAGAAGGTCTTTCCCGAGCTGGAGTTTGTGGAACTGCCCTTCTCCCACCCCATCTACCACCAGAAGTATCAGTTCCCCAGGGGCTTGCCCAAGGTGCACGAGCACGACGGCAAGCGCCCCCAGGGTTTTGGCCTCGTGTACAAAGGCCGGCTGGTGTGCTTCTACACCTACGAGTGCGACCTCGGCAACGGCTGGGAAGACGTGGGCACTTACCCCGAAGATACCCCCGCCGTGCACGAGGCGGCCCTGCGCATGGGCGCCAACCTGGTAGCGTATGCACTGACCCAAGATTAACTTTTCTGTTACTCTACCAAAAACGTCTGTCATGCTGAGCTTGCCGAAGCATCTCTACCGCATCGTTAGATTACTAACCCAACGGCGCGAGCAAGATGCTTCG
>JBPBQJ010000122.1:0-41288 GCA_050954765.1 Janthinobacterium lividum | reverse complement strand
TCTACTTCCCCGAGCCGGTGCACGCCATCACGCCCGGCCAGGCGGCCGTGTTCTACGACGGCGACGACGTGCTGGGCGGCGGCTGGATAACGCGCCACGTCATCGGCGAGGTGCCCGTGTCGGCGGCCCCGGCGGCCGGCGCGCTGGCCTAGCCAGCTGGGCAGTTTCGCGCGTAAAAGGCCCGCGTTATGGCTGGCCGTTAGTACCTTGCCGGCTGCCCGCGGGGGTGGCCGGCAAGGTATTTTTATGGACAGATTTTCTTGTATGAATCTACGTTTTCGCTCGTTATCCGGGCCAACGAAGGCCCGGTGGGGCGTGCTGCTCGCCCTGCCGGCGCTGCTGGCTGGCTGCCGCCACGAGTCGGTGGTGCCTAATCCGGTGGTCGATTATTTTCCGGTGGTGGTGGGCACCTACCGCACCTACGCCGTCACCGACTCGGTGTGGGCCAATGCCCGCATCACGGTTGCGAGCTACCAGCTGCGCGAGCGCGTGAGCGAGCAGTTTACCGACGCGGCCGGCCAGCTGGCGTACCGCCTCGTGCGCTCGCGGCGGGCCAGCGCCGGCGCCGGCTGGACGGACGACAGCGTGCTCGTGGTGCAGCCCTCGGCCCGGGCCGTGCTGCTCACCCAAAACAACGTGCGCACCGTGGAGCTCATTTACCCGGTGCGGGCCGACAAGGGCTGGAACGACAGCGCCTTCACGGCGTCGCCCGATACGCTTATCAGCCTGAAACGCTTTTACGGGCCCAGCGTGGGCGGGCCCTACACGCTGCCCGCCGCGGCCGGCCAGCCGGCCAAAACCTACGATAAAACGGTGGCGACGTACAAGGTCTTCTTGGCCCAGGACAATGACGGCCTGCGGCGCCGCAGCGGCTACCGGCAGGTATATGCTGCGGGCGTGGGGCTGGTAGCGCGCCGGCGCTATAGCTACTCGCTCTACACGACGAACCCGGCGGATGGCACCGAAACGTACTATATGGATGTGCAGCGGGGCGTGGCCCACCGCGAAACCCTGCTCGAAACGGGCACAATTTAAGCCGCCTTACGGTTGAGAAAGACGCTAGCCGGCCGGTTTGCTACAAAGCAAGCTGGCCGGCTCGATTTTTTTGCCCGGGGCCGCGCGGGGCAAATCCCGTACTTTAGCCGCCCTCATTCTGTGCATATGAAAAAAATGTTTTGGCCCGCGGCGTTGCTGCTCGCCACCTTGCTGGGCGCAGCCCCGGCTAGCCAGGCCCAGACGGACCCGGTGCGCCGCTATTTCGTGTATTTCAAGGACAAGGCCGGCACGCCCTACACCGTGGCCCAGCCGCAGCGGTTTTTGTCGGCCCGGGCGCTGGCCCGGCGCAGCCGCCAGGGCATTGTGGTGCGCCCGCGCGACTTGCCGGTGAGCCCCGCCTACCTGACCCAGGTGCGCGCCGTGAGCGGCCAGCCGCAGGTGGTGTTTACCTCGCGCTGGCTCAATGGGGCCGTGCTGGCCTGCGACTCGGCCACCCTGGCTAGGGTGCAGCAGCTGCCCGCCGTGCGCAGCGCCCAACTGCTGAGCCGGCTAGTGCCCCCGGCCCCGGCCGCCGCCCCGCCCGTGACCCCGACGCCCGCGCCGGCCGCGCCCGCTAGCCCCCGTGCCACCTACGGCAAGGCCTACGCCCAGAACCAGCTGATTGGGGCGGTGGCCATGCACGACGCCGGTTTCCGCGGCGAGGGAATGCAGATTGCCATCTTCGACGCCGGCTTCCCGGGCGTTGACCAGATTACGGCGCTGCAAAACATCCAAACCCAAAACCGGGTGGCCGGCACCCGCAACTTCGTGGATGGCGGCCGGCAGGTGTACCGCCGCAACGGCCACGGCACGGCCTGCCTCAGCCTCATCGGCGGCGAGCTGCCGGGCTACTACGTGGGCACCGCGCCCGGCGCCACCTTCCACCTCTGCATCACGGAAGACGTGGCCAGCGAGTCGCCGATGGAGGAGGCCAACTGGCTGGCTGCCGCCGAATACGCCGACTCGGCGGGCGTGGACATCATCAGCTCGTCGCTGGGCTACAATACGTTTGACGACCCCGCGCTCTCGCACACCTACGCCCAGCTCAATGGCCGCACGGCCATCGCCAGCCTGGCCGCGCTGGGGGCCGCCCGCGCCGGCATGGTAGTGGTGAACTCGGCCGGCAACGACGGCAACAACTCGTGGCACTACATTGGCGTGCCCGCCGATGCCGACAGCATCATCACGGTGGGGGCGGTCGACTCGCTGCGCAACCTAGCGGGCTTCAGCTCCTACGGCCCCACGGCCGATGGCCGTATCAAGCCTACCCTCTCGAGCATGGGCGTGGCCTCGGCCGTGCTGGCCCCGAGCGGGGTGGCCGTGCGCGGCAACGGTACTTCCTACGCTTGCCCCGAGCTGGCGGGCCTGGTGGCCGGCTTCTGGCAGGCCAACCCTGCGCTCAGCGCCCAGCAGGTGATTCAGGCCCTCGCCGCCGGCGCCTCGCAGGCCCAGAACCCCGATAACTCGCTGGGCTACGGCATTGTCAATTTCGCCACTTCGTACAACCTGCTGCACCCCGGCACCCCGCTCGCGGCCCGGCCGGCAGCCGGCGCCGCCCCGGCCGGGCTAGCCGTTTTTCCCAACCCCAGCCACCTCGACGAGCTGATGCTGGCCCTGCCCGCCAGCCTGCGCGGCCAGGTGCTGCGCGTGCGGGTGCGCGACGCGAAAGGCGCGCTCGTGGGCGAGCAACTGCTGCCGGCTAGCCCCGCCGCCACGGTGCCGCTGCGCCTGCCCAGCCGGCCGCTGGCGCCGGGCACCTACCTCTGCACGGTGCAGCCGGTGGCGGGCGGCGCGGCCCAAGCCGTGCGGTTTGTGCGGCAATAAATCGGCTAATAATGTTAGGTGCAAAAACTAATTTTATTGGCTTTCTGGTGAAAAAGTCGTACCTTTAAACCGTCAACCAGACACCCTCTTTATGTTGCAGCTACTGACCACCAAGCGCATTGGGCGCCGCCAGTTTCACTTCACCGTGCAGGGCAGCAACCTGCACGAAACCGTGGCCGAATACGACCGCCTGAGCTTTCCCGACGTGGCCGCCTGTGGCCTCTGCGGCTCCGACAACCTCGATTTGACTTCGCGCGTGGCGCAGGGCAAGTTCAAGTACACCTCCGTCAAATGCCTCTCGTGCCGCGGCGACCTCACGTTTGGCAAAAACAAGGACGACGACCAGTCGTACTTCCTGCGCCGCAAGGAAAGCGGCGAGCTCGACTGGCGCGCGTATGAGAAGAAGGCCGAGTAGCGGGGAGTTAGGAGAAGTTAAAAGTGAAGCGTTAAAACCAACACGACGCTGGTTTTAACGCTTCACTTTTAACTTTGGCTTCCCCGTAGGGACGCGGCCCGCCGACGTACTTTTGACGTCTATGAGCGCTACTACTTCCCCCCGCCGCGAGCCCTTGCTGGCCCCCTCGCTGCTGGCCAGCGACCTGGCCAACCTGCAGGCCACGGCCGAGCTGCTGGCCACGGCCGAGGCCGACTGGCTGCACTTCGACGTGATGGACGGCCGCTTCGTGCCCAATATCTCCTTCGGCCTGCCCATCTTGGAAGCCCTGCGGCCCCACGCCAAGCAGCCCATCGACGTGCACCTGATGATAGCGCGGCCCCAGGATTACCTGGCCGCCTTCCGCGACGCGGGCGCCACCCATATCACGGTGCACTACGAGGCCTGCCCGCACCTGCACCGCGTGGTGGAGCAAATTAAAAGCCTGGGCTGCACCGCCGGCGTGGCCCTCAACCCCGCCACCCCGGCCAGCTTGCTGGTCGATATTGCCGCCGACCTCGACCTGGTGCTGGTGATGTCGGTAAACCCCGGTTTTGGCGGCCAGACCTTTATTCCGCACACCTTGCAGAAGGTGGCTGAGGTCAAAGAGCTGCTGCTCGACAGCGGCTCCGGAGCCCTCATCGAGGTCGATGGCGGCGTGAGCCAGGCCAACGCGGCCGCGTTGGTGCAGGCCGGGGCCGACGTGCTAGTGGCCGGCAGCTTCGTGTTTAAGTCGGGCGGTGGGCCGGTGGCCACCCTGGCCGGCCTGCGCCAGTTGCTGCGCGAGGCGGGCGGCGAGTAACCCGCAAAAAACCGGCTAGCCGCATACGGAAAGCCCGGCCGCCGCAGGTGGAAAAGCCGCCCGCTGCGCGGCCGGGCCGGCTAGCCCCGGCGTAGCTTTACGAAACCGTTTTTTCTGCCGCCTCTGCGTTGAAGCCTCTACCTCTTGTTCTCCTGTTAAGCGGCCTGCCGCTGGCTAGCCCCGTGCTGGCCCAGCAGGCGCCGCCCGCCGCCCAAACCACCCTGCTTACCGGCACCGTGCGCGATGCCCAGGGCCAGCCGCTGGAGCTGGTGGTGGTGGGTCTCGAAGGCCAGCCCGGCGGTGCCACCACCGATGCGCAGGGCAGCTTCACGCTGCGCCTGCTGCGGCCGGTGAGCGGCCCGGCCGTGCTGGTGGCCCGTCGGCTCGGCTTCCAAACGTTGCGCCAGCCTATCCGCCTGCCCGAGGGGGCTAGCCAGCCCCTGCGGCTAGCTCTGCTACCCGACACCAAGGCCCTGGGCAGCGTGACGGTGCGCGCCCGCGCCGCCGGCGCCGATATTCGCGAGCAGGCTAGCCTGGTGCAGCTCGACCCCCAGAATGCCAAGGTGTTGCCCTCGCCCTTCGGTGATTTTAATGCCATTCTCAAGACGCTGCCCGGCGTGGTGAGCAACAACGAGCTCACGAGCACCTACAACGTGCGCGGCGGCAGCTACGAAGAGAACCTGCTCTACGTCAATGGGTTCGAGGTGTACCGGCCGTTCCTCGTTACGCAGGCGCAGCAGGAGGGATTGAGCTTTATCAACCCCGACCTGGTGCAGAAAGTCGATTTCAGTACCGGCGGCTGGCAGCCCAAGTACGGCGACAAGCTGGCCTCGGTGCTCGATGTGCAGTACAAGGAGCCCGAGAAGTTTGCCGCTTCGGCCACGGCTAGCCTCGTGGGCGGCGCGGCGCACGCCGAGGCCCGCTCGGCCAATGGCCGCGTGAGCTACCTGGCCGGCGTGCGCTACAAGAATGCGCAGTACGTCTTCAACGCCCTGCGCCAAAACCAGGGCCAGTACAACCCGACCTTCTACGACGGGCAGGCCTACGTAAACATCGGCCTGGGTAAGCCGGAGACTATGCAGAAAACCAGCCTGGGCATCCTGGGCGTGGTGGCCCACAACGACTACCGCTTCGTGCCCCAGAGCGGGCAGGTATCGATTTCGACGGACGTCAACCAGGTGGCTAGGGTCAATATCTACTACGCGGGGCGCGAGCGCATGCAGTACGATACCTACCAGGCGGGCCTCGATTTGCGCCACAATTTTCACCCCGGCTTGCAGCTCGATTTGCTGGCCTCGGCCCTGAGCACCCGCGAGTTTGAGTTTCGCGACGTGGAGGCGGCCTACACCTTTGCCGACATCAACCGCGACCCTAGCAGCCCCGATTTCAACCAGGCGGTGCGCCAGCGCGACATTGGCTCTTCGTTCAACCACGCCCGCAACGACCTCACGGCCCGCGTGTACACGGGCGAGCTGCGCGGCCGCTGGAACCCCGGCGGCGACCCGCTCGGGGCCCACACCGTGCGGTTCGGGGCCAAGATAGGCCGCGAAAGTATTCACGACCAGCTCGATGAGTACAGCTTTGCCGACTCGGCCGATTACGTGCCCGATGCCCGCCGCACCCGCCTGGCCGCCGACCTGAACCTGCTCAGCACCCGCACCCAGGGCTACGTGCAGCACACCTGGCAAATCGACTCGCTCAAAACGCTGACCTACGGCGTGCGGGCGCACTACTGGACCGAAAACCGGCAGCTCGTCATCAGCCCGCGCTTGCAATTTTCGGCCCGCGACCGCCGCCACCCCGAGCGCAGCTGGAAGCTAGCCACCGGCCTCTACGCCCAGCCGCCCTTCTACCGCGAGCTGCGCACCATGCAGGGCCAGCTCAACCCCGAGCTGCGGGCCCAGAAGTCGCTGCACCTGGTGGTGGGCCGCCAGGTCGAGCTGCGGCTGATGAACCGGCCGTTTCGCCTCAACACGGAAGCCTATTACAAGTACCTCACCGACGTCATTCCCTACGAAGTCGACAACGTGCGCCTGCGCTACTACGCCACCAACCAGGCCACGGCCTACGCCGCCGGCTTTGAAACGCGCCTGAGCGGCGAGTTTGTGAAGGGCGTCGAGTCGTGGCTAAGCCTGGGTTTGCTCACCACCAAGGAGAAGGGCGACACCACCGCCACCTACGACCCGCAAACCAACAAGCGCACCGGCTACCAGACGCTCGGCTACATTCGCCGGCCCCAGGACCAGCGCCTGACGGCCAGCATTTTCTTTCAGGACCACCTGCCCGATAACCCCTCGGTGCGCGGCTACGTGAACCTGGTGTTTGGCACCGGGCTGCCCTTCAGCGCGCCCGGCCGCCTGCAGGACCGCGAAACCAGCGCCACGAGCGCCTACCAGCGCGTCGACATCGGCTTCTCGAAAGTGGTGAGCCTGCGCGCCACGCCCAAGCCGCATCAGTACTCGCTCGAAAGCCTGTGGCTGAGCCTGGAAATTCTCAACATCTTAGGCGCCAACAACGTGTCGGGCTACAGCTACCTGCAGGATGTGAACGGCCGCACCTACGCCGTGCCCACCTACCTCTCGCAGCGGGTAGTGAATCTGCGGGCCATCGCCCGGTTTTAGGTAGGGGTGGGGGCTGGCGCAACTTGCTCGCGAATAGACCAGTAATTAAAGTCTAATCATGCGGCTTGGTTATTCGTCGCCAACTTAACCATGTCCCTCCGTTGAGCTACCAATCCCTAATTCCCCAACACGTTCTTAACGTAGCTAGTCTAAGTGATTACGTGTTTGGGCAGCCTTGTGGTTCGAGGCGCATTGAGGTGCCGGAAGCAGGCCAGCCCTACCTTTGCGCCAAGCGCGTTGGGTTAGGCCCCACGACCAAAACGGGTTTCCTAAAAAGACGAAACCCCAGCTGCCTAGGAACAGCCGGGGTTTCTTGAAGTGTGGAGTTATGGTACAACCTCTACTTCATCTCGGAAACATGGATAGGGAAAACGCGAATAAACTACTGCAAAAATGGGGCAAGCCGGTTTTGCTCGAAGTTGTGAAAGGTGCGGCTAAAGCCATCGGCTTTTACCTCATCGCTCCTTTTCTTCGGTAGTTGGGGAGGGTGTCGGCCGGAAGGCGGGCTCCCTTTTTTAGTAGAATAAGGATAAGACGCCTAACGGAATTTCGCTACCCGGAGTTTTACAGGTAAGTTCTCAAACCCCGTGAACATATGACCCGCCTGCTACTGCTCCACGGCTACACCGAAGACCGCACTATTTTCGATACGTTGCTGCCGCGGCTGCCCGCTTTCGACCAAATAGTGGCGCTGGAGCTGGAAGAGGAGTGTGCCCACTGGTGGCCCGCCGGCCCCGTGAACGTGGCAACGCTGGCTAGCCACCTGACAGCGCGCCACCGCATTGGCCCCGCCGATGTGCTCATCGGCCACTCGATGGGCGGTTGGATTGCGGCTCATGTCAAGGAGCAAACCGGGGCCACGGCCATCCTGCTCAGCTCGTTTACCGACCAGGCTAAGGTGGTGTCCCGCATTCGCAGTCCGCGCTTGCTAGGCCTCTACGCGCACCTGGGGCTGGTGCAAAACCGCTGGCTCAATGAGTATTTCCGGCGTCGCTACCGCCACGACGAGTCGCGGGCGCTGCACGGGCAGCTGGTGGCGGGCATGGCGCGCCTCAGCCGCCGCTACATGGCCCAGCAGCTGCGGGTGCTCTTTGCTCCGGTGCCGCCGCTCAGCACCCAGCCCGAGCTGCGCCTGCACGCGCTGAACGACACGGTGGTGCGCCCGCCTGCCGAGCCCTTCGTGGAGCTGCCCGGCGACCACTTCGCCCATTATTTCTACCCGGAGCTAGCGGCGGCGGCTATCCGTTCTTTGTTGGGGTAATGCACCCGAACTGCCTAGTTGCTACGGCCCGCTTAGTACTATGCAGCCTGTCCCCGGCTAGGGCCTGCGACGGCCTTTGGCAAACTATGCAGCAGAATTACCACCGGGCGGACATAATCCTGCGGGTGCATGTCGCGTTATGATTTGTCTAGCAATCCCCTCCAGCCTCCGTTCACCGCCGGCCCCCAGGTTATGGTGCGGGTACGGCAAATCCACAAGGGGTTAGGGCTAAGCAAAAGGCTTATTATCAGGGGAACAGGCGCTATGTGCGGCTACCAGTTTCTGCGCGGGGGCGACTACGTGGTTTTCCTTTATCAGCAGGCCGCCGACCCGCAGGGGCAGTACGTTACCTCCACCCGCCAGCCTCATGTTAACCTGCGTAATGCGGCCGCCCGGCGAGAGTTTGCGCCCGCCCGGCACGCCGAAAGATGAAACCCTGGGGTAGCGATAGCAGTAATGCGGCTTGTTTGCCTACCTTTGCCCCACGATGACCCCCGCTAGCTGCTCCACGTTTGCCCTCAGCCCCGCGCTGCTCGCCCCCGCCCCGGGGCTGGCTGTTGCCTGGCGGGCTACGCCGCCGCTAGGGGCTGCGCCGCAGCAGCATCACCACCATCTGTAGGAGACCGGGCAACCGGGCTGGCCGCTACGATGTAGCCTACTGGTGCCAGCCGCTCGCGTCTCCACCACCACCCGGCCTGGGCCGGATGATAACTTTTTCTTCGTTTGGGTATTTACCGAAGGAGCTTCCGCCGCGGCTAAGGGCCGCCGTAGTTTCGCTTTAGTTTCGCCGCCGGCCCGCTGCCGGGTTGTCGGCCCTTTCTTTCTCATGCTTCGTTTAGCCATTCAAAAGTCCGGCCGCCTGTCGGAGGACTCGCTGCAACTCATTCGCGAGTGCGGCATCAGCTTCGTTTCGTCATCCTATAAGCTGAAGGTCGAGGCCAGCAACTTCCCGCTGGAAATCCTCTACCTGCGCGACGACGATATCCCGGGCTACGTGCAGGATGGGGTGGCCGACCTCGGCATCGTGGGCCAAAACGTGCTGGTCGAAGCCGGCTGCGCCGCCCTCGAAGTCGAAACCCTGGGCTTCAGCAAGTGCCGCCTGAGCCTGGCCGTGCCGCGCGGCGCCGAGTACAACTCGGTGGCCGATTTGCAGGGCAAGAGCATTGCCACTTCGTACCCGAAGCTGCTGGGCGACTACCTGGCCGGCCAGGGTGTGCGGGCTAATCTGCACACCATCAGCGGCTCGGTTGAAATCGCGCCCAGCATTGGGCTGGCCGAGGCCATCTGCGATATTGTGAGCAGCGGCTCGACCCTGCTCGGCAACGGCCTGCGCGAGGTCGAAACCATTTTCCGCTCGGAGGCCGCCCTCATCGCCGCCCCCAACCTGAGTGCCGACAAGCAGGCGCTACTCGACCAGCTACGCTTCCGCATGCAGGCCGTGCGCCGGGCCCAGCGCTCGAAGTACATCGTGCTCAACGCCCCGCTCGCCGCCCTCGACGCGGTGAAGGCGCTGCTGCCGGGCATCAAATCGCCGACGGTGACGCCGCTGGCCGAGGAGGGCTGGGTGTCGGTGCAGTCGGTGGTGGAGGAAGACAAATTCTGGCACATTGCCGGCGAGCTGCAGGCCATCGGGGCCGAGGGCATCCTGGTGTTGCCCATCGAGAAGCGCGTTGGGTAAGCGGCGCCGCCGGATGAACACGACCAACGATTGTTGTTATGCAGATTTTTCACAATCCTGACCCTAGCCAGTGGGCTACGCTGCAGCAGCGCCCGCTGGCCGAAAGCAACGCCGCCGTACTGGCCCGCGCCGGCGAGATTTTCGACGACGTGGCCCAGCGCGGCGACGAGGCCCTGCGCCACTACGCCGCCCAGCTCGACGGCGTGCCCGACCTGGCTAGCCTGCGCGTGAGCGCCGAGGAGCTGGCCCAAGGCGCCGCCCAGGTGCCGGCCGCGTTGCAGGCCGCCATCCGCCAGGCTATTCAAAATATCACGACGTTCCACGCCGCCCAGCGCCCCGCCGCCGTGGAGGCCGAGGTTGAAACCATGCCCGGCGTGCGCTGCTGGCGCCGCAGCGTGGCCGTGCCGCGGGTGGGCCTCTACGTGCCGGGCGGTTCGGCGCCGCTATTCTCGACCTTGTTAATGCTGGGCATCCCGGCCAAGCTGGCGGGCTGCCGCGAGATTGTGCTGTGCACGCCGCCCGGCCGGGGCACCGGCGCCATCGCGCCCGCCATCCTGTTCGCCGCCCAGGAGCTGGGCTTGACGACCATCATCAAGGCCGGCGGGGCGCAGGCCGTGGCGGCGCTCACCGTGGGCACGGCGTCGGTGCCGGCCGTGGACAAGATTTTCGGCCCCGGCAACCGCTACGTAACGGCCGCCAAGCAGCTGGCCGCCCAGCGCGGGGTGGCCATCGACATGCCCGCCGGCCCGAGCGAGGTGCTGGTGCTGGCCGATGCCAGCGCCAACCCCGCCTTCGTGGCGGCCGACCTGCTCTCGCAGGCCGAGCACGGCCCCGATTCGCAGGTGGTGCTGCTCACCGATTCGGAAACGCTGTTAAACGGGGTAGTGACGGAGCTGGAGCGCCAGTTGCCGCAGCTGCCCCGCGCCGAAATCGCCCGCCAGGCCCTCACCGAAAGCCGCGGCCTGCTGCTGCCGGACATGACGGCCATGCTCGAATTCAGCAACCAGTATGCGCCCGAGCACCTCATTCTGGCGGTGGCGGCGCCCGAGGGGCTAGCCGCCGCTATCTACAATGCGGGCTCGGTCTTCATGGGTCACCTCACGCCCGAGGCGGTGGGCGACTATGCCTCCGGCACCAACCACACCCTGCCCACCGGGGGCTACGCCCGCGCCTACAGTGGCGTGTCGCTCGATTCGTTTTACAAAAAAATCACCTTCCAGCAGCTGGCCCCCGCCGGCCTGCTCGCGCTAGCCCCGGTAGTGGAGCCCATGGCCCAGGCCGAAGGCCTGCACGCCCACGCCCACGCCGTGGCCCTGCGCCGCGAGTTTTTAGCCGATAATTAACATAGCCTGTCGTGCTGAACGCAGGGCAGCAGCTCGCCCGCAGCGTTGCGAAGCGGAGTGAGTACGGCGCCACGCGAGCTGCTGCCCTGCGTTCAGCATGACCAACGATTTTACCTTATGTCTTTCAACCTAGAATCGCTCCTTCGCCCCAACGTGCGGACGATGACGCCGTACTCTTCGGCCCGCGACGAGTTTCAGGGCGACGCCCGCGTGATGCTCGACGCCAACGAAAACAGCCTGGGCAGCGCCGGCCCCGTCGAGTTCAACCGCTACCCCGACCCGCACCAGCGCGCCGTGAAGCAGGCGCTGGCCCCGTTGAAAGGGGTGGCGCCCGAGCAGGTGTTTCTCAGCAACGGCTCGGATGAGGTCATCGACCTGCTGGTGCGCCTGGTGGCCCGGCCTGGCCAGGATAGTATCCTGAGCACGCCGCCTACCTTCGGGATGTACGAAGTAGCCGCCGCCCTCAACGATGTGGAGTTGGCGCGGGTGCCGCTCGATGCTGCTTTTCAGCTCAGCGAGGCGGCAATAACCCAGATTATCGCCTCGAAAGCCAAAATCGTGTTCCTGTGCTCGCCCAATAACCCGACTGGTAACCTGCTGCGCCCCGCCGCCATCGAGCAGATTCTGCGCGGCTTCGGTGGGCTGGTCGTGGTGGACGAGGCCTACGGGGACTTTGCCGACCAGCCCAGCTGGATTACGCGCCTGGCCGAGTTTGAGAACCTGGTGGTGCTGCAAACCTTCTCCAAGGCGTGGGGGCTAGCCGGTATCCGGCTGGGCATGGCCTTCGGCGCGCAGGAGCTGATAGGCTACCTCAACCGCATCAAGATGCCCTACAACGTGTCGGAAAACACCCAGCGTCTGGCCCTGGCCGCGCTCGCCGACACCGGCCGCTTCGAGGCCATGCGCCAGACGCTGCTGCAAAGCCGCGCTACGCTGCGCGCCGCGCTGGCCGCATTGCCCATCGTGGACCACATCTTTCCGTCCGACGCCAACTTCCTGCTTACCCGCTTCGTGCCCGACGCGGGGGCGGTGTACCAGCATTTGCTGCGCCGCGGCATCGTGGTGCGGCGGCCCAGCCAGGCCGCCTGCGCCGGTACCCTGCGCCTAACCGTGGGCTCGGCCGTTGAAAACGACACGCTGGTGGCCGCGCTGCGGGAGTTTACATCAGCTAACTAAGTAAGCCGAATGCAACTCGTGCTGTTCTGCGGTATTCAGGCCACCGGTAAATCTACGTTTTACCAGCAGCGCTTCTTCCATTCGCACGTGCGCCTCAGCCTCGATTTGCTGCGCACGCGCCACCGGGAGCAGCGCTTGCTACAACTGTGCCTCGAAACTCAGATGCGGTGCGTGGTCGATAATACCAACCCTAGCCGCGTCGAGCGGGCGAGCTATATCGTCCCGGCCCGGGCAGCGGGCTTTGAGATAATCGGCTACTTTTTTCAATCAATCGCGGCCGAAGCCCTGGTGCGTAATCTGCAACGGCCCGCCGAGCGCCAGATACCCGATAAGGGGATTCGGGCCACCCGCAACCGGCTCGAAATCCCTAGCCGGGCTGAGGGCTTCGATAAGCTCTATTTTGTGCGTACGCTCGGCAACCAGGAATTTGAGTTAATGGACTGGCAAGATGAAATTTGACGACCTCGACTCCCGCCTGCGCATCTTCGAAACGGCGCATGACCACTGCGCGCTGCCGGGGCTCTACCTGGTGGCCCGGCTCGACGGGCGGGGCTTCACGCGGCTGACCAAAGAAGTGCACGCCTTCGAGGCGCCTTTTGATACGCGCATGCGCGACTACATGAGCGCCACCACCCGCCACCTGCTCGACTGCGGTTTCCGCATGGTCTACGGCTACACCCAGAGCGATGAGATTTCGCTGCTGTTGCACCCGGCCGAAGATTCCTTCGGCCGCAAGCTGCGCAAATACACGTCGGTGCTGGCGGGTGAGGCGTCGGCTAGCTTCTCGCTGCAACTCGGCGCGCTCGGGGTGTTTGACTGCCGCATTTCGCAACTGCCTCGTCGCCAGGATGTGGTCGATTACTTTCGGTGGCGCCAGGAAGATGCGGGTCGCAACTCGCTCAATGCCCATTGCTATTGGCTGCTGCGCAAGCAGGGCCACTCGGTAGGCGAGGCCACCGGCCAGGTGAAAGGCCTGCGCACGGCCGCCAAGCACGACCTGTTATTTGCCCACGGCATCAACTACAACGACCTGCCCGCCTGGCAGAAACGTGGAGTAGGGCTGTATTGGGAGGACTACCAGAAAACGGGCCTGAACCCCCTTACCCAGCAGCCCGTCGAAACCACCCGCCGCCGCCTCACTACCAACCAGGAACTGCCGCTAGGCTCCGCCTACGAAACCCTTATCCGCGCCCTGCTGCCTAGCCAGCCGCGCAGCGGCGTATCCGCATAATCCGTTAAATTAGTTAAATCTGCGATGAAAAAGGTTCTCTTCATAGACCGCGACGGCACCCTCCTCATCGAGCCGCCGACCGACTACCAGATTGATGCCTGGCATAAATTCGACTTTGTGCCCGGCGCCATCACGGCCCTGGCCCAATTGGCCCGCGACGGCGAGTACGAGTTGGTGATGGTCACCAACCAGGACGGCCTCGGCACCGAAAGCTACCCCGAAGCTACCTTCTGGCCCTACCAGCAGAAAATGCTGGACATCCTGAAAGGGGAGGGGGTCGCGTTCAGCGAGATTCTCATCGACCGCAGCTTTGCCCACGACCCGGCCCCCACGCGCAAGCCCGGCACGGCGCTGCTCACCCGCTACCTCGACCCGGCTAGCGGCTACGACCTGAAGCACTCCTACGTTATCGGCGACCGCGGTACCGACGTGCAGCTGGCCGAGAACCTGGGCTGCCAGGCCATCCTGCTGCACGCCGAGGCCGACGAGCGCGCCGCGCTCAGCACCACCGACTGGGCCCGGGTGTACGAGCACCTGCGCCGCCCGCCGCGCAAGGCCCACGTAATGCGCAACACCAACGAGACGCGCATCGAGATTATTCTCAACCTCGACGGCACCGGCCACACCGACTGCCAGACCGGGCTGGGTTTTTTCGACCACATGCTCGACCAGCTGGGCAAGCACAGCGGCTGCGACCTCTACGTGCGCACCCACGGCGACCTGCACATCGACGAGCACCACACGGTGGAGGACACGGCCATTGCCATCGGCGCCGCCTACAACGAAGCCCTGGGTGATAAGCGCGGCGTGAACCGCTACGGCTTCCTGCTGCCCATGGACGATGCGCTGGCCCAGGCGGCCATCGATTTCTCGGGCCGGCCCTGGCTGGTGTGGGAAGCGGAGTTCAAGCGCGAGCGGGTGGGCGACGTACCGACCGAGCTGTTTTACCATTTCTTCAAAAGCTTCTCCGACGCGGCCCGTTGCAACCTCAACATCAAATGTGAGGGCGATAACGAGCACCACAAAATCGAGGCAATTTTTAAGGCCGTGGCCAAGTCCATTAAACTGGCGCTGGTGCGCGACCCGGCCGGGCAACACGTGATTCCCAGCACGAAAGGCATTCTCTAAGCTGCATTCACCATTTGGGTAAACTCGGAGAAGTTGCCCGACTAACCAAATGTTTTAACATGAACATCGCCGTTATTGACTATCAGGGGGGCAACGTGCAGTCCGTGCTCTTTGCTCTGGAGCGGCTGGGGGTGCAGGCCACCCTCACGTCGGACCCCGACGTCATTCGCCGGGCCGACCGGGTGCTGTTTCCGGGCGAGGGCGAGGCGAGCTCGGCCATGCGGGCGCTGCGCGCCGCCGGCCTCGACCAGGTACTGCCCACGCTCACGCAGCCGTTTCTGGGCATCTGCCTGGGCATGCAGCTGCTGGGCCGCCACAGCCAGGAAGGCCCGGCCGGCGGCACCGAGCTGCTGGGGATGCTGCCCTTCGATGTGGTGCGCTTCGCGCCGCCCGATGCCACGCACAAAGTGCCCCACATGGGCTGGAACAACCTGCACGACCTGCAAACGCCGCTCTTCGCGGGGCTAGGGTCCTCGGTTGGGCCGAGCCCCCAGTCGGACTCGAACCAGGCGCCAGTTCCCGCGCTGCTGCCCACGGCCGCCGACTACGTGTACTTTGTGCACAGCTACTACGCGCCGGTGGGCGACTACACC
Source organism: Janthinobacterium lividum (assembly GCA_050954765.1). Classification (GTDB taxonomy): domain Bacteria; phylum Bacteroidota; class Bacteroidia; order Cytophagales; family Hymenobacteraceae; genus Hymenobacter. The sequence goes on along the minus strand of JBPBQJ010000122.1, from coordinate 26,163 downwards.
ATTGCCCAGGCCAGCTACCCGGCCGACGTGCCGTTTAGCGCCGGGGTTCGCTACCGCAATTTCTACGGCGTGCAGTTCCATGTAGAGAAGAGCGGCCCGGTGGGCGAACAGATTCTAAAGAATTTTCTGACGGCCGACCTTACTTAGCATAGCAACATATGTTGCAAGTAGTGGCTAAGTTCGGTAGCTGTAACCTTCCCAAATGAATATAATTCCTGCCATTGACCTCATCAACGGTTCGTGCGTGCGCCTGACCGGCGGTGACTTCGCTCGCCAGACTACCTACGCCGCCGACCCGCTGGCCCAGGCCCAGTACTTCGAGCAGCTCGGGGCTACCCACCTGCACCTGGTAGACCTCGATGGCGCCCGCGCCCGCGAGCCGCGGCAGCTGGCGGTACTTGAGCGCATTGCTCAAAACACCGGGTTGCACATCGACTTTGGGGGCGGCATCCAGACCACGGCCTCGGCCGAGGCGGCATTTGCGGCCGGCGCCGCGCAGCTTACGGCGGGCAGCATTGCCGCCCGCGAGCCGGCGCTGGTGGGGGAGTGGCTCGCCCGCTTCGGGGCCGAGCGCATCATTATCGGGGCCGACTTCAAGGATGGCTACATTGCCGTGAGCGCCTGGACCGAGCAGTCGGATAAAACGTTGACGGGCTTTATTGGCGACTATCTGGCGGCGGGGGCCACCACCTTTATCTGCACCGACGTGAGCCGCGACGGCCAGTTGCGGGGCCCGGCCACTGACACCTACGCGGCGCTGCGGCAGCAGTTTGCGGCGGCGCAGTTCGTGGCCAGCGGCGGCGTGACGACGGTGGCCGACGTGGCCGCGATGCGCGAGTTGGGCATGGCGGGCGCCATCATTGGCAAAGCCATTTACGAGGGTACGATTACGGCGCAGGCGCTGCGGGCTGAGCTGGCCAGGTAGTTAGTAAAATAAGCAACCGCCGCTAGCCCATGAAATGGCCTTGGAAGCCCGATGTGCATGAGTCATTGCCCGGCCGCGACCTGCGGCCGCTGGTGGCGCTGTTTCCCTCGGTGGCGGCTAGCGACGTGCAGGCGGCGCTGGACCTTATTCCGCTGGCTACTTCGCGCACGCTCGACAATGGGCAACTACTTCAGCCCGATTGCTTTTCCCCGGAAATCCTACCCATTACCTGGCAGGGTACGCGGCTGGTGGTGCCTTACCGGGTGTATTTTCCAGAGCCGGCTGCGGAAGCGCTACAACGGCTAACCAGTCGGCAGCGGCAGGTGCTGCACGGCCTGTATCTGCGCCACTACGCGGGCTACCTGCGGCAGCGCCGCCTGGAGGCACTTTTGGCGCTTAGCCAGGATTCGCCGGAAGCGCTTACGCCCCCTTTTACCTTTAGGGTGGTAGGGCAGTACGTGCAGGAAATTCTGGAAGTGCTGCTGGCTAGCCTCACGCCGGCGCGGCTGACCAGCTACGTAGCCTTGATTCAGGAGAACCCCTTGTACTGGCAGCAAACCCAGGGGCGGGTGGCGAGCTACTGGGACGTTTACTACCGCCGGGGGCACCGGGGTACCCCGCAATTTCGCCACTACGTGGGGGCCCGGCTGCTGGCCCGGCTTAGGCAGGCGTTAGCTGCCGCAAACCAAAGGCCAGCCTGTTAGCCTCCCTATTCCTTCTCTTCCCCTTTATGTCCCTGGCTCCCCCGGTTACCACCGTTCTTTTTGACCTCGACGATACGCTCTTCGACCATGCCGCCACGGCGCGGGCTGCCCTGGCGGCCACGGCTGCGGGCCGGGCTGCGTTGTGCGCCGTGCCCCTCGAAACCCTGTACCAGCGTTACAGCGAGTTGCTGGAGGAAATGCACCCCCGGGTGATGGCTGGCGAGATGCCGTATTTGGCGGCGCGGGAGCAGCGCTTTCAGCGCCTGCTGGCCCCGTATGAGGGCAGCCTGTCCGGGGCCGAGGGCCAGTGGGTGGCCGAGCAGCACTACGGTCACTACCAGCGGCTGCGTCGGCCCGTGCCGGGGGCGCTAGCCCTGCTGCAAGCCCTGAAGCCGGTGGTTAAGATTGGCATTGTCACGAATAACCGCACGGCCGAGCAGCAGGAGAAGCTGCGGTTTTTGGGGATGGATTCCCTGGTAGACGCGCTCATCACCTCCGAAGCGGTGGGGGTGCTCAAGCCCGACCCGGCTATCTACCAGGTAGCCTTAACGCAACTGGGGGCTCGCCCCGCCCAAACCGTGATGGTGGGCGACAACTGGCGGGCCGACGTACTCGGGTCCCTGGCCGTGGGCATCCGGCCGGTGTGGCTGAACCGCTTCGGGGCCGCCCGCCCGCTGCCGCCCGTAGCGGAGCTAGCCAGCCTGGAGCCGTTGGAGGAGACGTATCGACACCTCATTAGCCCAGCGTAATAGCCACCGAATACCCGCTTGCTTTGCCCGTCGAGCCACTGGGCCACGAGTGGCACGAGGCTGGGGCTAGTGCCTCTTTTGAAGAACTTTGACCTGATTTTTGTAGCTACCTATGCTGACCAAACGCCTCATTGCCTGCCTCGACGTGCAGAACGGCCGCACCGTGAAGGGCACCAACTTCGTGAACCTGCGTGACGCCGGTGACCCCGTGGCCCTGGCCGCGCGCTACGCCCTGGAGGGCATTGACGAGCTGGTGCTGCTCGACATCACGGCCACCGTGGAAAAGCGCCGCACCCTTATCGAGCTAGTGCGTAACGTGGCCCGCGAGGTCAATATTCCCTTCACCGTGGGCGGGGGCATCGGGGCGGTGGCCGACGTGGAGGCCCTGCTGCTGAGCGGCGCCGACAAGGTCAGCCTCAACTCCTCGGTGCTGCGCGAGCCCGGCCTTATCGACGAGCTGGCCCGGCGTTTCGGCTCGCAGGCCATCGTGGTGGCCGTCGATGCCCGCCAAACCAACGAAACCGCCGCTCGCCCTCCTGCCGAAGCCTGGGAAGTATTCACCCACGGCGGGCGCCACCCCGCCGGCCGCGAGGCCGTGGCTTGGTGCCGGGAGGCCGCCGAGCGCGGCGCGGGCGAAATCCTGCTCACCAGCATGAGCCACGACGGCACCCGCGATGGCTACGCCCTGGGCTTCACCCGGGCCGTGTCGGTGGCCGTGGGTGTGCCCGTTATTGCCTCGGGCGGGGCGGGGGCCGCGCCGCACTTCCGGGACGTGCTGCAACCCGGCGGGGCCGCTGCGGCGTTGGCCGCCAGTGTGTTTCACTTCGGCGACTTGTCGGTGGCGGGCCTCAAAAACTACCTGCTGGCCGAGGGCGTGGCCATGCGCCCGGTGGGCTAGCTACCAAACCACTAAGCTATGCGTATTCAACAACAGCTCGCCCACGTGGCCCTGGTCGTGCGCGACTACGACGAGGCGCTGGCCTTTTATACCCGGCAGCTTGGCTTCCGGGTGGTGGCCGATACGCCCCTGGGCGAGGGCAAGCGCTGGGTGCTGGTGGCCCCGCCCGGCGAGGCTGGGGGCAGCGCCCTGCTGCTGGCCCGGGCCGAAGGCCCGGCGCAACTAGCCCAGGTGGGTAACCAGACGGGCGGCCGGGTGTTCTTGTTTCTCACCACCGACGACTTCTGGCGCGATTATCACCTCATGCAAGCTCGGGGGGTGCGCTTCCACGAAACGCCCCGCGAGGAAGGCTACGCCACGGTCGCCGTGTTCGAGGACCTTTACGGTAACCTCTGGGACCTGCTCCAACCCAAGCCCGCGCCGCCTGGCTAGGCGGCGTGGGCGCGGGATACTACGCTATTTTTCAACGCGGGACCAGCCCGCCGTTCCTTGTTTTATGACGTTAGATTTTCAAAAAATGCCCGACCAGCTGGTGCCCGCCGTGGTGCAGGACGCCGCTACCGGGCAGGTACTCATGCTGGGCTATTTCAACGCCCAAGCCTGGCAGCGTACGCAGGCCGAGGGCCGGGTTACGTTCTTTTCCCGCTCCAAGCAGCGCCTCTGGACCAAGGGTGAAACCAGCGGTAACTACCTGCATGTGGTGAGCCTGCACGTGGACTGCGACCAGGACACGGTGCTGGTAATGGCCCGCCCCGATGGCCCCACTTGTCACCGCGGCACCACCAGTTGCTTCGAGCCGCTGCCTGAAGAGGCCACGGCGCAAGCAGCGCGTCCGGCGCCCGCCGTAGGCTTTCTGGCCGAGCTCGACCAGTTGATTGCCCACCGGCAGCAGCACCCGCAGGAGGAGCCGGGCTCCTACACGGTGCGCCTTTTTGAGAAGGGGCTAGCCCGCATTGCCCAGAAAGTAGGGGAGGAGGCCGTCGAAACCGTTATTGACGCCATGGCGGGTAATCGCGCCGGTCTGCCCGGGGAGGCCGCCGATTTGCTTTATCATCTGCTGGTGCTGCTGCGAGCCTCCGGGTCGTCGCTGGACGAGCTGCTCGCCGTGCTGCGTCAGCGCCACCAGGTAATTAAGGGCGGCCAGCGTCGGCCACTACCGGAATAAGCACTGCTTCGTCCTCGTCAAAAAAGGGCCGTGCTGCGTAGTGCAGCACGGCCCTTTTTTGACGAGGATTACTGATAAAATAAGGCCACCCTAGCTTAACATAATTAATAAACACGAATTTTGCTGATTGATTTAGTGCTCGTTAGCCTAGCGGCGCAGCTGCCGCTCTATCTTATCCAGCAAGGCCCGGATTAGCACCAGGTCCTCAGCTTCGGTTACATCAAGTTGCGTATTGAGGCCCGGACCCGAGAGCTCAATGCGAAATAGAAGGGGCGACCTAACAGGACTTTCCCCTGAACTGGGCAGTACAGTAGCAACAGGTGTCAGGGCTACTGCAGGCGCCGGGTGGGCCGCGGATGTGGTCTGCTCGGCGGCAAAGCCGTTGGGCGTTGTCTGGGATGCGTTTCTGGACTCATTCAGCCCAAAGAGGTTGGCGATGGCATCTGCCGTGCCAGCGGGGGCTGTCCGAGCAGTTGGAACGGGACGTTGATGGCTGGCGGGCGAGGGGGGTGTAGGGCGGGACCCGGTAGGAAGGGCAGTTCGGGTAGCGGGCACAGCTGGTGCAGTTGTTTCCTGTTCCTGGGTTTGCTCATCATCCAGTGTCGCTTCCGTTGCTGAGTCACCGTCCTGCTGCGAAATGTCTTCGGATTGGGGCACTGCAGCGGCTGGTACCTGGCGAAAGACGTTGGTAGCTAGTGCAGGGCTAGCCAACTCCCTACGCGGGCCTTGTTGGGCGGCCAACTGGTCGATATCGGCTAGTACGTTATGTTCGTCAAGCAGCCCTACCATGTGGGCCCCGTCAACGAAGGCCTTAGCTACGCTCTGGGCATTTATTTCCTCCACGCCGAACTCCCGCATTAGTAATATGTCGAGCATTGCTACGGGCAGCTCGCGAGAGCGGAATTTGCGACAAAGCTGCGTAAACAGGATTGGTGTCAAAAAGGCTTCCCGATGGAATAGTAATTCTTCTTGCTTGTCGTAGGCATGTTTAATCCGTCGAAAGAGCGTAGTAGTGGTAAGTACCTCTCGCTTACTAGTCAGGAGCCCAAACTTCACTGCTGAGCCCACAATGGCCTTAAATGAGCCACTAACCTTGCGATTGAGCTTACGCGCACAGGTTTCTAGGGCGCACTTGCCGCCGGTGTCATCCACTACCTCTGCTACTTCCCAAGACCCACTGTAGCTGGTGCGGGGGTAATCAATTAGTTTAGGCATTAGGGGGTGAGTAAAAAAGATAAGTAGTATACCGACAGCAAGTATAAAGGTTTAAGGAGGATATTTACTAAAAAGTATAAAAAAGTATAAAAAATGTATTTATTTTGTACTTTTTTATACTATTATCTTTGTTATGTTCGTAACCCCTATTTTGTACTACACAAGTAAACCTAACCTGTGACAGGGTTCCACAGGGTTCCTATTGAGCTATAAGTAACACCAAAACCAAAAACTAGGGGAGGCACAGATGCAATACTTATGTATGAAGCCGTAGATGAAACGCGGGTTGCACTGCGAAACGGACATAACACAGCTATAAGACCCTAACCTACAGATTCTACCGCAGACACCCGTGAATAGCCACAGAGTAGCTAATTCTAAAGCCTCCGTACATCCAGTAGTATCCAGTAGCAAAAACTGACTTAGCCTTTATAGACCTAGCAGGCTACGAGCGAACATAGGCCTTGCGTAGATACGAAACCCATTCGTAAAACTTTCACGTCTGATGCAACACAAGAATCCCGCGATAGCAAGTCAAGCATGGAGTGAGTAGAAGTCTGTGTCATGTCATCGATAATATGACAGGCAAGAACTAACAAAGTCAAAACAAAGTCAAAATTGTACCCTTCACAGGGCAGCGAGATGGCAAGTAAGCTCGGTAGTTGGCTTCTAAGGTCAATGACTTAATTGTCTTATAATTTATATTATGTTAAACTGAACTACCTTATCTGCCTAACCCAGTTATGATACTCTCCCCTCGTACTTAAATAGCAAAAAAAATCCTGCCTGCTCTGGGCAGTCAGGATTTTTAATTCGATACGGGCTTCTTAAACTACCCTACTTCTTAGCAGCTTGCAAACGCGCCGCCATCTTTTCCGAATCAGCGTTGCGACCCAAACGGAAATATGCTTTCTGCAAGGCATTTAGAGTATTAGCATCATTGGGCTGCAATTCGAGCGCTTTTTCAAAATACGGCACCGAAGCTTCAAAGTATTTCTTACCCTGTACTTCCAGCGGCTTGCCCTTTAGCTGGTAGGTCTTCAAATCCATCTTGCTAGCCTTGGTATACAGGTTAGCAGCTTGGTTGAAGTTGTAGATACCCATGTTGAACTGCGAATCGAAATTGTTCGGGTCGAGCTCGATGGATTTTTTGTAGTCGGCCTGCGCCAGGTCGGTCTTCTTCTGCGCATCGTAGAGCGAGCCCCGCACAGCGTACAAATTCGCGTTGCCAGGGTCAGCCGTGATGGCCTTGCTGATTTTTTCCAGTGCCCCGGCGCTATTACCACCGCTCATCGAAAGGTTTAGGTCTTCGATGAGGAACGTCTTGTTGTTGGGATACGCAGCTAGGGCCTGCTGCACTATCTTTTGCGCTTCGGCATCGTTTTTCTCCTGCCGAGCCATCTGCAACAATTGGGTATACACGCCCACCGGCGCGGGCTTGGTCTTGTAGGCATCCATGCCCAGCAGTTGGTTATACGCGGTTTTTGCGCCGGCATAGTCTTGCTTAGCCGACATGGCGTACGCGCCGTAGAGCACGGCCGTCGTATCGCTCGGGTTCATTTGCGAGGCTAGCTTGTAACTGGCAATGGCCTGGTCGTAGTTCTTGTCGTTATAATTTTTCACCCCGGCGTTGAACGCCAGACCGTACAGGTTTTGCAGGCGGCCGGGTACTTGCTTGCCGTACTCGCCGGTGGGGCCATCAAGCTCCAAAGCTTTCTTATACGATTCGGCCGCTTTTTGCAGAGGCTCGCCGGGCTGCATATCCTTGGTGTACTTGGCAAACAGCGCCTGGGTGCTGGGGTCTACCAATTGGTAGTAAATCTCACCCCGCGTAAACCACGCCTTGGGCTTATCCTTATCCTTGGTTTTGTCGCTAGCGACCGCGGCGTTGATGCTTTCGAGCGCCTTGTCGAGCTGCCCGGCCTTCTGGCTGAGCACGGCATTGGTAATGGCCGAGCTCTGGGCGAGTACTGGCGTGGCCAAGCCGGCGGTGCCGAGCAAGGCAACAGTGGCGGCTAGCGTCAGAATTGTTTTTTTCATGGGGAGGGGAAAGAAGATGGTTGTGGCAACAAAACTACACCCGCCTGGCAAACGGGGTGCCAGGCAGATTGTACGCAACCTTACCTGGGCGGTTTACTACAAAAGCCAGTTAAAATCCTACCGGGCGGTCCGGCGCTAAAAAAGGGGCAGCCGCCGCGGGCCACCCCTCTCCTAGTCAACACGTTATTTAGACCGGCTCGTCGGCCGCGTTCTGCTCATCGGCCAGGTTGAGCCCTTCGGCATCAGCCAGCTCCGGCGTTTCCAAAGTTTCGGGGGCTAGCAGGGCGGCCCCGGTCAGGGCTTCCTCAGCCAGCGGCACCAGGTCTTCGACCTCGGCCGCGGCTACTTTGGCCACCGATGAAATCTCGTCGTTGGCCGCTACCTTAAACAAGCGCACACCCTGCGTGGCCCGGCCAATGGTGCGGAGCTCGCTCATGCTCAAGCGAATAGTGAGGCCCGAGCGATTGATTATCATCAAATCGTCGGCATCGGTCACGGCCTGAATACTCACCAGCTTACCCGTTTTATCGGTTATCTGCATGGCTTTCACGCCCTTGCCCCCACGGTTGGTGATGCGGTAGCCGCCTTCCCCATCCAGGGCCGAGCGCTTGCCGTAGCCGTTCTCGCTCACCACGAGCAGTTCCTGGGCGCTGCCTTCGGCGATGCACACCATGCCCACCACCTTGTCGTCGGCTTCCTCTTCGCTAAGGGAAATGCCGCGCACCCCGGCCGCCGTGCGGCCCATGGGGCGCACTTTGTCTTCGGGGAAGCGTACCGCCCGGCCTGAGCGCGAGGCCAGAATGACCTGCGAGTTGCCACTGAGCAGCTGCACGTCGAGCAGACGGTCGCCCTCGTTAATGGTGATGGCGTTAATGCCCGCCGCCCGCGGGCGCGAGTACGCTTCGAGCGGGGTCTTTTTTACCGTGCCCTGCTCGGTGCAGAACATGAGGTAGGTGTTCTCCAGGTAGTCGGCCGAGCGCAGGTTGCGCACGTTGAGTACCGAGCGCACGGCGTCTTCCTTGGGCTTGTCGATGAGGTTTTGCAGCGGCGTGCCCTTGGTCGTTTTGGCCGTTTCGGGCACTTCGTAGGCCCGCAGCCAGAACATGCGGCCCTGCTCGGTGAAGATGAGCAGGTACTCGTGGGTGGTGGCCACGAACAGGTGCTCCGTAAAGTCGTCCTGCTTGGAACCCGCGCCCCTAGCCCCCACGCCGCCCCGACCCTGAGTCCGGTACTCATCAAGGCTGGTGCGCTTGATGTAGCCCTCGCGGCTCACCGTAATCACCATGGCCTCGTCGGCAATCATGTCCTCCATCGAGAAGTCGCCGCCCGCGTGGTTGATGCTCGTGCGGCGCTCGTCGCCGTAGCGCTCGCGCATCTCCAAGAGCTCACTCTTGATGAGGGCGCGCTGCTCTTCGGGCGAAGCCAGAATGGCGTTCAAACGGTCCACAAGGCGCATCAGCTCCTCGTACTCGGCCACCAGCTTATCGCGCTCCAGGCCGGTGAGGCGCTGCAGGCGCATGTCCAGAATAGCACGGGCCTGCACCTCGCTCAGCGCGAAGCGCTCGATGAGGCCCGTGCGGGCCACCTCGGGGTCGCGCGACTCGCGGATGAGCTTAATTACCTCGTCCAGGTGGTCGAGCGCGATGAGCAGGCCCTCCAGAATGTGGGCGCGCTTCTTGGCTTCGGCCAGCTCAAATTTGGTGCGGCGCACAATCACTTCCTCGCGGTGCTCGACGAAGTACTTGATGAGGTCGCGCAGCCCCAACGTCATCGGACGACCTTTGACCAGGGCCACGTTATTGACGCCGAACGAGCTTTGCAGCTGGGTGTACTTGAACAAGTTGTTCAGTACCACCGTATTCAGCGCGTCGCGCTTGAGCTCGTACACGATGCGCATGCCGTCGCGGTCGCTCTCGTCGCGCAGGGCCGCGATGCCCTCGATTTTCTTGTCGTTGATGAGGGCGGCCGTTTTCTCAATCATCGAGGCCTTGTTTACCTGGTAGGGTATCTCGGTCACGATAATCTGCTCCTTGCCGCTGGGCAGCACCTCGAAGTGGTGCTTAGCCCGCATCACGATGCGGCCCCGGCCCGTTTCGAAGGCCTGCCTCACCCCCTCGTAGCCGTAAATAATACCGCCGGTGGGGAAGTCGGGCGCCGTGATGTGCTCCATGAGCTCGGTTACGGTGATATCCTCGTTGGCCAGGTAGGCCACGATGCCGTTCACGACTTCCGTCAGGTTGTGCGGGGCCATGTTGGTAGCCATCCCCACGGCAATGCCGCTGGTACCGTTGACGAGCAGGTTCGGAAACTTGGCGGGCAGCACGCTGGGCTCCTCCAACGAATCGTCGAAGTTGGGTTGGAAATCCACCGTGTCCTTATCCAGGTCACCGAGCAGCTCATCGGCGATGCGCTTGAGGCGAGCCTCGGTATAACGCATGGCGGCCGGCGAGTCGCCATCCACCGAGCCAAAGTTACCCTGACCATCTACCAAGGGGTAGCGCAGACTCCAGTCCTGGGCCATGCGCACCATAGTGTCATACACGCTGCTGTCGCCGTGCGGATGGTACTTACCCAGCACCTCCCCCACGATACGGGCCGATTTCTTGTGGCTTTTGGTGTACGAGACCCCTAGCTCGCTCATGCCGTAGAGCACGCGCCGGTGCACGGGCTTGAGGCCGTCGCGCACGTCGGGCAGGGCCCGCGAGATGATAACCGACATCGAGTAATCGATGTAGGCCCCGCGCATCTCGTCTTCGATGTTAATCGGGATTATTTTTTCGCCTTCGGCCATGTCTTGCTGGTTATGAGTTGAGAGGCAAAAAGTAGGAGGTAAAAAATGAAGCAACCGGGGCTAGCTCCCCCGTTTACCTCCTACTTCATAGCTCCCTAATGCGTGCGCAAGATACGGCAAAAAACCCGCTTTTCCTAGCCTATACGCCACTTAGCAGTGGCCCTCGTCCATCCCCCGAGGGAGCCACCTGCCTCGCTCCTAACCCCGTTAAAATTTCAAATTAGGGCATTGGGGCTAATTAGCTTTTAAATCTTAGCTTTCCGTCCCTCGGGTTTCGGCTCCGACTCTACTCGTGGTTTCTGGTACGCCTGCGCTGGCTTACCAGCCGCACCTACTGGCGCGTAACGCTGCCTGAGCTGCTACGGCCCCTCCAAAGCGTGCGCTTCTGGCGCGGCGTGGAGGCCCGCCGCAACGACGTAGCTGGCGTAGTCAATGCCAATGCGCTGTTATTACCATTACCTCGGCGAGCGGCCCGAAACCCAGCCCGTCATCGCCTTTTTGCTCCGCCTCATCGCCGGCCAGCAGAAGAACGACTGCGACTTCTGGCACCACGACCCTTTGTTTGGGTACTATTCCTTTTTATTCAGGCCCAGGGAGGTGACGGCACCTGGCCCCGCTGGCTGCGCGCCCCAAACTGAGGCTAGGCTGGGGCTCGCAGGAAATGACGACCGGCTTCTGCCTCGAGGCCCTGGTGCGCTTCCGGGCCCTGACTGCTGCGTAGCCGACCCAGGCCCGGCTACTTCAGCGGTTTGCTGTGGTCACTTTTGCGGCGCTTGTTGTCGCCATCGTGCTGGTTCTTATACTTCTCGCCCACGGCCGGGTACTGCATCTTCCACAGGGGCCGGGCGCGGTATTTTACCCCGTTGTGGTAGTGGGCCTTGCGGGCGTGGCAGGCATCGATGGGACAGGTGCGGCAGCCGGCCAGGGTCAGCCCCGCCAGCAGCACCAACAGAAAGTAATACCGGCGCCAGCCGGCCGTCGTGAGCGCCCCCTTAGTCATGGCGTAAAAGTACGTTTTTAAGAATGGGTAATGGGTACCGAGCGCTGAAAACTGCCGCCAGAGGGTGCCGGGCGACTGCAAGCAGCCCCCGGCCCCCCTAGCCAATTACCCCGCGGTAACGTCCTCGCTATTCCACTCCCGCAGAAACTGGGCCACGAACTGCTCCATAAACTGGTGGCGCTCCTCGGCGAGGCGGCGCGCGGCGGGCGTATGGAGCCGGTCCTTGAGGTGCAACAGCTTCTCGTAGAAGTGGTTGATGGTGGGCGCGGTACTCTGCTTGTAGTGCTCGAAATCCTGGTGCGAGACGGGCGGCGTGGCCGGCTCGTGCATCGGGCGGCCCGCGTGGCCGCCGTAGGCAAAGGCCCGCCCCACCCCGATGGCCCCGATGGCGTCGAGCCGGTCGGCATCCTGCACCACGGCCGCCTCGGGGCTACTCACCGGCGTCGCGACCCCTAGCCCCTTGAAACTCACCTCGCGGATAATCTGCTCGACGCGGGTAATCGTGGCCTCGGGCGCCCCCTGGCTGGCTAGCCAGGCGCGGGCGGCGCGGGGGCCGGCCTCGTAGTCGCCCCCGTGAAACTTCCAGTCGGCAATGTCGTGCAGCAGCGCCGCCAGCTCGGTTACCTCCTGGTCGATACCAGGCGCTTGCCGGGCCAGCGCCCGCGCCACCTGCCACACCCGCCGGATGTGCGGCCAGTCGTGGCCTGAGCCTTCGGCCTGGAATTTGTCTTCGATAAAAGCGGCGGTTTTTTCGATTAGCATGGGGCAATTAGTACGTGGCGGCCGTAGTTCCGCTACTGTTGCGCAGGCGGCCGGGACGCAAAGATGCGGCCCCCGGCTCTAGCTTGCGGCCTGAATTCCCTCCTGACCTGCTGAGGGGCCGCCGCGTTGCGGTCCAATTATATGGAAAAAATTGCGATGATTGGCGGCGGCTCTTGGGCCACCGCCCTAACTAAAATCCTCTCCGAAAACGGCGCCCGCGTCGACTGGTGGCTGCGCTCGAAAGACGACGTGCAGCACTTGCTGCGCACCGGCCACAACCCGCGCTACCTCTCCGCGGTGCTCTTCGACCGCAACCTAGTCTTTCCCACCACCGACCTCACCGACGCCGTGGCCGAGGCCGACTGGCTGGTGCTGGCCGTACCCGCCGCCTTCGTGCAGCCCGTGCTCGACAAGCTGGGCCGCGACGCGCTGCGCCACAAAAGCGGCGTGGTATCGGCCATCAAGGGCATGATTCCCGGCAAGAATATCCTCGTCACCGATTACGTGCAGGAGCGCTTCCGGCTGCCCGCCGCCCAGCTCGGGGTCATTGCCGGGCCCTGCCACGCCGAGGAAGTGGCCCTGGAAAAGCAGAGCTACCTCACCATCGGCTCGCCCGACGTGAGCGGCCTGGGGCTAGCCTTCAGCCAACTCTTGCGCAACCGCTACGTGAGCGCCCACCCGGCCGCCGACCTCGACGGCATCGAGTACTGCGCCGTGATGAAAAACATCATCGCCCTCACCGGCGGCATCGCCCACGGCCTGGGCTACGGCGACAATTTCCTGGCCGTGCTGGTGAGCAACGCGGTGCAGGAAATCCGCCGCTTTTTGCAGGCCATCTCGCCCCAGCCGCGCGACCTCTCGGCCTCGGCCTACCTCGGCGATTTGCTCGTGACGGCCTACTCGCAGTTCTCGCGCAACCGCACGTTTGGCTCCATGGTGGGCCGCGGCTACTCGGTAAAATCGGCCCAACTCGAGATGAACATGATTGCCGAAGGCTACTACGCCGTCAAGAGCATTCACGAATTGAACCGCAAGCTTAAGGTGAACATGCCCATCACCACGGCGGCGTATAATATTCTCTACGAGCGCATTGCCCCGGCCGTGGAGCTGGAGATTCTGAAGGAAAAACTGCGGTAGCAGTTCAGCTAAAGGCTTCAACAGTTTGCCCCTGCTCAGTGCAAAACCGCACAACTGGCAGGGCCTACCATAATGCGCCCATAACACACTTCCTTCTTAATAACGGTCCCCCAGACCGGCAAGCCATTTTTCAGGAATTGCGCATTGTCTTCATCTACCGCTCCCACTATGGCGAGGGCAAGAAAAAAGTACAGCGGGTTCATACCCTAAAACTAGCTAAACCAGTTGTTTTGATTTAAGTGGGCTCGCAACCAACTCCCGCCCCGCCCCGTTATATTTGTAACCGTTACGCAGAAAATAAGGGGCCGGGCACGCGGCCCGACCCCTTACCCAACTACCGCACGAGCCAGTTTACCAGCTGGGCTAACAGGTAGGCAGCGAGCGCCGCGCCAACGGCTTTCCCGATGCCTCCCGCAAAGCCAACCAGCAGGGCCTGCAGCAGTTTATTCACGTTTTTCCGTTCCATCTGCTTAGAAGTAGAAGGGTTCCACGTAAACCCCCACACTTCTCGAAGCCCTGGCTGCGCCAACAGCCGGGGCTTCTCTTTTTAACAAGAGTAGCCGCTGGGCTGGGGGACCTACCGAACGCGAGTGCGGCAAAGGTAACGGCGGCAGCTTTGCAGGGCCACTTTCTTCGCTTTTGTATGACCAACTGGCTACCCCTGGCCCTGCTCACGGCTCTGTGCCTGGCGGGCTACAACTTTTTTATCAAGCTGGCCGCCGCGCACCTGCCGCCCGCCGTGGGCGCCGTGGTGCTGCAGCTCGTGGCCGCCGGGCTGGGCGCGGCATGGCTGCTGCGCCTCAAGCTCGCCGGCCAGCCGCTCGCCCTCTCGGGCCAAGGCCTGGGGCTGGCCGCCCTGGCCGGCCTGAGCGTGGGGCTGGCCGAGATGCTGACGTTTGTGGTGTTTAAGCGCGGGGTGCCGGCCTCGGTGGGCACGCCGGTTATTGTGGGCGGCTCGGTGCTGCTGGCGGCGCTGCTAGGAATAGTGGTGCTGCGCGAAGGCCTCACGCTACCCCAGGCCGGCGGGCTGGGGCTGATTGTGGCCGGCATTGGCCTACTAGCGCGGGGCTAGCCAAGACGGGGCAACTCACGGCACGTTTTCGCTAGCCCGGAGCGCCTCACTGGACGCCAGGCTCCGGTGGCCAGCGGCAGCTTGCCGGGCGACAACGCCCACTCCCCCAGGGCACACGCGCTAGTCCCGCAGCAGCGGCTGGGTGGGCGACACAGGCACCACCAGCACCTGCTCGCTACGGTAGCTAGCCGGCCGGGCCGCCCCGGGGGCCAGGGGGCCGGGGGCCAGCGCTTCTACCTCGCCGGCCGGCCCCGGCTGGGCCCCGGGCGCATCATACACCCCCACCAGCGGCAGCGGGCGCTGCCCGGCGCTCAACGCATAGTGCTGCCAGAAAATAGCGTAGGCCCGGGGCTCGACCCAGATGCGCCGCAGCGGCTGGCCCCGCAACCAGTCGTAGGCCCGGCGCAACTGCTGCTGCTGCCGCAGTTGCTGCCCAAGAACGGCCTGCTCACGGTGCAGCCGGTAGCCCCCATACCCGGCCAGCCCCAAGGCCAGCGCCAGGCACGAGGCGGGCACGGAACTAGCCCCGTGCCCGGCCCGCCGCAGCTGGGGCCAAACTCCCCCCCCCCGGACCCAGGCTGCCTGACCCACTAGGGCCAGCAGCAGGAAAAAAGCCAGCAGCCCCGGCAACAGCGTGCGCGCGGGCGGGTACACCCGCTGTACCAGCACCAGCGGCAGCCACAGACCCAGCTGCCCCAGCAGCAGCCAGCCCAAGCGGCGCGCGGGCGCGGGCAGACGCCCCCAACGCAGGGCCACCGGGGCTAGCCCCAGCACTAGGCAGTAAGCCGCCGCGCTCAGCCCGCGCTGGCCCAGCAGCTCGGTGGCGGTGCCCAGCAGCCAGGGGCCGAGGCCCTGGCTGAACTCCGGCCAGGCGTGGCGGGCCACGTAGCGGTTGGCCAGCAGGGCCGGCCAGCCCGTGACGGCCCCCACCGGCGCGTAGAGCACGAGGGCTACGGCCGCTATGCCCAGCGTGGCCCCGGCCAGGTGCGCCAGCTTCAGCCGCCGCAGCCGGACCGGCTGCCGGCCAAAACCCAGCAGCAAGCCCAGCCCTAGGCCCAGCAGCACGTACAGGTGCGTAGGCACGGCGTAGAGCCCCAGCAGGCCGCTCAGGCCAAACACGGCCCAGGCCCGCTCGCGCCCAGCGCGGCACAGCCCGCGCGGGCGCAGTAGCTCGGCCGTGGCAAAGAGCCCGGCCAGCGCCGCCAGCAGCGCCCAGGCATAGCCCCGCCCCGCCACGGCGTAGTACACTGCCAGCGGCGAAAGCCAGTATAATCCCAGGCCCAGGGTAGCCACCCCAAAGCGCAGGTAGCGCAGCGCCAGCGCATACACCAGCGGCAGCGCCAGCAGGCCCAGGCCCGTGGGCAGCAGCCGCAGCGCCAGCCGGGGTGGCGCGCCCGGCAGCAGCCTATGTACCAGGCCCCCCAGCAGGTTGGCCAGGATATGATTGTTGGGGAAAGGATAATAGCTGGCCGTAACCGCCGCCCCCGGCCAGGTGTAGAAGTCGTAGGAAGCTACCTCGTCGAGGCTGAGCGGATACCACCCCGCGTAGTAAAGCCGCACCAGGGCCACGGCCGCCAGCAGCCCGGCCGCCAGCGCCCGCTCGGGGCCGCGCAGCCGGCGCAGGGGCCGCCCTAGCTGCGCGGCCCCTGCGCGCCACCCCGCGCGCTTTTGCCGGGGAGAAGCCCCCCCCCAGGAGGCAGACCACCGCCAAAGTTGCCACGCTAGCAGGCTAGCCGCGGCCAGCCCAAGCCGCAGCACCTGGTAGCGGCCGGGCGTGAGGGCCACGACTACAACGTCGGGAACCGGGTGAAAATAAGGCCCCAAACGGGGATAGCGCACCTGCTCCGCCAAGCTGGCATAGTCGCACAGCCCAAAAAGCAGGGCCAGTCCTGCGGCCGCCGCCAGCAACAGCAGCAGCTGAAACCTAAAAAGAAAGCGCATGAGCTACATCAGGTTGTACGAGCAATCATCTTTTCTTGTCACCTGCCCGAGTGGGGTGAGGCCAAACATTCGCGCCCTGGTCAACGCGCTGCCGGAGAAACCAGCAACGGCCTGGCCAACGAGCCCCACAAGCCGAATACCGGCGCAGCCACCGTTTTAAGCCTTAAATAACCAATTGATTATCCCGGCAAAAAGCCTCGGCTCGCTGCCGCCTTATTGACCGAGACTTGCCCCGGAGCCCTACCAGAATTGACCGCTTTAGCAATCGCCTCAAGCCGTTTCGCCGCTTGGCCACGCGCTACGACAAAACGGCCAGCAGCTTCTCGCGTAAAGCATCAGGGAGCCACGAAAATATCGACCATTCCGTGAAAGGCCGGGGCGCCCACTACCGCCGGACCGCCAGGCACCAGCGCGGCCCCGGGCCGGCTCACCAGGTACCGGTAGTGCACGCCGGGCCGGGGGCGGTCGTCAATCTGCCAGGGCTGGTCCTGAAACTCGGTGTGGGCGTAGAAGCGCAACACCAGCCGGTGCACGGGCCCGGGGGCTAGCACCGGGCCTAGCGGCTGGCTGCTCAACCAGGCCATTGGCTGCCGGTAGCCCTGCCAAATACGCACCTGCCCCTGGTTGTAGCGCGCCAGCAACCCTACTTGGCTGGCCACTAGCAGCAGGCTCGCCCCCAGCAGTCCGGCCCGCAGCAGGGGCCCGCGCCCTGCGCGCTGCGCAGCGCGCAGGGCCCAGTCGGCCACCAAAGCCACCAGCAGACAGAAAAAGAGCGATTTATAGAACAGCGTACGCTCAGGCGCCTGCACCCGCTGCATACTCAGCAGCAGATAAGGGGCCGCAATAAACCAGCCGCTCACGGGCCCCAGTAGCCGCACTAAGCGGGCCAGGTCGGCGGGCACCCGGCCGGCCCGGGCCCGCCGCCACAGCGCGGTAAGGCCCGCCAGCCCGGCCAGCAGCGGCAGTGGCCCCAGCCAGCGGTGGCCGCTGAGCCAGCCCTCTGTGAGCCACGCATAGGCCGGCAGCCGCCGCCAGAATTCCCCGGGGGGGAGCGGCAGCACATAATCATTGTGAAACATTAGCCGGGGCCCTGACACCAGCCACAGCGGCGCATAGAGCAGGCCCGCGCCCAGCAGCGTGAGCAACCCCGCCAGCGCGAGCAAGCCGAGCGTCCGCCACGTGCGGTGGCGCAACGCCCCTAGCCCCAGCCAGCCATAGGCCGAAAACAAAAAGTAGGCGTGCGTGGGCACAATATACAGGCCCAGCACCCCGCTTAGCACGAGGCCCAGCCACGCCGCCCGTCCCCGGCGCCCACCCTCACCCGTTGTGGACGCCAGGTCAAGCACCGCAAAAAAGCCCACGGCCCCCAACCCCACCAGCAGCCAGTAGCCCCGGCCCGTCACGGCGTGGTAGAAGCTCACCTGCAATACGCTAAACCAACTCACGGCCAGCAGCGCCACCCGAAAATTACTGCGCCGCAACAGGGCCAAAAACCACAAGACCGTCGCCCCCGTGCTCGCTAGCAGCACGGGCAGGCGCGTGCTCCACCAAAAGCCGGGGTTTAGCTGGTAAAACAGCCAGTCGAGCGTGCTGCTGCCCACGTGGTTGTTGGGCATGGGGTAGGCCGCGCTCAGCAGCAGCAGGCGCGCGCGCACGAATACTTCGTACGACACCCCGTCGTCGCCGGGCGCGATGACCAGGCCGTAGTACAGGCGCAGGGCCGTGAGGGCCAGCAGCAGCCCGCCCGCCCAGCGCTGCTGGGCCGGCCGCAGCCCCCGCCAGCCCGCCCGCAGCCCCCGGGCGCCACTAGCTAGTTGCCGCCCCACCCCCCGCAGCTGCCCCCGGCCGGCCGGGGCTAGGCCCAGGCCGGCGGCCAGGGCGCCGGCGCTCAGGGCGAGCCCCGCCAGCCCGGCGCGCAGCCCCTCAAACTCGGCCACGGTATAGGCGCGGGGCCGCCAGATGTAAAAGTCCCGCAGCGCGGCTACCTCCGGCCAACTGGCCGAGTAAAGCACCAGCGCCGCGTAGCCCGCGCTCAGGCTACCTATCCCCAGGGCCAGCAGCGCCCAGAAGGCCCCCAGCCCGGCACTCGTCGGCGCGGGCGTGGCCACTACCCGCCCGGCAGTTCCCGCCCGGTCCTGTTCACTTCGTACCTGCATTTGCCTAGCTACCGGAATTTACTTAGTTTACTTAGTAAAGCGCAAAAATATCGAACAAGGGGCCGTGCCAAACCAGCCCGCCCCGCGGCGGGGGGTGCTGGCCGGGGCCGCGCAGCACATAGCGGTAGCGCACGCCGGGCCGCGGCCGGGCATCGAGCCCCCAGGGGGCCCGCCCCAGCACGTGGTTGCTGTAGAAGCGCAGCACAAACCGCTGCGCAGGCTCAGGGGCTAAAATGGGCCCCGGCGCCCGGCCAGCCAGCCAGACCACGGCCGGCTGGGCCCGCTGCCGCCCCAGGCCCACGCGCCAGAGGGCTTCCTGCTTGGCGACCCGCCCGAGTTGCAGCGCCCCGAATGCCAGGCCGGCCCCGGCCAGCGCCACCCGCACCCCGCGCCGCCCCCGCGCCCGGCGCAGCGCCCAGTCGGCGGCCAGCGCCAGTAAGATGCTGGTGTACTGCGCCTTGTAGAGCAGGGTGCGCTCGGGTGGATAGGAGCGCTGCGCTACCGAAATGACATAAGGCGTGAGCAGCAGCCACGCACTGGGCAGGCCCAACTCGTGCACCCAGCGGGCTAGCTCGGGTGGTAACCGGCCCGCCCGGGCCCGGCGCGCCAGCAGCCACCAAGCGCCCAGGCTGGCTAGGGTGAGCGGCGTCCAGACCAGTAATTGGTAGGGCTGGCGCAGCGTAGTTACCACGTACCCCCAGAACTCGGCCGGCGAAAGGGGGGCTACGTAGCGATGGTGCAGCAGCAAATCGGGCCCCGAAACAAGGAGCAGCGGCGCGTAGAGCAGCCCCGTGACCAGCGCCGTGAGGGCGCCCAGCCCCAGCAACGTGGCCAGGGCACGCCCATCGCGGCGGCGAACCGCCCCCAGCAGCCACCAGGCGTAGGCCGGCGCCAGTAGGAGCAGGTGCGTGGGCACCGTATACAGCCCCAGGGCGCCGCTAGCCACCAGCGTCAGCGCCGCCACCCGCTGCCGGTGCGGCGTGCGGGCGCGCAGGGCCAGCAGCGCAAAGAAAGTGCCCGCCCCCAGCCCCACCAGCAGCCAGTAGCCCCGGCCCACCGCGGCGTAGTAGAGGCTTTCCAGCAGCAGGCAAAACAGCCCCACCGCCAGGGCCGCCACCCGAAAGCTGCTGCGCCGCAGCAGGGCCAGAAACCACAGCGCCGTGGCCCCCGTGCTTACCAGTAGCACCGGTAGGCGCGTGCTCCACCAAAAGCCGGGGTTTACCTGGTAAAACAGCCAGTCGAGCGCACTGCTGCCCAAATGGTTGTTGGGCAGCGGGTAGGCCGCGTTAACGGCCAGCCAGCTTTCGCGCACAAACAACTCGTAAGTCGTCGCATCGTCGTAAGCCTGCAGCGTCAGGCTGTAGTAGAGACGCAAGCCCGTGAGGGCCAGCAGCCCGGCCAGCGCGCCCCGGCGCTGCCCCGGCGCTAGCATTCGCCAGCCCTGGGCCAGCCCGCGGCCCACACCGACTATCTCCTGCCCTAGCGCGGCTAGCTCGCGGCGGCCCGCCGGAGCTAGCCCCAGCCCGGTAGCCAGCCCCAGCGCCCCGGCGGCTAGCCAGGTTAGGCCGCGGCGCAGGCCAGCGTATTCGGGAAGGGTACAGGGGCGCGGCTGCCAGTCGTAATAGGCGCGCAGGGCCACCGCCTCAGCCCAACTGGCTGAGTAAAGCACACTGGCTGCATAGCCCGCACCCAGTCCCAGCAGTAAGCCCAGCAGTAAGGCTGCCAGCCACCACCCCCCCTGCGCCCTTGGCCCGGCCGGGTCCGCTGCTTGCTTCATAAGGGGGAAAGTGTCGGCTGACTATTGGGCAGCACAAAGATGTTGATTTCCGAATTCTGAAAGGCGGGCGGGCCGACCAGCAGGCGCCCGGCGTAGCGGGCCGGCTCCGCGGGCCGGGCCACCAGGTAGCGGTAGCGCACGCCGGGCTGCGGCTGGCCATCGAGCTGCCAGGCCCGGTGGCGAAAGTCCGCGTGGGCATAAAAACGCAGCTGGCCCTGGCTTTCGCCGGGAGGCAGGCGCAGCAGCACCGGGCCGGGGGGCTGCGCGGCCAGCCAGGCGGCCCCGGCCCGGTAGTGCGTAGCCCCGGGCCACCGCTGCCGGGCCTGGTCGTTGGTCTCCAGTTGTTGCGCCTGCCCCACGGCGAAAGCTAGACCAGCGCCCCCCAGCAAACCCAGCGCCCAGCGGCGCGGCCCCTGGCCCAGCTGCTGCAGGCCCCAGTCCAGCAGCAGGGCCGCGAGCACGGCCAGCCACTGGGCTTTATAAAACAGGGTGCGCTCGGGTGGCTGCAGCCGCTGCCCGAGGACGAGCAGGTAGGGCGCCCCCACAAACCAGGCACTAGGCAGGCCTAGCTGCGTAACCAGGCGCCCCGCGGTCGGGGTCAGCTGCCCGCGCCGCGCCCGCACCCACAGCACGGCTAGGCCAAGCAGCACCAGTTGCAGCGGGCGCGCCCCTAGCCAGCGGTAGCCGCTTAAATTACCTTCGTTGTACCAGACATACACCAGAATAGTGCGCCAGAACTCGCCCGGCGCCATGGGCCGCAAATAGTCATTAGCCAGCAGTTGGTGCGGGCCCGACAGCAACAGCACGGGTGCATACAGCAGCCCCGCCCCCAACAACGTGAGGGCCCCCAGCCCCAGCGCTCGCCCCAGCGGCCGCCAAGCGCGCTGCAGTAGCAGCATCAGCCCGAGCCAGCTATAGGCTGAAAACAAAAAATAGGCGTGTGTGGGCACAACGTACAAACCCAGCACGCCGCTCAGCACCAAGCTTAGGGCCGCCGCCCGGGGGTAGCGGGGGCTAGCCGCGGCCGCGCTTAGCTCGAGCACCGCCAAAAAGCCCACCGCCCCCAGCCCCACCAGCAACCAATAGCCCCGCCCCTGTACAGCGTGGTAAAAACTCACCTGCAGCATGCTGAACAAACTCACCGCTAGCAGTGCTACCCGAAAGTTGGCCCGCCACAACAAGGCCAAAAACCACAGCCCCGTCGCGCCCGTGCTCGCCAAAAGCACCGGCACGCGCATGCTCCACCAAAAATTGGCGCTAACCTGGTAAAACAGCCAGTCCAACGCGTTGCTACCCACGTGGTTATTTGGCCTGAGATAGGCCGCATTCACCGTCAGCCAGCTTTCGCGCACAAATAATTCGTAGGACATCGCGTCATCGTACACCTGCAGCGTCAGGCTGTAGTAGAGGCGCAAAGCCGTGAGCGTGGCCAGCCCGGCCAGCGCCCCGCGCCGCTGTCCCGGCCGCAGGGCACGCCAGGCCTGGGCTAGCTTACGAACCACCCCGGCGAGTTCCTGCCCCAATGCGGCCAGCTCCCGATGCCCCGTTGGGGCTAGCCCCAGCCCAAATCCTAGGCCCCCCGCCACGGCCGCCAACCCCGCCAGGACCCGGCGCAGGGTGTAAAACTCACCCGCCGTATAGGCGCGCGGCTGCCAGTCGGAGGACGTGCGTAAGGCCGCCGCCGCGGGCCAGCTCGCCGAATACAGCACCAGCGCCGCGTAGCCCGCACTCAGGCTAAGGACGCCCAGCACCAGCAGTGTCCAAAATCGGCCGCTGGCCAGCCGGCCCGGCGCTGGCGCCAGCCTGCCCGACTGCCTCATACCTGCCCCAACGCCCGCAGCGCGGCCCACACGCGGTGGGTGGGCAGGCCCATCACGTTGAAGTACGAGCCCTCGAGCCGGTCGATGCCTACCAACCCTAGCCAGTCCTGGGCGCCGTAGGCGCCGGCCTTGTCAAAGGGCTGGTAACGCGCGACGTAAAATGCGATTTCTTCCGCGCTCAGCGGGCGGAAGTGCACGGTCGTCTCGTCAGCAAATACTACGGGCGCGCGGCCGTCGCCGGGCAGCAAGCACACGCCCGTGTACACCTGATGGGCGCGGCCCTGCAGGCGGCCTAGCATGGCGCGGGCCTCTGCGGCGTCGGCGGGCTTGTTGAGCACGTCGTCGGCGAGGCACACGATGGTGTCGGCCGTGAGCAGCAGCTCGTCGGGGGCCAGGTCGGCGCGGTAGGCCTCGGCCTTGCGGCGGGCCAGGTACTCGGCCACCGCGGCGCGGCGCAGCGTGGGCGGAAAGCTTTCGTCCACGTCCCGCAGGCGCATTTCGTAGGGCAGACCCAGGTCGGTGAGCAGCTGGCGGCGGCGCGGCGAGCCGGAGGCAAGAATCAACTTCATAGCATAGTTTTGGCGTGAGATAACGCGCCAGGAGCCAGCGGGTGGGCGGCGGCCCAGCACTTATTCCGCACTTGGCGTAGCCTGGAAATAGCCGTCAAACAACGAGTCGGCATCGGCCTCGCGCAGGCTGGCGAAGAGCAGGCCGGCGAGGGTCTTGGGGTAGAAGAAAGTGGACTTGGCCGGCATCACGGCGCCCGACTGGCACACGGCCTCGACCTGGGCCAGGGTCACCTCGTTGGTGAGCAGCGCGGCGCGGGCCTCGCCGCGGTCTACGCGCTGCAGGCACTCGGCCAGGCCGCGCACGTAGGCCACGCCGGGCCAGCTGCGCTGGGCGTCGGGGCCCACCAGGCCGAGCACTTTTTCGAGCACGAAGAAGTGTAATACCGTCAGGTCGAGGTCCTTGACCTCGGGCGTCGTATCCCAATCGAGCTGGGCGTGCACCTCGGGGCGCAGGCGCAGCTTGTAGGCGCCGCCGGGCAGGTAGAGGCCAAAGGCCCAGCGCTTGCCGGCCATGAGGTCGGGTAAGTCCTGGGCCTCGGCCTGGGGCGTAACGACGAAGTACGGGGCTAGCCGGGCCAGAAACTCGGCATCGGTGAGGCCGCCGGGCAGCTCCAGCAGCAGGCGGTGCGTGGGCAGGATGCGCACGTCGTCGCTGGCCATGTTGGTGAGGTACATCAGGTGGTAGTGCCAGGGCTCGTGGCCGGTGCTGCCGCCCGGGCCGGCGGCCAGCTCCCGGGCCTGGCGGTAGGCTAAGGAGCCCTCGTAGCGGTGGTGCCCGTCGGCCAGTATGACCTGGCGGCCGGCCAGCACGCGCTGAAACTGCCGGATGGCCCCGGCGTCCTGAATCACGGCCAGCACGTCGCGCGCGCCCTGGTAGTCCTCCTCCGTCTCGCACAAGGGGTCTTGGATGGCCGCGTCCATGAGGGCTTCCAGCTCGAAATTCTCGTCGCGGTACAGGCCGTGGGTGGCGCTGGTTTCGAATTGCAACTCGGCCAGCAGTTCGGCCCGGTCGTTGACGGCGGCGGGCAGCGTGTTTTCGTGGCGCAGCACCACGCCCGCGGCCCAGTCGGTGGCCCGGATGTGGCACATGAAGCCCTTGCGGCAGCGCTCGCGCCCCGGCTCGCCGGGCAGCCTAAAGTACTGGTAGTACACGTAAATACCCGGCAGGCCGTCCTGCCGCAGCACGCCCGCGGCCTGCCACGCGGCCAGGCGCCGGGCGGCGGCCTGGGTCGGGGCTAGCCCCGGCTCGGCCCGCGGCACCGAGAGGTGAATGGAATTAAGCGGCTGCTGGTAGAGCGCCTCGCGCTGGCGCGGGCTCACCACGTCGAAGAGCGGCGAAACCACCGCGTCGATATCGGCGCTCAGGGCCGGGTTGTAGCGCCAGCCGCGCACGGGTTGAATGTCAGCCATTTCGTCAATTATCAGTCGTCAATTATCAATTAGCAGCTCGTCGTTATCAGCAATCAGCAGCAGGCGGCCAGTTGATTTAGCGAGCCTGCTAATTGCTAGCTGATGACTGATAATTGACTCTACGGGGCCAGCCGGCTGATTTTCCAGCCCTGCCCGCTAGCCTCCCGCTCGTACACCAGGCGGTCGTGCAGGCGACTGGGGCGGCCCTGCCAGAACTCCACCCGCTGCGGGCGCAGCACGTAGCCGCCCCAGTGCGGGGGGCGCGGCAAGGGATTCTGGGCAGCAAACGCGGCCTCTACCTCGTGCTCGCGGGCTTCGAGTTCCTCACGGCTGCCGATAACCTGGCTCTGGGGCGAGGCCCAGGCGCCCACCTGCGAGCTGCGCGGCCGGCTCTGGAAATAGGCAGTCGAGACGTCTTCGGGTGCTTTCTCTACTAGCCCTTCCACCCGCACCTGGCGCTCCAGCCCGGGCCAGAAAAAGTTGAGCGCCGCCCGCGGCTGGGCCCCCAGCTCGTGGCCCTTCTGCGAGTCGTAGTTGGTAAAAAACAGAAAGCCCGCGTCGTCGGGCAGGCCCTTGAGCAGTACCACGCGCTGGCTGGGCTGGCCGGTGGCCGGGTTCACGGTGGCTAGGGTCAGGGCGGCGGGCTCGGGCAATTGGGCGGCCACGGCCTCGTCGAGCCACTGCCGAAACTGGGCCACGGCCCCGGGCAGCACATCGGCTTCGAGCAGCGTGCGCTGGGTGTAGCTCTGGCGCAGGGCGGCGAGTTCGGCGTCGGTCATGTTTTGAAGTATGAAGTATAAATTATGCGTTATGAATTTCTTTTTTTCTACCTGGGGCAAAGGTACGGGGCGGCGGGGCGGGAAAAACGGGTTTTTTAGGGGCAAGCGGGCACTATCCGGCGCCCGCTTGCGTACTTGCTACTTCGTATGAAGCCCGGTACCCTTCTCATCTCGCAGCCCTTCCTGGGCGACCCCAACTTCGAGCGCAGCGTGGTGCTGCTCTGCCGCCACAGCCCCACCGAGGGCGCGTTTGGCCTGGTGCTGACCCGGCGCACGGCCACCGTGCTCGGCGATGCGCTGGCGCTGCCGCCCGGCCCCGCCACTGAGTTGCCGCTCTACGAAGGCGGTCCCGTGCAGCTCGATACGCTGCATTTTGTGCACCGCTACGCCAGCCTGCCCGGCGCCACCGACCTGGGCGACAACGTGTTCTGGGGCGGTGATTTTGACCTGCTTATTACCCTGATAAACAGCGGCCTTATCCCACCCGATGAGGTACACTGCTTTGTGGGCTACTCGGGCTGGTCGCCGGGCCAGCTGGAAGCAGAAATCCAGCGCGGCTCCTGGATACGGCAGCCCGCTAGTGCCGGGAAAGTATTTACTTTGAGGTCTGATGCGTTTTGGCAAGGCATCCTGCGCGAAAAAGGCGGCCGCTTCCGGGCGCTCTCCAACTACCCGCTCGACCCTAGCCTGAACTAATCTACTTTTTTTCCTGCCCTCCGTTCCGGCGGCTTTTTTATTTTTTTGTCGGCCCCGGCTGGCCGCCGGCTTTTCGCTTTGCTTTATGCTGCCCGAAGAAACCCCCACCCCTGACCAGAATACGCCCGCTAACCCGGCCGACCGCATGAGCGTGCTCGAAGCCCGCCTGGCCGAAATCCGCGCCCAACAAGGCGCGGGCTCGACCGAGTCGGTGCCCGCCCCCCCCCCAAGCCCCGCCCAGCCGGCCCAAAGCGAAACGCCGGCCGAAGCCGCCGTGCCCCCCGGTGGCGGCGCAACGCAGGTCGAGCCCGACCCGCTGCGCTCCGAGCCCGGCCTGGCCGAAGAGCTAGCCCAGCCCACCCCGGCCACTGAGGCCCCGGCTGATGCGGAGATTCCAGCGACCCCCGAAGCCACGGCAGCCGCCGAAACCGCCCAGCACGTGCCCACCGAAGTTGCCGCCGAGCACCTCTCGGCCCCGCAGGCCCGCGCCGTAGCCCACTATGGCGAGGCCATGGCCCCCACCGCCGGCCAAGACGAGCAGGCGCCCGCCGCTAGCC
>JBPBQJ010000121.1:0-64094 GCA_050954765.1 Janthinobacterium lividum | reverse complement strand
GAAGCATCTCTACCGCGCCGCTAGGGTGCCGTTCGGTAGAGATGCTTCGGCAAGCGGACGCCAGATGGGCATGACGGACGGTTTTTGAATCCGCGATACTTTCTACTTCCCCGCGTGCTGCTCCAGAAACTGGTAGCGCGCCCGCGTCTGGTCGGGCTCGGCCTGGGTGGTCACATCGAGGCGCAGGTACTGGCCATTTTGCTGGCTAGCCTTGGGCCAGGTGGGCAGGCCAGGGCCATTGGGATTGCCGGTTTTGATAAAGTTGGCGAAGTAGCCCTGCATGGTTTTGGACACCTGATAATCATCCGGCGTCCAGGCAAATACTTTGTTGGTGGGCAGGTTGCCAAGCGCGTACTCAATCTCGGCCGAGTGCACGGCACCTTTGGCGGGCGGGGCGGGGCTAGCGGCCCCGGTGCCCTTGCTGACGCCGCCGGCTAGGTTGGCGGTGGCGTTGCCCATTTCGGGCGTCATGGCCGGGCGCGGGCGGGCGTAGAGGTAGCGGTACACGGGCTGGCCGCCGGTCTGAAGCTGGGCATCGGCCAGCTTCCAGGTGCTGTAGGCGATGAAGCGGTCGCCGGCCAGGTCGGTGGCGGCCTGCTCGGCCTGGGCATCGGTAGTGGCGGGGTACAAGCGCTGTATATCAGCCGCTTGCTCGCCGTAAAGCTTCTGCACGGCGGCGGTGTAGTTGGCCACCGTGGGCGCGGCCGGGCCCATCACCATCTGGTAGGCCATTTCCTGCGAGTTCCAGCCCACCAGCAGCGGCACGTGCGCCTGCTGGCCGGCGGCAAAAATCTCGGCGGGCGAGCGCGGCAAAAAATATCCATCCACGATGGGCGAAAAGCGCGGCGCACCCTGCTTGCCGCTAGCCTCCAGCACCTGCTGGGCCGGCAGCGCCCGCAGCGCGGCCAGCGAGCCAGCCCCCACGGCGGTGCCAAAGGCCACACCCGTTTGCTCGCCCTGCGCCAGGGTAGGCAGCGGCTGCAAGCCCAGCAGCGAGCCGCTTTCGGCAATGGCGCCTTTCAGCAGGTCTTTGGAAGCCGGCGCCGCCATTTGGGCGCTCACCGACCACGAGCCCGCCGACTCGCCCGCGATGGTGATGTGCGCCGGGTCGCCGCCAAAGGCCGCGATATTTTTCTTAACCCACTGAATAGCTGCCTGCTGGTCGAGCAAGCCGTAGTTGCCCGAAGCGTGG
This sequence comes from Janthinobacterium lividum, assembly GCA_050954765.1. Lineage (GTDB taxonomy): Bacteria > Bacteroidota > Bacteroidia > Cytophagales > Hymenobacteraceae > Hymenobacter. The sequence goes on along the minus strand of JBPBQJ010000121.1, from coordinate 62,902 downwards.
TTCGGCGATTCCTTGGTTAGCTCGGGGTGGGCCAGGAAGCCGAACACACCGAGCCGGTAGTTCACCGTCACGGTCACGATACCTTCTTTGGCTAGGGCCTCGCCGTCGTAGCGGGGCTCCGAGCCATCGCCGGCCACGAAGCCGCCGCCGTAGAAATACACCAGCACCGGCCGCTTGTCCTGGCTGGCCTTCGCGCCGGTCCACACGTTGAGGTAGAGGCAGTCCTCGCTCACGCCGTTCGAGCGAAAATTCATGTCGCCGAACAAGGGCAGCTGCATGGCCCGCGGGCCAAACTGCGTGGCTGGGCGCACGTCTTTCCAGGGCTGGGCGGGCTGCGGGGCCTGCCAGCGGCGCGGGCCCACGGGCGGCGCGGCGTAGGGCACGCCCTTGAAAGCGTGGATGCCGCTCGGCAGCGTGGCGCCGGCCAGCCGGCCGTTGGCTACTTGCACCTGGTTGGTGGCGAGGCTAGCGGAAGCCGGGCGCCCAGCCTGCGCGAAAGCTGCCGTGCCAATCAGGCAGAAACAGCCCAGAGCTAAGAGTTTTTTCATGGGTGGGTAAAAAGAGGTTTGCCCCCAAGCTACGCTAAGCCACAGGATTTTATCGAGCGCGTAAGCTTCGGCTCGTACCCTGGCTGGGCCGGCAGCTAGCCCAACCGCCTAGTGGCTAGCCCCGTTCTACGCCGGCAAGTCTCCATGCTGCTTCAGCTTTTCTGCCCGTGTCTGCCTCCCGCCTCCGCCGCTTTTTTTATGAGAATGGCCTGCTTCTGGTCACCCTCTGCATGATACTGGCCGCGCTGGTAGGCCAGATTCTCACCGGCTGGCACGATAACAACGACGACTTGCAGCAGATGGGGCTAGCCCAGCTTACGCTAGGCCAGTACCTGCACTCGGGCCACCTGCTCGAAGCCACATTTGAGAACTGGGAAAGCGAGTTTCTACAAATGGGCGTCTATGTGGTACTCACCATGTGGCTGCGCCAAAAAGGCTCGCCCGAATCGAAAAAGCTGGAGGGCGAAGAAGACGTAGACCAGCAGCCCGACCCCAGCAAACCCGGTGCGCCGTGGCCCGTGCGGCGCGGCGGTTTCTGGCTGCACCTATATAAACACTCGCTGAGCCTCACGTTTTTTGCGCTGTTCCTGGGCGCGGTGTACCTGCATGCCCGCGGCGGCATGCTAGTCTACAACATCGAGCAGGCGCACGAGGGCAAGCCCCTCATCACTACCTGGGGCTACCTGCACACCAGCCGCTTTTGGTTCGAGTCGTTCCAGAACTGGCAGAGCGAGTTCGTATCCATTTTTTCGCTGGTCGGCCTCTCCATCTTCCTGCGCCAGCAGGCCTCGCCACAGTCGAAACCCGTGGACGCGGCTACCAGTGAAACCGGTAAATAGCCATAGCCAACCGCTAGGCTCTGTTACTGGCGCGAGTTACGCTGCGCTAACCTTGCGCCAGTAACAGCGGCTAGCCTACCCAGACGCTGTTCCAACACAAAAAAGCCTCGCCACCAATCTGGTAGCGAGGCTTTTCCGTTAGAACCCAATGCTTACAGCAGCTCGGTGCTGCGCTTCACAAAGGCGGTTAGCGCCTCGCCCTTCAGCAGGCCCTGGGCTAGCAGCGCCAGGTCGAAGGCTTGCTTGGCGATGGTGTCGCCACCGTCGGCCAGCACCTTGCTCACGAGCGGGCTGTTAGCATTCACGGTCACGTCAAACGAGTCGGGCATGTTGCCGAACATCTGCATGCCGCCGCCACCGCCGGTGCGCTGCATGTCTTTCATGCGGCGCATAAATTCGTTTTGGGTGATGACCACCGGCGCGTCCTGCGGCGAAAGGGCCGCCACTTTGACGTGCATCGCCGGGTTGCTGATGGCCCCCTGGAACACCTCTTCGAGCTTCTTCTGGTCGTCATCGCTCAGCACGCTGGCCGGGGCTTCTTCCTTCTCGATGAGCTGGCTAGCCGTGGCCGAGTCCACACGCTTAAACGTGGTTTTCTCCAACTTCTGCTCGAGCTGGCCGATGAAGTGCGGGTCCAGAATATGGTCCATCAACAGCACGTCGTAGCCGCGCTCCTGGGCGCCAGCCACGAAGCTGTGCTGTGCCTCGGCGTCGGTGGTGTAGAGCACCACGGTGTTGCCGTCTTTGTCCTGCTGGTTGGCTTGTACGTGCTCGGTGTACTCGGTGAGCGTACGCAGGGTGCCGTCCACGCTTTTCAGCAGCACGAAGTCCTTGGCGCGCTCATAAAACTTCTCGTCCGAGAGCATCCCGTACTTCACAAATAGCCCAATATCAGCCCACTTCTCCTCATAGCCAGCGCGGTCCTTGCGGAATAGCTCGGCCAGCTTGTCGGCTACTTTGCGGGTGATGTAGGTGTTGATTTTACGCACGTTGGCGTCGGCTTGCAGGAAGCTGCGCGACACGTTGAGCGGAATATCTGGCGAGTCAATCACGCCGTGCAGCAGCATCAAAAACTCGGGTACCACGTCCTTCACCTCGTCGGTGATGAACACCTGGCGCGAGTAGAGCTGAATCTTGTTGCGCGAGAATTGGAGCTCGTCCTTCACCTTCGGGAAGTACAAAATACCCGTCAGGTTAAACGGATAGTCCACGTTCAGGTGAATCCAGAACAGCGGCTCATCCATGCTCATCGGATACAGCTCGCGGTAAAACTTCTTGTAGTCCTCGTCGGTAAGGTCGGCGGGCTGCTTGGTCCAGATGGGCGTGGTGTCGTTAACCAGCTGGCCCTCAAACTCAATCGGGATGGGCAGGAACTTGCAGTACTTCTCCAGAATGGTCCGCAGGCGGGCCTCTTCCAAGAACTCATCCGAGTCGTCGGCCACGTGCAGCACTACGTCGGTGCCACGCTCGGCCTTGGCGTGCTCGCCGGTCGGCTCATCGAGGGTAAACTGCGTGCTGCCGTCGCAAATCCAGTGTGCGGTCAGCGTGTCGTCCTTGTACGACTGCGACCAGATTTCAACCTCTTTTGACACCATGAAGGCCGAGTAGAAACCCAGGCCGAACTGCCCGATTATCTGGTCTTTAGCCTGCGCATCCTTCTCCTTGTACTTCTCCACAAACTCGGTGGCGCCGGAGAAGGCAATCTGGTTGATATACTTCTTGATTTCGTCGGCCGTCATGCCCAGGCCGTGGTCCGAAATCGTAATTTTGCGGGTGTCTTTGTCCACCGTCACGCGCACTTTCAGCTCGCCCAGCTCGCCCTTGTATTCGCCCAGTGCGGCCAGGCTCTTGAGCTTTTGGGTGGCATCGACGGCGTTGCTGACCAGCTCGCGCAAAAAAATCTCGTGGTCAGAATACAAGAACTTCTTGATAATCGGGAAGATGTTCTCGGTGTGGATGGAAATGGAGCCGGTTTCGGACATCGGAATAGCGAAGAAGCTGGTAAAACAATAAAAGGCTGACTAACAGGCAGCGCCCGCTAGCCAGCCTTGCAATTCAAAGGCTGTTCCAAGAAGGGGGTAGCTGTCAGGTTGGCAGCCGGCGGCCGTAGGGCGCCCGGGGCTCGGCCACTTCATCGGTGGCCGGCTCGTGGCTGCCGCAGCCGCTGGCCCACTCGCGCAGCAGCGCCGGCAGGCGGGGCGAGTCGTCGGTGAGCCAGGCTAGCGCGGCCTCGGGCTGGGCAAAAAACTGCACGTCGAATAAAATGCTCATGGCCGAGGCCGCCAGCACGCCTTCTACCACCTGCTGGTTGTAGACGCGCCGCGCCGAGAGCACCACCACCACCTGCTGCAAAGGGAGCTTGAGCAGCGCCGGCATAAAAACTTTGCTCAGCCATATCTGGTCATACACCGGAATATCGGGCATGGCATTGAGCTCCAGCACCACGCGGCCCACGCCCAACTGCGTAATAATTCCGCGCAGCTGGGTGAAAGCCTGCTGAAAAAAGCGCATATTACGGCCAGCCAGCCAGGCCACCCGCACCAAATTCAAGGGCTTATCATGCTGAACACAGAGCTCAGCTATTGTATTGATAATCATAAAGGTATTTGCCTCTTCAATCTCGATACGCGGGCGGCAGGCCATTGGTATCACCGTGAAGCGGCACACTTACGCAAATGTATTGAGTTTGGGCTGACCTACTGTCAAAAAATTTAATTTTTCCGAGTTAAGGCACCCGGCGATACTCCAGTTCTTCTTCTACTCCAGGTAGCTCATCGCCCACTAAAAACTGGACTACTAACCGCCGGCGGGTCAACACAACTACCTGTTGGTGGTCGAATGACGAGCCGCCCTCAGTACCCGGGCTCTGGGCTAGTAGGGTTTTACCACTAACGCCGTAGGTGCCCACTTCCGTATGTTCGGGCTGCCCAGCGCGCCCCACCGTAAACCGGTAGGTGCCATCGGGCCGGAACTCAACCACCAAATGGGCCGCGCCGCCAGCCATTTCCTGGTTGAGCTCGGCCACCTCGGGGTTGTCCATGCGCTCCAAAATGTCGGGCGGCACAGTTTGGTTCGCCACAAAGCTGATTTGGCGCAGCTCCCAGCGGCCCGGCAGCAGCAGCGGCACCTGCGCCCGGGTGGGCCCGGCCACCAGTAGGCTAGCCGCCCCGCATGCCAGCCAAAAGGGAAAATACCAGCGCCGGAGCGGCATATCGAAGGAAAGTAGCAGGACGGGTAGGAGGCGGCAAGGTACGCCGCGGACTTACTGCCAAGCTCACTTTTGCTCGCTTGCAAGAGGCTAGCGGCAAAAGTATTTTGTAACAATGTTGCATAAAAAGCCTTTTCGCCCAGCTTCCCGCCGTACCTTTGCCTGGCTGATGCAACCCTTTGGCCGCGATAGCCTTCCTTAAATCAGCTCACCTAGCTAGCGTTTTTGTATTGCGGCCCCTGCTTCGCCCCTACCTCGCCCTGCTGTTGCTGCTCTGCCTCGTGCGGACGCTGCTGCCCGAGGCGTGGGTGCTGGCCCTGCACCGCCACGCGCACACTACCACCGAGGTGGCCGCCGCACGCCGCCCCACCGGCCTCGACGTGCTGAGCGCCCAGCACACGCACTGCCACACCGAACAGTTCTACAACGTGCCCTTTGCACCGGCCCTGCCGGTGCGCCTGCCCCAGCCCCGCGTGCGGGCCGTGTACCAGCCGCTGGCCGCGCCCGCGCAGCCGGTGGCCCTGGCCACTTTGCTGCGGCGCACGGCCCTGCGCGGCCCCCCGCAGGCCTAGCGCCTCCGTGGATGCAGCCTTTTTCTTTTTTCCAGGACTTTCGCCCATACATCAGCTTTTGAGCTGATTGCAAGCTGTTTGCCGCGCGCCCTCCAGGGCCAGCCGCTCCGATTTTTCTCTGGTTTGGTTTTAGAGAAAATGCAGACAGACCCTAGCCCTTGGCCGGGGTTTGTTTGCGGAGCGCGGCGTGGTTAGCTGATATGGCGGCAGTCCGCCCCTTCTACTTTGTGGTTTTTATGCTTCGTATCGCCGCGTCAGTGGTGCTAGCCAGCACGTTTGCTCATTCCTTTTCAGCGGTGGCCCAGATGGCGCCGCCGGCCGCACCGGCCCGCTCGCGGGCGGCGGTGTTCAGCGGCCGCCTCACCGATGCGGCTACCGGCCAGCCTTTGCCGGGCGCCAACGTCGTTTTTCCCGACCTCAAACAAGGCACGGCCACCGATGCCGACGGCCGCTTCAGCTTCGCCAATCTACCCCGCGGCCGATTCCTGATGCAGGTCACGTCGCTAGGGTATAATACTGTCAACCAGACTATAGACACCGGCACCAGCCCGGCGCTGGAGTTGAAGCTGACGCCCGCGGCCACCGAAATCGGGCAGGTAGTGGTGACGGGCGTGAGCCAGGCCACCGAGCTGCGCCGCTCGCCGGTGCCCACCACGGTTATCGACCGCACGCGGCTCAATCAGACGTCGGCCACCAACGTCATCGATGCCATTGCCCACACGCCGGGCATCAGCCAGATTACGACCGGCGCGGCCATCAGCAAGCCCGTGGTGCGCGGGCTAGGGTACAACCGCGTGGTGACGCTCAACAACGGCGCCAAGCAGGAGGGCCAGCAGTGGGGCGACGAGCATGGCATTGAGATTGACGAGTTTAGCATCGACCGGGCCGAGATTATCAAGGGCCCGGGCTCCTTGTTATATGGCTCCGATGCGATGGCGGGCGTCATCAACTTCTTGGCCCCCGACCCCATTGCCGAAGGCCACATCACGGGCTCGGCCACGGCCAACTACCAGACCAACAACCAGCAGCAAGGCTACTCGCTCGAAAACGCGGGCAACCTCAACGGCCTCAACTGGCTGGTGCGCGGCACCCGCAAGGTGGCCGGCAACTACCAGAACCGCTACGACGGCAAGGTTTTCAACTCGGGCTTTAATGAGTGGGACGCCAACGGCTACGTGGGCTTGAACAAAAGCTGGGGCTACTCGCACCTCACGTTCAGCAGCTTCAACCAGAACATCGGGCTGGTGGAGGGCGGCCGCGACAGCCTGAGCGGCCGCTTCGTGCGCGACGTGGCGGTGGGCAGCCAGGTCGAGTCGCGGGTGGTAAGCGACGACGAGCTGCGCGGCTACGGGCTGGCCGTGCCGCGCCAGCGCATCAACCACCTGCGCTTTGGCACCGACAACAACTTCATTATCGGCGACCAGGGCGGCCGGCTAGCCCTGCAAGTGAACTACCAGCAGAACCTGCGCCGCGAGTTTGGCGACGCGCTGAACCCCGATGAGCCGCAGCTCTACTTCCAGCTGCGCACCGTGGACTACGCGCTGCGCTACTTCCTGCCCGAGCTCAGCGGCTGGAACGTGGCCGTGGGCACCACCGGCCTGCGCCAGCAAAACCGCAACCTGGGCACCGAATTCCTCATTCCGGCCTATAATATGACCGAGGGCGGCGTATTTGGGGTGGTGAAAAAGTCGTTTGGCGGCCTCGACCTCAGCGGCGGCCTGCGCTACGACGTGCGCCGCATCGCGGCCCAGAGCCTGTACCTCGACGCCAACGAGCGCCCCACCGCCCCCACCACGCCCGACGCCGAAACCAAGTTTCCGGGCTTCGTAAGCACGTTTAATAACTACAGCGGCAGCCTGGGCGCGGCCTATAACCTCAGCGACCGCCTCACGGTGAAAGCCAATGTGAGCCGCGGCTTCCGGGCGCCCAACATTGCCGAGCTCGGGTCGAACGGCGTGCACGAGGGCACCATTCGCTACGAGGTGGGCCAGGCCAACCTCCAGGCCGAAACCAGCCTGCAGGTCGATGCCGGCGTGAGCTATACCTCCGACCACGTGCGTTTCACGGTCGATGCCTTCGAGAACAGCATCTCGAACTACATTTTTTCGCGCCGGGTGCTGAACCGGGCGGGCACCGACTCGCTCGTGTCGACGGGCCCCGACATTGGCCTCTTCAACTACGTGCAGGGCCAGGCGCGGCTGCTGGGCGGCGAGGTCACGCTCGATTTTCACCCGCACCCGCTCGACTGGCTGCACTTCGAAAACTCGTTTTCGATGGTGCGGGCGCGCCAGCTCGACGTGCCCAGCGACCAGCAGTTTCTGCCCTTCATTCCGGCTGACCGCCTGCAGAGCGAGCTGCGCGGCAATTTCCGCCGCCAGGGCAAGCGCCTGACCAACGTGTACGCCCGCTTTCAGCTGGAGCAGACCTTCGCCCAAAACCGCTACTTCGCCGCCTTCGACACCGAAACGGCCACCCCGGCCTACACCTTGTTTAATGCCGGCGTGGGCACCGACGTGGCCGACGCCAAGGGCCGCACGATGTTCTCGGTCTACGTCACGGCCAACAACCTCTTCGACGTGGCTTACCAGAGTCACCTTAGCCGCCTGAAATACAGCGAGGTAAACTACCTTAGCGGCCGGCGCGGGGTATACAACATCGGCCGCACGCTGAGTGTGAAAGTGGTAGTGCCCCTAGCATTTAAGTAGGGCGTACGGGCCGAGGCTAGGGTTTTTTGCACCCAAAGCCCAGCCTTTACGTTTTAGCGGGCACACCCTTTTGCAACTGTTATGGGCCACTCGCACAGCCACGGCGGGCACGACCACGCCGGCCACGTTCACGCCGCCCCGCCGGCCGGGGGCAAATTCAGCACCGCCTTCGCCCTGGGTATCGGCCTTAACCTGGCCTTTGTGGTGGTGGAGGCCATTGGGGGGCTAGCCGCCAACTCGGCCGCGCTGCTCTCCGATGCCGGCCACAACCTGAGCGACGTGCTAAGCCTGGCCCTGGCCTGGGGCGCGGCCTGGCTGGCCGGGCGGCCCGCTAGCGGGCGCTACACGTTTGGCTACCGGGGCGCCACCATTCAGGCGGCCTTGCTGAATGCGGCGCTGCTCTACGGCGCGCTAGGGTTCATTCTGTGGGAAACCATCGACCACCTGCGCCACCCCGAGCCCGTGAATGGCCAGTCGGTAATGCTGCTGGCTGGGGTTGGCATTCTAATTAACGGCTTCACCGCCTGGTTGTTCCGCGCGGGCCAGAAGGGCGACGTGAACGTGCGCGGCGCCTACCTGCACATGCTCACCGATGCGCTGGTGAGCCTGGGCGTGGTAGTGGGCGGAGCCATCACCTACTTCACCCATTGGACCTGGCTCGACCCTATTATCAGCCTCGGGCTGCTGGCCGTGATTGCCGTGGGCTCGTGGGGTTTGCTGCGCGACACCATCCGGCTGGGCCTGCAAGCCGTACCCGATGGCATTGACTTAGAGAAAGTTCAACAGTTTATGCTGGCCCAGCCGGGCGTGCAAAGCCTGCACGACCTGCATATCTGGAGCATGAGCAGCGACGGCCACGACACCGCCCTCATGGCCCACTTGGTGCGCCCCGGTGGCGCCGATGCCGCCTGGCTGGCGAGCCTTTCGGCGGGGCTGCTGCGCGAGTTTCACATCCACCACAGCACGGTGCAGGTCGAAGACTCGGAGCTGCCTGATGGCTGCCACAGCGGTTGCGCCGCGCCGGTAGCAGCGGCTAGCCTGCACCACTAAGCACTAGGCCGGGGCCGCGCAGCCAAGAGTTGCTCATGTACAGCACCAACCCTGGTTACGGCTTTACGTTCAAACAGTAGCAATAGCTTGTTTACCCATTCTTACCCGTATGAAAAAATTCCTCGCCTTCGCTGCCTTCGTGCTAACTAGCCTTGCCGCTACTTCGGCCCACGCCCAATCTACTATTTCGCCCGTGCCAGGTGCGCCTGACCGCCCTCACCAAACGAGCCCCACCACCGCGCCCTTGGACCAAGTGACGGGCCAAACCCGTTCTGATGGACAGATGATGCCCAACAACCGCAGCCAGTACAAGGACACCAAAATGCGCACTGGTTCGACTTCGGGCTCCAAAAAAGAAGCGCGTAAGGAGATGAAAATGGAGAAGAAGGCTGCCAAGATGGGTACCATGTAGGTTGCCATCAACTATTATAAAACTCCTTCGTTAAAGACGCAGCTATCGCACGGTAGCAGTGCCTTTTACAACTTATGAAAAAGCAATTCTTTGGTCTAGCCTTTGTACTAGCCAGCTTCGCCGCTACTTCGGCGCACGCCCAGACTACGACTACCGACCCTGCCTTAGCCACGCCGCAAACGGTGCAAACCACCCAGGCTACCTACGACCAGCAGCGCGACCAGCGCAAGATGGCCGACCAGTCGGTAGCCGAAAACCGCCGCGCCCTCAAAGCTCAGCAAAGCCAGGCCCGCGACCTCAAGCACCAGATGAAGGCCCAGCGCCAACAGGCCAAGCAGCAAAAAGAGCAGCTACGCATGGAGCGCCAGAACGCCAAAATGGCTCGCGAGCAGGAAAAGGCCGCCAAGTCGCAAATGAAAGCCCAGAAAGAAGCTGAAAAAGCCGCCCGCAAGGGTATGTAAGCCACCCGGCCAGCGTCTGGCTAGCCCGTTATATTGAAAAAGCTCTGGCCTTGGCCGGAGCTTTTTTCGTTTTGCCCGTATGCTTGTTTTCACTTCCTAGCCTCGCATTTTCGCCTCATGGCCGCTACCAACCCCACCCGCCACTACCCGCTGCATCACTTTGTGCTGCTGCCCCTCACGCTGCTGATGGTGGGCTACACCATTCGACGCTACGTGGGCGTGGCCGGCGACGACTCCGAAATTTCGCGGCTGTGGTTTTCGCTGGCGGCCGTTACGCTACTCTTTTTTGTCACGCTCGTGATGCTGCGCCAGCACTACGCTCTGCTGCTGCAAGACCGGGTGGCTCGCCTCGAAGTGCGCCAGCGCTACTTTGAGGTGAGCGGCCAGCGCTTCGCGCCCCTCGAAAAGCAACTTACCCTCAAACAAATTCTGACCCTGCGCCTGGCCGGCGACCAGGAGCTAGCCGCCCTGGCCCAGGCCACGGCTGCCGAGAAACTCGACCCCAAGGCCATTCTGGCTCGCATCAACGACTATCAATTTGACGCCATGCGCGTCTGAGGCTCCTCATCGGGAGTATTTTTTCCGCTCACGCCTACGCTTATGATTCTGTACAACGTAACCACCAGCCTGGAACCCAGCATTGCCGACGAATGGGTAGCCTACATGCGCGACCACCACATGGCCGAAGTGGTGGGTACCGGCTGTTTTATTAAAAGCACCCTGCTGCGCTTACTCAACGAAGAAGACGATGGCGTAACCTACGCCGCCCAGTATTTCAGCGTCAGCCTCGAGCAGCTTGAGGCTTATCAAGAACACTTTGCGCCGGCTTTGCGCCAAGAAATGGACAAGCGCTTTGCGGGCAAATACCATTCCTTCCGCACTACGCTGGAGGTAGTTGAATAGACACACACCCGGGCCAGCCGACACCTCGCTACTTGGCGGGGTGCTGGCTGGCCTGCGTTAATACCTCGCGGCCCATCGCCGACTGCTGCCAGCGGGGCGTCAGGCTCTGGTACATTTCCTGGTAGTCGGCCCCGGTGAGGGAAGCGCCCAGCGTACACAGGGTGGGCAACACTGCCCCCGCGGCCGTGTCGTGGTAGCGGCGCACGTAAGCTTTCAGCAGCGTGATGCGCTCGCGCTGCACGCGCGCCCGCTCGTGCCGCAGGAGGCCGGCTCCGGCGGTATCGGGCTGGGCTAGCCGGGCCTGGGCGCGCTGGCCCAGGTCGGTGCGCCGCTGTGCTAGCCGGGCGTCTTCCCGAAACCACTCTCTCCATTGGCGGTCGATATCCGAGCCGCTCACTACTACATTGTCGTAGGCTGGCTGCGCGCCGCTTACTTGCACACGCTGGTTATCGAGCAAAATATCAGCTAGCTTGATGCTGGCGCGGCCCCGGCCCGCGTAGAGGTAGGTATACACGGGCTCGGCTACCTTGCCCCGCAGCGTGAACTGCCCCTGCTGCACCGTGGCCGAGTCGATGCGCAGTCGCCGACTACCATTGATGAGATAGAGCCGGGTGCCATCGGCCAGGCCATTAATTTGGCCGGTTATTTCGTAGCCCGTGCTAGGCTGGGCGGGGCTAGCCAGCGGCAGCAGCGCGAAGGATAGGAAGGGCAAGGCGAGCAGTTTCATGGGCGAAATATAGGGAGGAGCCCGGGCTACCGCGGCCGCGGCCCAAACGTTACAACGCGCTCGGGCTCACGCCCATTTCGTGCCACACGAAGCTCCACACGTCGGCCCACTCGGCTATTTGCAGCTGGGTGCTTTTGCCGGCGCCGTGGCCGGCGTTCACGTCGATGCGGATGAGCACGGGGCTAGCCCCGGCCTGGCACACTTGCAGCTCGGCGGCAAACTTGAAGGAGTGCGCGGGCACCACGCGGTCGTCGTGGTCGGCCGTGGTGATGAGCGTGGACGGGTAGGCCGTGCCGGGCCGCAGGTTATGCAAGGGCGAGTAGGCCAGCAGATTATGAAACTGTGCCTCGTCGTCGGAGGTGCCGTACTCGGGCGCCCAGTTCCAGCCGATGGTGAATTTCTGGTACTTCAGCATATCCATGACGCCCACGGCGGGCAGCGCCACGCGGCAGAGGTCGGGCCGCTGCGTTAGGATGGCGCCCACGAGCAGGCCGCCGTTCGAGCCGCCCGCGATGGCGAGCCGCTCGGGGCTGGTGTAGCCGTGGGCGAACAGCGTTTCGGCGGCCGCCGTGAAGTCGTCGAACACGTTTTGCTTGCGGGGCGTCATGCCGGCCTGGTGCCAGGCCTCGCCATACTCGCCGCCGCCGCGCAGGTTCGGGATGGCCAGCACGCCGCCCTGCTCCAGCCACAGCACCCTAGCCACCGAGAAGCCGGGCGTGAGGCTCACGTTGAAGCCGCCGTAGGCGTAGAGGTAAGTTGGGTTTTGCCCGTCCAGCGCCAGCCCCTTTTTGTGGGTGATGAACATCGGAATCGGCGTGCCGTCCTTGCTCGGGTAAAATACCTGAGTGGTCACGTAGTCAGCCGGTTGCACATCCACCGTGGGTGCCTTGAACACCGTGCTCGCATTGGCCTCCGGGTCGTAGCGGTAGATAGTGGTGGGGTAGGTAAACGACGTGAACGCGTAATAAAGAACAGTGTCCTCGCGCCGCCCGCCGAAGCCGCCCGCCGTGCCGATGGCCGGCAGCGCCACGTCGTGCCGGTACTCGCCGCGCTCCGAATAGACCTTCACCTGCGAGCTGGCGTCGTGCAGATAGGTCGCCAGCAGGCAGCCCGCCGCCTGGCTGATGCCTTCGAGCTTTTCGGTGGTTTCGGGTATCACGTCGGGCCACTCGGTGGGCTGGCTAGGGTGCACGCGCACCACGCGGTAGTTGGGCGCGTGGTCGTTGGTGTACACCAGCAGCTCGTCGCCCACGTTGCCGATTACGCTCGTGTCAAACTCGTAGCTGGGCTGAATAGTAATCCAGGCCGTGGCCTGGCTAGGGTCGCGCAGGTCGCGCACCAGCAGGCGGTTGCCGTCGGCCAGCCCGTCGGTGAGGCTGAGGCACAGCCAGCGCTCGTCCTCGGTGGTGCTGGCAATGCGGAAGCCCAGCGCCATGTCCGGATTTTCATATACCAGCTCATCCGCACTTTGGGGCGTGCCCAGGTGGTGGTAGTACACCTTGTGGAACTCGTTTTTGCCGGCCAGCGCGGCCTCACCGAGCCGGGGCGCGTCGTAGGCGCTGTAGTAAAAGCCGTCGCCCGCCCAGGCCACGTCCGACACTTTCACCCAGTCGAGCACCTCGGCCAACGGCTGGCGGCTAGCCATGTCGAGCAGCCGGATTTGCTGCCAGTCCGAGCCGCCGCCGCTGGTAGTGTAGGCCAGGTAGCGGTGGCTAGGGCTGAAGTGCAGGCCCATGAGCGCCGTAGTACCATCCTCCGAAAACCCATTCGGGTCGAGCAGCACTTCGGCCGTGTCAAGCGGCTGGCCCACGGGCACGGCGTATACCACGGCCTGGTTTTGCAGGCCATCGTTCTTGCTGAAAATCAACAAGTCGCCTTCCTGGTGCGGCACGCTGTAGCGGGCGTAGTTCCAGAGTTGGGTGAGGCGCTCGCGCAGCTGGTCGCGAAACGGAATTTGGGCGAGGTAGCCGAAGGTCACCTCGTTTTCGGCCGTGACCCAGGCCGTGGTTTCGGGGGCGTCGGCGTCTTCGAGCCAGCGGTAGGGGTCGAGCACCTCGGTGCCAAAATAGGTATCGGGCTGCGGGTCGCGGCGGGCGGCGGGGTAGGTCAAACTATAAAAAGGCTAGTGCACAACGGCCCCCGAATCGGGCACCACGCGGGGCGCGGGGTGCTCCAGCGTGGGCTGTTCGCTGAGAATGTGCTTGTTAGAAATGGCATTGGCGCGCACGGCTTCTTTGTGGGCCGGCGAGCGCGACGTGGTGCTGCAGCTACCGAGCAACAGCCCGGCCAGCACGCCACTAAAAAGGAAAGTCCGGCGCATCATGCTTTGCCATACGGCGCGGCGCTCGCAGTGGCTAGCTCGGCAGCTGGGCATCGGCGTCGGCAGGGGTACTGGGTTGGGCCTCGTGCCGGGCCTCGGCCACCCGCCGGGCCACTAGCTCCTCGATTTGCTGGCGCTGGGCAGCGGTGAGCTCGCGGCTGGCCGCCGGGCTGGCCCGGCGCAGCTCGCGCAGGGTGCGGCCCAGGCTCAGGCGCAGCATCCCGTAGAGCACCAAGCTCAAAATACTTAAGATGAGGGCTAGCGGCGCAAAAATGCGGTTGAGTAGCGGCTCGGCGGCGGGCGCCGCCCCTAGCTGAGCGGCGGGCGCCGGGGTGCCGCCGGCCTCGGCGGCTTCGGCCAGGCCGGCGTTGGCGTTGGCATCAGTGGCGGCTTGGGGCGCGGGCGCAGGGTCGGTGGGCGGCAGGCCGGTTTGTACGTAGTCGGTCAGCTTTTTTTCCAGCGTTTGCAGGCCGGCCAGGCGAGCGGGGTCGTGCTGGCGGGCGGGCGAAGCTTTCAGCTTGCTGACAATGGCCTTGGCGAGCGCCGCTAGCCGGGCCGGGTTGTCCTTCAACCCCTTGTAAATACGCCCTTTGCCCTCGATGGGCGCATACAGCAGCGAGTAGATGCGCAGGCTGTCGGGGCGCAGGCTGGCGGCCAGCGCGCTCAGGTTGCCCCCCTCGCAGCGCAGCGTGCGCTGCAGCTGCGGCCGGCCGGCATCGGCATATACGTAGCGGGCGGTGGCGCACCAGATTTGCACCTTCGACTCGTCGAGCGAGGGCTGGCCTAGCGGCGTTTGGGCCGGGCTAGCCAGGGGTAGCAGCAGCCCGGCGGCCAGCAGCAAGGGCGCCCAGCGGCGGGCAGGTTGAATTTGCATAGCAGGGTAGGCAGGAGGCAGATGGGGGCCGGAAAGTACGACGCGCCCCCGGCTTGGGCCCAGCCCCGGCAGGGAGGCGGTTATCTTTGGGGGCATTTGTAGTTTTTCAGCCATGCACATCGAAGTCCTCAAGTCTAAAATCCACCGCGTTAAAGTGACGCAAGCCGAGCTGCACTACGTGGGCAGCATCACCATCGACGAAGACCTGCTCGACGCCGCCAATATGGTGGAAAACGAGAAGGTGACCGTGGTGAACGTCAACAACGGCGAGCGCCTCGAAACCTACACCATCAAAGGCGCCCGGGGCTCGGGCATGATTTGCCTCAACGGCCCCGCCGCCCGCAAGGCCGCCGTGGGCGACGTTGTCATCATCATTTCCTACGGCCTGGTCGATTTCAAGGAGGCCCGCGCCCACCAGCCCACCGTCATTTTCCCCGACCAGCACAACCGGCTTGATGGGTGAGGTGGCGAGTGAGTGAATGCGTGAATCGACTTAACTCCTTTCGCTTCATTCACGCATTCACCACCTCAATTATTCCTACTTCACCTCATGAAGCATCTACTTACTTTTCTTAAATACGCGCTGTTGCTGAGTGTTTCGGGCGCGCTGATGTGGTATGCCGTGCGGGGTCAGGACCTTTCGCGCATTGGGCACTACATCCGCACGGCCAATTACTTCTGGCTTGGGCTCTCGCTTGTCCTCTCGGCGCTGGGCTACTTCAGCCGGGCCTACCGCTGGCAGATGCAACTAGCGGCCTCGCGCACCCCAGCCTCTTTCTGGCAGGTGTACCACGCCATGATGGTGGGCTACCTGGCCAACCTAGTGCTGCCGCGCGCGGGCGAGGTCATCCGGTGCTCGGTGCTGCGGCGCACGGGCGGCGTGCCGGTGCAGGTAGCGCTGGGCACCGTGGTTACCGAGCGCGTTATCGACGTGCTGGTGCTGCTGGGCCTGCTAGGGGCTACGCTGCTGCTAGACTTCAACACGTTCTGGGGGTTTTTCAACGACAAACTACTCGGTGGCAAGGCCGATGCCATTGCCCGCAACCCGCTGCCGCTGCTCATTGCCGGCCTCATTGGGCTGCTACTGCTGGCCGGCACGGGTTACACGCTGTTTCGCAACCTGGAGCGCCTACGTCAGAATGCCTTTTTCAACAAGGCCATTGTGTTTGTGAAAGGCTTGCTGGCCGGTATCCTCAGCGTGCTGAAGCTTGAGCACAAATGGCTGTTTCTACTACACACGGTCTTTACCTGGTCTGTATACTATATCATTGGGTACCTGGCCTTTTCCTGCTTTTCCGAAACCCAGGGGCTGGGAGCGAAGGCTGCCCTAGCGGTACTCACCTTCGGTACGTTTGGCATGGCTGCGCCGGTGGCGGGCGGTATTGGGCCGTTTCACGTGCTGGTGCAGGGCATTCTGCTCGCCTACGGCATCAGCAAGGAAGCGGGCATTGCTTACGCCCTGGTAGTACACGGCGCCCAAACGCTGCTGGTGGTGCTGCTGGGCGGCATCAGCTTCGTGGCCGTGGCCGCCGCCGACAAAGGCACCCTAGCCGCCGAAGCCGAGGCCCTGGCCGACGAGCCGCTCACGAGTGAGTGAAGGAGCAAAGGAGTGAATGGCCAAATACGTTACCCGTTTCTTCTTTGCTATTGCCTAGTCCAGTCATTCCCTCCTTCACTCACTAGCTCCTTCAATCCATGACCGCCGATAAAATTCTGCCTCTTGCGCAGCTACCCGCTACCCTAGCGGCGTGGCGCGCCGCTGGCCAGCGCGTGGTGTTCACCAATGGCTGCTTCGATTTGCTACACCTGGGCCACGTCGACTACCTCGAAAAGGCCCGTGCCCTCGGCGACCGCCTTGTGGTGGGCCTCAACACCGATGCCTCGGTGAGCGTGCTCAAGCCCGGCCGGCCGCTGCAGGATGAAACGTCGCGGGCGCGCATCTTGGCCGCGCTGGCTTTTGTCGATGCCGTGGTGCTGTTTGGCGAGCCCACGCCGCAGCAGCTTATCGAGTTGGTGCAGCCCGATATTCTGGTAAAAGGCGACGACTACGCCGTGGCCGGAATTGTGGGCCACGAGTTGGTGTTGGGCCGGGGCGGGCAGGTGCTTACGGTGCCGCTCGTGGCGGGCTACAGCACCTCCAACATTGTCAAGAAGATAAGTGACAGCCTGACTATTAAGTAATTTTTTACCGTTCAGCTATTCCTGCTTTTTCGGGCTAGCGGGCGTATTTTTGTTTCTCTTTCTTCCCCACCCACCCTACCCCCACCCCTAGCATTTTGGAAATGACCACTTCGACGGCTACGGCCTCCCCCTTCCAGCTCACCGAAGAGCACCTGGCCGTGCAGGCTGCCGCCCGCGACTTTGCCCAGAGCGAGCTGTGGGAAGGTGTGATTGAGCGCGATGAGCACCAGAAATTTCCCGCCGCCCAGGTCAAGCGCATGGGCGAGCTCGGCTTTATGGGCATGATGGTGAGCCCCGAGTACGGCGGCTCGGGCCTCGACACGATTAGCTACGTGCTGGCCATGGAGGAAATCTCCAAGGTCGATGCCTCGTGCTCGGTTATCATGAGCGTAAATAACTCATTGGTATGCTGGGGCCTGGAGAAATATGGCACCGAGGAGCAGAAGCAGAAATACCTGCCCCGCCTGTGCTCGGGCGAAATTATCGGCGCCTTCGCCCTCAGCGAGCCCGAGGCCGGCTCTGACGCTACCAGCCAGCGCACCACCGCCGAGGACATGGGCGACCACTACCTGCTGAACGGCACCAAAAACTGGATTACCAACGGCACCACCGCCTCGGTATACCTCGTTATCGCCCAAACGCATCCGGACTTGAAGTCGCGCGGCATCAACGTGCTGATTGTGGACAAAGACATGCCCGGCTTTGTGCAAGGCCCCAAAGAAAATAAGCTCGGCATCCGCGGTTCCGATACCTGCTCGCTTATGTTCACGGACGTGAAAGTGCCCAAGGAAAACCGCATCGGCGCCGATGGCTTCGGCTTCAAGTTTGCCATGCAGGTGCTGGCCGGCGGCCGCATTGGCATTGCCTCGCAGGCGCTGGGCATCGCCTCGGGCTCGCTCGAGCTCAGCATCAAGTACGCCAAGGAGCGCAAGGCGTTCGGCGTCGAAATTGCCAAGCACCAGGCCATCCAGTTCAAGCTAGCCGACATGGCTACTAATATTGAGGCCGCCCGCCTGCTGTGCCTGCAAGCTGCTGCCGACAAAGACAACCACGCCGATTACGCCAAAAGCGGGGCCATGGCCAAGCTGTTTGCCTCGAAAGTGGCGATGGATTCGGCCGTGGAAGCCGTGCAGATTCACGGCGGCTACGGCTTCGTGAAGGAGTACCACGTCGAGCGCTTTATGCGCGACGCGAAAATTACCCAGATTTACGAAGGCACCTCAGAAATTCAAAAAATTGTTATTTCCCGCGAGATTCTGAAATAGCACTTTCCCAACAGATTAGCTACTTTTTTGTACGGAACCCAGGCCAAATTGGTCTGGGTTTTTGTTTTACTGAATTTTTTTTAGAATCCATTGTAGTAATTAAGTGTAACGTTAGGTACTTTTGGCAGAGCCAGTGGGGTTTTTCCCTTATAAGCACTAAGTAAATGGAAGACTACAATAAAGTTATAGAATCGCTAGGGGTGCGCTACATCAAGGCAAAGAACCTAGTCCTTCGGCAAGCCTTCACAGTTCGTAATGCTTATGATGTAGGGAATAACCTTATTCTATTGCACCAAGGCAAAATCGTTTTTGGTGAAGACGACCAGGTAGTTGAGGAAGCTGAGTTGTTGTTTTTGCCGGGTGGCCGCGCTACCCGCGTGGGCTATGGCCAGGGCGCCACTAGCCGGGTCATTTCCAACGATGACCTGATTACCAACAAGGACCGGTTTTTCACTTCCAACGACAAGCTCGACTTTATCGGTGACGCCGAGGAGAGCCACAGCTTCGTCTCGTTTGAGGCCAAAGTGTTTGATTCGGTCAACTTTTTTGCGTCGCTCGACGTGCCGGCATTCGTCATCAAGGGCAATTCGAAGCTGGCTAACCTAGTTATTAAGATTATTGAGGAATCGCTACAAGACTTGCCGGGCCGCGAGCGGCTCATCACCATCTACACCGAAAACCTGGTGGTGGAAGTGGTGCGCTACATCCTGCGCAACAACTTGTTTGTGGAGCAGCTGGCCACCAACAGCACGTACTTTAAGGACCCGCGCCTGATTGACCTCTTCAACTTCATCAAGGAAAACCTGAGCGGCGACCTCTCCAACAAGGTGCTAGCCACGGTGGCCAACGTGAGTGAGGACTACGTGGGGCAGTATTTTAAGATGCTGACCAACATCAACCCGCAGGATTACATCGAGTATCAGCGTATGGAGCGCGCGGTTTCGCTGCTGCGCACCACCAAGAAAAGCATTCGCGACATCGGCAAGGAAGTGGGCTACAAAGACACTGCCTATTTCTGCCGCCGCTTCAAGATGATGTTTGGCATTCCGGCCGGTAAGATGCGCCGTCGCGAAACGGCCATGAATATCTAAGACCGCAGATTTAACGAATTTAACGGATTGCACAGATACGCCCGCTGTCGCGGGCTGGCTAGGCTGGTTGAGCTGCTTGGCTGCGCCAATTTATCGTTTGCTCAAGATAGTAAAAAAGGCTGCCCTGGGGCAGCCTTTTTTGGCTACAATGTGCCTTGTAAGTAAAGCTTTTTCAGGCGCTGCCGCAGTTTTGTGCAGGCCTGCTCGGCGCCATCGCCCCCGGCATTAGCCAGCACTACAAAGGCCACCTTCTGGCTGGGATACAGGATAGTATGGCAAAAAAACGTGCCGGCCGTACCATTGTGCCAGCTCACGGGCGCGCCTGTGCCAGCTAGCTTCAGCACACCCCAGCCGTAGGCATAGGCCGGCTTACCAAAGTGGAGGGTTTGGTAAGTAGCCGGCGTCAGATAGTTGCGCTGGCCTAGCAAGCCAGTTAGGTGCAGCTGCACCAGCCGGGCAAAATCGGGTAGCGGCATTGCCAGGTCGCCGGCGGGTGCCAGAAAATCCTGCAAGTGGTAGAAGTGCGTAGGCCCTAGCGGCTGCCATGTGCTGTCGCCAGCCGCCAGCCAGTGGCCCCAGGGCTGCTGCGCATCGTGCCGCGCCGGAAACCCTAATAGATAATGGAGCTTCAACCGGCGAAAAGCCTTCGCTACCAGCTCTTCCCAAGTGCGATGGCTAGCCCGCTCCAACATAAGGGCCGCCAGGGCATAACCAGCGTTGGAATATACGTAAAGCTCGTCGACACCAGGCAACTGCGGGGGCTGCTGCAAGACAAAGGCGGCAAACTGGCGCCTTTTCTCGGCTGCCGTGCCGCTAAAAACGGGCAGCTTTTTGATTTCAGCCCCTGTATTATAAGGCTGAATGCCAGCTCGGTGCGAAAGCAGTTCACCGAGCGTTACGTTGACATAGGCGGGCAACGCGCTAGGGCGCAGGCTGGGTACTACGTCCAGCAGCTTGCTGTCCCACTTTAGTCTACCCTGCTCCACAAGCCGGCCGGCTAGCAGGCTCGTTACACCCTTGGTATTGGACCCAATATGCAGGTAATCGGTCAACTGCACGGGGTCGGGCCGGTCGTTGCGGCGCACGCCGCCATATACGTACCGGATACGCCCCGGCTCAATTACGGCCGCCAGCAGTGCCGGCAAGTGGTATTGGCTTCGCAAGCTATCGAGGGCTTGCTGGGCAGCCAGCGATTGCGCGCCAGCCGTCGAAATAAAGCAGCTGACTAGCGCAAAAAGACAAACGGCAACTCTAAAAGGCATAACCGTACGATGCAGGTAGGCTCGTGGTACCAGCTAGCTAGGCACTTCGTTACGCCCTAGCTACTACCCCTTACTTAACGGGCTGGCTAACAGTAGCCTCACGCACCGCGGCAACGGCATCGGCGAGAAAGCTGGGGTTGCGCTCGAGGTGGTTGCCCACCACTACGAGGTCGGCACCAGCGGCTAGGGCCGCATATACTTTTTCACCGGTGTTGAGGCCGCCGCCCACGATGAGGGGCGTATCGGTGGCCGCCCGCACGGCCCGTATCATGGCGGGTGCTACGGGGTGCTGGGCGCCGCTGCCACCATCGAGGTACATGAGGCGCAGGCCGAGTTGCTCGCCGGCCATTGCGGTAGCCGCCGCAATGCTGGGCTTATCGTGGGGCAGCGGAGCCGTACCACTGATGTAAGAGGCCGTAGTGGGGCGCCCGCTATCAACCAGCATATAGCCAGTAGGTAGCACTTGCAAGCCACTCTGGCGCAGGCGCGGAGCGGCTACCACGTGTTGCCCAATCAGGAAATCAGGGTTGCGCCCCGAAATAAGCGAAAGCAGCAAAATGCCATCGGCGGCGGGGTCGATGTGCAAGGCGTGACTCGGAAAAAGCAGCACTGGTACCTGCGGCGCTTCAGCTTTCAGCAACGCAATAAGGGCAGCCTGATGCTCTGTAAGCACCAGGCTGCCCCCAACGAGAAAAAAATCAACTGGATACTGCTGGGTTAGCAGCAGCAACTGACGCAAGCGCGTCGGCTCAAAATCATCGGGGTCGAGCAGGATGGCCAGGGCCTTGCGGCCACGCAGCCGCAGCCCGGCCAGCGTATCAAGCAAGCGGTTCGCGGTAGGAGAGAGTGTCGTCGTGGCGGGCGGCGGCAGAGGCATCCTGAGCGGAAGTGGCGGGCCAAGTAGCAGGCGGAACGCCCGCATCGGCCGATGAAGCTGCAAGGTCGGCATTTTTGTCGGCTTCTGCTTCATGCTTGGGCATAAACCCTTGCACCGTCTTTGTAGCGATTGCCAGAGCCACGGCAGCGGCCTGAGCTACAATCACGCGGCCGGTCTCCGTTTTGGCAAAGGCTAGCAGCGCTGGGCCGATAAGGCTGAGCTTCGACTGAGGAGCTTTTGTGTGTTCTTTGTCGGTGTCAAACTCAGAGCTAGCATCGGAATCATCTTCAGCGAAGCTGTTTGACTCCGGTAACCGACGGCTGTCGTCGTACGGGCGGGCTTCGTAAGACGCACCTGAAGAAAATGCTGAAGGAGTTGCTTGGTCAGGACCGTCAAAATAGTCTTCGCTAGGGTACTCGCCGGGCTCATGCTGCCCGGCAGAGTGCGCCGGGAAGTCCGGGTACTGGCCCAAACCGTTGTCATCGTCCTCTGCCGCATAATCGGTGTCGCCCTGGCCTTCCGTGTAGAAGCCGTCGGCGTCTGCACCGGCGTACACGTAGTTAGGGTCGTCATCGTAGTCCGACGATTGGAAGCCGTTGTCCAAGTCGTTGAGCTCCTGGTCGTTTTCATCGTACCCATCGAAGCCAGCGTAGTCCTCAAACGTTGAACGGCGCTTGTGGTGCTTGTGCTTCTTTTTCTTGTCCTTGCCGCCGCCGAAAGCCTTGCGTAGCAGCCAAATGCCACCGATGACACCCGCGCCAATCAAGGCGACTTTGCCGGCTTGCACGGTGTTTTCCTTGATTTCTTCTACGTCGCCGCGCAAAGCCCGCTCGTATTCCAGCTTTTTGCGCTCCAGAAAATCTTTTTCGTCTTCAAACAACGGGTTAGTAGGCTCGGTCATGGGGTTGGTGTTTTGCGGGGAAGCCAAAGAGAGCGAGCGCGGATTAAGCGCGCTTGTCAGATTTATAGATGGTGTTATTCAGCAACTTATCAGCCACGCCCTGGAAGAGCTTCTTATCAATGCCGACAAAAAACAGCACAGCCAGCACCAAATAGAGCGCCGCTACCAAACCAAAGCCAGCCGAAGGGCTATCGAGCGCATCGTTGAGCGCGAGGCCTAGGTAGATGGAGCCGAAAATGATAAAAAGGAAGCCCAGCAGCCCCAGCGCTACTCCATGCACGGAACTCACGAAAACGCCTTTTACCTTTTCCTGGGTTTCGAGCCTGATAAGGTCAATACGAGTATCGAGATAGCCCGTCAGGTTGCTGATGAGACTATCATTGCGCGGCGTTTTGTCGTCGGTCAGGGTGGCCATGGGCGCGGAATTGTTTAGCGAGGAAATTCGGTTAAGTAGCTGAACCGTTAGCAACCGCTGGGCTAGCTAGGGCGTTCTTTACGCAAAACTTGCCGCCAGGGCTGCCTTTGCCCCGGGCTTTCGATTAAATTTTCGGGACGTGAGTCAGAATCATTACCTGGTGCTGGGGGTGCCGCCCACGGCTCCCGCCGCCGACATCAAGCGCGCCTACCGTCGCCTGGCCACCGAGCTGCACCCCGACAAGCACGGCGGCGACCGCCACTACGAGGAGCGCTTCAAGGCCGTGGCCGTGGCCTACGGCGTGCTGGGCGACGCCGACCGCCGGGCCCAGTACGACTACCAGTTGCAGCTAGCCACCCGCCGGGCCGACGAGCAGCGCCGGGCCACCGCCGAGGCGGCGGCCGGCGGCCCCTCGGTGTATAAGATGCCCGGCAACCCCGCCGCCGCGCCGCCCCTGCGCACCCGCCCGCCCGCCGATGCCCGCGAGCGCCACTACCAGCAGCGGGTGCCGCGCCAGCGCGTGCGCTTCAACCGCCAGGATTTTTGGCTGGTGGCGGGGCTGACGTTCTTGATTTTTCTGTTCGGTATCTCGGCCAAAATTGTGATGGACCGCGTGCAGGCCAATTTGTATTTTGAGGATGGCCGCGCTGCCTTTGCCAAGGGCCAGTGGGGCGAAGCGGCCCGCCAGCTCGACCAGTCGCTAGCCCTGCGCGAAGACCATCCCGCCGCCCTGCGCCTGCGCGGCCAGCTGCACCAGGACATTGCCCACGACCTGCCCGCCGCCCGCGCCGACTACGAGGCCGCCCTGCTAGCCAGCGAGAGCCCGCCCCTCGCCCCCGCCGAAACCGCCCGCCTGCTCTACCGCCTGGGCCGCTGCCAAGCCGGCCTGCACCAGCCCGGCCCCGCCGAGCTCAGCTACTGCCGCGCCCTGGCCCTCGACACGACCCTAGCCGAGGCCTACCTGGCGCGGGGCGAAAACCGCCTGCTCGACCTCCGCCAGACCCGCCCGGCCCTGGCCGACCTGCGCCACGGCCACGCCCAATTGCAGCGTGCCGGCCGGGCCGTGCCGCTAGCCTACCTCCAGGCCGAAGGGGCAGCCCTGGCTAACCTGGCACGCTACCCCGAAGCCCGCGCCGTGTACTTCCAGGCGCTGGAGGCACAGCCCGAAGATGGGCGCACACTGTTTTTACTGGGCCGGCTAGCCCAGCAAGCGGGCGACTCGGCCAGCAGCTGCGAGTTTTTTCGGCGCGGCGCGGTGGCCGGGTACTCGTATGCCAAGGCCGCAGTTGAGAAGTGCCTGTAAACAATGCAAGTAATTACCAGAATAATAGCACATAAAGTATATACTGGTAGGCTTTACCTTTGCAGCGCACTTGCACATACTTTTTTATGAAAAAACTTTCCTTTATTTTCTTGGCTGCTTTGGCACTGGGAAGCTGCAAAAAGAACGACGATAACTCGCCGTCAACCCCTTCTAAGACTGATTTGCTGACGGCCAAAAGCTGGCGAATTACGGCTGACAAGACCACAACTACAGTTGGTACCACAGCTAGCACTACCACGGATGACTACGCGACCTCGCCCGCCTGCGAACGTGATAACTTTATTAAATTCAATACCAATAAAACCGCTAGCTTCGACGAAGGCTCGACCAAATGCAGCACGACGGACCCACAAACCACAACTGGCAGCTGGGACTTCAATAGTGATGGCACTAAGCTGATACTCACCGACCCATCGCTCGGCGGAATAGCTCTTCAACAAGATATCCTCGAATTAACTGCCACCACCCTGCGGGTACGCTACACGTCTTCTTTCTCTTTTGGTGGTGCCACCGAAACGGACGTTCAAGAAACCACTTTCACTGCCTTCTAGGTAGCCCTCAATCAAAAGACAAAGCCGCCAGTTCTTCTTGAGCTGGCGGCTTTGTCTTTTACCTTAGTCAAGCATTTACTTCACCGGCTGCAGGGCTAGCACCGCCGCAATCAGCTGCGCGTGGTGGCGGCCGTTTTCGATAAACCAGCGGCTGGTGGCTAGCCCCCCGCACACGGTGCCGGCCAGGTACACGCCGGGGCGGGCCGTTTCGTGGGTGGCCACGTCGAAGATGGGCGGGCGGGCATCGTCGGTTTCGTCGAGCGGCAGGGCTAGGCTATCGACCAGCAGCGCGTAGTCGGGGCGGTAGCCGGTGAGGGCGTACACGTAGTCGGCCCGGATGCTACGCGGGCCTTCGGGCGTGGTCACCTCCACCGTGCTGGGCGTGATGGCGGCGAGGGTCGTGTTGAAATACGCCGTGATGCGGCCTTCCTTGATGCGGTTGAGCAGGTCGGGCCGAATCCAGTATTTCACGCTTTCCGACACCTCGGGGCCGCGCACTACCAGCGTCACGCGGGCGCCCGAGCGCACCAGCGACAACGCCGCTTTGGCCGACGAGTTTTTGGCGCCCACCACTACCACATCTTGGCCAGCGTGGGCATAAGGCTCTTTGTAATAATGATTTACGTGGGGCAAGTCTTCGCCCGGGATATTCATCCTGTTGGGCACGTCGTAGAAGCCAGTGGCTACCACCACGGCGCGGGCCGCGATTTCGCCCTTGCTGGTTTCAACCACAAAATCGCCGGCCTGGCCGCGCAGGCCCGTCACGCGCTCATAGAGGCGCAGGCTGATTTTTTCGGCCGCCGCCACGCGCTGGTAGTAATCGAGACCATCCTCGCGGTGCGGCTTGTAAGAAGCCATCGGGAAGGGGTAGCCACCGATTTCGAGCAGCTCGGGCGTCGAGAAAAACTCCATATTGGTGGGGTAGCCCACGATGGAATTGACGAGCGCGCCCTTGTCAACCACCGTCACGGTGAGGCCCCGGCGCTGGATTTCGAGGGCACAAGCCAGGCCCACGGGACCGGCCCCAATCACAACGGTATCTAGCTTTTCAGGTATCATAAAGCAATTATCAGGTAGCAATTCACTTGGTTAACCAACGGCCCACCGCCAAGTTGGGTTCTGCTGCTGAACTTTACGGGTAGAATCAGGCTCCTTTGTCGCTCCGCAGCCCGGCTGATAATTGATACTTGCTGATTGATACTTGAAAAAGATGCGCCACTGCGATTTGTGCGGAGCCACGAGCTTCGAGCCCCTGCCCTTCTACTATCTCTTTGACGGCCAACGCCTGCAAGGCACCCGCTGCCTGAACTGCGACCTGGCTTTTCTGGACCCGCAGCCCACGCCCGCGCAGCTCGAAAAGCTCTACGGCAAGGAATATTTCACCGACCGGCCCAACTACGACCGCACCGAAAAGGACAAGGCGTTTATCGAAGAGGGTAAGGCGCTGGATTTGAGTCAAGTGAAGGAGGACAAATTCACGCGCTACATGCAGCAGCACTACCCTGGCCGCCGGTTTCGGTACCTGGAAGTGGGCTGCGGCCCCGGCTACACCCTCAAAAGCCTGCAAAGCCTGGGCTGGGAAACCCACGGCCTCGAAATATCGGCCCACGCCGCCGACTACGCCCGCCGCGAGCTCGGCCTGCCCGTGGTGACGGGCAACATCGAGACCACCGAGGACTTCCACGAAAGCCAATTTGACCTTGCTTACCTCGGCGATGTGCTCGAGCATCTGCTGTCGCCCGCGGCGGCCATCCGCAAGTTTGGCCGCATCCTGGCGCCCGGCGGGCTGCTGGTGCTGGCCCTGCCCAGCGTCACCAACCTGCCGAGTATGCGCCTGGGCTTTGCTGCTTACAAGGCATTGGGCCGTCAGCGCCGCATGGATATCCCACCCTATCACCTCTACGAGTTCACGCCTAACACCATTCGCAAGATGCTGGTCAAGAACGGCTTCTCGGTGGTTGACTTGCTGAACCCGGTGAAGGCGCCGGCTAATATCCGGCTAGGGGGCAACCTGGTGGAGCAGGCTACCAAACTCGGCACGCAGTACCCCACTTACTGGCTCAATAAGCTGACGGGACAGTTTGGCGACCGCATGTTTGTGGTGGCAAAGAACGAGAAGACGCAGTAGCGCGAAGCTTCGCTGCGTGCGCGAATGCAGCGAGCAGGGGCGTCAGGGTAGCGACACCCGATGCTCGCTGCGCTCGCGCACGTAGCGGAGCTTCACGCTACTTTTTCTTGTACAACGCTTGCAGCGCGCCGGTGCTCCAGAGCGCCACGCCAATGAGGACGGGCTGGCCGAATAAGCGGGCTAGCCGCTTACCATCGGTGTCAAGGTTAAAGGCGGAAATGTGTTCCGTGTACTGGTGAATATTACCCGGAAAAATAGCTGCGTAGAACGCCGCCAGGCCCAGGCCCATGCGCACCCGGTTTTTGCCTTTCAGCAGCAGCAGCGCCAGCCCGAGGCCGATTTCAACCACGCCCGAAATCAGCACGACGTTGTCTTTATCCATCGGCACGAAGTCGGGCACCTGGGCCTGAAAATCGCGGCGCACAAAGGTGAGGTGGCCCGTGCCGGCCGTCACCATAAAGCTGCCGAGCAGATAGCGGGCAACGTCTTGCAGCGGGGTGGTCTTGGGAGCGGGCAGCTGGGCTAGCCAGCGAAGAGTAGGTTCCATAGCTCGTGCATACGGCTGGGCGGTGGCTAGGGTGCCACCGGGGCCGCTAGCTCACCGTTTCTATGCGCACCGGCTTGCCATTGAATACGACTTCCTCGCCGGCCCGGCGCCCGTGCAGCGCCACCGCCAGTGGCGCGGCCGGCGACACCGCCATAAATTCCTGCCCCTCGGCCGTGGCCAGCCGTCCCGCGCTGATGCTCACGTAAAACAGACCCAAACTGGTGCTGGCCAGGGCACCCAGCCGCACGGTATCGGCGGCTAGCTCGGGGTTGATTTTTTGCAGGGACCCTAGCAGCTGCTGGGCCTCGTGGAGCTGGGCGGCGTGGCGGTCGCGCTCCTGCTGGGCCATGGCGCGGCCGGTTTCGTACTTGTCGCCGGCGCTGCTCTTGGTTTCGGAGTTGCTCGACTCCTGGGCGGCGGCCATGCCGGCGCGGGCCGCGTCGAGGCGGGTGTGCACGTAGGCCAGGCAGGCAGCGTGGAGGGCGGGCTTGGGGGGCAGTTGCGGCGTAGGCATTAATTTTCTGACTCGAATAGTACCTGCTGACCCGAGTATTCTTCGCTTAGTTCGGGGTCAATCGGCGCGGTAGCGGTGTCGGCGTTGAGGGCAGCCTCTTGCTCCTCGCTCAGTGCGTCTACCCATTCTCCTTCGTAATCAACAAATTCTGATTGGTAGTGCAACACTATTTTCCCATTTTCCAACACGATGCGCCCGCCGCCCCGCAGCTCGAAAGCCCCGATTCCTGGCAGTTCCAGCAAATCCAGCACGTAGTTGCTCAAGCTCACAGCCAGGTCGTTGGGGACGGTGTAGTCGCAGGCTAGCTCCGCCCCATCGAGGTCGATGAAGAGGATGCTCTCGTCGTTGCCACAATCCCAGCGCACGGCTAGGGCATGCCCAGCTTGAAGCAGCGACAACACGCGGGTATACAACTCGTTAGAGAAGGCAGCCATAAGGTTAAGGTAAGGTAAACAGGACTTCCCGGCCAGAGTAGTTGGCACTCATTCGAGGGTCGGGGTGGTCGGCGGGCTGCCGCGCTAGCCCACCCCAGGCCGCCATTTCAACCAGCCGCTCCGGAAATAGCTCAGCCAGTTCGCTGGCACTTAGGTAGTATTCGGGCAGTTGGTCATCCGGCTCCCAGCCGTCGTCCCAGCTGGTAGCGTCCGATTGAAATTCGAGCACGATGGCCCGGCCTTCTAAGAAGAATTGCCCGCCACCCTGCATGTGAAAGTCTCCTACCGACGGCAGGCCCCATTGCTCGGCCAAGAAGCCACCAAGCAGCAGCGGCAGATTGGTAATGCGTGACAGGTAGTGCTCGTACTCGTCTTGCGCAGCGAAACGCCAGCGGTAATCATCCTCGCCTAAATCAATAGCCTGCTCTACGCCATCTAGTTGCGTAGTTACCAGGTGGTCGTCGCTACCGCAGTCCCAGCGCACTGTGATAGTATGGCCAGCTTGCAGCAGCGCCAGTAGCTGCGCCGGCAGGCTATCGTAGTTGAGTGACATGCTAGGTGAGGGTAAATAGCACGCGCCGACCAGAGTAGGTGGGGTCGGGTTGGGGCTCGGCCGGGGCGCCATCCGCGTTGGGCGCCTTTGCCTCGCTACGCCACTCGTCAGGGTCGAGGCCCATTTCGCGCCACTCCTCATCGCTCAGCAGGCCAGTACCATCGTCGGTGAATACGGACTCATACTCAATTACTACGTCGGCTTCTTCGCGAAAAATACGGCCCGTCCCCTCCATCGAAAACTCACCGGCGTCGGGGAGGTCCAGCAACTCGGTTAAGTAGCGGTCGAGCAGCATGGCAAAATCAGCGTCATTATTGTAATCAGCCCGAACTTCCGCCCCATCTAGCTCAGTGGTTACGAAGCTCTCGTCGCCGCCACAATTCCAGCGTACCGTGAGCGCGCGGCCAGCTTGCAGGAGGTCGGCCATCTGTTGTTGCACGGGTAGTAAGTCAGCCATTAGGTAGCGGTTCGGAAGGTAGAGCACCCGCTCGTTCCTGCTGTTGCAGCCAAGCTAAAGCTCTGGGGTCGGGGCGGTATTGCCAAGGGTGGCGCAAGGTAATATGCGCGAGTAGCTGGGCCACCTGCACTGGGGCCGGCTGCCAGCGCAGCAGCTCTTCGGCAGCGGCAAGCCCCAGCAGTTGTTCAGCCAGGAACACGCCAAACGTGCTGCACGTGAGCAGCAGGGCAGCCGGCTGGCCAGTGCGCAGGTAAGGCCGCAGCAGCAGCTGCCGTAGCGCCGGCGACAGGGTAGCGGGCACCGCATCGGGGCTAGCCACGGGCAGGGCCGCCAGCAAGTCGGGGCTAGGGTCTTGTAGCCACTCGGCTAGCGTAGGCACGCGCGCCGAGAGGTCTTCCTGGCAGTGGGCCGCCGCTACGTCGCGCACCAGTACCTGGCGGTTGTCGGTGGTGGTCAGTATATCGCCGAGCAGCTCAGTAGCCCATTCAATGCCCACCGTGTGGTGCAGCAATAGCCGGTGCCGCGGATGGTAGCAAAAGAGCTTGCTACTATCCAAAAACTTGTGCACCGGCAAGTAATCGAGTGGCTTCCCGCCAAACTTGTGCTGCGAAAGCAGACAATGTTTCCAAATATTCATGCGGCAATTGACCAGCAGTTGAGCAGGCCTAGTGCGCCTTCAGCCAATTGTCGCCGGTGCCCACTTCCACTTCCAGCGGCACGCCGTGGGGCAGTAGCAGGGCGGTGGTCATCAGCTCGCGGATTTTGGGCGTCACGTAGTCCACTTCCTCGCGCACGGCATCGAACACGAGTTCGTCGTGCACTTGCAGTATCATCTTGGTGCCCAGTTTCTCCTCGATAAGCCAATCGTGGATGTTAATCATGGCCATCTTGATGATGTCGGCGGCCGTGCCCTGGATGGGGGCGTTGATGGCGTTGCGCTCGGTGTAGCCGCGCAGCGTGGCGTTGCGCGAGTTGATGTCGCGCAGGTAGCGGCGGCGCTTGAGCAGCGTTTCGGCGTATTCGAGTTCGCGGGCGCGGTTGATGCTGTCGTCCATGAACTGCTTCACGCTCGGAAACTCCTGGAAGTACGTCTCGATAATATCGACGGCTTCCTTGCGGCTGATGCCGATGCGCTGGGCCAGCCCGAAGGCCGAGATGCCGTAGATGATGCCGAAATTGACGGTTTTGGCCTTGCGGCGCATCTCGCCATCGACCTCGCTCAGCGGCACTCTAAACACCTTGCTAGCGGTGCTGGTGTGCACATCCTGCCCCAGGCGGAAGGCCTCAATCATGGTTTTATCGCCCGAAAAGTCGGCCATGATGCGCAGCTCCACCTGCGAGTAGTCAGCCGCCAGTAGAATATGGTCCGCGTCGCGCGGCACGAACGCCTTGCGGATTTCGCGGCCCTTCTCGGTGCGAATGGGAATATTCTGGAGGTTGGGGTTGGTCGAAGACAAGCGCCCGGTGGCCGTCACGGCCTGGTTGAAGGTCGTGTGCACGCGGCCATCGTCGGCTACTAGCTGCGGCAGGGCCTCCACGTAGGTGCTGCGCAGCTTGCTGAGCTGGCGGTACTCCAGGATGAGGCCCGCGATGGGATAGTCGCCGGCTAGCTGGCTCAGGATTTCCTCGCCGGTGGCGTACTGACCGGTTTTGGTTTTCTTGATTTTGCCGGCACCGACCTGCATTTTATCAAACAAGACTTCGCCCAGCTGCTTAGGCGAGCCGATGTTAAACTCCTGCCCGGCTTCGGTGAAAATCTGCGTTTCCAGCTCCTGCACGTAGCCTTGCAGCTCGGCCGAGTACTCGTTCATGGCCCCCGAGTCGATGCGCACACCCTCGTGCTCAATGTCGGCCAGCACCGGCACCAGCGGGTTCTCCACGTCCACCAGCAGGCCTAGCAGGCCCAGCTCCTTCAGCATGGGCTCGAACACGTGGCGCAATTGCAGGGTCACGTCGGCGTCTTCGCAGGCGTAGTCGCTCACGGCGGCCGGGGGCAGGTCGGCCATCGTTTTCTGGTTTTTGCCCTTAGGCCCGATGAGGTCCGTGATGGGTACCGGCGTGTAGTGCAGGTAGGTTTCGGCCAGCACGTCCATGTTGTGGCGCATGTCGGGCTCGATGAGGTAGTGCGCCAGCATGGTATCGAAGAACGGCCCGCTCACCCGCACGTCGTAGTTCTTGAGAATCAGCAGGTCATACTTGATATTCTGCCCGATTTTCAGCATGGTCTGGTGCTCAAAAAACGGCCGAAATTCCTCCACCAGCGCCTGGCTAGCCTCGGCATCGTCGCTGGGCACGGGCACGTAGTACGCCTCGCCCGCGTGCCAGCTAAAGCTGAGTCCCACCAGCCGCGCCGTCATGGTATTGAGGCCGGTGGTTTCGGTGTCGAAGCTCACCTCGGCTTGCTGCAACAAGAATCCCAACAGCGACTTGCGCAGCGCCGGCGTATCCATCAGGTGGTAGTGGTGCGGCACGTCGGCTAGGGTCTTGGTCGGGCCGTCGTAGTAGTCGCCGACTACATCGGTCCCCAAGTCGCCGTTCTCCGCCGCGTTGATAACCGCCGCGCTGCCCTCGCCAAAGAGCGAGCCTTGGGCGCTCGGCGCGGCCACTTTGGGCCGGCGCGCGCCGCGCCCCACGGGCCCGGCCGGCGGGCGGGCGGCGCTGGCCCCGCCGCTCTCGCCCAGCACCCTAGCGGCGAGCTGCCGAAACTCCAATTCCTCAAACAGCTCGCGCAGACGCACCGCGTCGGGCGCGTCCATTACCAGCTTATCGGCCTCAAACTCGATGGGGACGTTGACGTGAATCGTGGCCAGCTCCTTGCTCAGCAAGCCCTGCTCGGCAAAGTTGCGCACGTTTTCCTGCTGCTTACCCTTGAGCTTATCGACGTTGGCAATCAGGTTCTCGACCGAGCCAAACTGCTTGATGAGCGTCTTGGCCGTCTTCTCGCCAATGCCCGGAATACCCGGAATATTATCGCTCGCATCGCCCTGCAGGCCCAGAATATCAATCACTTGCTCGGTCCGCTCAATTTCGAAGCGCTCGAGCACGTGCTGCACATCGAGCACTTCGGCCGCGTTGCCCATGAAGGCGGGCCGGTAGATTTTGATGTGCTCGGTCACGAGCTGGCAGTAGTCCTTGTCGGGCGTCATCATAAACACCTCGAAGCCCTCCTTCTCGGCTTTCTGGGCTAGGGTGCCAATCACGTCGTCGGCCTCAAAGCCGGCCATCAGCAAAATCGGGATGTGAAACGCCTCCACAATCTGCTTGATGTACGGAATGGCGATGCCGATGTCCTCGGGCATGGCCTGGCGGTTGGCCTTGTAGTTCTCGTCCTTCTCGTGCCGAAAAGTCTTGCCCGAGTCGAAGCACACACCCAGGTGAGTCGGCTTCTCCTTGAGCAGCACCTCCACCAGCGTGTTGGTAAAGCCCAGGATGGCCCCCGTGTTCATGCCCTTCGAGTTGACCCGGGGGTTCTTAGCAAAGGCAAAGTGCGAGCGGTAGATGAGGGCAAAGGCGTCGAGCAGAAAAAGCTTTTTGGCGGGCGCGGTGGGCTGGTCAGTCATAGTGCGGCAAAGTACGGGCCGGCGCGGCAGGCGGGCCACCCCTTCAACCGGCTAGCCCCGCAGTTGATTCCGCCCACGGCCACGTAGTGACGCAGATTAACGGGTACGCTTCAGCCAAACGACCCGCCGGAAGCACTTTCCGGCGGGTCGCTGTTCCATAGCTCAGGAAATGTGGGCTAGCGCCGGGCTAGGTGCTGCGACAGGCGCAGGCCGTTGCCCTGCACCAGCACTAGATAAGGACCGCTGGCTAGCGCGGCCGGCAGCGTGAGGGACTGGCTTTGGCCGCCCTGGCCGGCGTAGTGTGCTACGGTGCTGCCCAGGGCACTCACCAGGCTCACTTCATAGGCGCCCTGGGGCAGGGTACGCAGGTCGAGGGTCACGGCAGCATCGGTGGGGGCGGCGGGGTTGGGGTACAGCCCCAGGCCGGCCACCAGGCCCTCCCCGGCAAAGCTGACGGTGCGCACCGGCGAGTAGGTGGCGATGCCATCCAAATCGACTTGGCGCAGGCGGTAGTACACGAGGCCCGTAGCCTGGCCAGCCACGGCAGCGTCGGTGTAGGCATAGGCGCTGGCAATCAGACTAGTGCCGTGCCCAGCCACGCGCCCTACCGGCGCAAACGTGTACCCGTCGAAGCTACGCTCTACGCCAAAGTAGTCGTTATTTTGCTCCGAAGCCGTGGTCCAGCTCAGGCGGGCATCGGCGCCAACGGCTTTCGCGTCGAATGCCGTCAGCACTACTGGCAGCGGGCCTACCGGCGTGGCCGTGGCCTGGGCCGTATTGGGGTTGGGGTCGAGTCCTTCGCAGGTAGAAGTTGCAATGGTGGCCGTAGCCGTCACGAGGGTTTTGGCCGACGGGGCCGTGTAGCTAATCACCGACGTGAGCTTGCCGCCGTAGGGCGCGATAGCCGTGGTGGGATATGTCACGATGCCGGTTTGCCGGTCATATACGCCGCCGTTGGTCGCCGATACGTTGGTCAGGAAAGGGGCTAGCTTCACCTGGGCCTTCACGTCGTCGGTATCCAGGTCGCCCACGTTGCTAAAGGTCACCGTGAATTTGCCGGTTTTGCCCGCCACCAGCGTGCCCTGGTCCGAGTTGACGATGGTGGTGGTGAGGTCAGCCTGCGAGCACCACGCAATTTTCTCAAAAGCAATAGTTTGCAGGCGCAGGTCACTATTGCGCAGCGTATTCAGGTTGCGGTACGTGAGCAGCATCGTCTTCACGGGCTGCTCAAACGTGATGGTCACATTGCCCCCGCGGTTGGGGCCGCTGATGGTGCCGTTCAGGCCCGTGCCGCGCAAAGCCACTTGGGTTTTGCCATCGACAGTAGCCGGGCCGTAGTATTTGCAGGTATTGGGGTTGCCGATGCTACCCGTCACGTTGCCCGACGACATATCTACGGCTTTGCCATCACCATCGAGCGGATAAAAATCTACCTCATCGGTGTAGTCGCTGCCGCCGGTTGAGGCGCTGCTGGTCAGCGTCGAGAGGTCAATGTCTTGAATCACAAACGTGAGCCCCGTCACCTCCCGGCTGAAGGTGAGCAGCACCTGCGACTTAAGCGGCGTGTTCGTGTTGACCTGCGTGTTGGGCTGGCTGCTCGCTACGTAGGTGGTCGAGTTGTCTTGCCGCCACACCAGGGCCCGGCCGCTGATTTGGGCACTGTACTGGCTGGTGAGCTGAAATGCGTCGTTCACGTTGCCCGTTGTGGCCTCCTTGCTGTTCGTGACGGCCGTGCTGTAAGACCCGAATTTGAAGGAGGTGGCTAGGTTGGTTTCGGTAGCCGTGCGCTTCTCGGTGTTGGCCGTGCCACTGCTGGCCCGGTAGTCGATGGTGCTGGTTTGAGCAGTTGCGGCCAGCCAGGGGGCTAGCCCCATCAAAAGCGCGCTGGTAAAGAGAGTAGCAAAGGGTTTCATAGGCGAAAGGGGAAGAAGTGTGCTGAAAAACTAAACTTATATTTAGTATAAAATCAAGTTTTTATTGCATCAAAAGTATTAGCCCACTCGGCTTATGCCCACGCTACATTGCTACTTTTTCGGTCAACTATCCTATTTTCTCGTTGAACTAGACTAATTCCCCGATGAATTTGTATTATACTTTCTCAGGGTAGCTTCAGAATTCTCCTTACTTGGAGCTTGCCCTCGTAGCGAGCCACGCAAAAAGGCCGGCCCGGTGCACATCGCACCGGGCCGGCCTTGCCTGTAATCGTTGGTAGCGCTAGCCCTAAAAGTTGGGCGACAGCGAGTATTTGTGGTAGAAATCGTCGATGATTTTCACCGCCTCGCTGGCATCGTCCACTATCTGCACGAGGTCCATGTCCTCGGGCGAAATGTTGTGCTCCTCGCCCAGCATCACGTTCTTAATCCACTCAAACAGGCCACCCCAGTAGGCCGAGCCCACGAGCACGATGGGGAAGCGCCCGATTTTCTTGGTTTGAATGAGGGTCAGCGCCTCAAACAGCTCGTCGATGGTGCCGAAGCCGCCGGGCATGCCCACAAAGGCCTGGGCATACTTCACAAACATCACTTTGCGCACAAAAAAGTAATCGAAGTCGATGCACTTGTCCTGGTCGATGTAGATGTTGTGGGTTTGCTCGAAGGGTAGCTCAATGTTGAGGCCCACCGACTTGCCGCCCTCGGCGCGGGCACCCTTGTTGCCGGCTTCCATGATGCCGGGACCGCCGCCCGTGATGACGCCGTAGCCGTGGCGCACCAGCTTGGAGGCAATTTCCTCGGCTAGCTGGTAGTACTGGTTGTCGGGCTTGGTGCGGGCCGAGCCGAAGATACTCACGCAGGGGCCGATTTTGGACATCTTCTCGAAGCCCTCCACAAACTCAGCCATCACCTTGAAAATCTGCCAGCTATCGGCGATTTTAATCTCGTTCCAGTCTTTGTCTACGAAGGCCTTGCGAATGCGCTGCTCGTCGGGGTCGGTGCCGAGCTTAGCCACGCCGCCGGTTTGCTGGCGCAATTCGGTGATGCTAGTCAGCTTGTTATCGTTGACGTTGGGCTGCACAATGGTCTTGCCGGAGCCCGCGTTCAGGGCCTCGTCGGAAGACTTGGTTTTACTAGTTTTTTTGAGTTTGGACATAAGGGCCAGGGTGGGAAGAAAAACGAAACCGCCCCGGCTCAGAAAGCGGGGCGGCCAAAAATGAAGGCGGCGAAGATAGGAAGCAGGAGGGAATGCGTGAGGTGATGAAGACGTGATTGTCAACGGAGGCATTCACGCCTTCACCAGCTCACGCATTCACCGCCTACTTCGCCCGTATGGCAATTACCGGGTCGAGGTTGGCCGCCATCACGGCCGGGATAATGCCGGCCAGAATACCGATGCCTACCGATACCAATAAGCCGAGTGAGATGTTGCCCGCGCTCAGCGTGAGCGCCAGTGCCTCCTGCGGAACCAGGGTAATGAGCCACACCAGGAAGATACCCGTCGCGCCCCCTAGCAGGCACAGAAATACGGCTTCGAACAAAAACTGGAACAGAATAAAGTAGTTTTTAGCTCCCAGCGATTTTTGAATGCCGATGATGTTGGTGCGCTCGCGCACCGACACGAACATGATGTTGGCAATACCGAAGCCGCCCACCAGCATGGCAAACGAGCCGATGATGCCCCCGGCTATGCCGATGACGCTGAAGAGCTTACCAATCGTTTCGGCAATCATTTCGGGGCGGTTGAGGGCAAAATTGTCTTCCTGCCGGGGCTTGAGGCCGCGGATAATGCGCATGGCGCCCTGCATCTCGGCCTCGAGGTTGAGCAGGCCGGGGTCGTCGTCGCGGCCCTTCACCCCAATACTGGGCGAGGGGCCGCTCATGCCGGTGCTGCTCATGGCGAAGAGGCTAGCGAAGGCATCATAGGGGATGAGGCAGTTGGCGTCGTTGCTGGGGGTGTCGAGCAGCTTCTTGCCCTCCTTTTTCATCACCCCGATAACGGTGAAGTAGCGGCCGTGCGTTTTAAACTGCTGGCCCACCGGCTCGCCCTGCGGAAACAGGTTTTCGGCAATGGTGGCCCCGATGATGGCCACCGGGCGGCCCGCCTCCACTTCCTGCGGCGTGAAGTAGCGCCCCTGCTCGATGGGCACGTCCGACACGTTGCGGTACTCGTAGCTCACGCCCTGAAACGCGCAGTCGCTCACCGAGTTGGCTCCCGCCTTAAAGGTGTTGCCACTCTTGGGCACGAAGATGGCGATGCCTTTTTGGCTGCTGGCCGGCAGCATGCGCTGCAGCTGCCGAAACTCGCGCACCGTGGGCACGGGGCGGTTGAAATACTTCCACCAGGGCTGGTTGGGGTCGAATACCCAGGGCCACTTGCCCACGTACACCACCTTGTCGCCCAGGAAGTTCATGCTGCTGCGCACGTTCGACTCGAGCGAATCGACGACCATGAACACGGCGATAATCGAGAAGATACCCACTGTGACGCCGAGCAGCGACAAGATGGTGCGCAGCAAATTGGACCGCAGCGCCTGCCAGGCAAAGGCGAAGCTTTCGAGGACGAGGCGTAGAGTAAGGAGCATGACACACAGGGTTTGAAAGCTCAAATAACGGCAGGCCGCCCGACCCTTAGGCCGCCAGCTGGCCGCGCTAGGGTAGTTTATTAGTTAGCGGCGCAGTAAACCCGGCAGCGTATCAACAATCTAAAAACAAAACCGTACCTTTGCCCCCCGAATTTTCGGTAACTTCCCCCTAGTACTGCCCATCATGGCGATGAAACTGCATGAGTTCAAGTTCGAACTCCCCGAAGAGCTGATTGCCAGTCACCCTGCCCGCCACCGCGACGAATCGCGCCTGATGGTGGTACACCGCGCTACCGGCCAGATTGAGCACAAGATGTTTAAAGACGTGCTGGACTATTTCGTGGAAGGCGACGTCTTCGTTTTCAACGACACGAAGGTATTTCCGGCCCGCATGTACGGCCAAAAGGAGCGCACCGGCGCCCAAATTGAAGTATTTCTGCTCCGCGAGCTCAACAAAGAAGGCCGTCTTTGGGACGTGCTGGTCGACCCGGCCCGCAAAATCCGGGTGGGCAACAAACTATATTTTGGCGAGTCCGATATCGTGGCCGAGGTGATTGACAACACCACGTCGCGCGGCCGCACCATCAAATTCCTGTTTGACGGTACCGACGAGGAGTTCCGCAAGGCACTGCACGAGCTGGGCGAAACGCCCGTGCCTAAGGACGTGCTGAAGCGCGAAACCGAGCCCGCCGACAAAGAACGCTACCAGACCATTTTTGCCGAGAACATCGGCGCCGTAGCGGCCCCTAGCTCCGGCCTGCACTTCTCGCGCGAGGTAATGAAGCGCATGGAAATCAAGGGTGTAGAGAAAGCCTTCGTGACGCTGCACGTGGGCCTGGGCACCTACCGCAACGTAGATGTCGAAGACCTCACTAAGCACAAAATGGACTCGGAGCAGTTCTTCGTGAACGCCGAGGCGGTGAAGGTGGTCAACAAGGCCATGGACACCAAAAAGCAGGTCTGCGCCATTGGCACCACCACCATGCGCGCCCTCGACGCCTCGGTGTCGGCCAACAGCCGCATCAAGGTGACCTCGGGCTGGAATGACAAGTTCATCTATCCGCCCTACGAGTTCAAGATTGCCGATTCGCTGCTCACCAACTTCCACCTGCCCGAAAGTACGCTCGTGATGATGGCCTCGGCCTTCGCCGGCTACAAGCTGTTGATGGAAGCCTACCAGGAAGCCATTAAGGAGAAGTACCGCTTCTTCGCCTACGGCGACGCGATGCTCATTCTGTAGGTGAGTAAATGATAGATGAGTAAATGGCTCGGCTTCCTAAGGGAGTCGGGCCATTTTTGCGTGGTAGCCTTCGCTACCTTCGCTGGCCTTTTTCGTGCTTCTATGCCTGTTGCTTTCCCACCACCGACCGATAATTTACGCACTTACGCAGCTACGCATTTACCGCCGCGCTACGCCATTATCGTGGCCGGCGGCAGCGGACTGCGCATGGGGGCCGACCGGCCCAAGCAGTTTCTGCTGCTGCGCGGCGAGCCGGTGCTGCTGCACACGCTACGGCGCTTTGCCGAGCCCGCGCTAGGGGTGGCGCAACTGGTAGTGGTGCTGCCCTTCGACCAACTCGATTTCTGGCAGCAGCTGGCGGCTGAGCACGGCGTTATCATTGCGCATACCCTGGTGGCCGGCGGCGCCACGCGCTGGGCCTCGGTGAAGGCCGGGCTAGCCGCGCTGCCCACCGAGGCGCCCACCGGCGCCCTGGTGGCCGTGCACGACGGCGTGCGCCCGCTGGTGCCGCAGACAGTAATCGAAGCAGCCTACCAGGCCGCCGCCACCCACGGCGCGGCGGCGGCGGCCGTGCCGCCCAAAGACTCGGTGCGCCTGCTAGGGGCGGCCGGCTCGTCGCCGCTCGACCGCCGCCGCCTGCGCCTGATGCAGACACCCCAGTCATTCGACTTGGCCCTGCTGCGCCGCGCCTACCGCCTGCCCGAGCTGACTACCTTCACCGACGATGCCAGCGTGGTCGACGACCTGCACCCCGTGCACCTGGTAGAAGGCGACTACCGCAACCTCAAAATCACCACGCCCGAAGACCTGCTCTTGGCCGAGGCCCTAATCGCAGATTTAACGAATTGAACGGGATGGCGTGGATACGCCTGCTGCCGCAGGCTGACTATGCTGGAAAAAAATGCCTGAGAGCGTTAAAATTCAGGTGAGCTCTTCTCGCGTAGCCAGCCTGCGGCAGCAGGCGTATCCGCGCCATCCGTTCAATTCGTTAAATCTGCGGTTAGGGCTATTTCAGGTAAATGGTGCGGGTGCGGCCGTTTAGGGTAACAGTGGCGATATTGTCGCAGGCGGCGGTACCGCTAGGGTCGTAGTTGATGAGCAGGGTCTGGGTTTTTAAATTAGTAATTTCGACGGTGCCGGCCACGAAATGCCGGGCGCAGCCCAGGGCGAACTTCTTGATAAGCGGGCTTTTGATAGTAGCCGTGTAGGTCACGCTGCGACGGTTGGTGCCAATGAGCGCGCCCGTGATGCTGTAGGCATCATCAAGAATAGTGGGCGTGCCGAAGCCCGCCACGCGCGTGTAGCGCCGCTGCGACGACCACGCCGTGGTGCCGCCGTTGTTGGCAAAAATGATGCTGGCGTTCTGCACGTCCAGGTCAAACGAGCCACTGCCGAGGTTGGTGATGACGCGCGTACCCAGGTGCTGGTTATCGTTGACAAAATAGTTGGTGCGGTTGATGGTAACCACCGCCCCAGCTTGGCGGTAGGGTCCGCTGAACACGGCCGTGATTTGGCCCCGGCGGTAGCGGCCATCGGCGCACAGGCAGTTGGCAGGTCCAAAATCGAGGGTGAGCGTGCGCGTGGCGGCATCGTAGGTGCGCGTGAAGCAGCCGGCGGTGAGGCTGCGCAGCTCGGCCGCCCCCACTAGGGCGGGGCTAGCCGAGGCCGTAACATCCTGCGGGGCGGCGGCTTCCACGAGGTCGGCGGTGGCGGCGTTTTCTTCGTCGCCCTGGCCCTGGTCTTCGGCCGAAGTGAGGTCGTCGGCCATCACATCGGCGCGTTTGCAGCTGGCGGTGAAGAGCAGGCCGCTGGCTAGGGCGGCATAGGCTAGGGTGCGAAGAGGAGTAGCGTAGCGCATGCGAGTAGGTGAAGAAGTGAAGTGTGCTAGCTGTGAGCGATGCGTCCTCGGCAGGTTTAACGGACGTTGTTAAAAATTTGGCCTGAACAGCAAGGCCGCGCTCCTAACTAGCAATCAAGCAATTACAAATTAGCCTAACTTTTAGCTAAATCCTTCGTAATCAAGCACCTCACAACAATTTCTTTTCCCTCCAACTCCCATGCTACGCGCTTCCCTGCCCCTCTTCGCTGCCTGCCTGCTCTCCCTCAGCTCGTGCAGCTCTAGCTCCGATACCAGCACCACAACCGCCGACAACGCCAGCAGCACCAGCACCTCGGCCACCGACTCGTCGGCCTCGGCTACTGCTACGCCGGCGGCTGGCGACAGCTCGGCCATGGCCATGCAGGCGCCGGCTGGCACTGGCAAAGCCGACCCCAACGGCCCTACCGCCCCGCACGCCAATGATGCCGAATTTATGATGACGGCCGCGCACTCGGACCAGAACGAGATTCAGCAAAGCAAAATGGCGCTGGCTAAGGGCGTAACCGGTATGGCCAAGGACATGGCCAACAAAATGATAACCGACCACACCAAGAGCACGGCCGACCTCAAGGTGATTGCTGCCAAAAAGGGCGTGACCCTGCCCACCGACATGGATGCTGACCACAAAGCGATGGCCCCCGCCATGGAAAAACTGTCGGGCAAAGCTTTTGAGCAGCAGTACATTAAGCAGATGGTGGCCGACCACCAGAAGACAGCCAACACGATGGCTGCGCACCAGACCATGACCAAAGACCCCGCCTTGCAGGGCTTTATCACCAAGACCCTGCCCGTGGTAGAAAGCCACCTGCAAATGGCTAGCAACGGCGCCAGCATGAAAATGTAAGCCAACTGCTTCCGTTATAAACAGCCAGAAGGGCAGCACCTTACGTACAGGGCGCTGCCCTTCTTACTTGTACCTACCCATGAAAATCAGCCAGCTTACGCTAGCCGCTGCCCTCTCGCTAGGGGTTGCCAGCTGCAATTCCTCCTCCGACGACTCGGTGAAGGAGGCTCAAAAAACCAACGAAGCCAAAATCGACAGCACCGTCCAGGGCGCGGGCCAGAATGCCGCCGTGCGCGACGATAAGGCGTACGATTCCGAGTTTATGACCAAGGCCGCGAGCGGCGGCATGCTCGAAGTGGAGCTGGGCAAAGTGGTGGGCCAGCGCGCCACCACGGCCGAGGCCAAGCAGTTTGCCCAACAGATGGTGACCGACCACACCAAGGCCAACGCCGAGCTAAAGGCCCTAGCGGCTAAAAAGAACATCGAGCTACCGGCGTCGCTCGGCGACGACCAGAAGAAAGTTTACGACGAGGTATTGGCCGAAAAGGGCGTCAAGCTGGACCAGAAATACATCGCCGAAATGGTGGACGACCACGAGGAAGACGTGAAGGAATTTCAGGAAGCCAGCACCAAAGCCGGCGACCCCGAGGTGAAAGCGCTGGCAACCAAAACCCTGCCCATGCTGCAAATGCACCTGACCATGATTAAGAAAATTCAGGCCGGCATGGACGCGAAGAAATAAGCCCCGCTAGGATTATCCCAAAAGAAGAAGCCCCGACGCTGCGTAGCGCCGGGGCTTCTTTGTGTACTAGGCTAGAAACTACTTGGCGGCCACCGCCTCGCCGGCCTCGCTGAGGCGGATGCCCATGTGCGAGGCATGGTAGCGCACCTCGCCATCCTGGATGAGCAGCAGCTGCGGCGACTGGTGCTCGACGCCAAACTCGCTGGCAATCTGGCCCGAGATGGGGCGGAAGCGCAGCAAATCGAGGTAGTAGATGGCGGCATTGGCGGGTAGCGAGGGCTCGGGCCACTGGCGCTCGACCTTGGCCTTGGCCGCCGCGCTGATAGAGCAGGTGGTGCTGTGCTTGAAAATAAGCACCGGGTGCTCGTGCGATTCTTGCACGATGTCGCGCAGCTGCTCGGGTTGGGTAAGCGGAATCCAGGGGGTAGCCATGTTATTTAGTAGGGTAAGAATCAGAAAATTATCGACCAGGCAAGCTGGCGCGGCTGGCGCACTAGGTCTTTTAACTACGTAGCCAGGGCTTGGGTTCGTTTTGGGGCTAGCGGGGCTAGGCTGACCGCTACTGGCCCGGCGCGGGCTGCGTAGGGTCAGGCTTGGGCACAGGCGTTTTGGAGGCTTTTTGCTTGGGCTTGGCGGGCTGCGGGGCGGGAGCAGGGGCTGGCTGCGTGGGGTCGGGCTTAGGCGCGGCCTTTTTGCCCTTGGCGGGCGCGGCCGGCTCGCTAGCCGGGCTAGCGACGGGCGGGCCGGGGTCGGGGCCCGTATCGAGGGCGGGGTCTAGCGGCTCTTTCTTGGCTTTGTCGGCGGGGGCGCCCTTGCTATGGTCGGAGTGGCCTTTTTTGCGCAGCTTGCGGTTTTCGCGGCTGGCCTCGCGCGGGGTCAGGGGGCGGGTGTCGTAGTGGTGCAGCTTGTGGCCGTTGTTGGCCATGCGGTCGAGCATGCTCTTTTTCACCAAGCCTTGCTTGTCGTATTTGATGCGGGTGCCCTCGGGCAAGTCGCTATACGACATCGTTTTCTTCTTCTCGTCGCCGGCCCCGGCCGAGGGCGCGGCGGAGTCGCCGCCATCGGTAGCGGTGGCGTTGGTGCCGGGCTCATCGGCGGCCTTGAGCGACAGGCCCTTGTGGCGCGCCTTTTCGGCGGCCTTCACCTTGGCCTTGGTGGCGGCGTCCATTTTGGGCGTGGGCAGCCGGTGCGGGTGAAACACGGTATCGTACACCGCGCAGCCGCTCAGCAGCCCGAGCAGCAGCAGCGGCAGGGCCGCCCGAAGGAATAGCGTCGGTAAAACTCTCACAACAAACAGAGGAAGCTGGACTACCCGCAAGATACAAGCTGCCGGGCGGGGCTAGTAGTTGCGCAACGCCAGCAATTGCTCGCGCAGGCGCTGCTGGGGCAAAAACCCTGCCTCAAGCGGCGGCGCAAAGGGCACGGCCGTATCGAGCGAGGCCACGCGGCGCACCGGCGCGTCGAGGTTGGCAAAGCAGTTTTCGGCAATCCAGGCCGCGATTTCGCCGCCCAGGCCACCCGTGAGCGTGTCTTCGTGCAGAATGAGCACGCGGCCATTCTTGCGCACCGAGCGGCCCACGGCCTCGGTATCCCAGGGCAGCAGGGTGCGCAAGTCGAGAATATCCGCCTTGATATTCAGCTCTTTGCAGGCGCTCAGCGCCCAGTGCACCCCTAGCCCGTAGGTGACGATGGTCACCTCGTCGCCCTCCTGGGCCAGCGCGGCCTGCCCGATGGGCGTGGTGTAGTACGCCTCGGGCACCGGCCCGCTCAGCGAGCGGTACAGCAGCTTGTGCTCGAAATACAGCACCGGGTTGGGGTCCTCAAAGGCGGCGCAGAGCAGGCCCTTAGCGTCGTGCGGGTTGCTGGGGTACACCACTTTCAGGCCCGGCACGTGCGTAAACCACGCCTCGGTGCTCTGGCTGTGGAAGGGCCCGGCGGCCGTGCCGGCGCCGGTGGGCATGCGCACCACCACGTCGGCGTTCTGGCCCCAGCGGTAGTGGCTCTTGGCCAGGTTATTCACAATCTGATTGAAGCCGCAGGTCACGAAGTCGGCAAACTGCATCTCGACCATCGCCTTCTTGCCCCTGATGCTCAGGCCCAGCCCCGCGCCCACAATGGCCGACTCGCACAAGGGCGTGTTGCGCACGCGCCCCTTGCCAAACTCGGCCACGAAGCCCTCGGTTATCTTGAACACGCCGCCGTACTCGGCAATATCCTGGCCCATGAGTACCAGCTCGGGGTAGCGCTGCATGCTCTGGCGCATCCCCTCCTGAATGGCGTCGATAAAGCGCTTCTCGGGCGCCGGGCCGTCGGCCGGGGGGCTAGCCACCGGCTGCGTAAACGGCTGATACATATCGGCTAGCTCCTGGCTAGCATCGGCCACGGGAGCGGGCGCGGCCTCGGTTTCCTGCCAGCCTTTTTCTATCTCCTGCTTGATGGTTTCGCGGATTTGCGCCTTAGCGGTCTCGCTGAGAATGCCCTCGGCGAGCAGCCACTTCTCGTAGTTTTCGACCGGGTCTTTGGTGGCCCACTCCTGCATGAGTTCGGTGGGCACGTACTTGGTGCCGCTGGCCTCCTCGTGGCCGCGCATCCGAAAGGTGAGCGCCTCGACCAGCACCGGGCGCGGGTTTTGGCGCAGGTCCTGGGCTAGGGTGTTGATTTTGTCGTAGACCTCCAGCACGTTGTTGCCGTCGATTTGCACGGCCTCCATGCCGTAGGCGGGGCCTTTGTCTACGAACGACTTGAAGCGAAACTGCTCGTTGCTGGGCGTGCTGAGGCCATAGCCGTTGTTTTCAATGAGGAAAATAACCGGCAGCTGCCACACCGCCGCCACATTCAGCGCCTCGTGAAAATCGCCCTCGCTAGCCCCGCCATCGCCCGAGTAGGTGAGCGTGACGCGCGGTTTTTTATCGAGTACATCGGCCAGGGCAATGCCGTCGGCCACGGCC
Source organism: Janthinobacterium lividum (assembly GCA_050954765.1). Taxonomy (GTDB): domain Bacteria; phylum Bacteroidota; class Bacteroidia; order Cytophagales; family Hymenobacteraceae; genus Hymenobacter. Next base: position 18,114 of record JBPBQJ010000121.1, on the reverse strand, counting down.
AGCTGGGGGCCGAGGTGCGAAATCATGCCCACAATGTGGTGCTCGTTGGTGCCGAAGTGAAAGCTGCGGTCGCGGCCCTTGGTGTAGCCCGTGGCCTTGCCCTGCCACTGCGCAAACAAGCGCCCCAGCGGCACCCCACGCCCCGTAAACACGCCCAGGTTGCGGTGCAGCGGCAAAATGTACTCGTCGGGGTTCAGCGCCAGCGTGCTCCCCACCGAGATGGCCTCCTGCCCGATGCCCGAAAACCACTTGCTCACCTTGCCCTGCCGCAGCAGAATCAGCATTTTTTCCTCAATCATTCGGGGCTTCAACAGCTCGCGGTAGAGGCGCAGCAGCAGGTCGTTGGGGTAGTCTTTGCGGTCGAACGTCATGGGGTTTTCGGGGCGGGTTGGGGGCGGCAAAGGTAGCGGCGGGCGGCGGGGTGGCTAGCCGCACGCAGCCACGGCGCCCGCCATCACATTTTATTTTGAATACCCTTGGTAAAAACTGCTGGCGCTGGCATCAACCCAGGCACACCGCCGGCTGGCGCGGTGGTACCCTAGCCCGCGTAGTTATGACCCGTTTTTTACTGCTTCTTCTCTTCATCGCCGCCAGCCTCCTGGGTGCCCAGGCGCAGGTGCCCGAGCGCCTGCAGCTGCCCATTGGCTGCGGCGATACGCTGCCGCCAGTTATTGTGACGGGCTACGCCAGGGAACGAAGCGACAACAGCGGGTGCCGGCTAATCGGTACCATCTGCGGCGCTGAAATCAAGACAGTTGAAAACCATGACTTTTGGAGCCAGCCCACCATTCAACCCGCCCTGAGCCGGGCGCCGGGGGTGCAGGCCACGCCCTACTCGGGGGCGCCGGGGGCGCTGCAAGTAGTGCGCATTCGGGGGGCGGGCAGCCTAGCCGGCAATCCGCAGCCGCTGTACGTGCTCGATGGCGTACCCGTATTTCAGAATATGGGCGCGGCGCAGGGCAGCCTGGGCGCGGCGAGCCTAGCAGCCGGGGCCGGGCAGCTGGAGCTGAACCCCTTGCTGAGCTTGCCACCCGAGGATATTTTGTCGGTTACCATCGTGAAGGGCCCGCTCGCAACGGCCCGCTACGGGGCCCAGGGGCAATACGGCGTTATCAGCATCAGCACCAAGCAGGGCGATTTCAACCAACAGCTGCGCGTGCGCTACGAAGGCTACGGCGGCGTGCAGCAGGCCCGCAGCCGCTACGACCTGCTAAACGCCCGCCAATACGGCGAGCTGCTGAACGAAGCCCACGCCCGCCAGGGCCAGCCCGCTGCCTACTCGCCGGGCCAGCTGGCGGCCCTGGGCAGCGGCACCGATTGGCAGCAGGAGCTGCTGCGCACTGCCGCCGTGCAGGAGCACCACCTCAGCCTGAGCGGCGGCCGGGCCCACACCCGCTACTACGTGGCCGCCGACTACCTGCGCCAGTCCGGCGTGCTGCTCAACTCCGGGCTGCAGCGCTACGCCCTGCGCGCCAACGCAGAGCAGCGCCTCACGCCCCAGCTCACCCTCACCGCCCGCCTGGCCCTGAGCCAGACTACCGCTAGCCGCGCCGCCGAGTCGCTAACCCAAAATCTGCTCGCGGCCCCGCCCACCGGCGCGCCCTACGACGCCAGCGGCCAGCTGGCCCAGCCGCCCCGCGCTGCCGACAACCCCGTGCGCCAGGCCCTGGAGGAGGTGCGCGCCCCGCGCCAACGCCAGCTGCTGGGCGGCCTGGCGCTGCACTACCAGCTTTCGCAGTACCTGCAAGCCAGCCTGCTAGGCCATTGGGAGCAGAATAACTTCTTGCAAACCTGGCACCTGCCCGACTACCAGGCCCTTGCCCCGCGCTCCGCCGACGAGCGCACCGAGCGGCAGTTTCGCCAGCTCACGCTGGGCGGCGCGCTCGATTTTACGCGCACCCTGCGCGACCGCCACGCCCTCACGGCGCAACTGGCCGCGCAGTGGCAAGCGCTACAAGATGACCAGGCCTTTACTGTGGTCGATGAGCGGCAGGCCCCGCTGGCCGCTGGCCGCGCCGGCACCGGCGCGGCCCTGCGCAGCTACGCCGGGCAGGCGGGCTACGCCTACGCCGGGCGCTACCAGGTGCAGGCCAACCTGCGGCTCGATGGCAGCAGCCAGCTGCCCGCCGCCGACTACTGGCAGCCCACCTACGGCACGCAGGCCACCTGGCACGCCCAGCGGGAAAGCTGGCTAGCCCCCCTGGGCTGGCTCGACCGGCTGGACCTGTGGGCGGGTACCGGCCGCACCTCCAACGCCGGCAATTTCTACGACCGCAGCACCCTCAACCAGCCACGCACCGCCCTGGCCGGGCCGCCCGCGCTGGAGCGGCTCCGCGCGCACGAGGCGGGCCTGACGGTGGGCTGGCGGGCGCGCTTCACGGCTAGCTTCATCGCGTACCAGCACACTACGAGCCCTTCTTTTTTACGCAGCGACCCGGCCCCGAGCCTGCCAGCGGCCGACTACCAAATTCGCAGCAAAGGCCTGGAAATGAGTCTTAATTGGATTCTTACAAACCACGACCTCTATGTAACCACCAACCTGGTGGCGGCCTGGCAGCAGAGCCGCTACGCCGGCCAGTCCGACTACCTACCGAACCAGCTAGGCCAGCGCGCCACCGATGGTCAGCCGCTCAGTACCTTCCGGGGCCTGCGCTACCTGGGCGCCGCCGCCACCACCGGCCAGCCGCGCTATCAGGACACCGACGGCGACGGCCTCCTCACCCCGCAGGATGCGCAAAACCTGGGCTCGGGCCTGCCCCGCTTCCTGCTCAACCTGGCTCAGGACTTCGACTACAAGCGCTGGCACCTGGCCTACCAGGCCGATGCGCTATTAGGCTACCAGGTATTGAATACCAGTCTGCTGCGCCTCGACAACCCCGCTGGCCTGACCAACGCCTCGGCCCGCGTGCTCGACCGCTGGACGCCCGCCCACCCCGCGGCCAGCGTGCCGGGCGCGGGGCTAGCCGCGCCCGCGCCCGGCAGCTCCTACTACTTGCAGTCGGGCAGCCACGGGCGGCTAGCCTCGCTCAGCCTCAGCTACACCGTTTGGGATGCCAAGCCGCACAAGGCCACCGTGTGGCTAGGGGGCACCAACCTGCTGGTGCTGTCGGGCTACCGGGGCTTCGACCCCAACGTGAGCAGCGGCGGCGCCTCGGCCGCGCAGGCCGGCCTCGATGCCAGCGCCTATCCCGTAGCCCGCACCTGGCTGCTGGGCGTGCGCGCCACGCTGTAGGTACGGCGGGTGCGGGCTTACTTGCCGGCGATTTCACTTTATGTCTATGCTTTCTGCTTTCTGCCGACCCCTCGTCCTGGCCGCCCTACTGTTTTTTGGCCTGCCCGGCCGCTACTCCTGGCTAGCCCCGGCAATGGGCCAGACCCCGGCGCCCCCCACCGATGACAAGGTGTACACCTACGTCGAGCAGATGCCCCAGGTGCCCGGCGGGGGCGGCCAGGCCGCCATCATAGCCGCCGTGCAGCAGCGCCTGGTGCTACCGGCGGGCACAGTGGCGGCTAGCAACAGGGTATTTGTTCAGTTCACAGTGGGCAAGCAGGGGCAGGTGGAGGATGCGGCTATAGTGAAGGGAGCTGGCCCCGTTGCTGATGCGGCCGTGCTGGCGGCCGTGCGGCAGCTGCCCATTTTCGTGCCCGGCCGCCAGGGAGGCCAGCTCGTGCGCGTTGCGTTCACCCTGCCTTTGACGCTACCCAGCGGGGCCGCGCTACCCCCCAGGCCGGCTGCCGACGAGCCTAGCCCCCCGCGCCGCGAAGCCCAAACGCGCCAGCAAGGCACGGCCCAGCGCCGGCCCGGCGAGGCCGACAGCACTTTTGTGCGGCGCGTGCTGCCCCTCTCCTATGCCGGGTCAAACGACTTGCTGGCAGCCGCCTGGCGGCCAAGTGCCTTTGGCAAGCAGCTGTTTTTTTCGAAGCGCGGCCAGGACACCAATGAATATGGAACCGACCTAGTTATGCTCGACCCCTTTGCGGCCAATACCTACGCCCTGCAAACTTTTACCATCTTCACGCAAGGCGATGCTACTGACTTGGCTGCCTTCTTTTTTACGGATGTTGACCAGGATGGGACCAAGGAGCTACTGGCCCTCAGCGAATGCAGCTTGCGCGAAGGCAGTGGCCGCGAAACGCATTACCAAACGCTGATTTTTCGGTATGATGGCTTGGATAAAGTGGGCCGCCCCCGGTACCACTACGATTCGAGCCGCTACGATTATCTCGATGAACTACCTACCGTAGCGGCCGTGCGCCGGGCGCTGGCCCGGCACCAGGCCCGCCCGAAGCCCACGCCGCCAGCACCCGGCAAACCCACCAAAAAAGCAGCGTCGCCGACGCCCGCCAGTCACTAAATAGGCGGCTAGCAGACCTTTTTGGGGGCCGATTTGTTAAGTTTGTCGCAATCGTTAACGAGCCTTACTGATTCCCCCGCTATGATTCATTACAAAGAGTTTACCCTGCCCAACGGCCTGCGCTGCCTCGTGCACGAAGACTTCACCACGCCGCTGGCCGTGCTCAATATCTTGTACGACGTGGGCTCGCGCGATGAAAGCCCCAATCAAACGGGCTTCGCGCACCTCTTTGAGCACCTGATGTTTAGCGGGTCGGTCAACATCCCGAGCTACGACGAGCCTTTGCAGAGAGTGGGCGGCGAAAACAACGCCTTCACTTCGCAGGACATCACCAACTACTACCTCTCGCTGCCGGCCGCCAACATCGAAACCGGCTTCTGGCTCGAAAGCGACCGCATGCTGGATTTGGCCTTCTCCGAAAACGGTCTCGACGTGCAGCGCAAGGTGGTGGTCGAGGAGTTCAAGCAGAATTACCTCAACCAGCCCTACGGCGACGTGTGGCTGAAGCTCAAGCCGCTAGCCTACCAAAACCATCCCTACCAATGGAATACCATCGGCAAGGAAATCAGCCACATCGAGGATGCGGAGATGGCCGATGTGCGCGCCTTTTTCCGCAAGCACTACGCGCCTCAGAATGCCATTCTGGTAGTGGCCGGCGCCGTGGCGGTCGACGAGGTAAAGCGCCTGGCCGAGAAGTGGTTTGGCCCCATTGCCGGCGGCGAGCGCCAGCCCCGCCAGTTGCCCCAGGAGCCCGCCCAAACCGAGGCGCGCCACGCCGAAGTAACGGCCACCGTGCCCCTCTCAGCGCTCTACAAGGCCTACCACATGCCCGCCCGCCTCGACCCGCGCTACCACGCCATCGACCTGCTCGGCGACCTGCTGGGCCGGGGCAAAAGCTCGCGCCTGCACCAGCGCTTAGTAAAAGACCTACAGCTCTTTAACAATATATCGGCGTCCGTAACGGGCGCCCTCGACCCCGGCCTGCTCGTGGTGAGTGGCAAGCTCAACGCCGGCGTGGCCCTGGCCGACGCCGACCGCGCCGTGGAAACCGTGGTGGCTGAGCTGCTACAAGCCGATGTGCCTACCGAGGAACTGCAAAAAGTAAAAAATCAAGCCGAAACGGGCCTGGTATTCGGCGAGATTGAGTTGCTTAACCGCGCGCTAGCCCTAGCCATCGGCAAATTGCTCGGCAACGCCAACCTCGTGAATGAGGAGCCTGCCCAGCTACAAGCCGTGACACCCGCCGCCGTGCGCGCCGCCGCCGAGCTTGTGCTGCGCCCCGAAAACTGCAGCACCCTCTACTACCAGGCGGCTGAATAAGTAGCTGTAAAATAACAAGCGCAAAACTGTCCTGCTGAGCCTGCCGAAGCAGGACGGTTTTGTATTGACTACAGCTAAATTATTTGGGTGTGGCTAGGGTAGTCTTGGTACGCGCCGCCCCAGTAGGGGCCGGGCCGTCGTAAGAGGGCGTGTTTTTACCATTACTGCCCACATTTACTGGTTCACCGGGGGTAGCGTAGCCGTTGTTGCCGTTGCCATTGTTGTTGGTGCCGCGCAGCGGGTCGGCGGCGCGGGCAGCGGGCGACGTGTTGGGCACCGAGCGCGTAGCGGCTTTGCGGGTTGCCTTGGTTTTAGGCGAAGTTTGGGCGCCGGCCGGCAGGGCGAGCAGGGCAGCCCCGAGCAAGGGCAGGCACAGCGAATGAAGAGCGCGCATGAAGCTTGGATGAGAATGAATTGACGAAAGCCAGGCGTTCAGGTACCCGGCTCCGACTCTACGCAAAACGGCCACGAAAGGCTAGCTTCCGTGGCCGCCGCAGGGGCAGAAAAAAGAGGAGAAAAGCCGCGGTTAGCGCGAAGTCGAGAGCGAAGTGCTGGCCACTTCATGGCGCAGCGGGCGGCCGTGGTAGTCGGTCGTCACGCCGTGACCCACTTGGTTGAGGGGCATGCCGGGTGCTACCGACACGTTCATGGTGGGGCGGTGCGGGGCGCCAGTGTCAACCGGCAGGGGCTCGTTGCTCCAGCCGTTCCAGCTGGTGCTAGCGGTGGCATCGGCTTGGGCCGGAGCCACGGCGGCAGCTTTGGCAGCCGCAGCTTCCGCTTTAGCAGCGGCCTCGGCAGCGCGGCGCTCACGGGCCGTAAGGGCTTTGGGGCGGGCTACGGGGTGGTTGTAGGCACTGGCTACGGGCGTAGCAGCCGGAGTAGTTTGGGCTGACGCCGCCTCGGTGGCGAAAAAGGCGAAACCTAGCAGCGGAAGGAGGAAACGGCGTAGCATGGTAAAAAAGGAAAAGGAGTGGGAGTGGTTTAAAGCTGATAAAGCATTTGCAAAGCCGGTGCCAGGTTTTGGCAATTGGCCGAGCAAGAGGCAAAAAATAATTTTTACTTCTTCATCAAGAAACTGACTATCAGAGATATGATTTTTCTTAACTAGTCAAAAGCCCGTACGTTTTACACCGGCTTGCCGCCCGCCGTACCTTTGCGGGTACCATGCAGGAATCTATTTTGGGCCTGGCCGCCGAGGTGGCCGCCGCCGACGTCAGCACCGCCGCCGCCCTCGACCAGTTTCGCCTTCTCTACTTGGGCCGCAAAGGCCGCCTGGCCGACCTCTTCGACCAACTCAAAACCGTGCCCAACGAAGAGAAGCGCGCCGTGGGCCAGCAGCTCAACGGCCTCAAGCAGCAGGCCCAGGCCCGCTTCGACGAGGCGCAGGCCGCTCTCGAAGAGGCTAGCGCCAATCAGCCCGCCGACGCGGGTTTCGACTACACGCTGCCCGCTGTGCCGCACGCGCTGGGCACCCGCCACCCGCTGAACCTGGTGCGCGAGCAGATGCTGCGCATCTTCAGCCGCATCGGCTTCGCGGTAGCCGAAGGGCCCGAGATTGAGAACGACTGGCACAATTTCACGGCCCTCAACTTCCCTGAAAACCACCCGGCGCGTGATATGCAGGATACGTTTTTCGTGCCCGCCGTGGAGGGCGACGAGCAGCCCAGCCTGCTGCGCACCCACACCAGCACCGTGCAGGTGCGGGTGATGGAAAACGAGCCGCTGCCCATCCGCCGCGTGATGCCGGGCCGCGTGTACCGCAACGAGGCCATTTCGGCGCGGGCGCATATGCTCTTTCACCAGGTAGAGGGCCTCTACATTGATGAGAACGTGAGCTTTGCCGACCTCAAGCAGACCATCTATTACTTTGTGCGGGAGCTGTTTGGCGAGGACATCAATATTCGCTTCCGCCCCAGCTATTTCCCCTTCACCGAGCCCAGCGCCGAGATTGACATTACCTGCCTCATTTGCAAGGGCGCGGGCTGCAATATCTGCAAGGGCAGCGGCTGGGTCGAAATCGGCGGTAGCGGCATGGTAGACCCCAACGTGCTGGAAAACTGCGGCATCGACTCCGAAAAATACTCGGGCTACGCCTGGGGCATGGGCATCGAGCGTATCACCATGCTCAAATACCAAGTGAAAGACTTGCGCCTGTTCACGGAGAACGATGTGCGTTTCCTGCGCCAGTTCGAGGCGCTTTAGCCAGTCGGCACTGGCTAGCCCCACACCACGGCGGAAACCCTTCCCAGCCAAGCCCTGTTACCCATCTTCTGCTTCGTAATAAGCTCATTACGCTAAGCGAAAGCCTAACAGCTATAATTATTCGATTCGCATAGCCAGCCCGCGCAGCGGGCGTATCCGCGAAATCCGTTAAATCAGTTAAATCTGCGGTCGTGAAAGTTAGAACTCTTAAACAAAACAAGGTCAACGTTATAACGCTGGGCTGCTCCAAAAACCTCGTCGATAGCGAGGTGCTGATGGGCCAGCTCAAGGCCAACGATTTTCTGGTAACCCACGAGGCGAAGAAGTCAGACGCTAACATTGTCATTATCAATACCTGTGGCTTTATCGACAACGCCAAGCAGGAAAGCATTGACACCATTCTGCGCTACGCGGACGAGAAGGAAGCCGGCAAGCTCGAGAAGCTCTACGTAACGGGCTGCCTCTCGCAGCGTTATAAAGACGAGTTGGAGGTCGAGATTCCGCAGGTTGATGCGTTTTTTGGCACCCTGGAGCTGCCCCAGATGCTGAAAGTGCTGGAGGCCGACTACAAAAAGGAGCTGGTGGGCGAGCGCCTGCTGACCACGCCCAAGCACTACGCCTACTTCAAAATCGCGGAGGGCTGCAACCGCCCGTGCTCATTCTGCGCCATCCCGCTCATGCGCGGCAAGCACGTAGACCGGCCCATGGAAGACCTCGTGACCGAGGCCAAGCGCCTGGTCGGCATGGGTACTAAGGAGCTGATTCTCATTGCCCAGGACCTGACCTATTACGGCCTGCAAGCCTACGGCGAGCGCAAGCTGCCCGAGCTGCTGGAGCGCCTGAGCGACGTGGCCGGCGTGGAGTGGCTGCGCCTGCAATATGCCTACCCGTCGCAGTTCCCATTGGCGGCGCTGGACGTGATGCGCGAGCGCGACAACATCTGCCGCTACCTGGATATGCCCTTGCAGCATATTTCGGATAACATGCTGAAAACCATGCGCCGGGGCATCACCGGGCGCCGTACCAAGGAGCTGGTGCGCGAGATTCGCGACCGCGTGCCGGGCATTGCGCTGCGCACCACACTCATCGCGGGCCACCCCGGCGAAACGGAGGAGGACTTTGAGGAACTCTGCGCGTTTGTGCAGGAATCGAAGTTCGAGCGCCTAGGCATCTTCACCTATTCGCACGAAGAAAATACGCACTCGCACACGCTGGTAGACGATGTACCGGCCGAAGTGAAGCAGGAGCGCGCCGACCGCATCATGGAAATTCAGCAGCAGATATCGCTGGACTACAACGAGTCGCGCGTGGGCCAGACGTACAAGGTGCTTTTCGACCGGCTCGAAGGCGGCTACTACGTGGGCCGCACCGAGTTCGACTCGCCCGAGGTGGACAACGAAGTATTGGTGTTGGCCACCAACGACTTGCATATTCCGCAGGGTAGCTTCGCCAACGTGCACATCACCGGCGCGTCGGACTTCGACTTGTACGGCGAAGTTGTGCGGTAGAGAAGCCGGTTTGTAAACAGAAAAAGTCTGTCATGCTTCGACAAGCTCAGCATGACAGACTTTTTTTTACTTCAATCAATCAATTAGCCTTACTCCACGGCCCGCGTGGGGTGCTGGGCCGGAATGGCCAGCGGCTGAAACGGCTTCTTCTGCAAGTCGCCCAGGATGACTTCCACAGCTTTGGCTAGCTGGGGGTCGGCGCCGTTTTGGGTGGCGGCGGGCAGCAGGTCTACTTCGATGTCGGGCGGCACGCCCTGGTTTTCGATTTCCCACTTGCCATCGGGGCTGTAGATGCCGAAGCTGGGCGAGGTCACGGCCCCGCCGTCCATGAGCACGGGGTAGCCCGAGATGCCAACCAGGCCGCCCCAGGTGCGCTTGCCCACGATGGTGCCCAGCCCGCGGCGGCGGAAAAACGCCGGCAGCGCGTCGCCGCCCGAGCCGGCGTACTCGTTGACTAGCATCACCTTGGGGCCGTAGATGGAGGCACCGGGCGAGGTGAAGGCCTTACCCTCGCGCGGGGCCCAGTAGCTGAGCAGCGGCCGGTTGAGCAGGTCGAGGATGTAGTCGGCCACGAAGCCGCCGCCGTTGAAGCGCTCGTCTATGATGACGGCTTCTTTATCCAACTGGCTGAAGTAGTAGCGGTTGAAAAACTCGTAGCCCTCGGAACTGGTGTTGGGCAGGTACACGTAGGCCACGCGGCCGTGGGTCAGCTCGTCTACTTTGCGGCGGTTGCCTTCGACCCAGGCGATGCGGCGCAGGGTGGCTTCGCTGGCCACGGGCACTACGGTTACTTCGCGGGCGCCATTCAGCGTGGGCTTGTCGTTAACGGTGAGGGTCAGCTGCTTGCCCACGGTGTTTTCGAAGAAGCTGTACACGTTGTCGGCGCTGGTGAGGGGGCGGTTGTTCACGGCCAGCAGGTAGTCGCCGGGCTGCACATTCACGCCGGGACCGGTGAGCGGGGCGCGCAGACTAGGGTTGAAGTTCTCACCGTTAAAGACGCGCTTGAAGCGATAGTGGTCGTTTACGACCTCATAATCAGCCCCTAGCAAACCCACGGGGCTAGCCGTGAGGGTGGGCATATCGCCGCCGCTCACGTAGTTGTGGCCCACCACCATCTCGCCCATCATCTCCGAAAAGAGGTAGTTGAGGTCGGCGCGGTTGGCCACGTGGGGCAGAAAAACGGCGTACTTTCTCTTGGTGGCGGCCCAGTCGAGGCCGTGCATGTTGGCGTCGTAGAAGTAGTCGCGCTCGAGGCGCCACACCTCGTTGAACATCTGCTCCCACTCGTGGCGCGGGTCGATGTAGGCGTCGAGGGCGGTCATGGTGAGCTTGCCATCGCCGGCGGCGGGCTTACCGGCCGTTTCTACGATGCCGTAGCTGTCGCGCGGGGCGGTGTAGAGCAACTTTTTGCCGTCGGCACTCAGCGAGTAATCGTCTATCTCCGAGAAGAATACCTCGTCTTTGCGGGCCTGCATATCGAAGCGGTGCAGGCGCTGGGTAGGGCCGCCCGCCGCGGCGTTGGGGCCGGCGGCGGTGCTGGCCGGCATTTGCTCCAGGTAGAATAGCTTATCGCCATCGGCGGCCTGCACGTTGCGGAGGCTGCCCACCGCCGAGCCCGGCACCACCAGGATGCGCTGGCCCAGCCCGGCCGTGTCGATGACCACTTTCAGGGCAGTGGCGGGCGTGGCTTTAGCGTCCTTCACGGCCACTTTCAGGTCTTTCACGGCCATTTTGGGGGTGCGGTTGCCCACGGCTTTACCCACTACTACCGAGTCGGGCTTGGTGGCGGCGCCCTTTTCCTCGTCGCTCTGCGGAGCGAAGGGCGAGGCGTCTTGCTTGCCCAGCACGGCCACGTAGAGCGTGCGCTTGCTCATGCGGTCGTAGGACGTCATATCGAGCCAGGTGGTGCGCAGGCCCACATCGGTGCTAGCCGTAAAAAACAGGTACTTGCCATTGCGGCTGAAAGCGGGCGCGTCGGCGTCGGCGCGGCCGTCGCTCACGGCAAAGCGCTTGCCGCTGGGCAAGTGGTACACCCACACGGTGCGCAAGTGATTAGGCATCAGCTGTGAATAGGCTAGCCACTGGCCATCGGGCGACCACGTAGGGGCCAGCGCCTCGTTGGGGCCGTAGGTTTCGCTGGCCACGCGCACGGGCTTTTTGCTGGCCAGGTCGAGGTACCAGAGGTTGAGCTTCTTATCGGTATAGGCGATTTTTTTGCCGTCGGGCGACCACTGCGGCTTGAAGTAAAACGAGGGCGGCCCTAGCGCATACGCCTGCGCGGGCTGGGTGCCGCGCTGGTCCTGCACCATGAGCTGGTACTCGCCGCTGGCATCGGAGACGTAGGCGATGCGCGTGCCATCGGGCGACCAGGCGGGGTAGCGCTCGTGCGCGCCGTCGGAGTGCGTGAGGTTGCGGCTCTCGCCCTTCTTGGCGGGCACCGTAAAAATATCGCCCCTGGCCTCCACCACGGCGCGCATGCCGGTGGGCGAAATGGCGGTACTGCGCACCATCGCGGCCACGTTGCGGTACTGCGGCCGCAGGGCCAGCAGCTCGGGCGAGATACTGATTTTCAAGTCGCTAGCCTTGCCCGTGGCGGTATTGAAGAGGTGCAGCCGCCCGGCTTGCTCGTACACCAGCTCATCGCCAAAGCCGCCGAGCGCCTTCACGTCGTAGTCGGGGTGGCGGGTCAATTGCTCGACTTTCTTCGTCGCCACATCATACACAAACACGTTGTTGGTGCGCTGCCGGTCGCTGAGGAAATAGACCTTGCCGCCCAGCCACAGCGGGCTGGTGTCGGTAGCGTTTTCGTGGGGCACCTCCTCGGTGGCCAGCGTTTGCATATCCGTCAGCCAGATGGGGCCGGTTTGGCCACCGCGGTAGTGCTTCCAGGTGCTGGTAGCGTTGGTGATGTGCGTGTGGGCCAGGCGCTTGCCATCGGGCGAGTAGCTGCCTTTCTCGCCCATCAGCAGGGGTAGGCGCGCGGGCAGGCCGCCCGCCAGCGGCACCGTGAAGAGTTGTAACGACCGCGCGTAGGCTTCCTGCGAGCTGCTAAACAGGATGCTTTTGCCATCGGGCGACCAGTCGCGCACCACGTCGGCCGAGGGGTGCCAGGTGAGGCGCCGGGGCTGCCCACCGGCCACAGCCACCACATAAACATCGGTATTGCGGTCATAATCACCGGAGTAGGCCAGCCACTGGCCATCGGGCGAGAAGTGCGGGTTGGTTTCCACGCCCGGCCCCACCGTGAGGCGCTGCGGGTTGGAGCCGTCGCGGCCCGCCAGCCAGATGTCGCCGGCGTAGCTGAAAGCCAGCCTGTCGCGGCTGAGCGCGGGCTCGCGTAGCAGTAGCGTTTCGGAGGGGGTAGGGGCCTGCGCGTGCAGGGCCGGGCTAGCGAGCAGCCCCAGGGCAGGTAGCAGGTAGCGTTTGGGCATAGCGAGAAAAAAGGAGGAAGGAGAAAGGAGGAAGGAAACTGATAACTGTCTGCGGCGAATACTACTTCTTCAGGCGGACGTTACCGCACCCAAAGTAAGTACAGCTAGGGCATTGATTTATACCTTGATTCTCTTCGCTGGCCCGCAGAAAATCGCCGGTCATGCTGCGCTTGCGAAGTATCTTGTTGGGATAGCAAGCTCATCCATTGCGAACCTGGCGAGATGCTTCCTTCGGGACGCCAGATTAAAGCCAGACAGCCGACGGAAAAAGCCGGGCCCCAACCTTTCGGCCCGCTTAGGGTTTTGCCCTGAATTTCGCGCTCACTTTTCCCTGCGCTCATGGCTGCTGCCTCCGACTGTATTACCCTGCCCTACGCGGCCACTGGCGCGTTTTCGGGCCTGCTCACCGACTACCTGGCCCAGAAGCCGGCGCTGGCGCCCTTCTACCACCGCTTCCCCGAGCTAGCTGCTTTTCAGGCTCAAATTGCAGAAAAGCAGGCCGCCTACTCGCCCGAAGCCCGCCAGCGCCTCGTGGCCGACCTGCGCGCCCAGTACGCCGAGTTGGGCACCGAGGCGCCGCCCACCGTGGCTACCAACCTCGATTTGCTGGCCCACGACACCACGTTTACCATCACTACGGGGCACCAGCTCAACCTGTTTACCGGGCCGCTGTACTTTGTTTATAAGATAGTTACGGCCATCAAACTGAGCCAGGAGCTGAAAGCCGCTTATCCTGATTACGATTTCGTGCCCGTGTACTGGCTAGCCACCGAGGACCACGATTTTGCCGAAATCAACCACTTTCAGCTTTTCGGCAAAACGCACAGCTGGGCCGGGCCGGGCGAGGGCAGCCTCGGCGGGCCCGTCGGCCGCCTACCCCTGGCCGGCCTGCAAGAGGAGCTGCTGGGCCAGCTGCCGCCCGAGGTGCCCGCCGCCTTCCGCGACGCCTACACCGGCAGCACCACCCTTAGCGAGGCCACCCGCCGGCTAGCCACGGCGCTCTTCGGCGAGCACGGCCTGGTGTGCCTCGATGCCGACCGGCCCGCGCTAAAGCAGGCGCTTAAGCCGCTGCTGATAAAGGAGATAACCGAGCAATTTTCCAATCAGGCGGTGCAGGCTACCAACGCGCAGCTCACGGCCGCTGGCTACAAGCCGCAGGTGTATTCGCGTCCGCTCAACCTGTTTTTTCTCACCGACGAGGGCAAGCGCGAGCGCCTAGAGCCCGACGCTGCCCCCGGCGCTGACTGCACCCAGGTGACGGTGCGCGGCACCGCCCGCTGCCACTCGCAGGCCGAGCTGCTGGCCCTGGCCGAGGCGGAGCCCGAACGCTTTAGTCCCAACGTGGTGCTGCGCCCGGTGTACCAGGAAATCCTGCTGCCCGACCTCGCCTACATCGGCGGCGGGGCCGAGGTGGCGTATTGGTTTCAGCTGAAGGACGTGTTTGCGGCGCTGGGCGTGCCCTACCCCATTGTGCTGCCCCGCAACTCGGCCATGTACCTGAGCCGCGCCAACGCCGGCAAGCTCGCCAAGCTGGGCCTGAGCCCGTTCGATATTTTCAAGCCCCTGGCCGAGCTCAAAAAGCAAGTCGGCGCGCAGCTGGGCCAGGAGGAAATCAGCCTGGCCGCGCAGCAACAGGCGCTGGCCACCGCCTTCCAGCAGGTGCAAGAGCTAGCCCAACGCCTCGACCCATCGCTGGTAAAAACCGTGGCCGCCGAGGCCCAGAAAGCCACCGGCAGCCTGGCCGGCCTCGAAAAGCGCCTCAGCAAAGCTGCCGAAGCCAAGCACGAAACCGCCTACGCCCAGCTCACCGCGCTCAAAGACAAGCTCTTCCCAGAAGGCGGCTTGCAGGAGCGCACGGACAACGTGCTCAGCATCTTGATTAACAACCCCGGCTTTATCGGGCAGCTGCTAGCCTGCTTCGAGCCGCTGAAACTGGAGTTTGCGGTGGTGCAGGAGGGGTAAGCAACGACGTAGTTTGCTGGCTAGGGCAGCCGTACTACAGCCCTCTGCAAAACTAGCGCAGTGGTCTATATTCGTGGCCTAAGCCCAGTTTTATGCACAAAGTTTTACCTTATTCGCCGCCCGATAACGGTGGCATTAACCGAACGAACTTATTCCGTAAAATATGGACCGAGCCCCGAGCTACGCTTAGCTATATTTTAGCTAATCAGGTAGACGAGCATGTATCTCTGCTCTTTGTACTTGGGGGTATTACGAGGGCCATAGGGCGAGCTATCACGCAGTACCCAACCAACAAAATGGGTGGCGCAACTACCCTGATACTTGCGATAGTTGGGGGCAGCATATCGGGCATGATAACCTACACAGGTTATGCCTGGGGAATGAGCCTAATGGGCGGGTGGCTAGGCGGCAAAGCAAGTAGCGACCAACTCAAAACTGTAATTGGCTGGGCACTAGTGCCAACTATTGCCACACTGCTCTTACTAATTCCCACATTAGCTGTCTTAAGCGACGAGGTTTCTGGGATGGCTGGGCCGCTGCTACCTAACTCGCTTGCCCTAGCGTGTGCTCTCCTGCAAATAGGGCTAGGCATTTGGTCCACAGTTATTTTACTCAAAGGAGTAGCGCTTGTTCAAGAGTTTACTATCGGCAGGTCGCTGGTAAATGTGTTACTGCCAGGAGCGTTGTTGATTGGGTTAATTCTGCTCGTTTCCACCTTTTGGTAATGCGCTCCGAAAAAGCAAGCCGCGCGCAGCAACTCGGGCAACCGCCTACCCCCTCTTCTCATCTGAAAGAGCCTAGCGCCGCCCCGGCGCTAGGCTCTTTCTTTGCGGCTATGCTTCGCTCCTGTCTCCTCAGTTTTTTCCTGACTTTACTGACCGCCGCCACCGCGCTGGCCCAGGCCATCAGCGGGCGCGTGACGGATGCGCGCACCGGGCAGCCGCTGCCCTTTGTGAATATCGGCGTGGTGGGCAAGGCGCTGGGCACGGTCAGCAACGAGCAGGGGCAATATGGATTGGCTTTCCAAGAAAACTTAGCCAATGACACCGTGCGGGTATCGTACCTGGGCTACCGGCCGCTGCTGCTGACGCTGCGGCAGCTGCGGGCGCAGCCCAACCTGCTGCTGAGCCCGGCCGCCGTGGCGCTGGCCGAGGTGCGGGTGCAGGCTAGCCGCCGGGCCTGGCGCGACCGTACGCTGGGCTTCAGCGGCACGTCGGAAACGACGACGCTGCACCTGGATGCAAAGTCGCTGGGAGCCGAAACGGGCACCGTTATCTACCTCAAGCACCGGCCTACCAAAGTATTACAAGCCAACTTCAACGTGGCGCGCAACCAGGTGGGCAACGTGACGCTGCGCGTGAACCTCTACCGCCTCGACGCCCGGGGCCGCCCCACCAACGAGAAGCTGCTGCGCCGCGAGGTGCTACTGCACACCACCGCCGCGCACGGCCCCATCGCGGTAGATTTGGCGCCCGATAACCTGCTGCTGAATGAAGATTTTTTCTTGTCGCTGGAGTGGGTGGGCGGTGCCGATGCCGACGCGCTGCAACAGGGTCTGGTCTTTTCGGCGGGCATCGGCTACGCCGACAACGATATCTACTATCGCACGACGAGCCAGGCTAGCTGGGAGCGGATTTCGGCCGGCGCGGTACTGGCCGGTATGCAGCCCAAGCTCAGCTTCTACGTTACGGCGCAGGACTGACCTGCCCATCGCTTCGCTCATGCTCACCAAAGCTACCCTGCGCCGCGCCGCCCTACCCCGCCGCCAGGCCCTGACCAGTGCCGAAGTAGCCCAGCGCAGCCAGCTACTGGGCGACCAGTTATTCCGGCATTTTCCAGTGGCGCAGTGGCGCTGGCTGCACGTTTTTTTACCCCTAGCCAAGAAGAGCGAGCCAGATACCTGGCCGATAATGCAGCGGATATGGGCGGAGCAATTGCCCGTGCGGCTGGCCGCGCCAGTGGTGCAGAGTGATGGCATCTCGCTGAAACACTACGAATTGACCCCCACCACGGCGCTTATTACCAGCCGTTGGGGCATTCCGGAGCCGGTGGCTAGCCTGGCCGCTGAGGTGCTGCCGGCACAGCTCGATGCGGTGCTAGTACCGCTGCTGGCCTGCGACCGGCAGGGCCAGCGCGTGGGCTACGGCGGCGGCTTTTACGACCGGTTTTTGGCCGAGTGCCGGCCGGGTGCGCTCTTTATTGGACTGAACATGCTGGACGATGCGCCGATTCCGGCGCTGGCCGATGTGCGGCCCACCGACGTACCGCTGCACGCCTGCCTTACGCCGGGCGGGGTGTGGAATTTTTAGGGGCCGGGCATCAGTGGGGTAGCTGCTGCTTTTGTAGTGCCGCCGGGTGGCGGCACGAGGCAGCGGCCTCACTCCTACCCCACCAACCGCATGGCTGCCATCGAACCCTCCGCCCCGAAAGCCGGCAAAAAACCGCGCGCCCGCAAGCATACTTTTCGCCTCGACATGACGCCGATGGTGGATTTGGCCTTTCTGCTGCTCACGTTTTTTATGCTGACAACCACCTTCGCCAAGCCCTACGTGATGCAGTTGCAAATGCCAGCGAAGCCGCAAGCGGATGACCAGATTACGCCCTTGGCGGCTTCCAAAGCCATGACGATTATTCTGGGCAGTGGGCACCAGGCGTACTATTATTTTGGGCTAGCCCGGCCGGAAGACCCCAGCGTGCCGGTGCCCACGCTGCACACCACCAACTTTGGCCCCAAGGGCATTCGGCAAGCTTTGCTAGCGCGGGGCCAGCGGCGGCCCGCGCCCGTGGTGCTCATCAAGGCCGGCCCGCGGGCCAAGTACAGCGACATGGTAGATATTCTGGACGAGCTGAATATCACCGGCCAAAAGAAATACGCCCTCACCGACCTCTCGGCCGCCGACCGCCAGCTGCTGCCCCCTAGCGAGCGGCAGTAGGCTTGAGCAGCTCGACGCGCTCGATGCGGGCCTGGCCCCAGGGCGCAATGCTGACGCGCACGCGCACGGCGGGGCTGGTTTTGCCGAGGCGCAGGGGGCTGTCGCCGGGCACGTAGTAGCGCTCCAGGTTGTAGCGCAGGCCCAGCGTGTGGCTGTAGACTTCGGTGACCCAGCCGCGCAGCACGGCCTGGCCGGGGCTGGGTTTCAGCGTTTTGTCGTAGACGCCGGCCACGGTAGCGAGGCTATCGGGGCCGGTGTTGAGCAGCACATACACAGCTTGGCGCCGCTGCGGGGGGCTAGCGCCGCGCCAGGCTGTGAGCGGTGCTTCGGCGGCGGTATAGCGCAGGCGCACAAAGCTTTCGTATTGCAGGCTATGCAGCTCGACGGGCGCGGTGGCTAGCCA
>JBPBQJ010000120.1:0-107629 GCA_050954765.1 Janthinobacterium lividum | reverse complement strand
AGCTTCTTGATAGCCGTACGGGTAGACTTGTGCTGGTAGCGGTTTAGTACGCGCTTCGCTTCGTTGCTGCGGATGCGCTTAATAGCCGACTTATGGTTTGCCATGACAAAAAAGAAAAATCTATAGAAGACAGCCGGACGGCTGCGGTTTTCGCGTTTGGGAGGGCAAAGGTAAGAAGTAAAACCAGGATTTCCCAGTGTTTTAACGAATAAAATTCTTGGCCAGCACCAGGGTATCTGCAAGGCCACTTCCGCTTGCTAAGTCCCCATCTTTGTGAAAGCTTACCGGGCTACCGCCTGCTTCGTAAGAGTTTTTGGCGCTGCATTTGCTGCCCCCTAGGCAGTAACAATCAGCGCTTACTCACGCCGCTTTTATGCCGCTTCTTCCTACTTCGGCCTATCGCCCGGCCGCGCTGCTAGCCAATGGGCACTTGCAGACCATTGCGGCCAGCACCCTGCGGCGCGTGCCGGAAGTGAGCTACCAGCGCGAGCGGCTGGAGCTACCCGATGGTGATTTTCTGGACCTCGACTGGTCGCTGGTGGGCCGCGAGCCAGCGCCGCGGCTCGGCATTATTTCGCACGGGCTGGAAGGCGACAGTGGCCGGCCCTACGTGCGGGGCATGGCCCGGGCGCTCAACCAGGTGGGCTTCGATGCGCTGGCCTGGAACTACCGGGGCTGCGGCGGCGAAACCAACCGCCTGCTGCGCGCCTACCACCTCGGCGATACCGACGACCTGGCGGTGGTGGTGGAGCATGCGGCAAGGGTGAAAAAATACCCCGCGATTTTTCTGACGGGCTTCTCGGCCGGGGGAAACGTGACGCTTAAGTACTTGGGTGCAGATGCCGCTAGGGTGCCCGCGCAAGTGCAGCGCGCCGCCGTGTTTTCGGTGCCCACCGACCTCAAGGCCAGTTCGGTGCATATTGGGCGCTGGCAAAATCAGGTGTACCTACGGCGCTTTATGAACTCGCTAAAGGAAAAAATGCGGGTGAAAGATGCGCATTTGCCCGGCCAACTTGACTTGACGGAGCTCAACGCGCTGCGCAATTTTCCGCAGTTTGATGAGCGCTACACCGCGCCGCTGCACGGCTTTGCCTCGGCCGATGACTACTACGAGCAGTCAGCCTCGGGGCGCTACTTGGGCGGTATCCGGCTACCGACCTTGCTGGTGAATGCCCTGAACGACCCATTCTTGCCCGCTAGCTGCTTCCCGCGCGATGCGGCGGTGGCTAGCCCCTTTTTCTTTCTCGAAACGCCGGCTGGCGGCGGCCATGTGGGCTTCAATGAAGGTGGCCCGGCAGGCACTTATTACTCGGAGCGGCGGGCGGTAGACTTTTTCACCCGCGTGGTGCCGGGCTAGTGTACAAAATACATAAACGACGGCCAAGTACACTCTTATGCAAGAGCACATTTGGCCGTCGCTTACAACGTTTTGGGCAGCTATCTACACCTGCGGCGGCGATGTAGCCTCGATGGCCGAGAAGGTTTCGAGAAACTTGTAGGTGTGCGAAGCACCTTGGGGCACTAGGTACGAAACGCCAGGCTCTAAGGCAATTACTTTGCCCTCAATGTGCAGCTCGGCCCGGCCTTGCAGCACGTAGCCCACGGTTTCGTAGGGGCGGTTGCTGAGGGGCTTGGGCTCGGCGGGCTCTTCGTTTTCCCAGAGGCGCAGGGCTACGTGCTGGCCAGCGGCCAAGTGCTTGGCGCCGTCGGCGCTAGGGGTAACCGACGCGGCATTTACATTCGAAACAGACATGGTGGAGAAGGAAATAAGTGCGCGAGCTGCTGGGCAACCCGCCAGGAAAAGAAAGGAATTTGGCAATGACAACCTTAGGTCGCCCGCCGGTGCAGCTAACGGCTAGGCCGGCTGGCCGGTTGTGGGCCGGGGTCGTAAAAACCTTCGGGACTACCGCCCGGTTAAGAAACCTGTGCCGCTGCCAAGGGCTTACCTTGCTGGCCATTTTTTGTTCCTAGCCCATGATTCTGCCGTGTCTGCCGCCGCCCTCGAAACGTTTGCTGAGCAATTGGCACGGGCACACGCGGCCGTGCCCTCGTCGCTGCCCGGGCCCGCTTTCTGCGCGCTAGCCGAGCAGGTGCTGGCCGTGCTCTTTCCGGAGCGCGCCGCCAAGCCCCTGGCGGGTACCGATGCCATTGCCGCCACTCTCTACCAGTTGCAGGCCGAACTGGCGGCGCTGCTAGCCCAGGTGCCGACCCTAGCGGTGGCCCCCGCCAAGCTGGCCGCCTCCTTGTTTGACGGCTTGCCCACCCTGCGCACGGCCCTGCTGCTCGATGCCGAAGCCACCCTAGCCGCCGACCCCGCCGCCCAGGACCTCGGCGAGATATTAAGTACCTATCCGGGGTTTTATGCCACGGCGCTGCACCGGCTGGCGCACGCGCTGCACCAGCGCGGCGTGCCGCGCCTGCCGCGCCTGCTGAGCGAGTATGCCCACCAGCGCACGGGCATCGATATTCACCCCGGCGCCCGCATCGGGGCGGCCTTCTGCATCGACCACGGCACGGGTATCGTCATTGGCGAAACGGCCGATATTGGCGCTCATGTACAGATATACCAAGGAGTTACGCTCGGGGCGCTGAGCGTGGCCAAGGCTCTGCAGGGCCTCAAGCGCCACCCTACTATTGAGGACCACGTGGTTATTTATGCCAACGCCACTATCCTGGGCGGTAGCACGGTAATCGGTACGCGCAGCATCGTGGGCGGCAACGTGTGGCTGACGGAGAGCGTGCCCTCGCACTCGCGGGTGTACCACCGGGCCCAGCTGCACATGGCCCGGCAAGACGACCCGGCCGGCGAGCTTATGTTTTCGATTTAGTTACCGGCCGAAAGGCACGTATCGAGAACTGAATAAGTACACTTATTTGGCTTCGTACTAAGCCGTTCTCTTGTTCATCCATCTCCCATCCCCTAAAATTCCACCCCATGAAAGCTAATTCCATCCTTGAGGTCATCGGCCACACGCCGCTGGTCAAACTTAACAAGCTATTTGCCGCCGAGCGCCCCGATGTGGAGGTGTGGGTGAAGCTGGAGCGCCAAAACCCCGGTGGCTCCATCAAGGACCGCATCGCCCTGAGCATGATTGAGCAGGCCGAAAAAGACGGCATTCTCACCAAAGACAGCCTCATTGTGGAGCCCACCTCGGGCAATACCGGCGTGGGGCTAGCCCTGGTGGCGGCCGTGAAGGGCTACAAAATCACGCTCGTGATGCCCGAGAGCATGAGCATCGAGCGCCGTCGCCTTATGTCGGCCTACGGCGCCAACCTCGAGCTCACGCCCCGCGAGGGCGGCATGAAGGCGGCCATCGCCAAGGCCCAGGAAATCGTGGACGCTACGCCCGGCGCCTGGATGCCCATGCAATTTGCCAACCCCGCCAACATTGCGGTACACGTGGCCACCACGGCCCAGGAAATTCTGGATGATATGCCGGAGGGTGGCTTCGACTTCCACATCACGGGTGTGGGCACGGGCGGTCACCTCACGGGCGTGACGCAGGTGCTCAAGCCGCTGTATCCCAATATGAAAACCTTCGCCGTGGAGCCCGAGCTGTCGCCCGTTATCAGTGGCGGCGCGCCGGGGCCGCACCCCATTCAGGGCATCGGCGCGGGCTTTGTGCCAGAAAACCTGCACCGCGACCTGGTCGATGGCACCATTCAGGTAAGCCGCGACGAGGCGTTTGAAATGACGCGCCGCATGGCCCGCGAGGAAGGCATTCTGTGCGGTATTTCGTCGGGTGCCTCCCTAGCCGCCGTGGCCAAGAAGTTAACCGAGGTGCCGCAGGGCGGCAAGGTGCTCACCTTCTGCTACGACACCGGCGAGCGCTACCTGTCGGTCGAAGGCCTGTACGTGTAGAGTGGTTATCTGAGTTGAAGATAGCGGAGCAGCCGAAAAGGCTGTCCTGCTGAGCTTGCCGAAGCAGCTTGTTTGAATCGTTGGGATGACACCCCTAGCGATGCGGGCAAGCTGCTTCGGCAGGCTCGGCAGGACAGCCTTTTTCAATTACTAAAGCCTTAATTACGTACTCATGAAGTATGGAAAAAACTGAATCCTCGGCCGAACGCTTTTGGCGCTGGGCCCTGCCGGTGGCCGTAGTGGCCTGCCTCTACGTCAATTATTTATACAACGCCAACCCGCCCGAGGGCGCGCTTAGCAACGGTGCCATGTCGGCCCGCCACCCCACGCTGCTCACGCCGGCGGGCTACGCGTTCAGCATTTGGGGCGTCATCTTTCTAGGGCTGATAGTGTACACGGTGTGGCAGTGGCTGCCCGCGCAGCGCGGCACGCGCTTACCCTTGGCCATCAATTCGTTGCTGACACGGGCCGTGGTGATGACTACGACCTGGACGCTGGTTTTCAGCTACGAGATGATTGGCTCCAGCCTCACCGTGATGCTGCTGTTGCTACTGCTGCTGTCGCAGGCCTACGGCCGGGCGCGGCAGCTGGTGTTGCTGCGCGCCGTGCCCGGCTGGCCAGTGTGGTTTTTGAGCCTCTACCTGGGCTGGATAGTGCTAGCCACGGTGCTCAATTTCATCTTTGGGCTGCGCGATGGGTTTGGCCTGAACTGGTCGGCCCAGGCTAGCCTGGTGGGTTGCTACGCGCTGCTGTTGGTGGCGGTAGGGCTGGGACTAGCCCTGGCCTGGCGCCACCTCGATGTGCGCCTGCCGCTACCCATTGCCTGGGGCCTGCTAGGCACCTGGATGGCTCAGCGCGCCACTCAGCCGGGGCTAGCCACCGCCGCGCTGGGGGCGGCCTCGCTGCTGCTGCTAGGAGCAGCAGTGGTAGGCTGGCGGCGCAGCCAGCAGGTGCTGGCGGCCGGCTAGGGGTGGGGCCGGGCCCTGGCCTGTACTTTTGAGGGACGTATGAAAAAGAAATTGGTGCGCGTTCTCTGCCAGAGAACGCGCACCAATTTCCTATTTTAAGCATCACCTAACCCTCCACAACCACTCACATGCGCCAGAATTTTGTTGCCGGCAACTGGAAAATGAACCTCACCCTGCCCGAAGCGCAGGCCCTGACTTCGGAAATCGTGCAGATGCTGCACGACGAGCTCACCGGCCCCCGGCCGCAGGTAGTTATTTGCCCGCCGTTTCCGCTGCTCATGGGTGTGCACCGGCTGCTGGGCGATGGTGGCAACCCCGCCCTGGGCGCCCAGAATTTTCACCAGAAAGAAAGCGGCGCCTACACCGGCGAGGTATCGGCCAAGCAGCTGCAATCGGTGGGCTGCGAATACGTGATACTCGGCCACTCGGAGCGTCGCCAGCACTTTCGCGAAGACGACGCTCTGCTGGCCGACAAGCTCAACACGGCCCTAGCCGCGGGCCTGAAGCCGATTTTTTGCGTAGGCGAAACCCTCGAAACCCGCGAGGCCGACGAAACCTTCGACTTTATCGGCCAGCAGCTGGCCGCCGGGGTGTTTCACCTCAGCCAGGAAGATTTCAAAAAAGTGGTGATTGCCTACGAGCCCATCTGGGCCATTGGCACGGGGCGCACGGCCAGCAGCGCCCAGGCGCAGGAGGTGCACGCCTTCATTCGGGCCCAGGTGGCGGCGGCCTACGACCAGGCCACGGCCGATGACACGACCATTCTCTACGGCGGCTCGTGCAACGCCCAGAACGCCCGCGAGCTCTTCAGCCAAGCCGATGTAGACGGCGGCCTGATTGGCGGTGCGGCATTGAAATCGCGCGATTTTGTTGAAATTGTAAAGTCCTTTTAGCTAGCTGGCACTGCCCAAAGGACGAATTGTATTTTAGGCCGAATTATTGCCTTAACCGGCTTGGCTAGTGTTATAAATTCCAGTTCATCCTCTTACGCAGTTACGTCGTGCTATCTTTTTTCCTCTCCTTTTTGCTGTTTTTTGCGCCGCCCCTTGCGGGCAGCGCCACTAGCCGGCCGGGTCTTGCCCTAGCGCACCCGGCCGGCTCAGTGGAGCCTTGTAAAATCTACGGCTCCATTTACCTCGAAAACGACCCGCGCCGCGCCAATTCGTGCTTCGCCGTGGTGTACATCGAGCCCGAGCAGGCTTTTGCCGATGTGCTGGTTTTCAACGAAACTAACAAGCTCTTTGCCGACAAGGCGGGCCTGTGGTGCCCGGCCGAAAACCGGGAATTTGCCGACTACACCCTCTACGTGACCACCGACCGTAGCCGGGCCGATTTTGCCATTCACTACACCAAAGTGCGCTCGTTTGCGGGCTGCAAGGCAAGTAATTAATTGTGGGTTAGCAGTATGCCTTGCGCATTGGCCTCGCGAAACGCGGCCGATGGGCAATGGATGATTGCTGATTCATAGTTCATAATTAATACATAATGGATTTTATTGAGTTAACAGTGCAGGCTCCGCGTGAGCTAGCCGAGATTTTGGTTGCCGAGCTGGGCGAAGTAGGCTTCGATACGTTCGAAGACAACGACGCGGGCTTCTGCGCCTATACCACCGAAGACGCCTTCGACCGCGATGCGGTGGCCGAGATTATGAGCCGCTACGAGGGCATTGGCGAGCTCGCCTATTCGGACCGCGTGATAACGCGCCAGAACTGGAACCTGGAGTGGGAGAAGAATTTTCAGCCCCTCATCATCGCCGACCGCGTGTCGGTGCGAGCGCCGTTTCACCCCAAGCCCGAGGGCGTGGAGTACGACATCGAGATAATGCCGCGCATGTCGTTTGGCACCGGCCACCACGAAACCACGGCGCTGATGATTGAAAATCAGCTTGATATCGACCACCAAGGCAAGCGTGTGCTTGACATGGGTTGCGGCACGGGCATCCTGGCCATTATAGCCGAAATGCTGGGTGCTCGCCAAGTGTTGGCCGTGGATGTGGAGCCCTGGACCGTGGAAAACGCCCGCGACAACGCGGCCGAAAACCACTGCCGCACCATCGAGTGCCGCCTGGGCGGCGCCGAGACCCTAGCCGAGGAAGCACCCTTCGACCTCATTCTGGCCAACATCAACCGCAACGTGCTGCTCGAGGACATGCACGAGTATGCCCGCCTGCTGCCCAGTGGGAAACCAATTTTGTTCAGTGGGTTTTACGAGGAGGATTTAGCTAAGATAACGGCAGAGGCAACCCGCCAAGGACTGCGCTATGAGCGCCACCGCACCCTACGCAGCTGGGTGTCGGCCGTTTTCACCAAAGTATAAGCTGCCCCGGCTACCTGCCGGGGTCGTCCTGCCGGCCGCCCCGGCCTTTACCCGACCTTATGAAGCGACTGCTTGCCGCCTTTTTCTGCTTAAGTTTTCCCCTGCTGCCCGCTGGGGCCCAAACTACCAAGCCCGCTGCTCCGGCTACCAAGCCGGGTGCGCCAGCTGCCACGCCCGCGCCGCCCACCGACGGCCGCGCGCCCGGCGTGGTGCGCCCGGCCCAGGCGGCGGTGCAACGCTACACGGGCCACCTCTCGCCCGAGCCCGAGCAGTTTATCCTCGATGTGGGCACGATGATGCTGGCCAGCAACAACGCCGGGGCTAAGGCCCTGGGCGAGCAGCTGCGCCAGCTGTGGGGGAGCAACCAGCTCACAGCCAGCCAGCAGAAAACGATTGCCGAGCTATCGCAAAAAATGCTCGATAAAAAGCTGCGGCCCATTCCGCACCTCACGGCGTTTTACAGCGCCTTGGTGACGGGCAAAACCAAGGCGGGCCTCAGCGACAAGCAGGTCGACCAATACCTCGACGCGCTAGGGCAGTCGGTGGACAAAGACCCGGCCGCCGACGTAGAGAAATATCTCCTGACCACGGCTAGGGTGCTGAATGGCGGTTACCTCTACCGCTCGGGCTTCAATGCCCTGCGGATGAGCAGCGGGCAATTATCGTTTGCCTACAAAGCGGCCGCCGCGCCCGACCCCAACGCTACGTTTGACGCGCCGGCTGCGCCCAAGCCGGTGGTCCTGCCCGCCGCCGCTAAGCCCGCCGCCAAAACCGTTGCGGCCAAAGCCAAGCCCAAGGCCGTAGCTAAAAAGAAGCGCGCCAGTGATGGCTGGGACACGGCCGACATGTGGAGCGGCACCACAGCCAGCAAAAACGACGGCTGGAGCAGCGCCAACGATGGCTGGGGCCCGCCCGTGGGCAGCACGTCCAAGAAGAAGGCTGCCAACGACGGCTGGGGCGCACCCGCCGCCGATGATGGCTGGGGTACGCCCAAGAAAAAGACGCCTACTAAGACCACCGCCAAGGCCCCAGCCAAAGCAGTGGCCAAGCCGGTTAGCCCTGCCGCGCCCGCACCCAGCGTGGCCGACTTCGACCAGGCTAGCCAGCCATTTGTGCCGTCGGCCAGCGCGGCCTACGACGCGTATTACCCGCCCGCCATCAGTGGGCCGGTTATTGAGTTGAAGGACGCTGAGCTGGTAATGCGTACGGCCAGCGATTCCATCGTTATTCACAAGGTGAGCGGCACCGCGGCCACGGTGGGCAGCCACTTTCTGGCTACGGGCGGGCAGGTGGCCTGGACGGTGAAGGGCAACCCCGTGACGGCCGACCTCGGGCCATTCGATTTTGACCTCAGCAAGCCCGAGTTCACGGCCCAGCCCGTGACGCTGACTTACGCTGCTAGGCTCGAAGCGCCCGTGAAGGGCGCCCTCAGCTACAAGAGCGTGCGCCGGAAAGCGGGCGCCACCGAAAGCAGCTACCCACGCTTTATCTCGCTCACCAACGATGTGCGCCTCAAGGATGTGGGCCCCGGCATCAAGTACCAGGGCGGGCTCTCGATGGCGGGCAGCAGCCTGCAGTCGGCCTCGCTCGATGGCTCGCTTTCGCACCTCACCGTGCGCCAGGATAACAAGCTGCGCTTCCGCTCGGCTTCGCGCAGCTTTGTGCTCGGCGACTCGGTCATTACGGCCGGGCGGGCAGGCGTGGCGCTTTATGAGAGCACCGGTGATTCTATCACGCATCCTGGCGTGGAGCTGAAATATCTCAAAAGTAAAGAGCAGCTCAAGCTGCTGTATGAGAAGGGCTTGTATCACAATGCGCCGTACTCCGATTCGTACCATCAGGTAGATATCCGGGCGCAGATGCTGACCTGGAACCTGCGCGAGCCGAAGATGGACTTCAGCATCATTACCTCGCCTACGCAGGTAGCGGCTGATTTTGAGAGCAATAACTTCTTCTCCAACACGCGCTACCAGCAGCTCAAAAGTATCAACCACCTGCACCCGCTGCAAATGCTGCTTGGCTACAGCATTGACCATGGCCACGGCAGCGTGCTGAATGTGCACGACGTGGCCGTGGCCACCGGCACCAACGAGGCCAACTTGCGCTCGGCCGTGAGCGGGCTCGCCCGCGATGGCTACGTGGATATTCGGCCCCAAACCGGCGAGGTTATTTTGCTACGTAAAGCCCGCCATTACGTGGGTGCCGCCCGCGAAAAGAAGGACTTCGACCACATCGACATCAAGTCCTTGAGCGGTTCGGGGCGTAGTGCTACCCTCAACCTAGCCAGCAACCAACTGGTGGTGCACGGGGTGAAACAGTTCAGCTTTTCGGAAGATTCGGCGGCCGTAGTTGTGCAGCCCGACAGCGGGACGGTGCGCCTAGAGCGCAACCGCAACCTGAAATTCAGCGGGCGCGTGAAAACGTCCATCTATGGTTTCAAGGGTAAGGACTTTCTGTTCGACTACGATGGGTATTACATCGATATGCCCCGCATCGACTCGCTCACTATTCGCAACAAGCGCAAGAAGGCGACCAACAAAAATGTGGCGGCCGACGAAGCCCCACCGAGTGACTTTGTGCTCACAAATAAGGGTAAGTACCAGAGCGGCCGCCTCTACTTGAACGACCCGCTGAATCGCTCGGGCCGCAAGAAAATGCCAAAGTACCCGGCCTTTAACTCGTCTTCGGGTGCCTACGTATATTTCAATAAGCCTGACGTGCTAGGGGGGGCCTATGATACTACTACGTACTTCGACGTGCCGCCCTTCAGCTTCGACTCGATGGGCGTGGGCAAAGCGCGCGGCAATTTCGTGGGCGTGTTTCACAGCAAGGCACTGCCGCCCATCAAAACGGCGCTCACCACCCAGGAAGACGGCACCATGGGCTTTGTGCACACGGTGCCAGCGGCCGGCTACCCTATGTATGGCGGTAAGGGCCGGCTTTCGCCGGGCGCTAAGGTAAAGCTCAACGGCCAGGGCCTGCAATCGAATGGTACCGTAACCTACCTGGGTGCTACCATGCAGAGTGACCGCTTTGTGATGTACGGCGACTCGCTCACCGGCGAGGGCAAAACCGGCTCCATTGCGGCCAGCGTGAACACGCCCAAGGTGGTGCTGCCGCCCGGCTACCTCATTAACTGGGGCGCCCGCACCGACAGCCTGCACCTGCAAACGCCGGCTAGCGGTGCCTCGGCCAAGCTCTACGCCGACCACACGTTCAAGGGCTCGCTGCTGCTCACGCCCAAAGTGGTGGGCGGCGCCGGCCGCCTCGACGGCCCGCAGAGCTACGTGCGCTCCGAAAGCCTGGTGTTTAAGAACGACTCGTACTCGGGCCAGAATGCGCTGCTGAGCGTGAAGTCGGCCCAGGCCGGCAAGCCTGCCCTAGCGGCCAACGACGTGAATTTCACTTACGACCTCAAGAAAGGCTACGCCGAGTTCAAGCGCGAGGCAGGCAGCAAAGCCACTATTGACCTGCCCTATACGGCGTTCCGTACCTCGCTTAGCAGCGGGCGCTGGGATTTCAAAAAGAAGCGCGTGGTGTTGCGCGCGGCCGGCGCCGACTCGACGCGGGCGTACCTGACCTCGACCGCGCCCGAGCAGCACGGGCTGAAGTTTAGGGCGACTGCCGCCGACTACGACCTCACCAAGTACCAGTTGCAAGCCAAGGGCGTGCCCTACGTGGCGGCCGCTGATGCCTGGGTTATTCCCGATTCGGGCCGCGTGGTGGTGGCCGGCGGGGGCAAAATGCAAACCCTGCGCCACGCCAAAGTGCTGCTCGACTCGCTAGGCAAATTTCACAAGTTGGTCGATGGTAATATCCGGGTCGATGCCCGCGATGCCTTCAGTGGCGACGCCAAGTATATGTCGCGCACGGCTACCGGCGACTCGGTAGCCCTCAAATTTGTGGACTTCAAGTCGGACTCGGCTGGCCTGCTAGCCTCCAACACCGGGCGTCGGCGCTTCGGCCTGCGCCGCCGCAAAACGGCCGACGTGGACGAAGTAAACCCCACGGCCAACCTCGCCACCACGGCCACCGCCAATGTGGAAGCCAACCAAAAGTTTCAGTTAGCCCCGCGTATTGGCTTTCGGGGTGGCATCAATCTGAATTCGCGCCGCCGCGGCCTGCTCTTCGATGGCCAGGTGCAACTGCAGTTTGGGCGAGTGCGCGATGCGGCCACTGCCGACTGGTTTGCGGTGAAGGATAGTATCGACCCCAAAAACCTTGACCTCGACCTGCGCAATCTGAAGTCGGAAGACGGCACGGAGCTAGCCACCGGCCTGTTTGTGTCGGACACCGATAACCGCATTTACCCGCTCTACGCCGGCCCCAAGGGTAGCGCGGCCGACATTCCGCTGCTGGCCGTGTCGGGCAAGCTGCACTACGATGCCAAGCGCGGCGAGTACACCATTGCCGACCAGGATTTCAGCGACCCCAATCACTACCAGGGCACGCTGCTAGCCCTCCGTGACTCGACCAGCCAGGTCACCTTTCGCGGGCCGCTGAGCTTCATTACCAACTCTAAAAACTACAGCATCGCGGCCAGCGGCGTGGGCCGCGCCAACCCTGATAGTGCTCACTACCGCGTGCGCAGCCTACTGGGCATCGATGCTGCCATGCCGCCCAAAGCTGTAGAGCTGATGGCCAGCACCCTAGCCAAGGTCACCAAAAACTCGCCTGAGGCTCTGGACGGCTCTATGGAAGAGCTATTTAACATCGCGCAGTTTGCCGGTAATAAGGGCGTGGATGCTTTCAATAGCCGCCGGCCCGGTGTGGCCCCGCCTTCCCTGGCTAGCGTATCGCCTAAGCTGCTGCACACCCTCACCCTGAGTAAGGTGAACCTGCGCTGGGACCCCAAGCAGCACGCTTGGTTCTCGCAGGGCAAAATTGGTTTGGGTGGCGTGGGCAAGCAGGGCCTCAATGCCTTGGCAGACGGTTATGTTGAGATAAAGCGCGAAAACTCGGCCGATATCGTGGAGGTCTACATTGAGGCAGAACCTCAAACCTGGTACTACCTGCGCTACGCCAACAACGTGCTGCTCACCAAGTCGTCGAGCGAGGAATATGACGCCGAAATCGCGGCCAAGCAAAAAGGCAGCATCGAAACTACGGCTGACTACGGCGTTTTTCTGGGTGAGTTTGAGGATGTCGACCGGTTCCGTTCCCACTTCGAGCGCACGTACCTGGGCAAGTCGGGCAAGCTGGCCCCGCGCCCGGCCGCTGCCGTACCCACCGGCAATTTTGATAACTTCGACACGGAAAAGAGTAAAAAGTCGAAGAGAAAAGCCAAGGCTGACCCTTACGGCGACGGCGAAAACGCAGCTACTACGGAGCCCACCGCCGAGCCCACCAAGAAGTCTAAAAAGAAAAAGGACGACCCCTTCGGCGACGGCGTCATTGCCCCCGCCTCAGAGCCGGCGCCCGAGCCGGCCAAGAAAAGCAAGAAAAAGAAGGAGGAAGCCCCCGCCGACGGCGACAGCACAACGGAGCCCGCCCCCGAGCCCACGAAAAAGTCGAAGAAGAAGGCAAAGGCTGACGACCCCTTTGCCGACAGCGAGATAGCTCCCGTAGCCCCGGCCCCGAAGAAAGCGGCACCAGTTGCTCCGGTAGCCGCGCCGCCAGTACCTGTTTCTGCCCCGCCAGTTTCAGCGCCGATAGTGCCGGCGTCGGCTAGTCCCGCCCCGGTAGTGCCCAAAGCCGCCGCCGATTCCTCGCAAGCTGTGCCGCCTGGTACCGCACCTCTTGCGCCCGCAGTGGCCCCGGTGGTTCCCGCTACCACTACGCCTGCCCCGGCCGAGTCAGCCCCGCCGCTCGCCGCTCCTGCCAAGAAGGAGAAAGTGAAGGAGCCCGAACCGGACCCTAGCGCCGAGCCGGGGGTAGAAACCGATAAGAAGTCGAAAAAGAAGAAGAAAAAATCTGAAGCCGAAGACCCCTTCGGCGACTCATAAGCAGCCAAGTTCAGCCGCCCCGGAGCCTACCTCCGGGGCGGCTTACTTTTGCGCCATGCTACTACTCGTTCTGGCGCTGCTCGCGGCGTATTTGCTCGGCTCCATTCCCACGGCGTTGTGGGTGGGGCGGGCGTTTTTCAACCTCGCAGATATTCGCGAGCATGGCTCGGGCAATGCGGGCGCCACCAACACCTTTCGGGTGCTGGGCAAAAAAGCCGGCACCTTCGTGCTGCTGTTCGATGCGTTTAAGGGCTTTGCGGCGGCGTATTTCCTGCCTAATCTGCTGCTAAATCAAGGTCTGATTCAGCCCGAAAACCTCTTCTATTATCGGCTAGCCTGCGGGGTGCTGGCGGTGGTGGGGCATATCTACCCGGTGTTTGCGCAGTTTCGGGGCGGCAAGGGCGTAGCCACTATTTTGGGCATGATGCTGGCCATCGCGCCCGCCACGGTGGGTGTGGCGCTGCTGGTGTTTTTGGTAGTGCTGGGCACCACGCGCTACGTGTCGCTGAGCAGCATGACGGCCGGCGTGGCCTTTGCCCTGTTGCAGCTACTACCCGCTTTCCGGCCCGCCAACCCGTTGCAAGTCTGGTTTGGCTTCCTGCTGGCCGGTATGCTTATTTATACGCACCGGGCCAATATCGGCCGCCTGCGCGCTGGCATCGAAAGCCGCGTGCCACTGTGGGGCAAGAAGTAAATACGCGCTGCCTATGGCCACTGATTTCCCCCAGCTTACCACCCCGCACCTGCTGCTGCTGCGCGCCTTTGCCCTGGCCGACGTACCGCGCCTGGTGGCCATAGCCGGTAACTATGAGGTGGCGAAGAACACGCTCAACATTCCGCATCCCTACGGCGAGGCTGATGCCCAGCGCTGGGTGCAGCTCACCCAGGAAAACTACGCGCAGCAAACCGGCTACGCCTTCGCCCTCGAACTGCGCGCTACCGGCGAGTTCATCGGCGGCATTGGCCTGACGGTGGAGCGGCGCTTCGACTGGGCCGAGGTGGGCTACTGGCTAGGGCAGCCCTACTGGGGGCAGGGGCTAGCCAGCGAGGCATTGGGCGCGGTGCTACGGTTTGGCTTCGAATTGCTGCGTCTGAATAAGATATACGCCACGCACATGGCCGAAAACCTGGCCTCGGGCCGGGTGATGCTGAAAAACGGGATGGTGAAAGAAGGAGAACTCGTGCAGCACACCAAGCGCGACGACCAGTATTACGACTTGTGGCAGTACCGCCTCACCCGCGCCGAGTACGACGTGGCACTGGCTAGCCACGGCAAGGGCGTGTAAAATTCAGGCATTCTTAATTAAATAGGATTGTCTTTTAGCATAGGCTAGCTGGGGCAAACAGCTAGAGCGCTAGCCTATGGGCTGAAGCCGGCAGGTTGGTAATTGTGAGGTAGCCGTATGGACTAGGGTGGGGGCCGGGCGCAAAAGGAGGTTTGCGAGCATTCGAGGAAATTTTTTAGGGCCCATTGCTGCCCAACTTTGAATGCCTGCCGGGTTGCAACGTGCTGGCTAGGGCTGGGTTGGCTGCGGTTGCGGCGCCCAGCCCAGCCAGCGTAGCCAGCCGGTATTCTTTTCCTACCCTCTTTTCCTTTTCCAAAGTATGACTGCACCATTTACTGTGCGGGCGCGCCACCATTGGCGGACTGCCCTCTACGGCGGGGCCCTGCTACTGGGGCTGCCCGCCGCTAGCCACGCCCAATGCACCCAGCTCGTGTGGGCCGATGAGTTTAACAACGCCGCGCTCGACACTACCAAGTGGAAGGTAATCACCGGCGATGGCTGCCCTACGGTGTGCGGCTGGGGCAATGCGGAACTCGAAAACTACCGCGCCCAGAACATTGCCACCACCGGCGGCAACCTGGTTATCAGCACCAAGTACGAAACCACCACGGCCCCCAGCGGCAACACCTACCAGTACAGCTCGGGCAAATTACAGTCGAAGGTGCCGGGCAAGGGCACGCTGCAAACTTTCAAATACGGCCGCATTGAGGCGCGGATGCAGCTGCCCTCGGCGGGCGGCGTGTGGCCGGCTTTCTGGATGCTGGCCGACCCCGGCAACTGGCCCACCACCGGCGAAATCGACATTATGGAGGCCAAGCACAAGAACCCGACTTCGTTTACGGGCACGGCCATTGGCAATGCGGGCGGCGGCAACCCCTACTTTGCCGGCCGCACCTACGCGGCGGGCGTCGACTTGTCGGCGGGCTTCCACGTGTACGCCCTGGAGTGGGGCCCCGATGTGCTGCGCTTTTACGTGGATGGCAACCTCTACAACACCGTGACGCCGCAGACCACGCCCAACGGCGTTTTCCCGTTCAACGACAACAACTTCTACGTTATTCTGAACGCGGCCGTGGGTGGCCCCGGCTCGGGCTACACCGGCTACATCGCGCCCACGCCCGCCGACTACCCGACCCAGACCCTGGTCGACTACGTACGGATTTACAAAGGCAGCTACAACTACGCCGTAATCGGCGATGGCCAAGTGTCCCCGAATGAGCAGTATAAGAACTACCGGCTCGACCCCGTGGCCGGCGCCACCTATACCTGGACGGTGCCCAGCGGCGCCACCATCGTGAGCGGCCAGGGTACCAACACCATCACCGTGAACTGGGGCAGTACCGGCGGCAACGTGGCCGTGGCGGTGGCCGTGAGCGGCTGCACCACCGGCTCGTACAGCAAAGCCGTGACCATCGGCCCCGCCCTGCAAGTAGAGAAGGTGTTCGAGGATTTCGAGAGCAATCGCTTACTGACTTATGCCGGCACCGGCACGCTCACCCAGGCCGTGGCTAACCCCGGCAGTGCGGCGCCCAACACTTCCTCGGCCGTGGGCAAGTACGTGCGGGCAGCCTCGCAGCAATACGATGTGCTGAATGTCAAGAATTTCACCATCGCCAATGCCAATGACTTCGTGGCCGGCCGCAAGAAAGTATACGTCGATGTGTACTCGACCGCGCCGGTGGGCAGTAAGGTGACCATGCAGTTTGAGAATAGCTCGGTGACCACGGCCACCAACTACCCTAGCGGGCGCCACAGCGCCTACAAGGCCTTCACCACCAGGCAAAACGCTTGGGAAACGCTCGAATTCACCTACGAGCAAACCATCGACGCGGGCACCAGCATCTTCGCCATCAACAACGTGGCTTTCCTGTTTGAGCCGGCGACCTACACCGGCGATACGTTTTACTTCGACAACGTGCGGGTGCTGACCCAGCCCGCTCCCCCCACTGTGGCCACCACCGTGCTGGAGAATTATGACGGTACCAGCGCCATCGGCTACGACGCGACCGGCACCAACGGCACCTACACGGCCGGCGTGACCAACCCCTCAGCTACGGGCGTAAATACCTCGGCGAAGGTTGCTAAGTACGTGCGCAACAGTACCCAGCAGTACGACGTGCTGTTTTTCAACGCCACGCCGGCCGGCACGGTTATCACCGACGCGGGCAAGTTCAAGGACCAAACCTACCAGCTACAGCTCGACCTGTATACCGATGCGCCGGTGGGCACGTCGGTGCGCATTACGCTGCAAAACAAGGCCGCGGCGGCCGGCACTTACCCGGCCGGGCGCAACAGCACTTACCTCGTGAACACGACCAAGCAAAACGCTTGGGAAACGCTCACGCTCGTCTTCGACACCGCCCCCGACGCGGGCACGGCCAACGTAGCCATCGACCAGCTAGCCGTGCTGTTTGCCGGCAACTCGAACACCGGCAACACCTATTACCTCGATAACCTGCGCATTGCCAAGCACGTGGCCGACCCCACCTATGCGACCGGTACCACGCTGGAAGACTACGACGCGACCCACAACCTGACCTACCTCAGCTCGGACGGCACGTATTCGCCCGCCATCGCTAACCCCTCGGCCACGGGCAGCAATACCTCGGCTAAGGTGGGCAAATACGCCCGCAAGACCACGGCGACCTACGACGTATTGTCGTTCAGTACCAACTCGCTAAAGGATGGCAGCGCCTACGTGGCCGGCACCAAAGCGCTGGCGCTGGATGTGTATACCAGCGCGCCGGCGGGCACCGTTATTTCGTGGCAGCTGGAGAGCAGTGCGGCCTCGACGCCGGGTAATTACCCGGCCGGCCGCCACAGCATTTACCAGGCCGTGGTGCAGAAAACCAACGCCTGGCACACGCTCGTGTTCACCTACGCCAGCGCGCCCGACGCCAGTACCCCCGATGCCAGCGTGGACCGCGCCGTATTCTTGTTTGCCCCCAACTCCAGCACCGGCGACGTGTACTACGTCGATAACCTGCGCAGCCTCACCAAAAACGGTGGCGCCAACGCGGCCCCAACCGTCAGCCTGACCTCGCCGGCCGCGGGCACTACCTACGCGGCCCCGGCTAGCCTCACGCTCACGGCCAACGCCGCCGACTCGGACGGGACTATTGCGAAAGTCGAGTTTTACCAGGGCACCACGCTGCTGGGTGCCGCCACCGCTAGCCCCTACAGCTACACCTGGGCCGGCGTAGCCGCCGGTACTTATGCGCTCACGGCCAAGGCCACTGACAATGCGGGCGCCACCACCACCTCGGCCGCCGTGAGCGTGACCATAACCGCCGCCACCACCGCCACTAACCTGGCCCTGAACAAGCCCACGTTTACCTCTTCAACCGAAAACGCGGGCACGCCTGGCTCGGCCGCCGTGGATGGCAACGCCACCAGCACCCGCTGGGGCAGCGCCTTCGCCGACCCGCAGTGGCTATACGTGGACCTGGGGGCTAGCTACAGCCTGAGCCGCGTGAAGCTGACTTGGGAAGCGGCCTACGGCAAGGATTACCTCATCCAAACCTCGCCCGATGCTGCGACTTGGACCACTATCAAAACCGTGACCGGCAACACCACGCTCACCAACGACCTCACCGGCCTTAGCGGCACCGGCCGCTACGTGCGCCTCTATGGCACCGCCCGCGGCACCACCTACGGCTACTCGCTCTACGAGCTCGAAGTGTACGGCACCGCCGCCAGCGGCGGGGGCACTAGCACGGGCGGCGCCTGCGCGGGCACCGTGGCCAGCGGCGACTACACCTATCAGGTTTCGACCACCAGCGGCACCGTCAACTGGACGTTCGTGCCGCAGGCGCCCATCGCGGGCAGCACCATGGCGCTCATCTATGTGAAAGCCGGCGCGGCCACCGGCTACGCGGGTTACCAGATGACGGCCGCGGGCAGCAATTTCACCTTTGCCCAGGCCCAACCGGCCGGCACGGCTATCTCGTTCTACTTCACCTACCGGGTGGGCACCAGCACCGCCGAGCGCAACTCCAGCGCCACGCCGCACAGCTACGCGGCCGGCAGCACCTGCACCGGGCGCCTGCTGGCTTCGACCGGCGCGGCCCCGGCGGCTAGCCCTGTCATGGGCGCGGCCTACCCGAACCCCGTCGCCAGCCAGCTCACGGTAGAGCTGAGCGGCCCTTCGGCGCACACCCTCACCCTGCGCGACTTGCGCGGCGCTCTAGTGCAAACGGTGACAGTCGAAGCCGGCCGGGTCAGCACCACGCTCAACCTGGGCCGGCTAGCCAGTGGCATCTACTTGCTCACGGTGGGCAGCGCCGAAGGCCAGGAAGTGCGCCGCATCATGAAGGAATAACCGCTGAAGGCCCGCTGCTAGCCAAGCTAACTGCTCCTAAAAAGCGAGCCTAGCCCGCGCCCCGGTAAAGGCAAATAAGCCGCCGCAGCTGAGAATTTCTCAGGTGCGGCGGCTTATTTTTTGAATATCTGCAAAAAATGCCGAAAAAATTCAGTGTGCAGCGTGCGTAGTATTCCACAAAAACCGGTAGCTTGCGCCCCCTAAACCTGCTACTACTTCATGGAGACGCAAGCGCTGAAGTACCCCGCCATCCGCAACTACATCGCCGGCCAGCCCAGCGACACGCCCGCGGCGGCCTTGCTCGATGTAGTCAGCCCCTTGAGCGGCCGGGTAATTTCAGCGATGCCCTTGAGCAGCGCCGCTGATTTGGATGCCGCGGTGAAAGCGGCGCAAGCGGCGTTCCCCGCCTGGTCGGCCACGCCGATAAAGGAGCGGGTGCAGATATTTTACCGCTACAAAACCCTGCTCGAGCGCGACATGCAAGCCCTGGCCGACCTCGTGCGCGAGGAAAACGGTAAGACCTTCGACGAAGCCCGCGCCGAAGTCGAAAAAGCAGTCGAGCTAACCGAGTTTGCCTGCTCGCTGCCGCAACTGGTGCAGGGCGAGTTTCTGGAAGTGAGCAAGGGCGTGGAGGCCCGCGCCGAGCGCCGGCCGCTAGGGGTGGTGGCTAGCATCGCCCCATTCAACTTCCCCAATATGGTGCCGCATTGGACCATCCCCAATGCGCTGGTGCTCGGCAACTGCCTGATTTTGAAGCCCTCGGAAAAAGTGCCGCTGAGCGCCGTCAAAATCGCCGAACTGCTGAAAGAAGCCGGCTTGCCCGACGGCGTGCTCAACGTGGTGAACGGCGACAAAACCATCGTGGAAGCCATTTGCGACCACCCCGCCATTGCGGCCGTGTCGTTCGTAGGCTCCACGCCCATTGCCAAGACGGTTTACATCCGCGCCACTTCCAACCTCAAGCGCTGCGTGGCGCTGGGCGGGGCCAAAAACCACCTCATCGTATTGCCCGATGCCCACCCCGACATGACGGCCTCCAACGTAGTGGCCAGCATGTCGGGCTGCGCGGGCCAGCGCTGTATGGCCGGCTCTACGATGGTGGGCGTGGGCGGCATCGACCACATTGTGAGTAAGCTGGTTGAAGAAGCGAAGAAGATTATCCCCGGCCAAAACCTGGGCTCTGTCATCAGCCGCGAGGCCAAGGAGCGCATCGAGCGCCACATCACCGAAGCCGAAGCGGCCGGTGCCAAAGTGCTGCTCGACGGCCGCGGCGCCGTGGTGCCCGGCCACGAGGCCGGCTACTACGTGGGCCCCACGGTGGTCGATTACGTGACGCCCGACATGGCCATTGCCCAGGAGGAAGTCTTTGGCCCAGTGCTGGCCATCCTGCGCACTAAGAGCCTCGATGAGGCCCTAGCCATCGAAAACGCCAACCCCTACGGCAACGCCGCCGCCGTCTTCACCCAGAGCGGCAGCCACGCCCGCTACGTAATGGACCACGCCAGCGCTGGCATGATAGGCGTGAACATCGGCGTGCCCGTGCCCCGCGAGCCCTTCTCGTTTGGCGGCTGGAACGAGTCGAAATTCGGCGCTTGTGATATCACCGGCAAAAGCTCTATCGAGTTCTGGACCCAACTGAAGAAGACGACGACCAAGTGGAACCCCGAATCGCGGGTAAACTGGATGAGCTAGATAGGGGCGTGAGTAATGAGGCAGTCTTTTCTCAGTGGCAGAACAACCAAGTTTGCCTTAGTAACACTGTTGTTGCTGGCTAGTGCCTGCTATGCCTATTTGCGGTTTCAAAGTATTCAATGTGAGCCCTGTTTGCCTAACAGCGATTGCCCTCCTTGTCCCTCAGAGAATAAAAAGTATGTAATCCCTACCTTTTTACTTATTGAATGCCTAACGCTTGCGCTATTCACTATTAAGCGCAGACCTCTGCCCAAAAGTTAGGTTTCTAAGACTTTATCAAAGCCAGCCATGCACCCAGCTCTCGACACCGACCAGCAGCAAATTCTGCACGACAACCTCGACCACACGCTGTTTTCGTGGTCGAAGCAGGCGGGCCTGAATCCCATCAGCGCCGAGCGGGCGGCGGGCGTGTACTTGTATGACCGCGATGGCAAGCGGTATATCGACTTCTCGTCGCAGCTCATGAACGTGAACATCGGCCACGGCGACCAGCGCGTGACCGAAGCCGTAGCCGCCCAGATGCGCGAGCTGAGCTACGTGTATCCGGGCATGATAACCAAGGCGCGGGGCGACCTCGGCCGCAAGCTAGCCGAGATAACCGCGCCTAATTTGACCAAAGCGTTTTTTACGCTGGGCGGAGCTGAGGCCATTGAGAATGCCATTAAGCTGGCCCGCATCTACACCGGTCGGCACAAGATTGTGTCGCTCTACCAGTCGTTTCACGGGGCTAGCTACGGGGCGCTGAGCGTGGGCGGCGACCCGCGCAAATTTGCCGTTGACAGCCAGGCCATGCCCGGCACGGTGCACGTCGAAAACCCGTACTTCTACCGCTGCCCGTGGTACAGCACCACGCCCGAGCAGTGCGCCGAGCGCGCCGCCGATGCCCTGGAGCGCATTATCGGCTACGAAAACCCCGGCAGCGTGGCCGCCATTTTTCTGGAAGGTGAGTCGGGTACTTCGGGCTGCATCAAGTACCCGCCCGGCTACTGGACGCGGGTGCGCGAAATCTGCGACAAGCACGGCATCCTGCTCGTGGCCGATGAGGTGATGTCGGGCTTTGGCCGCACCGGCAAGTGGTTTGGCTCCGACCACCACGGCGTGAAGGTCGACATCATGTGCATGGCCAAGGGCATCACCGCTGGCTACGTGCCGCTAGGGGCCGTAATGGTAGACGAGGCCATCGCCAAGTCGTTTGATAACAAGCCCTTGCCGCTGGGCCTCACGTACTCGGCGCACCCCGTGAGCTGCGCCGCCGCCGTGGCCGTGCTCGACATTTACGAGGAAGATAACCTGCTCGAAAACACGGTCGAAATGGGCCAGTACCTCGACGAGCGCGTGGCCGAGCTAATTGAGCAACACCCCAGCATCGGCGACTGGCGCAATACCGGCCTCTTTGGCTGCCTGGAGCTGGTGAAAAACCGCGCAACCAAGGAGCCGATGGCCCCCTGGAACGCCACCCCCGACCAAATGGGCATCATGAACGAGGTGGCTGCCAAAATCAAGGAGTTGGGCATGTACACGTTCGTGCGCTGGAATTACATTTTCATCGCCCCGCCGCTGTGCATCAACAAGCAGGAGCTTGATGAGGGGCTAGCCATCATTGCGGAGGCGCTGAAAATCGCCGACGCGGCTTGCCATTAATAAGATGTTCCAAGACGAATGTCATGCTGAGCTTGCCGAAGCATCTCGCGCGCATCGTTGAACGATTTGATTACTGCCCCATGCGAGATGCTTCGGCAAGCGCAGTATGGCGTTTCTGATTAATTAGGTTTCCCATGTCGATTCTGCTAAAAAACGGCCGTGTTATCACGGCCGACTCGGACAGTATTTGCGATATCCTGACGGACGGTGAAACCATCGCCGCCATTGGTCGGTGCTTGGCCGTGCCTGATGATGTGGAAGTTATCGACTGCACGGGCAAGCTGATTGTGCCCGGCGGCATCGACCCGCACGTGCATTTGGAAATGCCGTTTATGGGTACGTTCAGCAGCGACACCTACGAAACCGGCACCCGCGCCGCATTACACGGTGGCACGACTACGGTTATCGATTTTATCCTGCAAAAGCAGGGTAGCTCGCTGCGGGCGGCCTTCGAGGAGTGGAGTGGCCGGGCTAGCGGCAACGCCGTGGGCGACTACTCTTTTCACATGGCCGTCACCGATTTCAACCCGAATACCCAGCTGGAAATCCAGGAGATGATTGCTGAAGGCATTACCTCCTTCAAAACCTTCATGGCCTACAAGGGCGCGCTCATGATTGACGACGCGCAGATGGTGGGCCTGATGCAAGAGGTAAAAAAGCACGGCGGCCTAGTGACCGCCCACGCCACCAACGGCGACATGATTGATACGCTCGTGGCCCAGCACCGTGCGCAGGGCCAGCTCTCGCCGCGCTACCACTACCTGTCGCAACCCGAGGTTACCGAAGCTGAAGCTTCGGGCCGTTTTGCCGACATCGCCAACTACACGGGCGTGCACGCCTACATCGTGCACCTTACCTGTGAGGGCGCGCTCAACCAGGTGCGCCGCGCCACCGAGCGCAACCAGCGCGTGCTCGTCGAAACCTGCATCCAGTACCTGCTGCTCGACGCCTCGCTCTATGAAAATGAAGCTGAAGGCGCCAAGTGGGTCATGTCGCCGCCGCTGCGCCAGAAAAAAGACCAGGCCACGCTGTGGGCTGGCATTAATCAGGGGTTGGTGAACGTGGTGGGCACCGACCACTGCCCCTTTAGGTGGGAGCAGAAGCTAGCCGGCAAGGCCGACTTCTCGAAAATTCCGAACGGCCACCCGGCCGTGGAGCACCGCATGGAGCTGCTCTTCTCGGAAGGCGTGGGCAAAGGCCGCATCACGCCGCAAAAATTTGTGGAAGTTACCGCGACCAACGCGGCCAAAATCTTCGGTCTCTTTCCGCGCAAAGGCACCATCAGCATCGGCGCCGACGCCGACCTGGTGGTTATCGACCCCAATAAAAAACATACCATCTCGGCCGCCACGCACCACATGAACGTGGACTACTCGGGCTACGAAGGCTGGGAGCTGACCGGCAAAATCGAAACCGTGCTGCTGCGCGGCCAGGTCGCCATCGCGGCCGGCGCGGCTAGGGTTGGGCCCGGCTACGGGCAGTTTATCAAGCGCGGCAAAACCGCATTCTAATTTAAAGAGCGTCATGCTTCCCTACGGTCTGCATAGCGTTCATTTTCACTTGTTTTAACAATCACTCAATCATCAAACCTACATGGCACGCATCATTAAATCCGGCCTCATCCAGATGAGTTTGCCGATGACCGAGGGCGAAGGCTCCATCGAAGAAATCAAGGAGGCGATGGTGCAGAAACACCTGCCGCTGATTGAGGAAGCCGGCCGCCAGGGCGTGCAGATTCTGTGTTTACAGGAGATTTTTAATACGCCCTACTTCTGCCCCGGCCAGGACAATAAGTGGTATGCCTCGGCCGAAGCCGTGCCCGGGCCCAC
Organism: Janthinobacterium lividum; assembly: GCA_050954765.1. Lineage (GTDB taxonomy): Bacteria > Bacteroidota > Bacteroidia > Cytophagales > Hymenobacteraceae > Hymenobacter. The sequence continues at coordinate 83,769 of JBPBQJ010000120.1, read as the reverse complement.
CACCGAGCGCATGGCCGAATACGCCAAAAAGTACCAGATGGTGATAATCGTGCCCGTGTACGAGCGCGAGGCGGCCGGCTTCCTCTACAACACGGCCGCCGTAATTGACGCCGACGGCACCTACCTGGGCAAGTACCGCAAAAACCACATTCCGCACACCACCGGCTTTTGGGAGAAGTACTTCTTCAAGCCCGGCAACCTGGGCTACCCGGTGTTCCAGACCAGGTACGCTAAGGTGGGCGTGTACATCTGCTACGACCGGCACTTCCCCGACGGCGCCCGTATCCTGGGCCTCAACGGTGCCGAAATCGTGTATAACCCCTCGGCCACCGTGGCGGGCCTCTCGCAGTACCTCTGGAAGCTGGAGCAGCCCGCCCACGCCGCGGCCAACGGCTATTTTATGGGCTGCATCAACCGGGTGGGCGAGGAGAAGCCCTGGAACCTGGGCCGCTTCTACGGTACGTCCTATTTCGTGGACCCGCGCGGGCAGATTATCGCCCAGGCCGATGAGTACAAAGACGAGCTATTGGTATCGGAATTTGACCTCGATATGATTGATGAGGTGCGCGCTACCTGGCAGTTCTTCCGCGACCGCCGCCCCGAAACGTATGGAAAGTTGGTCGAGCTGTAAGCTATCCGCCACGCCCATGCAGCCCGCCGGCCCTGCTACCCTAGCCAGGGCAAAAATTGTAAGCTGCTACCGAAAAGCGACGTGCTGCTACCTGGCACCGGTTTGCTTGCTGTTTCTGTATTTTCCGGTGGTCCCGCTGGTGCTCCTGCCCTTTAGCCTGGCGGGCCTTTACTTCACAAGGCGCGGGCTAGCCCTGGCCCGCACCAGCGGCGACCGCGAAAAGCGGGATATTGGCTATGCCAATCTGGTGCTGGGTATTATTCTGGCAGGGCTGGGGTTGCTGGGGCTAGCCCTTGCTTACCTATGGTTGAACTCATAGCGGGGTGCGAAGGTGAGCCCGGCGCTAGCCTGCCCAATCCGTCAGGGGGCCCGGCCCGGACGAGGTTGCCGCCGCCATTCAGAAAGCAAGTCCGAATTTATTTCCCTTAACTCAACGCAATGGCTGAATTTTCTACCCCTACCACCGCCCAGGAATTTGCCGAAAACTTCGCGCAGCTCAAGCCCACCATGAGCCGCACGGAGGCGCTGTACGAAAGCGCGCGCTGCCTGTTTTGCTTCGATGCGCCCTGCATTCAGGCCTGCCCGTCGGGTATTGACATTCCGCAGTTCATCCGGCAGATAAACTCGGGTAACGTGACCGGGTCGGCGCGCACCATCTACGAGGCCAACTACTTCGGCAATGCCTGCGGCAAAGTGTGTCCTACCGAAGTGCTCTGCGAAGGCGCCTGCGTGTACAACCTACAGGAGGTGAAGCCGATAGAAATCGGTCGTCTTCAGAGCTACGCTACCACCCTAGCCATCAAGGAGAACAAAAAGCTCTTCGGCCCCGGCCCCGCCAACGGCAAGCGCGTGGCCATCATCGGCGCGGGGCCGGCCGGTATCTCGGCCGCCTGCGAGCTACGGGCGCTAGGCTATGCAGTAACGGTTTTTGAGGCCAAGGCCCAGCCCTCGGGCCTAACGGTGTACGGCGTAGCACCCTACAAAATCACTACTGAGGAAGCCCTCGCTGAAATGGCTTACTTGCAAGGGCAATTCGGCTACGAGGTGCGCTACCACGCGCCCATCGCTGGCCGCGCCGACCTGGCTAGCCTCGAGGCCGAGTACGACGCCATTTTTCTGGCCATCGGGCTGGGCAAAACCAGCGCGCTGGGCCTGCTGGGCGAAGACAAAATCAACTGCGTGGGCGCGGTCGAATTTATTGAGGAGCTGCGACAGCGGCAGCAAGGCATGCAGGTTGGTCACACGGTTATTGTGCTGGGCGGCGGCAACACCGCCATGGACGCCGCCTCCGAAGCCGCCCGGCTAGGGGCCGATACCGTGCTACTAGCCTACCGGCGCGGCAAAGACGAGATGGGCGCCTACGAATTTGAGTACGACCTAGCCAAAAGCGTGAGCGTGAAGGGCTTATTCAACGTAGCGCCGCTGGAGATTGTGGGCGACGATTACGTGGCGGGCGTGCGCTTCATCCGCACGGCCGTGGTCGATGGCCGCGTGCAGGAAATGCCCGGCACCGAGTTCACGCAGCCCTGCGACATGGTGATAAAGGCCACCGGTCAGGCCAAGCAAACGCACTTTCTGCACCACATCCCGGGCCTGGAGCTGGATAACCGGGGCCGCATCGTGGCCAATGCAGCGGGCCAGACTGCCAACCCGCAGTATTTCACCTCGGGCGACGCCCGCAACGGTGGTGCCGAGGTAGTAAATGCCGCCGCCGAAGCCAAGGTGGCGGCCAGGGGTATCCACGCTTTTTTGAGCAAGTAGCTAAGTAATAACCCAAAAGAGAACATCATGCTGAGCTTGTCGAAGCATCTCTACCACGCCGCTAGGGTTGCTAATCCAACCAAGCGGTAGAGATGCTTCGGCAAGCTCAGCATGACCAACATCCTTATTGTCATGCCCGACCTCTCCATAAACTTCGCCGGAATCAAGTCGCCCAATCCGTTCTGGCTAGCCTCGGCGCCACCCACTAACTCGGGCTACCAGGTGATGAAAGCCTTCGACGCGGGCTGGGGCGGCGCGGTGTGGAAAACGCTCGGCGTGCCCGTCATCAACGTGTCGAGCCGCTACGGCGGCGTCAATTACCGCGACAAGCGACTGGTGGGCTTCAACAACATCGAGCTGATTTCGGACCGGCCGCTGGCCGACAACCTGCGCGAGATTTCGGAAGTCAAGAAGCGCTTTCCCGACCACGCCGTCATCGCCTCGCTCATGGTGCAGAGCCGGCAGGAGTGGCACGACATTGTGCGCCAGAGCCAGGACGCGGGCGCCGATGGCTTCGAGCTGAACTTTGGCTGCCCGCACGGCATGTGCGAGCGCGGCATGGGCTCGGCAGTGGGGCAGGAGCCCAAAATTCTGCAAATGATAGTGGAGTGGGTGATGGAAGTGGCCCAGAAGCCCGTCATCGTGAAGCTCACGCCCAATATCTCCGACATCACGGAGCCCGCGCAGGCTGCCCGCCGCGCCGGGGCCGACGCCATCTCGCTCATAAACACCATTCAAAGCATCGTCGGCGTCGACCTGGACCAGTTTTCGCCCTACCCGATTGTGGATGGCCAGGGCACCAATGGCGGCTACTGCGGCCCGGCCGTGAAGCCCATCGCCCTCAACATGGTGAAAAACTGCGCTCAGCACCCCGACGTGCGCCTGCCCATTTCGGGCATCGGCGGCATCGAGAACTGGCGCGATGCCGTAGAGCACATCTTGCTGGGGGCCAGTTCGGTGCAGGTGTGCACAGCGGCCATGCACTTCGGCTTCGGCATCATCCGCGAAATGGTGAGCGGGCTGGAGCAGTACATGGTCGAGAAAAATTTCCACACCATCTACGACTTCGTGGGCAAGGCCTTGCCCAACGTGCGGCACTGGGAAGACCTCAACATGCAGTACCAGGTGAAGGCCCACATTCACGAAGAAAAGTGCATTGGCTGCCAGCTCTGCTACACCGCCTGCGAAGACGGCGCGCACCAGGCCATCCGGCTGCAAGCCGGCACCCGCACGCCCGTTATTATCGAGGAAAACTGCGTGGGCTGCAACCTCTGCTCGCTGGTGTGCCCGGTAGATGCGTGCATTACGATGGAGCGCCGCGACGACGGCACCCAGCACCTCACCTGGAAGGAGCGCACGGCGGCGGGCACTATCCCCACTGATTTCAACGACGAGCGGGCTGGCGGGCGCCACCACTGGGTGCCCGAGCCGGCCGCCGCGCTCGGCAAGGAGCGCCACAAAACCCTGCCCGGCAAGGCCCGGGCGCTGGCCAGCGGGTAGGGGCGGCCGGCGCCTCCGTACTTTGGCTTCCCCAGGCTCCCCCACCTATGAAGCAGATTATACTCGTCGCTAGCCTCTGCGCCTGCCTGCCGCTGGCTGCCCTGTCCCAAACCACCCCCCCGCCCGACGATGGCTACCCGCTGCGCGAGGTGCGGGAGCTGACCTTTGCGCCGCTGCCGGGGGGCGGGCTGCTGCCCTACCGGCAGGGCAAGTGGTGGGGCTATGCCGATACCACGGGGCGCGTCGTTATCACGCCGGGGCTGGTGCTAGGTACGTTATTTCCGGCGGCCGGGCTGCTGCGGGCCGGCCAGTTTTTGGCCGAAACTGAGGACGAGGCCCGCAAGAAGCGCCAACTCTACCAGAGCTATCCCCCGGAGTTATATGCTTATCACAGAACCCAGCCGCAGCCCCGCGCTTTTCTGAACGCCACGGGCGAGGTGCTGCGCGTAGCGGCCGATGAGGCGGCCGTGCTGCTGCCGGGGGGGCGGCTGCGGGCCGTGCGCCGGAGCGAGGTGCGGGCTGGGCAAACGGAGCTGCTGGACGTAGCCCCGCTGGGGCAAGTCGAGGGGTTTGGCTACTCGCCCGCGCCGGCCACGCCCTTCATCACCCGGCGGCTGGCCGCGCCCCGCGTCGAGCAGCAACGGGTGGCCGAAGAGCTGGAAACCGCCCCGGCATTCAGCCTTCTGAAGCACGACGTGGCCCGCTTAGGTACTGATAAAAACCTGAAAATAAAGCCGTTGGGAGCGGGGTGCTACGCCGTCGGCACCCAGACGCGGGTGTTTGAGCGGCAGGCCCACGGGGACTCCCACCACAGTGGTTGGCGCCGGGGCTGGGGGCTGGAAACCGGGTTGTTGGCACTGGTGAATCAGCGCGGCAGTATTCTGACACCGTTTGAATACGACTACATCGACAACTTTACGACCAACCGCCGCTGGGTTGTGGCTTCGCGCCCCGACAAAGCCCGCCAGTACAAGGCCGGCCACACGGGGATGCTTGGCCGCCGGGGGCAGGAGGTGCTGCCGTTTGTGCACAACATAATTAACCCACTGCCGGGCGGCGGCGCATTAACCTGGGACTGGCCCGACGGCAACAGCAACCAATGGCCGCGCCGTTACGGCCTGCTCGATGCGCGGGGACACTGGTTGCTGCGCCCCCAAACCAGCCTGACTCTGCCCGATGACGCGGGTTACTTACGCCATCACCGTACCCTGGCCCCCGGCGACACGGTGGTAGAATTTCTGACCGAACGCGGCCAGCCGGCGTTTCGGACGCAGCCGGTGCTGCGGCAGGCTACGGGCTTTGAGCGGGGCCGGGCCTGGGTGCGCACCGACCGCGGCCCCGGCCTGCTGAATGCGCGGGGGCGCTGGGTGGTGCCCCCCGGCCGCTACGAGCAAATTTTGAGCATGGACGAAACCGATAGCTACGGGCTGCGCTACCAGGGCCAGGCTTGGGACCGGCCGGCCGCCCTCGATTTGGTAATGGCTAGTGCATTTGACGCGCTTTTTGAGCGCTGTGCCCCGCCCACTTTCACCCCGCCCGATACTACCTACCTACTGGTGCGGCAGGGCGGGCGGTTCGGGCTGATTCGGCGGGCCACCGGTGCGGTGGTGGTGCCGTGCCGATACGAGGAAATTACTTGCTGGTCGGGCCAGTACGGCACCGGCCGCCGCGACGGGCAGGATTACGTGCTGGCCGCCCGCACCGGGAGCGAGCTGCTGCCCGGCCAGTACCGGGGCGAGTGGTACCGCTTCCCCGGCGGCCCCCGGCTGCTGCAAGTGTACCGCGACCGGCAGCCCAGCCGCTGGTATGGGCACTGGCTGGTAGCCGACACCAGCGGCCGCGCCCTAACTCCGGAGTTTACGCGGGTGGGTTACGATAACTACCTTACCCCCGACGACTGGGCCACCTTAATGGCCCCACCCGGGCCACGCGCTGCCGCTGCTACCGCCGACAGCACCAGCTTCCCGCTGCTGCCGCGCCCGGCGAATATTGGCTACTCCGGTTTGCTGCCTTGGTTTCATTCGGGCCGGGGTGCCACGAGCATCCCCCTGACCCCGAGCGGGGCCTACCGCCGCACCCTGCCCGGTGGCGGCGAGCGCCTCCTGGTGTACCGCGCTGGCCGCCTGCGCGACCTGACCGGCCACACCTACTACGCCCTGGAATTGCTGGCCGGCGGCTGGCACCACGGCCGCACCGCCGAGCGCCAGGACCTGCTGATTTCGCCCACCGGCCAGGAATACGCCCCGCCGCCGGACCTGCGCTGGAACACCTTTTACCACGCCATTGGCCGGGTGGTACCCTTCGCCAACGGCACGGCCGCCGCCGCCTACGGCCCCAGCAGCCAGCCCCTGCTGGGCGGCGAAGACCAGGAGGGCGGCCTAGTAACGCGCGGCGGTACGCTGCTGTGGGACACCGACCAGTGGCGGCACTAAAACGAGTGGTCCCAACCCCAGCCACCCCGAAACCAGCACGCTCCCCCTAGCATTGCCCGCTACGCTGCCGGCCGGGGCCACGCTACAAGTCATTAACTTAACCGGAGAGGTGTTGTGCCAGTTGCTGCTCGCCCAGCACATGGCCTGCCAGTAACGCGGACGACGTACCCACCACTTTCAATGACGAGCCGGCGGGCGTCACCACTGGGTACCGAGCTGGCCGCCGCGCTCGGCAAAAGAGCGCCACAAAACGCTGCCCGGTAAGGCCCGGGCGCTGGGCGTGGACTAGGGTAGGTCAGCCAGTTTAAGCTAGGTTGTTGGGGCAGGTTAGGTCGGGCTTATTTTCAGCGGCCTACTTTTGTCCTACCATTTATCCTTTTCCTCTTATGCCAGCACCTGCTTACCTAACCCAACACCAGAATCGCTTTCTGGAAGAGCTCCTCGACTGGCTCCGCATTCCATCCGTTTCGGCCGACCCCAAGTTTCATGGCGACGTGCTCAAAGCGGCTGACTTCCTGAAAGATAGGCTCGAAGAAGCCGGCGCTACCAGCGTGGAAATCTGCCCCACGGCCGGTAATCCCATCGTATATGGCGAGTATATGGCCGGCCCCGACCGCCCCACCGTGCTCGTGTATGGCCACTACGACGTGCAGCCCGCCGACCCTTATGAACTGTGGACTTCGCCGCCGTTCGAGCCGGTTATCAAGGACGAAAAAATCTACGCCAGAGGTGCCTGCGACGACAAAGGCCAGGTGTATATGCACGTGAAAGCCCTGGAAATGATGCTGCGCGACGGCGGTGCTGGCGCGCCCTGCAACATCAAATTCATGTTTGAGGGCGAAGAAGAGGTAGGGTCTAACAACCTGGCGCTCTTTGTGAAAGCCAATAAGGAGAAACTGCTAGCCGACGTCATCCTCATCTCCGACACCGGCATTCTGGCCAACGATGTGCCGAGCATCGAGGTGGGCCTGCGCGGCCTCAGCTACCACGAAGTCGAGGTGACGGGCCCCAACCGTGACCTGCACTCGGGCCTCTACGGTGGCGCCGTGATGAACCCCATCAACGCGCTCTGCGACATGATTAGCAGCCTGCACGATAAGAATCGGCACATCACCATCCCCGGCTTCTACGACAACGTGGATGAGCTAGGGGCCGATGAGCGTGCCGAAATGGCCCAGGCGCCGTTCTCAGAAGAGGAATTCAAGCGGAGTATCGGCCTGCCCGCCGCCGTGGGCGAGGCTAGCTACAGCACGCCCGAGCGCACCAGCATCCGGCCCACGCTCGATGTCAACGGCATTTGGGGCGGCTACACCGGCGAAGGCGCCAAAACGGTAATTGCCAGCAAGGCCTACGCCAAAATATCGATGCGCCTGGTACCCCACCAAACCAGCGACGAGATTACGGCGCTCTTCCAGAAGCACTTCGAAAGCATCGCGCCCGCCGGCATCACCGTAAAAGTGACGCCCCATCACGGCGGCGAGCCCGTGGTAACCCCCACCGACTCGGCCGCCTACCGCGCCGCGGCCAGGGCCCTCGAAACCACCTTTGGCAAGAAGCCGGTGCCCACGCGCGGCGGCGGCTCCATCCCCATCGTGGCCATGTTCAAAACCGAGCTCGGGCTCGACTCGGTGCTGCTCGGCTTCGGGCTCGACAGCGACGCCATTCACTCACCTAACGAGCATTTTGGGGTATTTAACTTCCTGAAGGGCATCGAAACTATTCCCGAGTTCTATAAGGAATATGCGGCGGCCCGCTAGGGTAGTGCCTACCAGCGAGGCATAAAGAAGCCCGGCTTCCTGCGCAGGAAGCCGGGCTTCTTTATGCCTCGCTGGCTAAGAGTAGCTTAGTTGAAGGAGTAAGTAGCGTACAGCTGAAATGCGCCGTTGCGGCTGCGCGGTTGCACCGTAATTGGCCCGGCTACTGAGGGTTTGTACACATTAGTAAACGCGCCATTATAGCGCAGGTCCGCGCCTAGACCGTGTTTAAGCTGATAGCCCAGGCCGGCTAGGTAGCCAAAGTCAACATCCTTGTAAACATTTTTGAAATTGGTTGAGCCGCTGCCGTTTTGGGCTTGGGCAGCCACCAGCACGCCTACCTGCGGCCCTACCTCAAAGAAAAAGCCGTCGGTATCAACGTGGAAGGCTAGGGGCACATCTACGTAATGCACCCGGTAGCCCGCGTCATTATTGCCCAGCTGGTGCGCGCCTTTTTGTGAATAAATTAACTCAGGAAATTAACTCAGGCTGAAAAGCATAAGGTCAGTGCGCCTCAGCCAAAACTCTCTGCCAAGATGCCAATCAGTAAGAAAAAGTAAATGAGTAGCCTACCCAAGGCTGAAAAAGCTCGCTTCGTGAGAATGAGCAGACGTAAAAAAGCCAGCCCCTTGGTAGAGACTGGCTTCTTTTAGGCAGTTGTGACTAGCTTGTTCAGCTTAGCTCTTGCCACCAAACAGGTAGTGTACCTGGAACTGAAATACACCGTTGTGGAAGTTGTTGTCGGGGGCCACGCCCGAGGCGCCGGCACCAAAACCATCCTTGTACGTGTGCGAAAAGTCGCCGGTGTAGCGCACACCCAGGCCCAGGCCGCTCGTGATTTGGTAGCCGATACCACCTACGTAGCCAATGCCCACGGGCACCAACGAGTTGCGGCCAGAGCCAATATTTTCTTCAGCGGGGCTACCAGCGCCAGCACCTTGGGGGCGCACAAATTCGCGTTTGCCTAAGGCAAAACTGGCCTGAGGACCTACTTCAAAGAAGAAGCCTTTGCCCTCTTCACCGGTATTTACTTTAAACAGTACCGGTACGTCGATGTACGACAGAGTAGAACGGTACTGATTGGTAGTTGCGCCCGTAGTCTGGCCCGAATACTGGTAGTAATAGTTATCAACGAACGCGCCTTTCTGCGAATACAAGCCCTCAACCTGAATCGAGGTGTTATCCGACATGCCATAATTAACAAGTACGCCAGCTGCAAAACCAGGCTTGTAGCCCGAGTTATAGCCTGCTACGTTGCCGGTGTAGGAGCTCAAGTTGAAGCCGCCTTTTACACCATATTTTACTACGCCGCTCTGGGCGTTGGCCGCGCCGGCAAAGCCGGTCAGAAGTGCTAGCGAAAGAAGTACTTTTTTCATGACTGAAAAATTGGTTAATGGTCCCGAGCCGGGTTGTAGAATAGAATAATTAAGAAGGGTTGTGACCGGGAATGCGCCTTATACTTGCCGGTGTAGGGCAGAGGTTACATTCTGAGGTTATTTTGATTTTTTTGCAACCTGCCAAGCGCAGACCTTGCCCCAGGTGTAATTTTGGGATAAGTTTGCTCACTCCCTAATGTCTTGGCTCAACCAAAGTTTGCAGTGCATTAAGTACTATATACTTAGCGGTGTACTGCTAGGGGCCTGGGCTGGGGCACTGCCGGCCGCGGCCCAAGCCCCAACGGCCGCCGAACCGGCCAAAATACCTGCGCCGCCCGGCCCATTTATTTTTGGGGTGTATGCGCAGGGCGGCATTATTATCAACCACACGGCGCCCGTCAGCCACCTGGTGGCCTCGCACCCCACGGGCTTCGAGCTGAATGTGCAGCGCCAAACCACCGGGGCCGCGCCTTGGCACGGCTGGTACAAATACCCTAAAGTGGGCGCGGCGCTGGTGTACTACGACTACCACAACCCCATTCTGGGTAAGAGCTACGCGGCGTCGGTGTACTTGAGCAAGCCCATTGTGCGCACGGCGCGCCACGACCTGAGCTTTCGGCTGGGGACTGGGCTAGCGTATTTTCCGGACCACTACGACCTGTATACCAACCGCAAAAACACGTTCGTAAGCTCGGCGCTAAACGCCACGCTGCAAATGCGGCTCGAGTACGACGTGGCCCTCACCGACCACCTGGGCCTGCTGCTCGCCCTCGCCCTCAACCACTACTCCAACGGCGGCACGGCCAAGCCCAACTTTGGTATTAATCTGCCCACGCTGCAAGTGGGCGTCAACTACCACCAGTGGCGGCTGGGCCCGGCCAGCGGCGCGCCCGAGCCCGCGCCCGCCGATGTGGGCCACAACTTCTTGAACCTCAGTACGAGCTTGGGCTATAAGCAGCGCACCGGCGGCGATGCCACGCGCTACCTCGTCAACTCGGCCACCGTGGCCGTGGGCCGCCGCGTCAACCGCAAAAGCAACCTGCTGGTGGGCGTGGAGGGTTTCTACGACCGCTCGCTGCTGGCGGTGCTGCGCGACACAGCCCGCAGCCAGGAGCACCTGCCCGACGTAAAAAAAGCCAGCGCCTTTGTGGGCCACGAGCTGCTGTTTGGCCGGCTAGCCCTGGTTACGCACCTGGGGCTGTATTTCTACAACCCGTACCAGTCGAACCCTATTTATTACGAACGCATCGGGCTGAAATACCAGGCTACCAACTTGCTCTTCGGCGCCATCGACTTGAAAGTGCACCGCGCTACGGCCGATGTTATCGAGTTTAAGGTGGGCATAAAGCTGTAGGTCCCAACGCTTGAGTAGCAATAAGGAGCGTTTCGGCCCCGCGCCAGGCCGCCTGGGCAACCTGGGTGCAGAGGCAGGGGGCTAGCCGCGCCACCTTTACACCGCGAAGCCCGCTTACCTTCCGGCGCTTCGAGCCGGCTGTGCTTTCCACCTTGCTTCATTATTCGCGCTACCTGCACATTGGGGCAGGGTTTATCGGCTTTTTTGTGGCGCCGGTGGCGCTGGCCGTGTGCAAGGGGGGGCTAGCCCACCGGCGCTGGGGCCAGGTGTTTTTTTGGGCGATGGTGGTGGCCGGCACCACCGCCATCTTCAACGCCAGCTTTAAAGGGATGACGTTTCTGCTGCTGACGGGGATTTTCAGCTTGTACCTGGCCATATTCGGCTACCGCGCCCTTTACCAAAAGCACCTGGGCGTGGGCCGCGACGCCGGCGCCCGCCCCGCCCTGGCCGACTGGCTGCTGGTGAGCACTGGGCTGCTGGTTTTCAGCGGCACGCTCGTTTATGGCTTGATTAATAAAGTAATGCCTTCGGTAGTATTCGGGTTGATAGGCGTGTCGTTGACTGGCCGGCAGCTAGCCGGCTTTCGGCGGCGCGGGCCGTGGCCGGCGGGGCAGTGGCTGCTCAACCACATGTCGGGCTTCGTGGGGGCCTACATTGCGGCGGTGTCGGCGTTCTCGGCCACCAGCCTGCATTTCATTCCCTGGCCCTGGAATTTCCTGTGGCCTACCCTCGTGATGGTGCCGCCCCTCGTGTGGGCCATGCGGCGCTACAAAGCGCGCTTTGCCCAGGGGCAGCGCCCCGCTGAGGTAGTGGAAGTCCATATTCAGCCCACCAGGGCCTGATTTATCTGCTTCACCAGCCCCGGCCCTTCGTAAATAAAGCCGGTGTATAGCTGCACCAGGCTAGCGCCGGCCGCCAGCTTCTCCAGCGCATCCTGGGCCGAATGGATGCCGCCCGCCCCGATAATGGGCAGCCCGCCCTGGCTGTGGCGGTGCAGGTAAGCGATGACCTCGGTAGCCCGCGCCCGCAGTGGCCGCCCGCTGAGGCCGCCCGCGCCGTAGCCCGCCACCGTGGCGGCCGGCGTGGCTAGCCCCCCGCGCGCAATGGTGGTGTTGGTAGCTACCAGCCCGCTGAGCTGAGTTTCGCGCGCTATCTCCAAGATGTCGTCGAGCTGCGCGTCGGTGAGGTCGGGAGCAATCTTGAGCAGCAGCGGGCGCGGTACGGCGCGGGTCAGGTTATGCGCCTGCACCTGCTGCAACAGGCTGATGAGCGGCTTTTTATCCTGCAACTCGCGCAGGCCCGGCGTGTTGGGCGAGCTGACATTGACCACAAAATAATCGACCACCTCGGCTAGCTCCTGAAAGGCGGCCACGTAGTCATCGGCGGCGCGCTCATTGGGCGTATCCTTGTTCTTGCCGATGTTGCCACCGATGATAAGCTGCCGGTTGGTGCGCTGCCGCAGGCGGGCCGCCACGGCCGCCGCCCCGTCGTTGTTAAAGCCCATGCGGTTGATGAGCGCCCCATCCTGCGGCAGCCGAAACAGGCGCGGCTGGGGGTTGCCGGGCTGTGGCCGGGGCGTCACCGTCCCGATTTCCACAAAGCTGAAGCCCAGGCTAGCCAGCTCGTCGGTAAGCACCGCATTCTTGTCGAAGCCCGCCGCTAGCCCCACCGGGTTGGCGAAGGTCAGCCCGAATACCTCGCGCCGCAGGCTAGGGTGCTGGTAGCCGTAGAGGCCGCGCAGCAGCGCGGCCGTGCCCGGCACGCGGCTAGCCCGCTTCAAGTTATTGAAAATGAGGTGGTGCGCCCGCTCGGCATCGAGCTGAAACAGCAAGGGCTTGACAATGGATTTATACATCGGGAAGGCTTCGCTATCACTCAAAAGCCGCCCAAAGTTACCCTGCCCAGCCTTCGCGGTCGAGCGAGCGGTACTGAATAGCCTCGGCCAGGTGCTGAATCTGAATTTCATCGGTGCCCGCCAGGTCGGCGATGGTGCGGGCCACTTTCAGGATGCGGTCGTAGGCGCGGGCACTCAGGCCGAGGCGCTCCATGGCCGTTTTGAGCAGGTCGCGGCCCGCCGGACTTATCTCGCAAATGTCCTTCACCATCTGCGAGGGCATCATGGCATTGGAGTGAATATCAGCCTGTTCGACGAAGCGCTTGGTTTGGATTTCGCGGGCCTTCTCCACCCGCAATTGAATATCATGGCTGGTTTCGGCCTTGCGCGTTTCCGTCATTTGGTCGAAGGTGACAGGAGTTACCTCCACGTGCAGGTCGATGCGGTCGAGCAGCGGGCCCGATACCTTGTTCAGGTATTTTTGCACCACGCCGGGGCCGCACACGCACTCCTTGTCGGGGTGGTTGTAATAGCCACACGGACAAGGGTTCATACTGGCAATGAGCATAAAATTGGCCGGAAAATCAATGCTCACCTTGGCCCGCGAAATGGTCACGCGGCGCTCCTCCAGCGGCTGGCGCATCACCTCCAGCACGGTGCGCTTAAACTCGGGCAGCTCATCCAGAAACAGCACGCCGTTGTGCGAAAGCGAGATTTCGCCCGGCTGCGGGTTGCCGCCGCCACCTACCAGCGCCACGTCCGAAATAGTGTGGTGCGGCGCCCGAAACGGCCGCTGATTGAGCAAACCCTGGCCGGTACCCAGCTTGCCGGCCACCGAATGAATCTTGGTGGTTTCGAGCGCTTCCTGCATGTTGAGCGGCGGCAAAATGGTGGGCAAGCGCTTGGCTAGCATCGTTTTGCCGGCGCCGGGCGGGCCTATCATGATGACGTTGTGGCCGCCGGCCGCCGCGATTTCCAGCGCCCGCTTGATATTCTCCTGGCCCTGCACGTCGGCAAAATCGGCGGCGTACTGGTTGGCGGTGTGCTGAAAAATATCGCGCGTGTCAATGCGCACGGGCTCAATGGTTTCGCGGCCCTCGAAAAAGTCGATGGCCTGCTGCATAGTCTCCGCCGGAATCACGTCGAGGTTGTTGACGATGGCGGCCTCCTGCGCATTTTCCTTGGGCAAAATGATGCCCTTAAAACCTTCCTTACGAGCCTGAATGGCAATCGGCAGCACGCCCTTGATGGGCCGCAGCGTGCCATCGAGCGAGAGCTCGCCCATTATCACGTAGTCGCCCAGCGTTTCGGTAGTCAACTGCTGCGAAGCGTGCAGGATGCCCAACGCAATGGGCAAGTCGTAGGCCGCGCCTTCCTTGCGGATATCGGCCGGGGCCATGTTCACCACCACCTTGGTACGCGGCATGCGGTAGCCGCGCAGCTTCAGGGCCGATTCGATGCGCTGCTGGCTTTCCTTAATAGCATTATCGGGTAGGCCGACCACGTAAAAATTCGTCCCGGCCGTCACAACTACTTCAATCGTAATAGTATAGGCATTAACACCTTGCACGGCCGAGCCGTAGGTCTTCGTTAGCATTTGTTGTTGTATAACAATTTTGCTTACAAAGAAACACTGTATTCAGGTAAGTACAAGACAAAATAAAACCGTCATGCCGGGCTTGCCGAAGCATCTTAGCGTCGCTAGGGGAGTACCCCAGCGGTGCGAGCGAGATGCTTTGACCAGCCCAGCATGGCGGTTCAAATGGAGGAGAGGCTAGCCAATTACCAGCTTCTCAATCAGCATGATAAGAATGTGGATGACCTTGATGTGCACCTCCTGAATGCGGTCGGCGTAGCCAAAATGCGGCACCCGAATTTCGACATCGCTGAGGCTAGCCAGCTGGCCGCCGTCTTTGCCGGTGAGGCTCACTACTTTCAGGCCGGCGGCGCGGGCAGCCTCGGCGGCGCGCAAAATATTGGGCGAGTTGCCGCTGGTGCTAATGGCCAGCAACACGTCGCCGGGCCGGCCCAGCGCTTCTACAAAGCGGCTGAAAACGAACTCAAAGCCGAAGTCATTGGCTACGCAGGTCATGTGCGAGGCTTCGGTGAGGGCGATGGCGGCCAGGGCGCGACGGTCCTGGCGGTAGCGGCCGCTGAGTTCCTCGGCAAAGTGCTGGGCATCGCAGAGGCTGCCGCCATTGCCGCAGGTGAGCGCCTTGCCGCCGCTGGTGAGGCTGGCGGCAAACAGCTCGGCCGCCTGGGCGATGCGGTCGAGATTGGCCGGCTCGGCCAAAAACTGGTCGAGCACGGCACGAGCTTCGGTGAGCTCAGCTTGGATGAGGTCGGGGAGGTGCAAGCAGAGAAACTAGTAGGTGGGCGGGGTAGTGGGCGGCGTGTTGTAGGTAGGCGGGTAGGCCGTGGCACCGGGGGCCGACGAGATGCCGGGCACCGTGGAGTGCATGGTAGGGGCTGCCGCCAGGGCCTTCTGCGTGTCGAAAAGCTGGGCCTTCAACTCGTTGATTTTCTGCTCTTGTTTGGACGCGCTGCGGCGCAGCAGGCCGCTATCCAGGTTCTCAGTGAGCAGCAGCAGCCCCATGATGAACACGCTGGCCCAGGTGAAGCCCAGGAGCATGTTGATTTCCATGGGCAAGCTATAGGCACTGAAAATACCGACCGTGGAGGTGCGCACAAACGGGAAAAACAGGATGAGCAGGGCTAGCAGCAAGTAAACCAGGGCTAGCACGGTGACGATGCGTTTTAGAAAAAGCATGGTGGGAGGGCGAAGAAGGGTAAAACGCGAAAATTAAACAAAGCCACATGGCTCGCTAGCTTCCTTACGTTCAGACCAACGCCGCGTTGGTTTGCAGCTGGCTCAGGCGCTGGTAGAGGCCGCCTTCTCGGGCCAGCAGTTCGTCGTGGGTGCCACGCTCCACAATGCGGCCGTGCTGGAGCACGATAATCTCGTCGGCGTGGCGCACCGTGCTGAGGCGGTGAGCGATAACGAGCGAGGTGCGCGAGGCCATGAGGCGCGTGAGGGCTTCCTGCACCAGCTTTTCGCTCTCGGTATCGAGGGCCGAGGTGGCCTCATCGAGAATAAGAATGGGCGGGTTGCGCAGAATGGCCCTAGCGATGCTCAGGCGCTGACGCTGCCCGCCGCTCAGGCGCCCGCCCCGGTCGCCGATGGTCGTCTGGTAGCCGTTGGGGCTAGCCATGATGAAGTCGTGGGCATTGGCCGTTTTGGCGGCCTCTATCACTTGTTCCTCCGTGGCTTCGGTGTTGAACTTGATGTTGTTGTAAATCGTGTCGTTGAAGAGAATGCTCTCCTGCGTCACAATACCCATCTGGGCGCGCACCGAGTGCAGCGTGCAGGCGCGCACATCGTGCCCATCGATGAGCACCTGGCCCGCGCTAGGGTCATAGAAGCGCGGTAGCAAGTCGGCAATGGTGCTTTTGCCGCCGCCGCTGGGGCCTACGAGCGCCACGGTCTGGCCTTTTTTCACGGTCAGGTTGAGGTCGAAGAGCACCGGCACGTCGCCGTAGTGGAAGCTCAGGTTGCGCATCTCAATCTGGTCGTGAAACTCGGGCAGCACCACGGCATCGGGCCGGTCGCGAATGGTCGATTCGGTGTCGATAATGCCCAGCACCCGGCCGCCGGCCACCAGCCCGCGCTGGATGTTGCTGAAGGCGCCCGACAGGTTTTTGGCAGGCGTCAGAATCTGCGAAAACAGGATGATGTAGGTGATAAAGGCCGAGGCCGACAGCTCGGCCTGCCCGCCCAGCACCAGCGAGCCGCCGTAATAAAGTAGCCCCGCCACCACGGTCACACCCGCAAACTCGGAAAACGGCGAAGCCAAGTCGCGGGTATTGTCGATGGCCTGCGTGGTGCGGGCATACAGGTCGTTTTGGTGCTCAAACTTCTCCACCACGTAGGGGCGGGCGTTGAAAGCCTTCACCACGCGCATCCCGCCCAGCGTTTCCTCAATCACCGAAAGCATAGCCCCGAGCGTGGTTTGGCTGATGGTGGCGTGGCGGCGCAGGCGCTTCGACACGCTGGCAATGATGCCGCCCGAAATGGGTAGCAGCACCAGCGAAAACAGCGTGAGCCGGGCCGACATCGAGAACAGCAGCACGAAAATGCCCACAATGTTGAGCGGCTCCTTAAAGACGGCGGTGAGGGTATTGACCACCGAAATCTCGACTTCCTGCACGTCGTTGGTGAGGCGCGAGATGAGGTCGCCCTTGCGCTCGTTGGAAAAGTAGCCGAGCTCTAGCTCGGTGATGCGCCCGAAGAGCGTGCCGCGCACGTTGCGCACCACCCGCGCCCGTACCCTAGCCAGCAGCCGCCCGCCGAGGTAGCGAAACACGTTGCTCAAAAAGACTGACACGATTATCAGCCCGCACACAAAGGCCAGCGTGCCTTGTTTGCCGTGCTGGGCCAGCATCTGGGCAAAGTAGAAGTTGAACGTGCCCTTGATGTACTCAATCGAGAACGAGAACGCGGGCAGCACGGCGGGCGCCGCCGCCGTGTGCGTGTCGGTGGTGCCGAAAAGCACATTCAGCAGCGGAATAACCAGCGTGAAGTTGGCGATGCCGAAAAAGATGCCCAGCGTAGCGTAGAGCGCATACAGCGGCACAAAGTCGGCGTAGGGCCGCGAAAAGCTCAGCAGGCGGAGGTAAGTCTTCAAGACCGCAGATTTAACGGATTTAACGGATGGCGCGGATACGCCCGCTACGCGGGCTGGCTAGCCGGCGTTTGGTAGTTAGTCTTGGCGCTTGAAGGTGTGGGTTACTTCAATCGGACCGATAATATGTTCGTTAAACTCGGCTAGCTGCTCGGCAGATACCCATAGCTCATTGTGCTGGGCGTCGCCCACGTTTTGCACCGTGAATTGGGCCAGATAGCGGGTGTCCACTGCAAAGCGTACCACGTAGCGCACGCCGTAGTAAGGCACGTTCCAGTCGCGGCTGATTTGCACGGCGTAGTCCTCATTCAGCACCGGGTAAAAAATGGGCTGCTCCGCTAATCGTGGTGGAAACGCCCGGTAGCCGGTAACCGCAATCAAGTCCAGCTCAGCTTGATTAACGGGCCGATACAAAAAAGTAGTAGCCTCCATAAAATGAAACAAATCGCCCCCAAAAAAGCCTAGCCAGCCGGCGTATCCACGCCATCCATTAAATCCGTTAAATCTGCGGTCTAGAATTCGTGCAGGCGCTGGGCGATGTTCCAGCGCAGGGCTAGCGAGGCGTAGACCTCAGTGCCCGACACGGCGCCGTAGTAGGTAGGCTGGTCCAGCTTCTGGTTGCGGGCGATGAGCGTGGCATCGACAAACAGATTCAACTTAGGCTGGTAAGTGCCCGTGAGGTCGAAGTGCAGCAGCCGGTTTTTGTCGCCGTTGCCCGTGCGGTAGCCGTGGTCCGCGTCGGTGCCCGGCGTGGTCGACAGCGCGCGGGTATTATAGGAGAGCAGCACATTGCCGCCGTTGTTGTTGAAGGCTGTGGGCGTAGTGGGCAGCACATCCACGCCCTGCACCGTGTAAAAGGCCTTAGCCACCAAGCTCAGGCGGGGCAGCGGCTGGTAGCTTAGCACGCCCAGCACCTCCGTGAGGTTGGCGCCCATGGGGTGGGCTAGCGGCTGCTGATAGTTTTGGTAATTGGTGTACTCGTTTTCGTGCTGGTAGGTGAAGGGTCGGATATAGTTGACTTCCACCTGCAAATCGAGGTTAGACACGCCCCCCACATCGAGCAGCTTGCCCCCTAGCTGGAAGGCCTGCTTATTGGCCCACCAGCCGTTGCCGGACAGGATTTCGCTTAGCTTAAACTCGTCGAGCACCAATTGGCCGTAGAGCTGGGCGCGGTGCTTGATATTCCACTTAAAATCGAGGCCCAGCAGGGCGTTATCGGTCGAGCCTACTTGCTGCTCGATGGCGCGGTAGAAGATAACCGGGTTCAGGTACTGCAATTCCAGCCCGCGCCCGCGCCCACCCGACACCTCCGACTCGAACACGCCGATGTTGAAATTGTCGGTCACGTCGAGGCTCAGGTGGTGCAGCGCCAAGTATTTCTTTGGGAAGAGCGAATCGAGGCCCGAGATGCTGCGCCGGGCATTGAGCTCCGCAAAAATGTTCTGATAGTTGAATTTCCAGACCCGCGTATTCAACTTCAAAAAGAAGTACGGCGCGCTGTAGTCGCTGAGAATGAGCGAGCGGTAGCCATTGCCGATAAAATTGCGGTCGTGGGCAAACTGCACATTGATGTGCTTGGTGGCCGCGTAGGTAATGCCGCCGCGCGCCGTAAAGAAGTCGTACTGGTCAACCTTGTCCTTGAAATACTTGGTGTAGCCCTCGTGGGGCGCCACCGGCACAAAGCCATTGTCGCGCAGGCCACGCTGGTACACCCAGCCTGGCACCGCCTCCTGGTTGTCGGTCAGGAAGCCGTAGAAGCCCAGCCGCTGGTCGATGAGCCCCTCAAACGCCACGCCGCGCGTGTTCACGTAGCGCAGGCCGTCGCGGCTGTTATCGCCGCCGTCTTTACCGGCTTGCAGCAGCAGCACCGGGTTCAGGCGGAAGGAAAAATCCTTGGTCTGGACGCTATACAGGTCGGTCTGGTTACGGTAGAGGTACGTCAGAAATGGCCCCTGGCTCTGGTTGAGGCTGTCGCCAAGCGGCGAAAACATCCAATTATCCTTGGCTATGTACTGCGCATTGAACTGGTCGGCGGCCGATAGCCCGGCCGGATTATCCAGCAACCGCTCGCCCAGGTGCCCGGCGGCCGAGCGCGTGTAGGGCCGGGCGCTGGTGTGCGGGTCTTGCAGCGAGTCGGGCCCGTACTTAATGGCGTAGCGGTCGATGAGCCGGTACGTATTGGGGTCGAGCGGCACGTAGAGCGGGCCCTGGTAGGGGGCGTGCGCTCGCCGGGCGGGGCTAGCCATCGGGGCCGGGCGAGGGCGCGATGCTGGTGCCGGGGCCGGACGAGGCACCTCCTCGCGCACTATCGGCGCGGGCGCAGTGCCCGCGTTTTGCTCCGGCAGCGGCTGAGCCGATTTGAGAGGCTTGGCGTCTTTTGCCGGCTTCTCGCCCTGCGGCGTAGCCGGCAGCGGCTGGTTAAAGATGTACCAGTTGGCCGAGTTAGGCTGGGGCGCGCCGGTGGGCGGGGTGGTCTGGGCCGCGAGCGGACCAGCCAAAGCAAAAAGGAGCGAAGACAGGTAGTATTTCATCAACCAAAAAACTACCCGAAAGGGGGCAGGCCAGGCAAATTTACATCGGCTGGCGCGGCCTCCGCCTTTCCCCCCGACCTTTGGCCCCGGCCCACTGCCCGGGGCCCCGCTTGCCGTGCTACGCCTGCTCCGTTTCCGTGCCCTTGACCTTGCCCGTTGGGCGGCCTGCGTGGCTGCTAGCCCCGGTGCGCCGCCCTATGTGCAGGCGTGGTGGCTAGGTGCCACCGCCCGCCGCTGGGCTGCCGTGGTAGAGGTGGGCCCGGCCGGCGAGTATCGCTCCTTATTACCCCTCCCTACCAAGTGGCGCCCCCACGGCCGGGTGGCCTACCAGCCGCTCTTTACCCAGCAGCTAGGTCTGGTGCTCACGGCTGAGAGCCAGCAGCGCGACCTGGCCGCCTATCTAGCTGTGGCCGCCGAGCACTGCCCACATTTTTATCAGCAGCTACCACCGACTCCTGCGCCGCTACCGGTGCTGCCGCCGGGCTTCACGGCAACCGAGCGCCTGACCTATCACCTCGACCTGGGCCCTAGCGCCGAGGCCCTACGGGCCGGCTACGCCCCCGACTACCGCCGCCGCTTGCGCCGCGCCACTGCCCAAGCACCGGCTCTGGGTGTGAGCCCCGGCTCCGGCCTTGCCGAGCTACTTGCGCTTTTTTTAGCCTACCGAGGCCCCGAACACACGGGGCTGCACCCGCGCCACTACGCGCCGCTGCACCGCCTGGTGGCCGCTGCTGGCGGGCTGGCCGAGCTGCGGCAGGTGCGCCACCCGGCCACCGATGAGCTACTGGCCGGGGCGCTGTTCGTGCGCCACGCGGGCGGACTCATTTATTTGTTTGCGGCGGCCTCGGCGGCTGGGCGAGCGGCGGGTGCGCCGCTGCTGCTGCTCGACGACGCCATAGCGCGGCACGCCGGGCAGCCGGGGCAGGTGTTGGACTTTGAAGGCGGCAGCCTGCCGGCCATTGGGCGTTTCTTCGCCAATTTTGGGGCGCGGCCCGTAAGCTACCCGGCCCTCACATTTACTTCTATCCCCTGGTTTTTAGCATGGATGCGCCCCTGACTTCTTCTGAGCTGACCCCGGCCCCCGACCGCCTGCACGTAGTCTGCGCCGAGCCCAGCATTGCCAACCACTTCTTGGCCGAGCTGCGCGACGTAGATATTCAGAAAGACAGCCTGCGCTTTCGGCGCAACTTGCAGCGCCTGGGCGAAATCATTGCCACCCGCATCAGCGTCCAGCTCAGCTACACGCCGCAGTCTGTGAAAACTCCGCTGGGGGAAGCGGCCAGCCAGCTGCTGCGCGATTTTCCGGTGCTGGCCACCGTGCTACGCGCCGGCCTGCCGTTTCACCAGGGCTTCCTGAATTATTTTGACCAGAGCCCGAGCGCCTTCGCCGCCGCCTACCGCATCGAGGGCACGGCCCAGGTGCAGGTGCAGCTCGACTATCTTACTGCCCCGCGTCTCGACGAGCGCGTGCTCATCCTGGCCGACCCTATGCTAGCCACCGGCAAAAGCCTCGTGCAAACCTACCGGGCCATGCTGCGCTTTGGCACGCCGCGCCAGGTGCACATTGCGGCCGTTATTGCCTCGCCCGAGGGCGTGGCCTACGTGATGCGCGAAATACCCGAGGCGACGCTGTGGGTGGCGGCCGTCGATGAAAAGCTCAATGAGCAGGCCTACATCGTGCCGGGCTTGGGCGATGCCGGCGATTTGGCTTTTGGCAGTAAAATTTAGGACGGTAGCCGGGGGTATTTGCCCCGGCTGTTGTACCTTCATCAACAAGACCTGCGCTACGTTGCATAATGTAGTGCGGCCCCAAACTGGCACGAAAACAGTAGGGTAGAAGGCGTAACATAAATTTCAAGGCCTAGCGCATAAACTGATACCGGAAATTGTCTATTTTTGCTGCCATACCTCTCCTATAGCATAGGTTGGATGGCTATTTTATTGTTATTCCTGTATTAGTGTTACATTTTGCCATGAAGCTTGCTTCTGTTTTCCTGCTCAGCACTGTAAAGTTCTTGGGTGGCCCGCTGGCGGGCAGCAGCATGGGCCTGGGTTTTTGGCCCACGCTAGCCCTCACCGTGGCCGGTATGATGACGAGCGTCTTTATTATTTCGGGGGTGGGGCGGGCCTGGGTGCGCCACCGGCAGCAGCAGCGCCGCCTGCGCCGGGCGCCGGTGTTTTCCAAGCGCTCGCGCAACATTATTAAGGTGTTCAAACGGTTTGGGATGGGTGGCATCGCGTTTCTGACGCCGATTTTGCTGTCGCCCATTGGCGGCACCGTCATTGCCACGCTGCTAGGGGTGCCGCGCCAGCGCATCTTGCTGCACATGCTGTGGAGCGCCGTGCTGTGGGGCGGCGTGCTCACGCTAGCCAGCGCCCGCATTGGGCACCTGCTGCACCACTAAGAAGGCAACCAGAAAGGCATTTAGTAAAAAACACTAAATCAGCCCGAAGCTTCGTCTAAAAAGCCGGCGGCTCGTATAAGCCCAGCGTTTTCGCTCTGCCCAGCAGCGCGGAGCCGCTGGGTTTTTCTTTTCCTTCTTCCCACCTACTTATGAGTATTTCTTCTCCTCTGATAATAACACCACCGGTAGAGGCAGCACCGATACAAGCCGTCACGTCGCGCCGGTTGGCCGTCGAGTTCGTGGGCACCTTCTGGCTGGTGCTGGGCGGCTGCGGCAGCGCGGTGCTAGCCGCTGGCTTTCCAAAGGTTGGCATTGGCCTGCTAGGGGTGTCGCTGGCCTTTGGCCTCACGGTACTCACAATGGCGTTTGCCTTCGGGCATATTTCGGGTGGTCACTTCAACCCGGCCGTGAGCCTTGGGCTTTGGCTGGGCGGGCGCTTCTCGCGCCGCGGCCTGTTGCCCTACTGGGCAGCACAGGTGCTAGGCGGGCTAGCCGGAGCGGGCGTACTCCACGTCATTGCCTCGGGTAACCCGGCCTATAGCGAAACGGTTAATGGATTGGCGGCCAACGGCTACGGTGCGGCATCGCCGGGCGGCTACTCGCTGCTAGCCTGCTTCCTGACCGAAACGCTGCTGACGATGATTTTCCTCTACATCATCCTGGGTGCCACCGACACGCGGGCGGCCAAGGGCTTTGGCCCGCTGGCCATCGGGCTAGGCCTCACCCTCATTCACCTAATAAGCATCCCGGTCACCAACACCTCGGTAAACCCCGCGCGCTCGCTAGGGCCGGCCATTATTCTGGGCGGTGTGGCTTTGCAGCAGGTGTGGCTGTTTTGGGTGGCTCCGTTGCTGGGAGCAGCCCTAGCCGGGGTATCGTACCAATACCTCACGGGCAGCGAGGGCACCGAAACTGTGGCAGCCTCGGCCCAGGCCATTTCGCGGGCCACCACTACTATTGGTGAGGTAACGGCCAATAGCCCCACACCGCAGCCGTAAGTTCTCGTTGCCTATGGCATACGAAAAGGGCGCGCCGTACTTGCTAGTAGCAAGTGCGGCGCGCCTTTTTCTGCTTATGTTGAAAATTAATTATCTAGCTACTGCGGCGGCGCGGCCGGGCATTGATGGCCTTCATGGCCGGCGACGAACCGCCTTTCTTACCCGTATTCTTCTTGCTACCCTTCTGGCTCTTTTTGAAGTGCTTACCTTCCTCGAAGGCTTTGCCGGTGCGCTTATCAATCGTCACGCCGGGCTTTATCCACTCCTTTTTTTCGTGGAAGGCACCCTTAAAATCAGGGTCCTGGCGGCGGCGCTGCTCGTCGAGGGCGCGGTCTTGCACCTGCTTCTCGATGAAGGGCGTGTTGGTCAGCGACACGCCTTCCGGGATGGGCAGCAGCGGAATTTCCTGGTTGATAAGCTCCGCAATGCGTTCCATGTGCTGGCGCTCGGTGGGGTCGGCAAAGGTGATGGCCGCGCCCGCGTGCCGCGCCCGCCCCGTGCGCCCGATGCGGTGCACGTAGTCATCAAATATCAGCGGCACGTCGAAGTTCACCACGTGGCTCACCTGCGGTACGTCGATGCCCCTAGCCGCCACGTCAGTCGCCACCAGGTAGCGCACATTGCCCTCCTTAAAGGCGTCCATGCTGTTTATTCGAGCGTTCTGGCCCTTGTTGCCGTGTATCACGCGCACCTCGCCCACGGGCGCCTTGCGCTGCAGGAAGCGCGCTACCTCATCGGCATTTTCCTTGGTGCGGGTGAAGAAGAGCACCCGCGTCATCTCCTCCGCGTCGCGGTGCAGCAGGTGTTCGAGCAGGTTGATTTTGGTGGCCAGGTTGGGCACCTCATACAGACTCTGGGTGATGGTCTGGGCCGTTTGGGCCGGCGGCGTTACCTCTACCCGCACCGGAAATTCCAGGAATTCCTCGCTCAGCACCGCCACCCGCTCGGGCATGGTGGCCGAGAATAACACGTTCTGGCGCTTGCGCGGAATGATTTCCAAGATGCGTCGAATCTGGGGCATGAAGCCCATGTCCATCATCTTGTCGGCCTCATCGAGCACCAGTGTAGTCAGGTTTTTCAGTATCAGGTCGCCCTTCAGGTAAATCTCCATCAGGCGGCCCGGCGTGGCAATCAGAATGTCGAGCCCCGCCTTTATCGTCTCAATCTGCGTTTTGGGCCCCAGCCCGCCGTAGATGGCATAAATGCGTAAATCGGTGTAAGTAGCCAGCGCTTTTAAGTGCTTCTCAAGTTGAATGGCCAGCTCGCGGGTGGGCGCCAAAATGAGCGCCCGCGGGTGTTCGCCCTGCGCATATTTCACCTTCATGAGCAGCGGCAGGCCGAAGGCGGCGGTTTTGCCAGTGCCGGTTTGGGCGATGCCTAGCACGTCGTGCCCGGCCAGTAGCAGCGGAATAGTTTGCACCTGCACCGGCGTGGGCTCGGTGAAGCCAGCCTCGGCTACGGCGGTGAGTAATTGCTTGTTAAGCTTAAAGTCGGTGAAGGCGGCGGGGGTATCCATCTTACAAAGGTCGGGTAATTTTGCTGCGCGGGACGCGTGTTGCCAGGAAAGGCCGCTTGCTTACAGCTATCATGCGTAGCGCAGCGAAGCATCGCGCGGGCTGCCGCTAGGGTTGCCAATTCAACGATGAGAGCGAGATGCTGCGCTGCGCGCTGCATGATGGTGACAGACATTTTTCACCCGAAAATCTTGCAAAAAACAATCCTTGGCGTATCTTTGCACCCACAAACCACCACACGGTAGATATAGCTCAGCTGGTTAGAGCGTCGGATTGTGATTCCGAAGGTCGTGGGTTCGAGCCCCATTATTTACCCGCAAGGAAGTCCCCGGATGCGAATCCGGGGACTTTTTTTGTTATTTGCATAGTTGCGTCTCCAAACGCATTCTTTCTTTTTACCCTAATTACTCGCAATGAGCCTGCTCGTTATCGGCTCCGTGGCCTTCGACGCCCTGGAAACTCCCTTCGGCAAAACCGATAAAATTATCGGTGGCGCGGCTACCTACATCAGCCTCTCGGCTTCGTACTCGACCAAACCAGTAAACTTGGTGGCCGTGGTAGGCGGCGATTTTCCGCAGTCCGACATCCAGATTCTGGAAACCCACGGCGTGAACACTGAGGGCCTGCAAATCAAGCAAGACGAGAAGTCGTTTTTCTGGTCGGGCAAGTACAACAAGGACCTCAACTCGCGCGAAACCATCACCACTGAGCTCAACGTGCTCGGCTCGTTCGACCCCATCATTCCAGACAGCTATTTGGATTGCAAATGGCTGATGCTGGGCAACTTGGCGCCGCAGGTGCAGCGCCTCGTCATTCAGCGCCTCGTGAACCGCCCCAAGCTCATCGTGCTCGACACGATGAACTTTTGGATGGACATCGCGGCCGAAGAGCTGCTAGCCACCATCGAAATGGTGGACGTGCTCAGCATCAACGACGAGGAGGCCCGCCAGCTTTCGGGCGAGTACTCGCTGGTGAAAGCTGCCCGCAAAATTCTGGCGCTAGGGCCTAAGTTCTTGATTATCAAGAAGGGCGAGCATGGCGCATTGCTATTCCACAAAAACAAAACGTTCTTCGCCCCGGCCCTGCCACTAGAAGAAGTATTCGACCCCACCGGCGCTGGCGACACCTTCGCGGGTGGCTTCATCGGCCATATCGCGGCCACCGACGACTACTCGTTCGAAAACATGAAGCGCGCCGTTATCCACGGCTCGGCTATGGCTTCGTTCTGCGTCGAGAAGTTCGGCACCGAGCGCCTGCTCAACCTTACCCAGGAAGAAATTGAAGCCCGCGAGGCCCAATTTGAAGAGTTGGTAAAGGTGCAGCCGCTGAGCGTAACGGCTTAGTAGCAAGACTTAACAGAAAAAACGTCCGTCATGCTTATCAGGCGTTCGCTTGCTGAAGCATCTCGTTCGCGCCGCTAGGGTAGCTGACCTAACGACGCGACCAGGATGCTTTAGCAAGCGAACGCCAGATAAGCATGACGGACGTTTTTAGTCTATCCTACTCATAAAATCTCATGTTTATGGCAACTTGGCTGCGCAAAAATCTAGGCGAAGTCTGCTTCTTCGGCGCCTTTGCAGTGGTGATGGGCACCGATTTGCGCCTACCAGTACTCAGCACCATGCAGCGCGGGTTGCTGGCTACCGGGCTGTGGCGCGCCACGCCGCCCGCGGCCCCGGCCGCGCTGGCTAGCCCTTCGGCCGAGTATCCGTACCCGCTGCCGCTGCGCACGCTCGATGGCCGCCCGGCCAACCTACGGCAGTTTCGAGGCAAGGCCGTGCTAGTGAACCTGTGGGCGAGCTGGTGCCCGCCGTGCCTGGCCGAGATGCCGGCTTTGCAGGCGCTGTACCAAAAAACGGATACCAGCAAAGTGGCCTTCGTCCTGATTTCGCTCGACGCTAACCCCAACAAAGCCAAAGCTTTATTGAAGCGTAAGGGTTACACCCTGCCGGTGTTTTTCCCGACCGCGCCGCTACCCGCGCCGTTCGATTCGCCGTCCATCCCGTCTACCGTTATCCTCACGTCCGGCGGCCGGCTAGCTGACCGCCACGATGGTATGGCCGACTACGATACGCCCGAGTTTCGGGCGGCGCTCGAAAAGCTGGGGACCGGCCGCTAGCCCGGCGCTGGTTGTTGAGTAACCCTAGCGCAGGCTAGCCGGTAAAAGGATGGGTAACTGAGTCCCACCTTTCCCTTTTCCAGCCATGTCACTCGCGAAGAAAGAAACCGACCTCACGAACGATAAAACGTCCGTCAATCCTGCTGCCAATACCAAGCGCAAAAGCACGCAGGTGCAAAGCCCGAACACGACCGATGTATCGGCCCACGGCAACACCACGGATGGTAACAGCGCCGGCCACGGCGTAAATAACATCCGCAACAACCCGCAGGGCAACAAGCCCATGTCGGTAAACACTGGCAAAGTAGGCAAAGGCGGCGACGCCAAACACTAGACCGCAGATTAAACGAATTAAAATACACCTGTTCCGCAGGCTGATTGCCCACTGAAATTAAGCATAAAGGAGGCTGCCTGAAAAGGCGGCCTCCTTTGCTTTTTAAAGTTTGCCCTAGGAGGGTATTAGTAAATTAAGCCGGAGCTAGGAGATAGAGGCACCTAGTCAGGTTGGCAATGAGCAGCCAAGCTTCCTGCAAGCGCGGCGTGACTTTATACTCAATAGCCAGTCGGCGGAAGCCGGTGTGCCAGGCAAAGGTGCGCTCCACGACTCAGTAGTTGGCCACGGGTACGAAGCCGTACGTACTGAGCGGCCGGCGGCCAGGCTGGTGGGTCAGGCCGCGTTTGGCCACGTGTCGGGCGAAGCGCCCGCGATAGCTGATGGTGACTAAGCGGGCACCCTAAACTGGACTCGTGGGCAGCAGGTGAAGGGCGGGCACCCCATCCTAGCCATTGGCGGCGTGCACCTGGTAGGCCAGGATGTAGCCCTGCACATCGGTTATAATCTGACTCCTACGGCCATTAACGTGCTTGTCCCCGTCCAGACCCCGGCGTTCAAAGATGCGCGGGGCGCGCCGCACGCTTTGGCCGTCAATCAAGTAATTTGCTCTCATGAGTCGTTCATCAATAGCATTTTGGGCGCTAGGAAAAGTGTGCTTTTCCTCTGATTCCTTAGAAAAGTCACTTTACACAAGAATCGGCTAACCAAAAAAATATTAATAATTTATAATGCGAATTATTGAGAGTGGTCGTGCTACGCGTTGAAATTCAGTAAGAATAAAGCATCCCAGGATAGATTAGTAGCTTCCTTTTCCAAAGAGCTTTGTAATACTAGATTTATTCCCATAATGCCCTCCAGCAGCGACCTGTCGAGTACCCACTCTGCTTGCTGGTACGTTTTGTAGCCGGCTAGTCCATCAGAAAAGCAGGCCTGCTCCAACGTCCGGTCAAGCCAATAATTTCGGGCGAGCCGGAAAGCATCCTGCTGGCTTTCCAGGTACAAACGATTAAAAATATGGGCTATTCCCGCTGTGCCATGGCAAAAGCCCGCATCCACTACTCCTGTTTGTTCAAGAGTAATTCGCCCGGCCGCCCGCAAGCCTAGCGCGAAAGCCTCCTCTACCCACTTTGCCTGGCCAAGGGCCTTGCCAGCCATTAGCAGGGCGACAACTATGCCTAAATCTCCGTAACACCAAGCTAGGCGGTTGGAAAGGCGTGGGTGGCCGGAGGCCGCGGTAAAGGTGGGGTAGACGTTGGCTTGGCTTTCAAAACATGCCTGATTCTTCAGGTACTGCACCGCCCCCAGGAGCAGGGTGGTGCATTCCGTTGTTTTTACGTTGGCGCTGACGCAATGAGCCAAAAAAATCAGCTTGCTGCTCAAGCCGTGCGAAAGACTCAGATTGACTCCCCCAGGGGTATAGGCATTGAAGGCAGAAGGCTCGTCGTACCAGCGAATACCTTGCTCGTCGCGGGTAGCCGTGGTCGTCAGGTACGTAATCAGCCGCGCCAGGCACTGGTCCGTCGCTGGCGTACCCAGGCGACTGAGCAGGTAAAATCCGTCGCCGATGGCACCGTGAAGAAAGTCTAGGTTGTCGGCTTGTAACTGGGCAGTCGTATAGTCAATTACCAAGTCATCCAACGCCAGCATAACATCATCTACCTCAGCTTCGATAAAACCCTCGGTAGCCAGCAGTTTGAATAGTACGCCAAACCCTACCGCGCCATCACAATAAGTCACGTAATCAACCCCGTTTCGCTCAATGCCCTCCAGCGTTTGCTCCAGCAAATCGAAGGCACAGTCGTATAAAGCGCCTGAATTCTGCATCTTAGCCATATAAAAATTATATAAGATGCTTCCGCAGGGCCCCGTCATGATGGATAGCGGCCGGCCTTGGGGAGGCGCTGCCGCAATAACCAGCTGGATTTCCTGAATTTTTGCTTTAATGCGCGTAAATAAGTCCGCTTCCGGTTCCATGTATTTGCAAAGTGTTGGTGTAAGGTACTAGGCCGCTTAGGAAGCCGCAAGGCTGCTACGCCCATCTTTGGCAAATAGCTTTACTGACTTGTTAGTGGTTGAATTTTTTGCCAGAATAGAGCTGCTACTGGGAGCAGGTTATAACTATTCAAAAATAATTGCTTCGACTGCGTGTTGCAGTAGCATAAAAGCACTTGCGCGTTTCTTTATACAGCGGCTGCACACTACTATTCTGACAGCAACGAAACGCTGCTATCTTTACTTGGAATAAGGGTAATCTGGGGCGAAGGCCGTCGCGCACCTATTGTACTAATGCGCCGGCTGGCTAGGCGTTTCGCTGTTGAGTTAATGAGCTTTCTCCGCTATATTCAGTATGACCTAATAAACGGTGATTTTACCTGCCTGAAAACGATTGCCAAGCCTTACGGCCGTGGGTGCAGCTCGGAAAGACTGCGCCATTGCGCCAGCCTTGGCCAGCAAGGGGTAGCATTGCCGGACGTTAGCCAAGCCTCCATGCCCTTGGTATCCAGCCATCAGTTGAGCAGCCCAGGGGGCAGGTTCCCAACCTAGCGAGGTGGCCATTGCTCGGTATACCTTCGGGATGGTGTATGCTAGGCAGGGGGTAATGTCTGCTGTACCCTAAGCACTGCCTTTATCAAGCACTACTTAAGACGCTTGGGGGCCACCGTCGTTGTGTCCGATGGGCTACCCAGCTAGCTTGCGAACTATATAAGCAGCCAAGAAGCCTTGCTTCTTGGCAGTACTTGCCTCACTACCTACCTCTTCATGAGCTACAAAATAGAATTTCATAATTTCATAGTTTTACGCACCCCTTTACTACCTTTTGCTGCTGCCCAGCACTTATCTGAAGAAGCACTGCGGGAGCTTTTCCGAAGCCCGGTTTTAAGCGAAGCCATCTTCATTGCCTCTCCCGAGTTGTCGCAAGCAGTGCAGGGCTGGTTAACGCAGCCTGCCCGGACCAAAAAAGAAGGCGACAAACTTCTGCTAACGCTGCGTAAATACCTGTTGCGCATGGCGTATCGCTGCACGCCTTATGGCCTGTTTGCCGGAATATCGCGGGCTGAGTGGGGAGCGGCAACTACGCTGGAGCTAGTACCGCAGCCTCAGTATGTGCGCCATAGCCGGGTCGATATGGATTACTTATGCACGCTAGCAACGGCGCTAGCCCAGGATGCGGTCGTGCGTGAGCAAGTGCGCTATTATCCTAATAATACGCTATACCCTGTTGGCGACCAGTATCGGTACATAGAATATAGCTTTCGGGAAAAAGTGCGTCAGCACGATTTAGTTACTGTCGAACGGTCCGAATACCTGGCATTTATCCTGCAGCAGGCCCAAGCCGGGCTACCGGCTGCGGCCTTGGCCGAGTCACTGGTAAGCGAAGATATTTCACGTGAGGAAGCGCAGGACTTTCTGGAAGAAATTATTGCTTCCCAGGTGCTAGTGAGTGAATTGGAACCAGCCGTTACCGGCCCGGAATACCTGCAGCAGCTCCAGCAGGTGTTGCAGGCACGTTGCGCCCAGCACCCGGTCTTGACGCACCTAACCGAGCTGACTCAACGGTTAGCCGCGCTCGACGCAGCATTTGCGGGCAATACCTTAGCCTCTTATCAGGAATTGCTGACCGCAGTAGGGCAGCAGGGAGTAGTTTTTGAGGCAAATCATCTTTTACAGGTAGACCTGCTCAAGCCGCTGCGGGGGCGGGCCCTGAATGCAGCCGTACAAGCCGAGCTCAGCAAAGCCATCCAGCTGCTTTATGGGCTAGGAAACCAGCGTGAAGATGAGCGGCTCAGTAAGTTTCGCGCTGCCTTTCGCGAACAATACGAGCAGCAGCAGGTGCCACTATTGCAGGCACTGGACATGGAAATGGGTATCGGCTATCCCGTAGACCAACAGGCTTCTACCGACCCGGCCCCCCTGCTCCAGGATTTATTTTTGGGCAGCAAAGCGCCTGAAGAAGCCAATCAAAAATGGACGGCCTGGCAGGAATTTCTGTTTGAGAAATACCTGCGCGTTATCAATGGCCAGGATGCGCACATACTATTGCAAGCGGAAGAGGTTAAGCCTTTTATTACTGAATCGACCAAGCCGTTGCCCGCCTCGCTTTATTGCATGGGCAGTGTGCTGGCCTCCTCGGCACAGGCGTTGGATGAGGGGGAGTTTCAGGTAGAGCACTACGTGACTGCCGGGCCTTCGGCGGCTACGCTACTGGGCCGGTTCTGCCACCTGGATGCGGGACTGACGGCCGATGTGCGAGTGGCTCTTCGGCAAGAGGAAGCGCAGTATCCAGAAGCTGTTTTCGCAGAAATTGTGCATCTGAACCAATCTCGCATTGGCAATATCTCAACTCGCCCCGTCCTGCGAGCCTATGAGATTCCTATTTTAGGGCAAGCCGGCGTAGACGAAGAACACGTCATTCCCCTCAGCGACCTGTTTCTGTCCGTGGAGGGGGATACGCTTATTCTGCGCTCGGCCCGCCTAAATCGGCGGGTAATTCCCCGGCTCAGTTCGGCGCACAACTTTGCGCTGCATGCCCTGCCGGTTTATCATTTTTTATGTGCTTTGCAATCTCAGGGAGTCCATTCGCTCGTGAGTTGGCACTGGGGACTTCTCAGACAGGCAAAATTTCTTCCTAGGGTCACCTATGGAAAAACTATCCTGGCCAGGGCGCAATGGCGGTTAAGTAAATCTGAGATTGACCAGATTAGCCAGGCCCAAGATGCTTCCCTGCTCGGTGTAGTGCACCAGCTGCGCCAAGCCAGAGGCTTGCCTGCCTGGGTAGTTATTGCGGAAGGAGATAATAAGCTACCAATCTGGCTGGATTCGCAGCCCCACTTGCAGGTGTTGCAGGCCGCATTAAAACGGCAAACGACAATAGTAGTGGAGGAGTGTTTATTGCAGCCAAATAATCTGCTGGTCGAAGGTCCTGAAGGGGGCTTCACGAATGAGTTTATTTTTCCGCTCAGCGTTGAATTCCCTACTTCCGTGCCTGCTACTACAATAGGCAAGAAGCAGATGGCACCTGCCCCCGCCCGAACTTTCTCGCTTGGGTCCGAATGGTTGTATGTGAAGCTGTACTGTGGTTTACAAACTGCGGACCGCCTATTGGTAGACGTTATGCTCCCTCTTGCGCAACAGCTTAAGCAACAAGGCATAATCGATACCTGGTTTTTCATTCGCTACCGCGATACGCACCATCATCTGCGGATAAGGTTTCATGGTACGGGTACTTTTTATAGCCAAGTCATCGAAAAAATGCATGCGGCGCTTCTGCCGTACGAGCAGGCTAACTTGGTGTCCAGCCTGCGTACTGATACTTACCGGCGGGAAATAGAGCGGTACGGCGCTCAAAATATTACCTTGACCGAAGGGCTGTTTCAGCACGATAGTGAGGCTACACTTCAAGCCTTAGCGCTGCTCGGCGGTCAGGAAAGTGATAAGGTACGCTGGCTCCTGGCTCTGCATAGTGTAGACGCTATGCTCACTGACTTTGAGCGTACTCCCGAAGAAAAGCTGCGCTTAATGGACAGTATGCAACAAGGGTTTAAAGTAGAACTTGAAAGCACTTCGGCGGCCGCCAGAAAGACATTTGGTACTAAATACCGGCAGGTGAGAGCCCAAATCGAGGAAGTTCTGAGCCTGCCACTGCCTGAAGATAACGACTTGGCCCCAGCAGCAGCAATTTTTGCTGAGCGCAGTCGTCAGTGGGCACCCCTTGTACAGGCAGTGCTACAACAGGAAATTGAGGGCACGCTGGAAATAAAACTGGACAACCTTTTAGCTAGCTACGCGCACATGTCCCTCAATCGCTTTTTCCGGTCGAAGCAGCGCATGCAAGAAGCGGTAGTCTATGATTTTCTGCACCAGTATTATAGCTCCGCGGTAGCCCGCGCGGCTAGTTCCTGTCATCGTGCTGCTGGGGCCTAAATAGCGCCCTAGTTGGTAATCGATTGGGGTATGTACGAAACAAGGGCAAGGTGCTGATAGTAAAACCATCAGCACCTTGCCCTATTATGAACCCGTGGCTATCAGCAGCCGCGTTATACTAGCAACAGTTGCAATAAGTGTCCTTACTCGCCCCATCAGTCTTGTCTTGGGTGGTAACTGCGAGGCCGCCCTTAATGGCGTTTAACGCCTGGGCATCCAATTGGCTTAAGGTCTGCTTATTGAGCGAGAGCTTGTTGGTGAGTTGCTTCTTTTTCATGGTAGTGGGAGGGTAAGGGAGGGAAAAATTACTGCGTTTGACCGTGAATTAACAAGTAGCACTAGCAGGGCTGGGTAGGCTTGGGGTCATCGGTGCCCGTGGGGGCATTGCCTCCGCCCTTAATGGCGTTTAACGCCTGAGCGTCCAATTGACTTAAGGTCTGCTTATTGAGCGAGAGCTTATTAGTGATTTGCTTCTTCTTCATGGTTTTAAGGGTGAAATGACGGAAAAATTTATTGTCCTTAGGCTTATAATCAAGAAGGCCCGGTGACTAAGCTCAAATATATGCTAGAGTTACCGATACATTTTTGATTGACATAAAAATTTTCATTTTTTTAGTTCTTCATTGTAGGAATGCTTAAAACTACTTTTGTTTACGAGGACCCTAGTTCTATTGTAAATAAAAATTTATTAAATGTAGTATTAAATTTATATAATGAAGTTGCAAATTCTCTTTAAGTTTTTTTCAGAATCGCTGGCTACGTAGCAAGAGCGGCGCTACCTGCCGGCGAATAGCTTTATATGCTCAATAAACTGCATTGCTTAGCATTTGCTACCCGTCCTGACTTGACGACGGCCGACGAACTATTTACTTTTTTACCTTTAACCTTGCTTTACATGCCTCGTTTCATTATCTGCTTGGCGCTTATGCTTAGCTGCGGCACGCTGCCTGCGCGTTCGCAACCGACGCAAGTACCAGCTGGCACACTGCCAGTGACAGCAGCGTCGACTAGCTCGGCCCAACAAGTGGTGCGCCTAACGCATCGACAAGTAGAAAATGTAGCCGCGCTAGGCCAAGTCTGGGGACTGCTTAAATACTTTCATCCGGCCGTAGCCGATGGCCGGCGGAACTGGGATGCCGAGTTTTTACAACAGCTACCCCTCGTGTTAGCCTGCCGCTCGGTGGGAGAGCGCAGTCGCCTGCTCAGTGCCTGGCTCACCAGTATTGGCCCCGTACCTAGCTGCGCCACGTGCGCCACGCCACCTACCCAGCCTGTGCGGTTAGCTCCTGATTTGCGTTGGGCCCAAGACCGGCGGCGCTTTAGCTCGGCATTGCGCCAGCAATTAGCCTTTATCGCTGCTAACCGCTACCAGGGTCCACCCTACTATGTCACTCAGTTGGGTTCTTCCACAGTCTTCCCCCACGAAGAAGCCTACAGCGAACCGGCCCTCCCAACACTGGAAGTGCGTCTGCTAGGCCTGTGCCGCTACTGGAACATGTTTCAATACTATTACCCTTACCACTACCTGGAAAAGGACTGGGCTCAGGTGCTGCCCGCCCTACTACCTCACTTTGCCCAAGCCGCCACACCACTCGCCTACCGCCACGCGGCCCTGACCTTATTTGCCCAAGTGCACGACGGCCACGCCCGTTTTTACCCACCCGACCCGCTGCTCGAAGCCGAGCGCGGGGCTTATCAGCTAGCGGCTGACGTGCAGTTTATTGCTGACCAAGCCGTAGTGGTAAGCGTACGTCATGACGGCTTGGTACCCGCCTCGCCGCTATTACCAGGCGATGTACTAACGCATGTAGCAGGTACGGCGGTTGCTGACTTAGTACGGCAGCGCCTGCCCGAGACAGGAGCCTCCAATCTGCCTGCTCAGCTCAACACTATTGCCCAGAATCTACTTTATAGTACTACTCCACAGGTTGACTTACAATTAGTGCGGGCGGGTCGGTCCCTACGCGTAGTAGCATCGGCCGTGCGGGTAGGTATGGTGCCCCCCGCCCAGCCGGCGATAGCCGATAGTATGTACCGGTTTTTGACTCCCGAAGTAGGTTACATTGACCTTGCCCGTATCCAAGCGGCAAAGGTACCCGCTATTATGCGGGCATTTGCGCACACGAAAGGCATTGTAGTGGACCAGCGCAACTATCCGGGCGAGTTCGTGGCTACCTATCTACCGGGATTCCTGGTGGCTGAGCCGATACCTTTTGCTACCTTCACGCAACGAGACCCTACCTGCCCGGGTCGTTTTTTGTGGCGTGCCCCCGATACGCTGCGGCCCCAGGGCCCAAACCCCTATACGGGCCGGGTCATTGTGCTGGTCAACGAGAAGAGTCGCAGCCAGGCTGAATTTACGGCTATGGCTTTCCAGGCTACTCCACACGGCACATTGCTAGGCAGTCAGACGGCTGGCGCAGACGGTAATGCGACTCCCATCACCCTGCCTGGTGGCTTACGGACCCTAATGACGGGTATTGGAGCGTATTACCCCACTAAGCGGGAAACGCAGCAAGTTGGTCTCGTCATTGATGTACCCGTGCGCCCAACTATCGTTGGTCTGCAGCAGGGACGCGATGAATTGCGTGACCGGGCCGTAGAACTCATTATGCAGGCTGCACCCGTCCCGAAGCAGCGGACAACTCTATAGTCAACGTGGCTTATAAACTGAGCTAGCGCCTGCATCTGGCTGCGTGGTGCGCTCAGCTTTCATAAAGGGGGCTGGGTAGTGCGGGTAGGTCCTAGCAGCTTGCCTAAGCGCACACTATTTCGGTTGCTGGCCAATGCGCAGGCGACAAGGCTACTTGACGGCCAGACGCTGGCGGATGCGTTGCTGCAACGTTTCACCCGTGCTAGGAAAGGGCAAATCGTCGTCGACTAGCCGGCCTTGCGCATCGAAAAGTAAATACCGGGGAATGCCGCGCGCCAGCAGGTTTTCCAGCGACTTCTGGACCGTAGCACTAGCCAGATAATGCGAGCCGCGCAGCTTGTGTTCTACCACAAACGCGCGCCATTTAGCACGGTAGTTCGGGTTGTTCACCGAAACGTAGAGCGGTTCGATACCCTGCGCGGCCAGAAAAGCATGCAGCCTGTCTTCGTGGGCAAACTCCTTGATGCAGGGCCCGCACCAAGAGGCCCAGAAATCGACGAAAACGGCTTTGCCCGGAAATTGCCGTTGCACTAAGGCCGCAAGCGTCGCAACCGTGTCGAGGCCTACAATGGGTGCGAAGCTAAGTTGGTCCGTCTTGGCTTCGTAGCGGCCCAAGTCTTGGTTAGGGTTGCCGTAGGTGGCGCCGACGGGGGCCGCCGCAGGCTCACGCAGCACCCCTTGGGTCAGCACGGCTACGTACGGACTGACCGGGAAGTGCTGCACGTAATCCTGCAATACCAGGCCAAAATCGGCGTCGCTCATGGGCCGCATGGCTAGGGCAGTCAGCAGCTCATGGCCGATAAGCAGGGCCTGCGTGGCCACCGGCGCGTAGTCTACGTCGCCGAAGTCTTCGTGCATGTCCTTAAACTGCGGGTTGTACCGGTTCCAGTAGCGCGGCGGGGTGGGGCCGGGCAGCCAATTTTTGGCCCGTAGTCGGTTCCGGGCCTCGATGGTGTTGACGGTAATGAAATGGCCGTGATAACGAGGGGCATACGGGTCAAACTCGGCTTCCAGCGTCTGGAGCACTTGGCGCAAGCCAGCTTCGGAAAGGCGAAAGTTCAGCTGGGCCCGGTTGGCCGCGTTGCTGTAGCCTAAGACCAGATTTCCCACCCAAAACAGGAGATGTTGCTCGGCCTCGGCGCGCAGGGCCGTATAACAAGCCGTGCTGATTAACCGGCGGCGGTGCACCGAGTCGAGCCGCGCCGTGCAAACGTTCAATTCGCCGTGCAAGCTACGCAGCACGGCCGCGGGGGTCGTGCCGGCCGCCATCACTTGCCGCAGGTGCTCTTGGGTTACCCCCGCGGGCCGGTTCAGCAGCTGTCCCGTCCGCAGCAGGTTATTGCCCGCCGCGTTGGCACCCTCAAAAAAGAGCGTGTTGGCCGCGGGAAGGCCAGTTGTCGTTTGGCGAAGAACGACCGGGGCCCCGGGCTCCACGAATGCGTAAAGCAAGGGGAAGTTTTTGACCACGACGCTCACCATCTCCCCGTCGACTGGTGGGGCAAATGCCACGCCGAACTGCCCTTGCCGGATGACCGCCGAAGGGGCTAGGTCGGTATAAAAATCATTCAGGTACCCCCCGGCAACCGGCTGCACGACCCGCACGCTTTCTCCTTCCAGGCCCCCAAAGCCCAGGCCAGCGAGCGCTACCGACTGTGCCTGCGCGCGAGGAGCTGGTAGGGCCCCTAGTAAAGCAGCCACTAGCCAGTGGCTAAACCACAAAGAGAAACGCATCAGCAGGTGGGAAAAGAGGGCAATAGGAGCATAAATATAGTAGATAGCTATCCTGCGGCTTGGTGGGTGCTGGTTGCGGAAGCCGGCTAACGGAATGCCGGTTCCCGCCGTACCGGCCCCGGCTGGCGCCCGGCCGATGCCCTAGCGCGGGAGGGCTTGCCGACGGCTAGCAGGTTTCAATTATCCCATACTCCAGCGCTTCTTCCAAATGAACCTGGATGCTCGATTCCGGAAGGCCGCATTCGTGCAGAACGTCTTGCAAGGTCCGCTGGCCATTGAACAATTTTAGGAGTTGGGCCCAAGCCTGAATGCTGGGCTCATCCAGCGAATACTCAATAACATTATCCTTGGCGATGTATGTGATGCCATCCTGGCCGGTGAGCAGCCGAATATCATCTTGAAGCTTAAATACTTTGCCAGCGTTTGCCTCTGGGCGCGGCACGCCTAACTGCTGGGAAAGCGCTTCTTTTTGCTCGGTAAAACACGCAATCTCGACGCGGTCAGCCGTAACAGCATCGTTCCCGGCCGGCTTTTCAAAGGCGCTGGCAGCTAGCATTTTCTCCAGTAATCCCAGGTTCACCAGCGTCAGCAGCCGCGGTACGCCCGCAAACTCAACGTCTTCTCCAATCCCATTAATGTAGCTCTCGAGTAGTTGCCGATTCACGACAGTATGGGGCTGCGTGGGCTCGCCCAACGCTTCGTAGATGAGGCTACGGTTATTCTTGAGCATAATATTGTGCAGCATCCGATACGTAAAGCGCTGGTCTTCGCCATAAAAGAAAGCCACTTTGGGCCGTTGTAGCAGGGCGGGCGGAAGCTGCTTCTGAAAGCCATCGCGCAAAATTCGCTTGTTCCAAAACAACGTTTTGTAGTGCGCGGGCGGAATGCTCATGGTATACTCCACCAGCCGATGGTCGAGAAAAGGCACCCGATTCTCAATGCTGTGCGCCGAGGCCGTGCGGTCTTCGTGCCAGAGGTTATAGAGCTGCAAATTACGGAGGTACATGCTGGCGTGGAACTGCCACGGATGCTGCGCAACCGCGTAGCCAATGTGGTCGGCCAGGTACGTTTTGTTCAGTAAGGGCGCATAGGAGGCAAGCGTGCCATTGACGTTGTTGCGGAGGTAGTTGCCCTCTAGGCCCGCCATGGTGTGCATAAAGGCCTCCCAACGGTTTTCTTCTCCCTGCTGCGCAAGCTGGTTGGGGCTAAGGTGCAGCTGGGAATACCCCCCGTTGAACTCGTCGCTGCCTTGGCCAAGCAACATGCATTTCAGGTCAGGAAAGTGCTGCTTGGCATACCGGTGCAGTTCGTATTTATAGAGGTGCTCGGCCGAACACAGGGGCGTTTCCAGGTGCCACAGCAGGCGTTTCCAGTAGGTCTCATCGTACTGGTTGTCTTGCCATTGAAACAGTACCTGGTGGTTATCGAGTCCCAAATACTGGGACGCGGCCGCCGCGGCCTCCACATCTCCGTTTTTGAAGGTGCTTTGCGAAAAAACCGTGAACGTCGGAAGCTTGGTCACCTTCGAGGCTATCTGGGCAATACTCACCGAATCTATGCCGCCGCTCAAGAAGAGACCAATGCCCGCATCGCTCATCAGCTGCAAGTTGACGCTCTCGGTGAGCAACTCCTGGTAGCCAGCGGTGAGCTGCGCAAGGCTCCGGGTATCAGCGGCATACTCGGCTGCGCTAAGCTGGGGCAGGCGCCAGTAAGTATGCTGCTGAAGCTTACCGGAAGCCAGCTCGACTTGCAGATAGTCGCCGCCTTTAAGAGAGAGAATGCCTTTGAAAAAGTTGGGGAAGGGCGCACTTGTAGCGGGCTGGTGCATCGAAAAAGATAACGCCGCATGCCAGTCTATTTCCCGCGGGCAGTCGGGGTAAACAAACAGAGCCTTCATTTCCGACCCAAAAATCAAACGTTCTGGGCTGTGATGATAATATAAAGGTTTGATACCTAGCCGGTCACGCGCGATGAGTACGCGCTTCCGCCGCTTGTCCCAGAGCGCCAGGGCAAACATGCCGTTGAGATGCTGCAAAAATTGCTCGCCCATTTCCTCGTAGAGGTGCAGAATAATTTCGCAGTCGGAACGGGACTTAAATTCGTGGTGGCCCTTGAGCAGTGCCCGTAGGGCTAGGTGATTATAAATTTCCCCATTAACGACCAGCACCAGCGAGCCGTCCTCGTTCGTCAGGGGTTGGCTGCCATTGGCGATGTCCACAATAGACAGGCGGCGGAAGACTAACCCGACCTGCTCCGTCACCAGTAGCTGGCTATCGTCGGGACCACGATGGGCCAGGCGATTGCCCATTTGAGTCAGAATAGCCTGGGTCTGATTCGCAGTTGATGGGCGATTAGTGAGTATACCAGCAAATCCACACATAATTTAGAAAGTAACAAGCAAGGGAATGGGGCCGCTAGGCAAGTGAGACAGTTGTTAGGGTAAGCAAGCGGGGTGGCTGCGCCACTCGCCCCACGCTGGCCGCAGCCCAACTGCGTGCCGGACAAATAGAGCAGGTACTCCAAAGTGGCAAGGCCAGCACCTGTTCAGGCAGCACTAAGGTGCCTTGCTGACGGGGTGCTAGCCGGAGCGGAAAGCCTCGGGCGGCAGCTTAATACTTTGCGTTAAAGACGGCCTCGGCTGGGGCTACGGGGGCGAGTACCGGCCCAGCAGTTGCCTTGAGCAACCCGTAGTGCAGGGCTCGCTTCAAGCTGAAGTACACCATATCGCGGAAAGCATCCCAATTGGCCGCTAATTCTTCCTTCGGGAACTGTTGGCTAAGCTCCTGCAAAAGGGCGTGGCCGGTGCGCGGTTGCTGGCACAGGTGCAGCAGCTCACTGTCAAACTCGTCTAGGAGCAGTTCGTCCAGCCGTAGTTGCATCAAATTAGGCAGCCACGCGCTGCATTGATTGCTAGCCGGCAGTGCGAGCAGCTCACTCACTTTTTTAGCCCAGTCAGTGTCTTCATCATACGTCCAGTCCCAAGCTGATTCTACTAAGCCAATCGTGGCGGAGGTGTGAAATTGCTGCGTAAAAAACTCCTCCGGTGGCAGGGCCGCTGCGCGGGTCTGGCTAGCCTGGTGCGCCATTGAGCGCCCGTATAGGTAGTCATCGCTGGCTAGTTGCAGCAGGTACGGAATGCGTTGCGTTTCGTAGACTAGTACATCCGCCACCAAAAGTCGAACAGATTCGTCAGAAATGGCGGCAACAAGGGCCGTCAGGCCAGCCGTAAGAGAAGGCAAGGTAGCAGCCTGGGATTGGGGCAGGGCCAAAGGGGTAGGCAATGCGGCCAATACGCGCAGCGTGCTGGTGAAGTAGCGCGCGGGCTGCGCCTCGTACGCAGCCCGCAGGGAATAATTTCCGGTAGTGGGCAAAGCTGCATCGCCGGCCAAGTAACGTGTCAACAGGCTCTGAAAGCCAGCCGGCGTACGGTACCGCGGGTCTAGCCCCGGCAAGTGATACTGTTGTGTGTGCAGCGTTAGCCCCTGCGCGCGGCACAAGCGAAGAATGGTGTAGTAATACGTGGGGTACTCGCGCCGTAAGGTATTGGCTACAAACTCGTAGCAGCCGGCCACTCGCTTAAAAGCACCAATAACGTGTAGGTAAGGGAGCTGGTGGGGGAAGTGCGCGACGTCCACAAACCGCTCGTACTGCGTGAGGTCGGTTATGGGTTTTTCAAACAGGCAAGCGACGGGCACACCTCTTTCCTGAGCCAGCGTATGCAGTAGGTACTGCTCGGGAATGGTGTTGAAGCATTCGTTGCGCAATAGCTGGGGCATTACGGCGGCGTTGCGCTCAATAAAGGTAAAAGCCTCTCGTTTGAAATACTGAAAAAAAGGCAAATTTGTGCCGCCCAAAATGCCCGCGTTATACGCAAACACGTCCGTTGCGTGCTGGCGTTCGTGTACTAGGCTAGGTGGCAAGTAGGTGGCCAGGCGCTCGATATGACGCAAGCTGGTCAAGTAGATAGGCAGGTTTAGTTCTGGGTTTTGCGTCACCACCGGCGCGGCGAGCAGTTGCTCCGGAAAGGGAGCGGCAATGTAGACGTCGCCGTCGACGTGCAAAAAAGGTTCCTGCTGCAAGCCGTAGGTATATACCTTAGCCATTGCCCATAGCTCAGGCGAAAGATTATCCAGCTCGCTCTCATGCAGTGCCGTCGAAACGCTGGTATAGGGCAGGCCCAGCAGCTCGATGAGCACCTGTCGGCCCGGCTCGTCGGTCACGAGTTCCACGCGGTCGTAGTACTTGGTGAGTTGCAGACAGCTAAGTGCCCAGCTCATCCAATGGTACTCGGGGCTTATCCAGCCAGCCGCAATAGCCAGGGCATCTTTTTTGCCGGCCGCAGCCTTGGGGCCAGACCAGAACGACTGCACAATTTTCATGGACGCAAAGAATGGGGGAGGGGCAGGCGGGAACGCCGGTTTGCTAGGGGCTTACCGCTGTAAGCGGCCGAATACCTGGCTGAAAATACGCTGCATGATGCTGCGGTCTTCCGTGACCAGCTGCGCCGTGCCCGAGAGCTCGTTGCGCAGCGGTAGCTGAAAGCCCGTGCTGGTGCGCAGGCTAGCCAGCCGAATAGTAATCAGGTATTTTTTATCAAGCGCAACATCGCTTATCTTTTCTATTGTGCCGTGCAATTGCCCGAATTCCTCAAAGGGGTACTCGTCAAGTCGAATAAGTGCGACTTGCCCGGCCCTCACTTTGCCAGCTTTATACACCGGTAGGGAAGCGCGGGCAAACTGGTTGTGCAGGGGAGGGACGACCACAAAAATCGGGTCGTCGACCTTCACGTACTGATTAGGCGTCCAGACCTTGAAAAAGCTGATTTTACCCGCAATCGGTGTCCGCAGCACGTGCTGCTGGTCCCAGGTTGCGAGGCGACCCGCTAACACGTTGACTGCCGCCCGAATTTTATTAAGCAAGTCCTGCCGCTGCACCTCGTGCTCGTTTTGCAGGCTAGTCATTGTTTTTTGGTACTCCGACTGCTGCAATTGATTCTGAATGATGCTGACCTTGTTGTCACTCGACGAGAGCTGCTGGCTGAGGTAGAGCTTGTGGTTATCATTGAAATCAAGCTTAGCAATGACTTTTTGACCCAGCAGTACGCGATTGAGGCTATCTTTTTGCCGCTCTAGTCCGAGCTGCTCATTCAGCGAATGGCGTTTGGTGGATAACTCGGTGTTCAAATGATTGTAATAGGCGATTTGGGTACGTAGGCTACCAAGTTGAGCCAGGTGGCCTCGATTAGCTAGAAATAATTTATAGGTACCGATTAGCTGGTAGAGATTGGCATAATCAGCCTGTAAGTCGCCGGCCTGCACCGCCGTGGGCAGATTGAGGTGGGTGAGGGTGCGGGAGAGGTTCAGCGTTGTATCCAGGAGCTGCGTCACGTTGGCCAAGCGGAATACATCGCGGGTAGTAGCGGCATTTTCCAGCACGGCGACTACTTGGCCGGCGCTGGTGA
The DNA here is from genome assembly GCA_050954765.1 of Janthinobacterium lividum. GTDB lineage: Bacteria > Bacteroidota > Bacteroidia > Cytophagales > Hymenobacteraceae > Hymenobacter. The sequence goes on along the minus strand of JBPBQJ010000120.1, from coordinate 40,777 downwards.
GGTCACCATCGTGGACATATAGCGTTTGAAGATGACCACTGGTGCGGGCGGCCAACTGTACCGGTGGGGCCGCGGAGACAAAAGTGACGGGCGCCTCCACTATGTCAGGGTAGCGCACAAACCATGCACCGAGCAGAAATAAGCTCATTAGGCTGGCGATGACTGTCGTACCTGCGCGAATAATCCAGGCCGGGGGCCGGCCGATAATCTCCTGAACCTCTTCGCTACGGGAAGAAACAGTGGGCGCCGTAGTTGGCATAAAGCGAAAGAAAATTAACTGCCTAATTCTAACTGGTTCTTCACGAGTTCATAATAACGGCCGCGCCTAGCCGTAAGGGCCGCGTGATTGCCGATTTCCACCACCTCGCCCTGCTCAAGCACTATAATCTGGTCGGCGTGCTTAACCGTACTCAAGCGGTGAGCAATGACGACTACTGTGCGGTGCTGAAAAAAGCGCTCTAAGTTGCTGATAATTACTCGTTCATTATTGGCGTCAAGCGCGCTAGTGGCCTCGTCCAGGAAAAAAAACTGAGGGTTTTTATAAACGGCGCGGGCAATGAGCATTCGTTGGCGCTGCCCGCCGCTGATGCCGTTACCCGACGCGCCGATTTTGGAAGACAGGCCCAGCGGCATGGCTGCTATCGTAGCCGTGAGATTGGCCGTGTGCACCGCAACGGCCAAGCGCTCCTCGTCAATGTCTTCTTGTATGGCAATATTTTGCGCTATCGTATCTGAGAAAATATAGCCTTCCTGCATTACACTGCCGCACTGCGACCGCCACCACTGGGGCGAAACAGTGGTCAGCGGAGTAGCTCCCACGCTGATACTGCCGGCTACGGGGTCGTAGAAGCGCAGCAGCATTTTTAGCAGCGTCGTTTTACCACTGCCGCTGCTGCCCACGATAGCCGTCACCTTGCCGAAAGGGATGGTTAGGCTGACATCTTTCAATACAAAGGCTGAATCTGGCCCCTCGTACTGGAAAGATACCTTATCCAACACGAGGCCTGCCCCGGCCGGGGGCGCGGTTTGCAGCAGGGCCATTTCCTTATCTAGGCGAACATCGTTAGGCTTTTCTTCGTCGTCCTGCTGCTGAATCTCCCCCAGCCGGTCGATGCTGATACGGGCGTCCTGCGCGCTACGAAAGAAGCCTAACAGCTGCTCGATAGGGGCATTCATCTGACCCGTGATGTAAGAGATACTAAGCATCATGCCTAAGGTGAGCGTACCATGGATAACTTCCTGGGCCGCCACGAAAGTGATGAGAATATTCTTCAACTGTGTTGAAATATTAATTCCTACTTGTTGGTATTGTTCCAACGCCATACTGCGCATACCCAACTTAAACAGCTTGGCCTGCACGCGTTCCCAGCCCCAGCGCATATTCGTTTCGCTATTGTTGAGCTTTATCTCCTGCATTCCGGTAATAATCTCGAATAAATTATTTTGATTGGCGCTTTGCTGCTGAAAGCGCGCATAATCGAGGTCTCGACGCTTGGCCAGAAACAGCAGAATCCAGCCCACTGATAGGAGGGAACCTATCAGAAAAATTGCCAGAATTTTAAAGCTGTAAATAGCCAGTACGACCGAAAAAACTACCAGATTCAGCAGCGAAAACAGCGTATTGAGGGTGGTAGCTGTCAAAAACTGCTCAATGCGGTTATGGTCTTGAACACGCTGGGTAATATCGCCCACCATCCTGCTGTCAAAAAAGCGAATGGGCAGCTTCATTAATTTAATGAGAAAATCGGAGATAATAGCGATGTTAACGCGCGTGTTCATGTGCAGCAGTAGCCAGCCACGCACCATTTCAATAGCCGCTCCACCAAGGAATAAAAAGAGTTGCGAGAATAGTATCAGGTAGGTGAACCCAATATTTTGCTGATTGATACCAAAATCTATGAGGCTCTGGGTTAGAAATGGAAAAATCAGGGACAGCACGCTGCCCATCACCATGCCCAAAACTATCTGAGAAATGTAGCGCTTGTAGGGACTTAGGTAGGTAAAGAAAAACGACAAACTAGTGCGTCTTTCCGACTCTCCTTCCTGCCTGAAGAAATCGGGCGACGGCTCCAGCATTAAAACATAGCCACTATTGTCTTCGGCCGAAGCCCAGCTTTTAAGAAAGGCTTCGCGGGTAAGCGTGCGTTCGCCGTGTGCAGGGTCTATAACCGTGATGCGACTGCTTTTTTTGGAAGAATCATACTCCTGGGGCGGTAGCACCACGAAGTGGTTCTGGTTCCAGTGCAAAATGCACGGCAGCTTGGCCTCGTGGTCGAGCTGTTCAAACGTAAGCTTGGCCCCTATCGAGCGAAAGCCAATACGCTCGCTAGCTTCGCCAATACCCTTCATACTCACGCCTTCCCGCGTGATATGAGCCGCTTCGCGCAGGCTTTTAAGCGAGTAGTGTTTACCATAGAATTTGCTAATCATGCGCAGACAAGTGGGTCCGCAATCCATCTGGTCGAATTGTTTATAAATCGGAAAACTCTTCATCAAGATGAGATTAATAGGTGCTAGAACAGGGGGCTATATCAAATATCTCAGCATGTATAACTCATAGGCATCGGGTAGCTGGTGCCCATTCAGAATGATAGTAGGCGTCAACTCTATGTGCTGGGCCGCGCACCACTGTTGCTGCCGGGCTAGCAGTGCTTGAGTGGCCGGAGTAGATTGCAAGGCATAGCGACGACTCCAGGCTGGGTAGTCCGGCGCTTGGTACCACTCGTGCAGGGCCTGCGGCACTACGTCGGGGGTTGCCTGCTGGAGCGCGAGTAGCGTGTTAGCTACCTTCGCAGCTACCTCATCTTGTTGCTCATCAACTGCAAAAAGCAGTTGCACCTGCAAGTCGGGTTGTAGCTCAAGCAGGTTGTCGAGTGCCTGGTGCATGCGGGCGCAAGGCCCACAGGTGGGGCTTGAAACGATGGTTAGCACTTGTGCGGCCTGAGGCAGACCTAGCTGAATAGTAATTGTCGTCTCCGGAAGCACGAAGCGGGGCTGCTGAAGCAGCAACTGGCTAAATAGTGCCTTATTGCGCTCGAAACGTTGGAGCCGTCGGCTGAGCTGCGGCACCAGAGCGCTGGCTGTGAAATAGGGTTTGAAAAATAGCCAGCCGATAACTGGGGCAACTAAAGGCCCTAGTAGTGGCCAACTCATCAGGCCGAACCCGCTAAGTCGTCCAGCTGGCTGTAGAAAGCCCATAACGAACCCCTCGCCATAAAAAAGCGCAAGTAGCGCACAGCAAAGTAGGCACCAGCGACGGGCAATTATATACTGATAATAGAGTGAATACGCAGAAAAGCAGATGCAGAGGATATTTAGCCCACGCAGCAAGGACCAGACGCCCCCTACCTGCGGTAGTAGCAGTAGCGTCAGGCCTGTACCCGCAAAGTAAAAGAAGCCTAGCTCTGCCCAACTAAGCAGGCCTCCGGCCAGCTTGGCCCCTGGCGATGCCAGTATGCTAGCGCAGTCGGTGCCACTGCGGCGACACCATCTTTCGAGCTGGGCGCTGCCGTGCCCAAAGCTTTGGTTGAGCAACAGGCCTGTTATGGCTACCCCACCTATTTTTAGTACACCCAGTAATACGATAGGCAGTTGCGCCCACCACCAGGCCGGGCCAGCCAAGTGCAGCAGCGTAGCCAGCATCCCAAACAAGCTCAGCAGCAGTAGTGGCCAGCGCCCCTGCAAGAGCAACTCCTGCATCCGCTTAGTAAAGTAGGCCGATTCCCCAGCGTTCACACTAGGCTCCATTATCAGTACAATACCTGCGTAGCGCTGCTGAAAATCCGTAAGTTTTACGCGCTGCTTACGCTCATATTCCTTGACAAGGACTAATTCGTTGGCCGTCACATCCGTGACAAAACCAAATTGCCCCCCCAATTCTGTTAGTTGAACCAGGAATGGACAGGGTAGCTTGTCGAAATCTTCGATGCCAATGTTGTAAGCGGCATTATTGATTTCCCATTTGTCTAAGGCTTCACTTAATGCTAGCAGGCTTGCTGGACTTTTATGGTCAGATAATGCGTCCCGAATACTCTGTTTGGTAATTGGTATGCGCAAGTAATTGAGTAATCTAATAGTAGTCGCAGTAATACTATTTTCGGTCATAAACGCAGATTCTTTAATAAAGAAAGCGAATTAAAAGGTGACAATCCAATAACGCTTAATTTAGTCTAAATGGCAGTCAACCAAGCCAGTAGGGGCTAACCATTGGTTTAGTACCCGGACAGCAAAGAATTGCCAGACGGATAAACAACATTATTGATACCTACTCCTGCATTTGTATGGCACAACTCTAGCAAGTTCTAGTGTATGGCCTATTCTTATAACTAACGGCAAAACACAGTGGGTACGTGACGCAACATAAGGTAGGCAGAATCAGGTATTAATTTCACTTTGCTCCTGCCTGCCATCAAAGAAGAAATAGCGATGGTTTACTTATGGTGAAATGTAAGTCATGGTTATTAATACAGCTTTCGATGCGAGCCATGTGCGTAGCGAGCAACTTGCTAAATGAGCCTGGCTTGCGCACGGACATCTTACATTATTACGCGGAACAAAGAGTTGCGAGTGTACAGATGCCGTGGCTGCGGCCATTGGCATTAAGTTGATAATCGGTCGACAGAAATCTTGACCCAGGACTTCCATTTGTCTGTGTACTAGATTGGTATCGCATTGAAAATGGGTGGGGCAAGCCTTGCTACAGTTGACCACCTATTTGTCGATGCGTGGCACTCAGCATGCATGGCACCGCGAAGCTAGCCCGCAAATACACCTGAATCCTGCGTTTACTACGGCTGACAGAATGCTGTATTTCGGGCCGCCTTAATACTGTATGCGCGGCACCTTATTTCACCTCATCGGCTTTCCGCTCAACTGCTTACATCTTACGGCTCGACTTTATACCCATCTTACCATAGTCATTTTCGCAATACCGGTAGAGTGGACAATGCTCCGTTGCAATGCGTAGTCGACCAACTGACCGTTCGTATTGTACTGGTTACCTAGGAGTTGTTGGGGCTACTACGGCTTGCTGACAGCAACTCACGCAGAGTCCACCGATTTTATAAGAATCGCAATACTTTTTATCGTTATATAACAAGAAATAACGTAGTAATGGACTCTTAAATTGATATTTATCAATTATTTATTAAAACATAAATAAGAACTGGAGCAATGCTTAGGGCATCTTCCTGAGTTTTCTTATGTAAGAATTTTTAGATTTTTGCAGCAAGCATTTTTATTAGCCCAAGACGATTTTAAATAAAAAAGAGTGAGAAGATATTTCTTCTCACTCTTTTTTATTCTCTACTATTAGCAAGAAGTACGGCAGGCATCAAAAGAGGTCACCTCATAGACGCATCCATTGGCGCAGTAGCAATAAATGCCACCTTTGATTACTTGCATTTCATACTTGCTGAGTTCCACCTTGTCAGATAATGCGCTGAGGCTGAAGCGATTGTTAATTTTTTTCATGTAACGCCACGATTTATATATCAAAATGTGGCCAAAAACTTTGAGGTTAGGGAAAAAGAACGCTTCAAATATAGGCAAAAAAGTTACTTTCCAATATTCTATCCTATAAAAATGGGGGTAGTCCAGCGAAAATGGGCAGCGAGCTACAGCAAATTGGTTTTCAGGCGCTGTTTAAATTTTTGTGGCGAGCGGTAGCCAAGAAGCGGTGTGCCGGCGGTCGAGATTGAAGTGGGTGTTGAAATAGTGGGCTACTTCTAGGCGGGCTGCTTCGCGCGAGGGGAAGGCGGTATCATGGGGTAGCATTTCGGTTTTCAGGGCGCGTTCCACACCTAGTCGGGGCAGGAGGAGCGGGCTGGCCTAGCAGCTGTTTTTTGGCCACAATGGCCGTCAGGTCGGCCAGCAGCGTAAGGCGTAGTGGCCTTCAGCACGCAACTCAGTCCACAACCGCCGGGTGCCGTGGCGGGCAGGGCACGTGTATAACTGCTGGGCCACCGGGTGCTAGCGGACCACTGCCGCCCCCGTGGTAGTGGCGAAAAAAGCAAGCAGCCCTGCGGCGCTAGGCCGCGTCGCAGGGCCTAATGAAAAGCGTACGCCCTAGCGCGAGCCACGTCGTCTTGCTAGGCCCCAACCGCTACTTGGCGAACGCACTCGGCCTCGAATGCGGTTGCGAACGTTGGGTAGGCCGCCGAGATTCATTTTGTTAGGCATAAGCAGCGGAAGTTAGGACTTCACGCTGTTCGTTTTAGCTAGGCCACCTCAGTGTGCATGAGGCTTATCACTCCCTATTTTAATTCGAGATACTTTCTAGCACAAAAAGATAACCCTTCCCGCTTGCGGATTTAGATGGGTTGGAGCTAATCTGGAGGAGGGCTACTGGTTCTGAGTAAATAATGGGTGGCGAATACTTAGTACAGTGCGTTACATGCCCCAGAGTGTAGACCCAATGTGTTTTATATTGCCGCTCGGTCTAAGTCTTATGTTGGAAGCCACAGGAAGTAGCAAACACCTGACTGGCTATAAATGCCTGATTGATAGCTCGTAATCATTCTGTTAAAAACTGGCAAACGGGTAATATTAAGCCCTTCGCAAAACTCAAAAACAACGCTTTATCACTCTAATAAACTCTTTTATATGAAAAAGATATCAATCTGTACTGTATCAATGAATCGATTATTCCACATACGTGAAACGCTGCCAGCTAATATAAAAGATAATATTGAATATTCAAATATTGAGTACATATTGTTAGATTATAATTCTTCGGATGGTCTTAGCAATTGGATTAAATGCCAGATGATGGAGCACATTAACTCTGGACTGCTTAAGTACTTCAGAATCTCTACTCCAACGTATTTTGACCGTTGCCATTCACGAAATCTGGCTTGCAAGCTGGCATCAGGGGAGATAATAGCACTGGTCGATGCGGATAATTACATGGGAAAAGGCTACGCAGAGTGGTTAGCCAACGTGTTTCAAAGCGAAGGTGATGATTCGGTCTTAACTAATATTGGAAGTGAAAGTATAATGTTTAGAGACCAAGGCGGAAAATGTGCTTTCCACGCTAATCATTTTCTGAATGCTCGTGGGTTCGACGAGATGATGAATGGATACGGTTTTGAAGATGTTGACTTCATCCAGAGACTCGTGCAGGTGGGAGGTAAACGTATGCCCATTCAGACGATGGAGTTTTTCAAGTTTATCGGTCACTCTGATGTTGAACGCATCTGTAATGAGCATTTGATGAATAATGTCGTCAGCATGTATACTTTGCTATCTAAAAACCTGGGGAAGCAAAAGGAATTACAAATACTTTATCTATTTGACGATAATAGATTCATGCATGTTACTTTCCTTTTTAAGAGTGAACTCGAAACTAAGTTTTATGCCAGTCACCGGGGATGGCTTATTAAGCCAAATGGGCGGCGCCTTGGTAGCTATCGGTTGAGCGAGGCCTTTTTAGACCTTACCTATGACGAAACGGATACACAAGTGCAATTCTCTGCGGATGAAGCAGGGAACCTCTTAATGACGAATGATAATGACAAAAAATGGCTGCTAGTTCCCATGAATATAGAGGCGTATTCTGAATACAATCTCCTTTATACTGAGTGTTGGAATAGGAGTGTTTACTATTCAAATACGAAGGGGAATTCAACTGTAAACCCAGACGGATTTGGCAAAGGGGAAGTGGTGCTCAATTTCACTGAATCCCTTATTATAACTTAAGAAAGCCGATTGCCAATTTGTACTTGCTTTTACCGCGAAAATCTTTTATCTGTAGCAATTTAAAATATAGTTCTACACCCTCCTGCTTAACTACACCAGCTCAATGTACTCTAATCTGCAGCTAGACCTTGCTCAACTTGATTACAAAAAGTACACCTGGATTTCTCAGCTTTCCCTTTTGTTCACGTTTCATGACGGCTATTTAATCCGTGATACTGGTGAGGAAATTGAAATCGCTTTAAATGGTGTCTACAATACTCAAGTTCGCCTTCTTGTGCGAAACCACCAATTTGGAGATGTTGATGCGATTTATGCAGCAATAGTCCATCATAAGTATGATTTTTTAACAGAAATCATTGCTAATATCCCTGGTTTACGAGTCTTAACAATTGCCAACTTGGGAGCAGGTATTGGCATTGCGGCCATTTGCCTCGCAAAATTTTTTGGCAACGCTGTCATCCGAGCTTTCGAGCCGAATAAGCTTGCTTTTGAGCAACTCAAAAAAAACTTGATTTTAAATGAGCCCGAAAGCGACACTATTGACGCCTACTGGCAATATGATGATATGATGCGCGAAGTAAAAGACTTTGACTTGTTGGTGTGCTCTCCCGAAGCAGTCAATCAATTTCTCTTGAGCGGCGAAGGCACAAACTTAGTTACTATTGCAAGCATCATTGTGGTCGAATCTTTTCTCACAGTAGAAGAAAAAAATAGATTTATAGAATGCACCTCACTATTACATTTTGCGCATAATTTTTTTGGTCAAACTATGATATGCTGGAAGGCTGAGAGGGAGTAGGGGAAAGAAAGGGTTATGTACCTTTATCGTATGTCACGACTAGCTTAGCCAACTGATGTGACGCATACGGAGTAGTTGTTGGCCGGGCTATGCGTGCGCACGCGCTTTTTTACTAGTTGCGGGTCAGCAGCCCCAAGCGCCTGCTACCCCACGCACTGCCCCTTTGGCGCCCGGTCTACGAACAGTTCGAGGCCCTGCGTGAGGACGGCACCTAAGACCACTTGCCCCATGGCGCTAGTTACGCTCACTCAACTGCAAAGCCCAACCTGCGGCGAGCGCTAGTGACTCGCAATCGGTGCAGGCCACCCGCTGCGCGTGGTGCTCGGCCCCGGCCAGTAGGCCGATTGCCGACACGTGGCGGACCTGCTGTCGGTTGCCGAGGGTGCGCCCAGCCGTAATTGACCACAACCGCGACCGCAATAAAATTGCATGCTTTTTCAGGCGCCTCAAGCAGTTTCGCTGGCTGGCCACGCGCTACGATAAAACGGCTAGCAGCTTCCTACTAATGGTGCATTTTGTTTCAGCCCTGTTGTGGCTTTGCTAGTTGCTCGCATCTGAATAGTAAGCGGCTCATTGCTAGTGCGGTAGTCAGCTTGCGCAGCAAGCGTATCTGCGCAAGCCGTTTAATTCGTTAAATCTGCGGTTTGGAATGGCCACCCTAGCCACTTTTGAAAGCCGGCTTTTTGCGTCTCGTCGGCCTCGGCTAGCTTCTCCACCACATAGCGGGGGCCGAAGCTGATGCCCGGCGTGGCGGGCAGTTCTACCAGTAGCAGCCGGTTTTGACGGAACACAGCTAACTCGTAACGCGGGGCCTCGGTGCTGAGCAGGCTTTGCAGGTTCATATCCACGCAGCGGCCGTTCACAGCCACAACCTCGTCATCGACGGTAAGCGCGGCGGCGGCCGGCGAACCGGGCCAGATGTAGGTGACCTCGGTACGCTCGTTTTTCACCACCGTGCGGAAGCCGAAGGTGCCCTCCGAGGCCGAGGCGTTTTCGTACGCCACCAGCTGGCAGCCTACTGTGCGCAACGCCTTGTCGAGTGGCTCCTGCAAGGGTGCGGTGCCGTTGATAAATTTGTCGAAATACACCTGCATTCTGCGGCCGGCCACCTCGCTCACAATGCGGGCGTAGTCTTCGTCGGTGTAGCCGATGCCGGTTTTGCCGAATTCCTCGTAGAGGCGGCGCATCACGTCGTCGAGGCTGCGGGCGTGGCCGTGCAGTTGCCGGATGGTGAGGTCGAGCAGCAGCGCCGCCAGGGCACCTTTGTGGTACACGCTCACCTTGCGGTCGGGTACGCCGGGCTTGTAGCCGTCGAGCCAGAGGTCCATGCTGGCATCGGCCAGGCTCAGGTTTTGGCCGCCCGCGTCGTCGTAGTGTTTGCGCAGCACGATGTTCAATTCCTCAAAATACTGGCTAGGGGTGCGCACGTGGCTACGGGCCAACAGATACTCGCCGTAGTAGGTCGTGACGCCCTCGGCGATGTAGCAGGTCCGGAAATAATTTTCGCGGGCGTAGTCGTAGGGTTGCATCTCGGCCGGGCGGATGGCCTTGATGTTCCAGGTGTGAAACAGCTCGTGGCAGCTCACGCCCAGCAACTCCTTGTACAGCGCCTCGTGCATCAGCAACTCGGCGGGGCCCAGCACAATCACCGTCGAGTTGTGGTGCTCCACACCGTGATAATGCTTATAGGGCAAAAACTGGTTCAGGAAGTGATAGTCGGCCACTGGGAGGCCACCGAAAAGGGTTATTTGCTCCTCCGAAAAAGCCTTGAAATCAGCCAGCAAGCGCGGCCAGTTGAGGAGCGCCTCTTCGCCCTGCGCCCACACGTGGAAGGGTACGCCGCCGGCCTCGTATTGCTGGTGCTCGATGGTGGGGCTGGCGATGAGCGGCGCATCGGCCAGCTGGTCGAAGTTCTGGGCTTGCAGCGTGTTGGGTAGCGTCTGGGGCAGGCCGCAGGCCAGGCGCCAGTCGGCGGGCAGGTCTAGCGTGAGCTGGCAGGGCGCATCTTGCTGGCCCTCGGCGTACATCAGCGCCTGCACCGGGTTGAGGTAAAGCTGGGTCGCATCGAGCCACGAGCCGCCGGCGTCCATCTGGTGAGCGTAGAAGTGGTAGCGCACGCGCACGCTGCGGCCGGCCGCGCCGGGCACTTCCCAACGGTCCTTGGTGGTTTTGCGGTAGGGCAGGGGCTCGTCGGTTTCGGCGTCGCTAACCTCCACGCGCTGAATCTTTTGGGCAAAGTTTTGCAGCTCGTAGCGGCCGGGCCGCCAGGCGGGTAGCTGCAGGGCCAGCGGCTCGCTAGCCTCGGCGGGCACCTCCACCATAAGCTGCACCTGGAGGTAAAACGTGAGCGGATTTTCGAACGAAACGTGGTAGTAGGTCATGGAACGATGGGAATGCAGCCACGGTAGAGACGTAGCCGGGTGCGGTGCCGTTGTGCCCGGCTACGTCTTTATCGTGGCCTACGGGCGCTGGCTGGGGCTAGCAGTGCTTGCGGCGGCTGCAAAGATGCGGCTCGCCACGGCGTTAGCTAGGGGTAGTGCGCAGCGATGGTCGGCTAGGCCTTGTTATTGTAAAATGAAATCCGTACCTTTGCCGGCCCAACTCGCAATTTGACCGGAGATGAAACGTACCTATCAACCCTCGCAGCGCAAGCGCCGCAACAAGCACGGTTTCCGCAACCGTATGGAAACCGCTAACGGCCGCAATGTGCTGGCCCGTCGTCGTGCCAAAGGCCGCAAGCGCCTCACCGTATCGGACGAAGGCCGTCACAAGCGCTAGTCTTACAGGCTGTTAGCTAATAGCCGTTAGCTGTTAGCCTTGCAGGTAGCCGCATTGTTGGGGCAGGTTGTTTTCTGGCTAGACCAGCGAACGCTGCCGCTACAATGTGGCTTCGCTATTTTCGCTATTTTCGTGACCGAGCTACCCGCCGCTAGCCCCCCGCCGCCCGCCGCCCGGCAGTACACCTTTCCTAAGGCCGAACATTTGTGCAGTAAAAAGCGCATCGAAACGCTTTTTAATCGGCGCAACCCTTCGCTAGGGGTGTACCCGCTGCGCCTGACCTGGGTGGTGGCCCCGGCGCGCCGCAGCGCCCCACCCGAAGTGCTCATCACGGTGCCCAAGCGCACCTTCAAGCGGGCCGTGGACCGCAACCGCCTCAAGCGCCTCGTGCGCGAGGCCTACCGCTTGAATAAGCACCTACTTACGGAAGCCGAAAAAGGCCATCCGGTGGCGCAATTGGGCATTCTCTACACCGGTAAAGAAAAAAGTGAGCTGCCGCTGATAGAAAAAAAATTAATTTCCGGGCTGAATCGTTTGCTGGCAGAACCGGCGGTGCAACCCGTGCCGTAGTTTGCTTATCTTCACCCAGCAACCCCGCCAGGGGGCGTGGGCCGGGGTACCCCTAGCGGGGCGGCTTCCGGCTAATGTACCATTTCTCGCTATCTTTCTGCCCGATGACAAACCGTAAAAAACTACTCGCCGTTTTGGGTCTTGGTACGCTCGGGCTGGTCAGCTTCCGGGCCGCGTCCGATAGCGACCGGTACTTTGAGATTGCCAAAAACCTCGACATTTTCGCCACTCTATTCAAAGAGGTGAACACGTATTACGTGGACGAGATTACGCCCGGCAAGCTGGTGAAAACGGGCATCGACGGGATGCTGAAATCGCTGGACCCCTACACAAACTACATTCCGGAGGACGATATCGAAGACTTCCGCACCCTCACCACCGGGCAGTACGGCGGCATTGGGGCGTCCATCGTGAAGCGCAACGGCAAAACGGTGGTGCAGAGCGCCTACGAAGGCTACCCGGCCCAAAAAGCGGGCTTGCTGCCCGGCGATGAAATCTTGACCGTCAACAACGTAAACGTTGATAAGAAAAGCAACTCCGACATCAACAAGCTGATGCGCGGCCAGGCCAACTCGGTGGTCAAGCTCATCGTGACGCGCTACGGTCAGGATAAGCCCGTCGAAATCGCTATTACCCGCGATAAAATTCAGGTCGATAACGTGCCGTACTACGGTATGCTGACCAACGATATTGGCTACTTCCAGCTGAGTGGCTTCACGATGGACGCGGGCCGCGAGGTGCGCAACGCCGTGGTGAAGCTTAAGGAGAAGGGCGCCAAGAAGATTGTTTTCGACATTCGCGATAACCCCGGCGGCCTGCTTAATGAGGCGGTAAATATCTCTAACCTCTTCGTAGACAAGGGCCTCGACGTGGTGAGCACCAAGGGCAAGGTGACGGAGTGGAACAAGACCTACAAAGCCCTCGACGTGCCGCTCGATACCCAGATGCCGATTGCCATCATCACGAGCAACCGCTCGGCGTCGGCTTCGGAAATTGTGTCGGGGGTTTTGCAGGACTACGACCGCGCCGTGCTGGTTGGCGAGCGCACCTTTGGCAAAGGCCTGGTGCAGGCTACCCGGCCACTGAGCTACAACTCGCAGCTCAAGGTGACTACGGCCAAGTACTACATCCCCAGCGGCCGCTGCATCCAGGAAATTGACTACTCGCACCGCGGCGATGATGGTGCGCTCACCAAGTTTCCTGACTCACTGCGCACGGCCTTCAAAACCCAGGCTGGCCGCACGGTGTACGACGGCGGCGGCGTGGCCCCCGATGTAGATGTACAGGACCGCGAAATCGCGGACATAACCCGCGTGCTCATCCAGAAGAGCTACCTCTTCGACTACGCCACCCGCTACCGCGCCGAGCACGCCACCATTGCCCCGGCCCGCGATTTTAAGCTCTCGGATGCTGACTACCAGAAGTTTGTAGCCTACCTGCAAGGCAAGAGCATCTCCTACAGCACCGACGCCGAACGCTCGCTCACCGACCTCACCAAGAAGGTGAAAGAAGAAAAGCACTACGACGATGTGCGCGTGGAGCTAGACGCCATCAAGCGCAAAGTAGCCGCTAATAAAACCAACGACTTGCTGCGCTTCAAGCCCGAAATTCGCGAGCTGCTGGAAGAAGAAATCGCCTCGCGCTATTACTACGAGAAGGGCCGCACCGAGGCCGGCTTCAACGACGACCCCAACATCCAGGCCGCCGTGGCCGTGCTTAACGACCCCAACCGCTACGCCGCGTTGCTGAAGCCGGGTGGGAGAGCTGCCAGCGCCACGAAGTCGGCGGGGACGAAATAAAGAAAAAAGCAGGTTTTTAAGCCTGCTTTTTTTATGCGCAAGAAATTCGGTTTGTGTCTAAGTAATCGAATTGGCGAGACTCAAACAACTCTTCTAAAGCGTTCCAGCCATTAGCTATTTTATAATCTCGTTCCTTTTCAGTGATTGGCAGAAGCCAAAGATTATGTAAGTGACCATTGGGGAAATAGAATAGCTCTATTTCCTCGCCGTCTAGATACGGAAGTGAAATGTAGCCAAAGCTACAAGCAGAATCTTGTTGCCAAGGTTGGCCAAAGTTGACCGTGTGGTGCAGCCCTAACGTAGCGTTATTTCTGTGGAAAGAAGCTGTAACCGTCAGTAGTTCAATTAATGTTGCGTCCTGGATTTGCGAAAAAACGTGCAGTTCGGTAAGGTTGTCAGCCATGTCAATTGACATTCCTAGCGTCGAGTAAATCCAGAAGTTGTGTTTTGGTGATGGTGGAAATTCCAGTACACGAAATGCTGAATGCATTTTTCCGTGCGGGTCTGGAACTGAATAGTTTTCATCACTTGAGTGACCCCAGCTATTTTCCAAATGGCATTTAAGCAAACCTAGATTATACATAGACCCACGCTAATAGTGAGTTAGTAGTAGCTACTCGCTACCAAATACCCCTGCACGTAATCCCGAATACCTTCTTCCAGTGAGGCGAAGGGTCGGTCGTAGCCGATGCTGCGGAGCTTGCGCATGTCGGCCTCGGTGAAGTACTGGTAGGTGTCGCGGATATCCTCGGGCGTGTCGCGGAAGCGGATGTCGGCGGGCTGGCCCATCGCGGCGAAGGTATTGAGCGCCAGGTCCATGAAGGTGCGGGCCTGGCCGGTGCCGAGGTTGTAAAGGCCCGGGTGCGTGCGGTGGTGCAGCAGGAAGTAGCACACTTCCACCACGTCCTTCACGTAGACGAAGTCGCGCATCTGGCCGCCGTCCACGTACTCGGGGTTGTGCGAGCGGAAGAGCTGCATGCTGCCATTCTCGCGAATCTGGCGGAAGGCGTGCAGGATAACCGAGGCCATGCGGCCCTTGTGGTACTCGTTGGGGCCGTAGACGTTGAAAAACTTGAGGCCGGCCCAGAAATAAGGTTTTTCCTCTTGGGCCAGCGCCCACTTGTCGAAGTCGTTTTTAGAGTCGCCGTAGGGATTGAGCGGGCGCAGCTGGTGGGGTAGGGCGTCGTCCTGGTCAGAGTAGCCGAGGCGGCCGTCGCCGTAGGTAGCGCCGCTGCTGGCGTACACGAGCGGTAGGTTGTAGCGCACGCAGGCCTGCCACATCTGCTTGCTGTAGTTGAGGTTGAGCAGGTCGAAGATGGCGGGGTCCTGCTCGGTGGTGTCGGTGCGGGCGCCGAGGTGAAACACGAATTCTACCTGCTCGTGGTGGGCATCGAGCCAGTCAAAAAATTCCTCGCGGTCGACGTACTCGCGCAGCTTTTTACCTTGAATATTGGGCAGCTTTTTCTCAATGGCGAAGTTATCAACTACCACGAGGTCGTTGAAATTAGCGGCGTTGAGGCGGGAAACTAGGCAGCTGGCAATGAAGCCGGCGGCGCCGGTGACGACTATCATAGGAATTGGCAAGTACCGCGGGCTCTGTGAGTCCGCGCGTGTTAGCGTCTGAATGACTTCTTCACGCGGACCCGCAGAGCCCGCGCTACTAGGCCCTAAAGGTAACAAACAGGGCGGCCGCGACGGCCGCCGACTACCTTTACGGCCATGCGTGTTTCGCTCTTCCTACCGCTGGGGCTGCTGGGTTTGCTAGCCTGCCAACCTGAGAATAAGCCGGCGGCTAGCCCCGCCACCGTGCAGGTGCACGACGACCTGGGCCGGGCCCTCACGCTGCCCGCCCGCCCGCGCCGGGTGCTGGCGCTAGCCCCCAGCCTCACCGAAATGCTCTACGCCGTAGCCGACACGGCCACCATCATCGCTCGCACGCAGGCCGACGATTACCCGGCCACCGCGCTGCGCAAGCCGCTCGTGAACTCGTACCCGCTCGACTTGGAGCGCCTGGTAGCGCTGCATCCCGATGTAGTGTTCACCGTGGAAGGCATGACGCCACCCGACGCGGCTGCCCGCCTGGGTCAGCTCGGCATTCCGGTGTATTATCAGAAATACCGGCGCGTGGCCGACGTGCTGCGCGGCATCAACGACCTGGGCCGGTTGCTGGGCCGCCCCGCGCCGGCCAAGCGCCTGACTGATTCGCTGCAAGCGCAGCTCGATGGGCTAGCCAAAGCCGCGCCTACCGCCGCCCGGCCCACGGTGCTGGCGCTGGCCTCGGCCGACCCTATTTATGTGTACGGGCAGAACACGCTGTTTACGGATGAAATAAGGCTAGCCGGCGGCCAGAATGCCGTGCGCGATACCTTCCCGCAGCCTTTTCCGGCCCTCACGCGGGAGTATATTTTAAAGATGAACCCGGCGGTAGTGCTCGGCGGCCGCTTCGGGAAGCTGGACAGCACGTTTTTCAAGAACAACCCCGAGTTGCGCCGTACTAGTGCCTACCAGCGCCGTCGGGTGTACGCCACCACGCCCAACCTGCTGCAACGGCCCAGCCCACGCATTGTGGAGGCCGTGCGCGAGCTGCGAGCGCTGTTACGGAAATAAACGATGGGCCACAGGCACCCCGGCCGCTGGCTCTTGGCGGGCATTCTGCTCACGCTGCTGCTGCTCGGGCTAGGGCTGCGCGTGGGCTCCTACGCCACCGATTACGCCTTCATTTTCAAGACGCTGCGGCACTACAACTCCGCCGACCCGGTCCAGCTGGTGCTGGTGCAGCTGCGACTGCCGCGGCTGCTGCTGGCTTGGCTAGCCGGGGCTAGCCTGGCGCTGAGCGGCTATCTGCTCCAGACCCTGGTGACCAACCCATTGGCCGACCCGTACTTGCTGGGCACGGCGTCGGGGGCGTCGTTGGGGGCCATTGTGGCGTACTTGTTTTTTCCGGCGCTCACGCTGGGCGGGCTGTATTTGCCGCCGCTGGCGGCCCTAGCGGGCGGGCTGCTGGCTACGGTGCTGGTGGTGGCCATTGGCTCGCGGCGGGGGCGGGTGCTGCCAGCGCCCCTGCTGCTGGGCGGCGTGGCGGTGGGCGCACTGGCGGCGGCCGTGGGGTCGCTCATCACGTTTCTCAAGGCCGACCAGGGCAATTTGCAGGCGGTAGTATTCTGGGCCTTTGGGTCGTTTGAGCGGGCTAGCTGGGCGGTGCTGGGCTACCCGGCGGCCGTGTTGCTGGCTAGCCTGGGGCTATTGGTGTTGCTACAAAAAGACCTGAATTTACTGCTGCTAGGCGAGGAGCGGGCGCAGGCGCTGGGCCTGCCAGTGGCGCGGCTGCGCTGGCTGCTGTTGGGGTTGGTGGCAGCGCTCACGGGCGGCGTGGTAGCCTTGTGCGGGCCGGTGGGCTTCGTGGGGCTGGTGGTGCCGCACCTCACCAGGGGGCTGCTGGGCACGGCGGGCCGCCTCAACCTAGCGTTTTGCGCGGTGCTGGGCGGCGGCTTCCTGCTAGCCTGCGACTTGCTGGCCCGGCTGCTGTACCCGCCCGCCGGCCTGCCGGTGGGGCTGGTGACGGCCCTATTGGGGGTGCCATTTTTCGTATCTTTGCTGCGAAAAAAGAGTTTCTAGCTCTTCGTTTTCTGTCTTTCGTGGTTGGTTTTTTGTTGTTTCCCAAACAGCAAGCCAATCGGCGAAGTCCAAAAAACGAATTCCGACCAACGAAAAACGATTATGCTATACGTCAGCCGCCGCGAGCACTTCAATGCCGCCCACAAGCTCTACAACCCCGCCTGGAGCCCGGAGCGCAACGCGGAGGTTTTCGGCCCCTGCGCCAACGAAAACTGGCACGGCCACAACTACGAAATGATAGTGACTGTGAAGGGCCAGCCCGACCCCGACACTGGTTTCGTGGTAGACCTCAAGGCCCTCAGCGACCTCATCCGCACGCACGTCACCGACCAGGTCGACCACAAAAACCTCAACCTCGACGTGCCTTTCCTCAAAGGCCAGCTCGCCAGCACCGAAAACCTGGCCGTGGCCTTCTGGCAGATTTTGCAGCGTGAGTTGCCGACCATCACCCCGGCCCAGCTGCACTGCATCAAAATTTACGAAACGCCCCGCAACGCGGTGGAATACTTCGGCTAGGGCCGCTTGTCATGCTGAGGAACGAAGCATCTTATCACGGCGGCGTTTATCAGAAATTAGTAACCCCAGCGGCGCAGGCGTGAGAAGGTCCTTCGCAAGCTCAGGATGACATAAAAAGGTGAAATACTATCTGATAGCCGGCGAGCGCTCCGGCGACACCCACGCCGCCCACCTCGTGCGCGAGTTGAATAGCCAGGACCCTAGCGCCGACTTCCGGTTTTGGGGCGGCGACCAGATGGAGGCCGAGGGCGGCCACCTCGTGCGCCACTATCGTGAGCTGGCCGTGATGGGCTTCTGGGAAACGGCCACCAGCCTGCTCAAATTCCGGGGCTTTCTTAAAGACTGCCAGGCCGATATTCTGGCCTACCGGCCTGATGTACTGATACTTGTCGACTATGGCGGATTTAACCTGCGCATGGCGGCCTGGGCTAAGACGCAGGGCATTCGGGTGTTTTACTACATCTCGCCCAAAATCTGGGCCTGGAATCAGAGCCGGGTCGAGAAAATTAAGGCCTTGGTAGACAAGATGTTCGTGATTCTGCCCTTCGAGTCAGAGTTTTACCAGCGCTTCGAGTACAAGGTCGATTACATCGGCAACCCCACGGCCGATGAGGTGGCGGCGTTCGTGCCCAATCCTACCTTCCTGACCCAGCACGGTATCGACCCCACGCGCAAGATTATTGCCGTGCTGCCGGGCTCGCGCAAGCAGGAAATCGAGGAGATGTTGCACGAGATGCTGGCCGTACTGCCCGCGTTTCAAGACTACCAGTTTGTGGTGGCCGGCGTGAGCAACCTCGACCGTGCCTACTACGCGCACTTCGAGCGCAACGGCATCAAAATCGTCTTCGACCAGGCCTATGACCTATTGAGCCGGGCTAGCGCGGCGCTCGTGACGAGCGGCACGGCTACCCTCGAAACGGCCCTTTTCGGCGTGCCGCAGGTGGTGTGCTACCGCACCAGCGGCCTCACCTACATGATTGGCAAAGCCGTGATTAAGGTACCTTACATCTCGCTCGTGAACCTCATTGTAGGTCGCACGGTGGTGGAGGAATACATCCAGGGCAACTTCACGGCCCGCAACCTACTCGACGAACTCAAGCGCCTGCTCACCGACGAGGCCTACATTGCCAAGCAAAAAGTTGGCTACGACGAGCTGCGCCAGAAATTAGGCCAGCACAATGCCGCCCGCCAGGCCGCCGCGCTGATGATTAATTATTTGGGTGAAAAGCAAGCTGCTGCTTAATTGGTAGCCAAGGCGCAACGACCGTTGCGCGCGTGAACATTTGGGCCGGCTTGGTTATTTAGATAACCAGGCCGGTCCGTTTAGTTGGGGCTAGCCCTCGCCTATGTTGCCCCTCCCGACCTATTCCCAGGCTAGTGCTGAGCGCACCACCGTGCAGCGAGTGGCGGGCACTGCGCTCACCCGCGACACCGATTTGCTGGCCATTGAGGCCCCGCTCGAAATCAGCCTGGAACACGGCCCCGCCGGCCAGCGCCAAACCCAGACCCTGGCCGTGACCATGCGTACACCCGGCCACGACGCCGAGCTAGCAGCGGGCTTTTTGCTGAGCGAGGGCATCATCAGCGGCCCGGCCGATATCGCGGGGCTAGCCCACTACGCCGACCCGCGTCGGCCCAAGGAGCGCGGCAACGTGCTGCGCGCCGCGCTAGCTCCCCACGTAGTGTTGGAGCTGGGCCGGCTGGAGCGGCATTTTTACACCACCTCGAGCTGCGGGGTGTGCGGAAAAACCAGCATCGACGCGGTGAAAGCCACCAGCTGCCCCGCGCCGTCGCCCGCCGATAGCCCCCGGGTGTCAGCTAGCCTCATTCACCAATTGCCGCAGCGGCAGCGGGCCGCCCAGCAGGTATTTGAGCAAACGGGCGGACTGCACGCCACGGCCCTATTTTCGGCCGAAGGCGAGCTGCTTTTGCTGCGCGAAGATGTGGGCCGCCACAACGCCTTCGACAAAGTGGTGGGTGCCGCGCTGCTGGCTGGCCAGCTGCCGCTGGGCCAGCGCATTGCCCTACTCAGCGGCCGGGCCAGCTTCGAGCTGGTGCAAAAGGCCGCGCTGGCCGGCGTGGCTATCTTGGCCGCCATCGGCGCGCCGAGCAGCCTAGCCGTGGAGGCGGCCGAGGAGTTTGGCCTCACGCTGCTGGGTTTCGTGCGCCAGGAGCGATTCAATATTTATACCCACGCGCAGCGCATTACCACCTCATGAAACTGCGACTAGAAGAGAACTCGGTGCGTTTGCGGCTGTCGGCCACCGAAGTAACCCAATTTGCCCAAACCGGGCGCGTGGCCTACATCCTGGTTTTTGGCCCGGCCCCCGACCAAACATTAGTGTATGCGCTTGAGCGCTTGGAGGCCAGCGCGCCCGCCAGCACCGTACAGGTGCGCTACGCGGCGGGCCTGCTGGCGGTAGAAGTACCGGCCGCCCTGGCGCAGGAATGGACGGGCACCGAAAAAAACGGCTTTTCGGCGCAAATCCATGTCGCTGAGGGTCAAGAATTACGTATCCTAGTTGAAAAAGACCTTGATTGCCGCCACTAGCTTCCGGCTTGGTCGCTGGCATCATTCCCGGCTAGCTTTGGTTTTAGCACGCATCCCGCCCTTACTACCTTTATGAACATGGAAGATTCTCCCATTGCCGACCCTAGCAAAGCTGGCCAGCTCCATCAGCAAAAGGCCGAAATTGCGCCCGTGAGTGGCGAGCGCCCCGACCAGGGCGAGGCTCCCGTAGCTGACTACGAACACACTGCCTCCGACAACCCTACTAAGGACGAGCACGAGGCTAATGCCGGCGCCCCGTCCTCGCACGAGCACATTCCGGCGCCCCCCACGGCCGAGGCCAAGTACCTGTACCCGGTGCTGGCCCAGCCGCCCGAAGCCCTCACCGGCCTCAAGCTGGAGCCGCGCGCCAAAATCGCGGCCGGCGTCACGGCCGTTATCAAGTCCATGCAGTTTAGCTGGAGCGAGGGCGGCGTAGGCCGAGGCACCAAAGCGCTGCTGGGCCTCAACCAGAAGGATGGCTTCGACTGCTCGTCGTGCGCCTGGCCCGACCCCGACGAGCACCGCTCGGTAGCCGAGTTTTGCGAGAACGGCGCGAAGGCTACGGCCTCCGATGCTGATGACAAAGCCGCTGGCCCTGAGTTTTTTGCCCAGCACAGCCTGGCCGACCTCTCGCGCCTGACCGACCGCGACCAGAACAACGCCGGCCGCCTCACGCACCCGATGGTGAAGCGCCCCGGCGGCACGCACTACGAGCCCATCGAGTGGCCCGAGGCGTTCCAGATTGTGGCCGATGAGCTGAACGCGCTGGCCTCGCCCGACGAGGCAGTATTCTACACCTCCGGCAAAATCCCGAACGAGCCCGCCTTTTTGTTTCAGCTCTTCGTGCGGCAGTTTGGCACCAACAACCTGCCCGACTGCTCCAATATGTGCCACGAGAGCAGCGGCTCGGCCTTGAGCCCGACTTTGGGCTTGGGCAAGGGCTCGGTTACGCTCAACGACTTTTACGAGGCTGAAGTAATCCTCGTCATCGGCCAGAATCCTGGTACCAACCACCCGCGGATGCTCTCGGCTTTGCAACACGCCAAGCGCAACGGGGCTAAGATTATCAGCGTCAACCCGCTGATTGAAGCGGGTTTGAACCACTTCAAAAATCCGCAGGATTTCATGAACCCGCTTCGCGCCCTGGGGGCGCTGATGGGCGACGGCACGCCCATCACCGACCTCTACCTGCAAGTGCGGGTCGATGGCGACATGGCCCTGCTGCGCGGCATCATGAAGCACCTGTTTGAGGCCGAGGACCGCAACCCCGGCCAGGTGGTGGACCGGGCCTTCGTGGAAGAGTTTACGACCGGCTTCGAATCGTTTGAGCAGAACATCCGCAATACCAGCTGGGAAGAAATCGAGGAAATCAGTGGCATCAGCCGCGCCTTGCTGCTGGAAGCCGCCAACATGCTGGCTACCAAGCAAAAAATCATCACCTGCTGGGCGATGGGCGTGACGCAGCAGCGCCAGGGCGTGCAAACGATTCAGGAAATCGTGAACCTGCACCTCATGAAAGGCGCCATCGGCAAGCCCGGCGCGGGCACCTGCCCGGTGCGTGGCCACTCCAACGTGCAGGGCGACCGCACAATGGGCATCTGGGAGCGGATGCACACGCCGTTCCTCGACGCGCTGGACAAGGAATTTCAGTTTAAGTCGCCCCGCAAAGACGGCTTCGATGTGGTGGAAAGCCTCAAGATGATGAATGCCGGCAAAACCAAGGTGTACTTCAGCCTGGGCGGTAACCTACTGGCTGCCGGCCCCGACACGGAGTTTATCGCCGAAGGTATGCGCAAGCAAAACCTGACCGTATTCGTGGGCACCAAGCTCAACCGCGGTCACCTCGTAACCGGCAAAACCAGCCTGCTACTGCCCACCTTTGCGCACGTCGATATCGACATGCAGAAATCGGGGCACCAGATGACCTCCTGCGAAAACTCGATGGGCATCGTGAGCCAGAACAAGGGCATTCTGGTGCCGCTGGCCGGCGACATGCTGAGCGAAGTCGCCATTATCAGCGGGGTGGCCATTGCCACACTCGGCGAGAAGACCACCACCGATTGGGTGGCCATGACGGAGAACTACGATGTCATCCGCGACCACATTTCGCGCGTAATTCCGGGCTTCGAGCGTTTCAACGAAGGCCTGCGGCAGCCGGGCGGCTTCTACCTGCCCAATGGCCCCCGCGAGCGCAAGTTCACGACCAAAAACGGCAAGGCTAACTTCTCCACCACTGAACTGGAGAAATACAGTATCGAGCCCGACCAGCTTATCCTGATGACGGTGCGTAGTCACGACCAGTTCAACACCACCATCTACGAGTATAACGACCGCTACCGGGGCATTCACAACGAGCGCCGCGTGCTCTTCATGAATAAGGAGGACATCGCCGCGCGCGGCCTCAAGGCCAAGGACCTCATCGACATCACGAGCCACTACGAGGGCGAGCAGCGCACGGTAGAGAAGTTTCTCGTGGTGCCCTACGACATCCCGAAGGGCAACGTCTCGGCCTATTTCCCCGAGGCTAACCCGCTGGTACCCATCACTAGCGTAGCCAAAGTGAGCAACACACCCACCTCGAAGTACGTGGTGGTGACGGTGGTGCCTGCTAAAGCTGAGAAGTCATCTCAAGTTCAAAAGCCGCGCCAGCAAGCCGTGCCGGCCTAGCCATCCCAATGCTTGAAAAAGCCCCTGGCATCCTAGCCAGGGGCTTTTTATTTCCCAACCAATTTGCCTTGACTGCAGTACAAGCGCAGCTATAGCAGATGAGCAAAATAATGGCATCGCCCGCTTGCCGGGCCGCCGGATGGCTCTACCTTGCACAGGCTTATTTTCTTCTTAACCCACCCATTCACAAAGTCTTCACTTTCTGCTTTCACCTATGGCCGATTCTTCCTCTGCTGGGCTGCTTGACCGCAGCCGTACTATTGCCGGCCCCGGCTACAACCGCTGGCTGGTGCCACCGGCCGCGTTGGCTATTCACCTGGCCATTGGGCAGGCGTATGCATTTAGCGTATTTAATAAGCCGCTGGGCTCGCTCCTCAGCGGCGACCCGGCCAAGCCCGATGCCCTCGACTGGACACCCGGCCAGATTGGCTGGACGTTCTCCATTGCCATTGTGCTGCTGGGTTTGTCGGCCGCCATTTTTGGCAAATGGCTCGAGCGCGTGGGGCCGCGCAAAGCCATGCTGGCCTCGGCGCTGTGCTTCGGCGGCGGCTTTCTCATTGGCTCGTATGGCGTGCATATTCACAGTTTGCCGCTGTTGTATTTCGGCTATGGCTTCGTGGGCGGTATTGGGCTGGGCATCGGCTATATTTCGCCGGTGAGCACGCTCATCAAATGGTTTCCCGACCGCAAGGGCGTAGCCACGGGCATGGCCATCATGGGTTTTGGGGGCGGCGCCATGATTGGCTCGCCGCTGGCCGTGGCCCTGATGGGTCACTTTAAGAGTTCGGCGCCGCAGGGCGTGGCGCCCACGTTCATCGCGATGGGCATTATCTATATGCTGTTCATGCAGTTTGGGGTCTGGACCATCCGGGTGCCCGCCGATGATTGGAAGCCCGCAGGCTACGTACCCAACGAGGAGCACAATGCGCTCATTACGACGGGTAATGTATCGGCCGATAACGCCATCAAAACGCCGCAGTTCTGGTTGCTGTGGGTGGTGCTGCTTTGCAACGTAACGGCCGGTATCGGCGTGCTCGAAACGGCCTCGCCGCTCATCCAATCTGTTATTTCGGGCACTGAAAAAGGCAAGGGAATGGACACGGCGGCGCTCGCGGCGGCCGGCGCCGGTTTCGTTGGCTTGCTCAGCCTGTTCAATTTGCTGGGGCGCTTTTTCTGGTCGTCGGCTTCGGACAAGTTGGGTCGCAAGCCCATCTACCTCGTCTATTTCGGCCTGGGGGTAATCCTCTACGCCCTGGCTCCGACGCTGGGCCTCAATGGGCAGCTCACGCTGTTCGTGGTTGTGGCATGCGTGATTATCAGCATGTACGGCGGTGGCTTCTCCACGGCCCCGGCTTACCTGTCTGACCTGTTTGGCAAGTACCAGGTGGGCGCCATCCACGGGCGCTTGCTCACGGCCTGGAGCACGGCCGGTGTGCTGGGGCCGCTCATCGTGCATAGCCTGTCGGAGGGCCGCAAGGCTGCTGGCTTCACTGGGGCCGCGGCTTACCAAACGGTGTTTTACACGATGGCGGGCCTGCTGGCCGTCGGCTTCCTGGCCGACTTAGCCGTGACGGCCGTGAACGAGAAATACCAGGAAAAAGGCCCCGTAGTTGCCGAAGCCGGCGGCCACTAGCCCTTGTCTGTCTTTCACTTCTTAATATTTTACTAAGATGAATCCGCAATCAACTTCTCCTGCTGCCGCTGCCCCCGCAGCCAGCGGCGGCTCCACGGTACTGGCCTGGCTGTACGTGGGTATTCCCCTGGCCTGGGGCGTGTCGCAAACCTTCCTGAAAGCGCTGACGCTGTTCAAGTAAGCCTGCCAGCGCAAGCAAAAAGCCGCTCGTTTCTCCGTGAAGCGAGCGGCTTTTTCGTGGGGTGCCTTTTTGCAAGCAGCTAGCCCCGAAACCGCCACACTGGCCACGTCGTGCCCGCCGCAAACTGCGTTTGCTCAGCTGCCAGTTCCAGCAAGCCATCGGCCGCTAGCAGGCCGGCCAAGTCGCCCGAGCCGGCGGTGGGCGTGGGGTAAGCCAGCAGGCGGCCATCGGGCGCATTTTCGAGGTGCACGGCCAGAAAATAGGTGAGCGTCGGCTTGAATTCGACCGTGCCGGCTAGTTCCGCAAAAGCTGGCTGGCTAGCCTCGGCGGGCAGGCCCTGGCACTGACGCAGCCAGGGCTGCACGTAGCGATAGTAGTTGGCAAAGGTAGCCACCGGGTTGCCGGGTAGGGCAAACACCACCGCGCCGCCCGGCGCCTGCCCAAACCAGAACGGCTGCCCCGGCCGCTGCGCTACCCGGTGAAAAATCTCCGTCACGCCCAGCTCGCGCAGCGCCTGCGGCAAAAAGTCGGCCTGGCCCTTCGACACACCGCCGCTCAGCAGCACCGCGTCGAAGCCCGCCAGTAGCGCCGGCAGTTCGGCCTTGAGGCTAGCCAGGTCATCTACCAGGTGAAATTCCTGGCTCTCGCAGCCGGCCAGGGCCAGTGCGGCGGCCAGCATGGGGCCGTTGGAGCGCCGAATCTGGTGGGGCAGGGGCGTGGCTTCGATGTCCACAATCTCGTCGCCGGTGCTCACCACGGCCAGGCGCGGGTGGCGCGTCACGGCCAAAATAGCGGCGCCCACGGTGGCGGCCACGGCTATTTCGGCGGGGCTCAGCACTAGGCCGGGGGCTAGCAGCGGCGCGCCGGCGGGCTGGTCGCTGCCCTGGGCGTGCACGTTGTGGCCGGCGCGGGGTGGGGCCACGCGCACCGTGACCCGCCGGCTGGGTTCATCGCTAAAATCAAGGTCCTCGTAGCGGATAACCGTGTCGGTGCCGGGCGGCAGGGCGGCGCCCGTCATTATTTCGACGGCCGCCTGCGGGTTGGCTAGCGGCGTGGGCTCGGCGCCGGCCAGCTGGGTGCGCTCGATGGGAAACGTAGTTTGACCGGCAGCCAGGCTGCTGTAGGCCAGTGCGATACCATCCATCGTTACCCGGTTGTAGGGTGGAAAGTCGCGGTCGGCTACTATAGCCTGACGCAGCACGCGGCCCACAGCGGCGGCCAGCGGCACGGTTTCGGTGGGCAGCGGGCGGGCGGTGGCCAGCACCTGGCGGTAGGCATCTTCGACGGAAATCACGTAGAGAGGAGAAGTAAAATGAACGCTGGCGAGAGGAAAGCAAGCTATTTTTCCGCCCAATTGTTGTGAAAGCTATGACTGAAAACTCCGCTCCCCGCTCGAAGCACGCTGCCCTCACCCGCCCTGCCCTCGGCGAATTTGCCCGCCATGAGCTGGCTTTCCTGGGCGCGCCCTGCGGCGATATTCAGCGGCTGGCCGCTGGCCTCACGGCCGCGCTGGCGCCCGCCGGCCACCGTGTGGGCTACGTCGATGCCGACCACGCCACCGGCGACGCTGACGCTGCGCAGTCGCTGAGCCCGCTGCTGCAAGCCGGCGCCGTTGCCGAACTGACTGACAAAATCCATTTCCGCCGCCTCGACGAGCGGCGGGCCATTGACCGATTTTCGCAGCCCGCGCTGCTGGCCGGGGCTAGCCTGGCGCTAGTGAATGGCAACCACTTTCGCGCCGTCCAGCAAGTCGTGCTCCTCGACCCGCGCAAGTCGCTGGCTCACAAGCTCGACAAGCTCACCGACGTGCAAGCCTTCGTGCTGGCCCCCGGCGTCACCGAAATTCCTGACTACCTGCAAGCCCACCTGCCGCAGCACGCCGACTTACCGCAGTTTGCCCTGGCCGACGTGGCTGGGCTGGCCGCCTGGGTGCAGCAGTGGCTGGCTGCCCGCCAGGCGCCGCTGCGCGGCCTGGTGCTGGCCGGCGGCCTCAGCCAGCGCATGCAAACCGACAAGGGCCGCCTGCGCTACGGCCCCACCGGCCGCGAGCAGCGCGAGGTAGCCGCCGACTTGCTGGCCGAGGTGTGCCAGGATGTTTTCGTGTCGTGCCGCACCGAGCAGGCCGCCGAGCTACCGGCCGGCCTCCAGCCGCTGCCCGATACCTTTCTGGGGCTAGGGCCGCTGGGAGGAATTTTGTCGGCCTTCCGGCACGACCCCAACGCCGCGTGGCTGGTGCTGGCCTGCGACCTGCCTTTCCTCACCGCCGAGGTACTGCGCGAGCTGGTAGCTGGTCGCCAGCCGGCGCGGTTGGCCACGGCGTTTCAGAGCCCCGGCAATGAGTTTCCCGAGCCGCTCATCACCATCTTCGAGCCGCGCGCGTACCCCGAGTTGCTGCGTTTTCTGGGGCTGGGATATTCGTGCCCGCGCAAGATGCTCATCAACAGCGATGTGGAAGTGCTGCCCACGCCTGGCGGCGAGGCCTTGCGCAACGTGAACACGCCCGCCGAGCGCGCAGCTGCGGAGCAGGCGCTGGGCTAAGGGACCCGGGAGCGTGCAAATCAGGCTGTTCGTGCTAGGTTTGCCAAGTGGCTGCCCACCGGCCCGGTCCTCGCCCTATGAAGCAGCAAATTCTCGACTGGCAGAACCTCTTCAACTGGCGCTTGCTGGCCGTGTCTATGCTGGGCCTGATGCTGGCGATAGTGGTGCGCAGCCTGCTCGATAAGCCGCGCCTCATGCCCCGCAGCCGCACCTGGCTACTGCTGCTGTGGGTGCCGGCGGTGGTGGGCTTCGGCGTGACGGGCGCCCTGCACTACCGCAATAACCTGCTGTCGGAGTGGTACATCCTGTTTGCCTACGGGGCCGTGGTGACCGTGCTGCTGGGGGTGCGCACCTATCGCCCGGCGGTCATTATGCTGTGGGCCCTCACGGTGCCAACCCTGTACCGGCTGGTGGGGCTTGGGATGGAACTGGCTGGCTATCAGTTTCGGGTGCCGTTTAATGCTTATTACAAAAAGTGGGGGCAGCTGAATTTACTGTGGTTCTTCGGCTTCATTTTCTTAGCCTTTCACCAAAAGAAGACCCTAGCCAAGCAGCAGGTTCGGCGCGAGGAAGAGGAGCGCCAGCTCCAGCTGGCTGCCGCCCGCAACGCCGACCTCGAGCGCCTGGTGGCCGCCCGCACTGCCGCCCTCACCCAGCAATCCGACGAATTGCAACACGCCCTGGCCGAGCTGCGGGCTACCCAGCAGCAGCTCATTCAGCGCGAAAAGATGGCAAGCCTGGGCGAGCTCACGGCGGGTATTGCGCACGAAATTCAGAATCCGCTCAACTTCGTCAACAATTTTGCCGATGTGAGCGCCGAGCTGGTGGCCGAACTCGAAACCGAGCAGGCTAACCCCGCGCCCGACGCCGGCCTGGAAGACGAGCTGCTGAGCGACCTGCGCCACAACCTGCACAAAATCAACCAGCACGGCCAGCGGGCGGCTAGCATTGTGCGCGGCATGCTGGCCCACTCGCGCCAGAGCACCGGCGAGCGCCAGCCTACCGACGTGAACGCCCTGGCCGACGAGTACCTGCGGCTAGCCTACCACGGCCTGCGCGCCAAGGACAAGTCCTTCAACGCCACCCTCAATACCAATTTTGCGGCCCTGCTGCCGCTGGTGCCCGCCGTGCCCGGCGACCTGGGCCGGGTGCTGCTCAACCTCTTCACCAACGCCTTTTACGCGGTGCAAAAGCGCCAGCTGGCCGCCGGCCCCGGCTACGTGCCCACCGTGCAGGTGCGCACGCGCCGGGCAGGCGAGGAGGTCGAAATCTGCATCCGCGACAACGGCACGGGCATACCGGAAGCCGTGCGGAGTAAGATTTTTCAGCCCTTTTTTACCACCAAGCCCAGCGGTGAGGGCACCGGCCTGGGCCTCTCGCTAGCCCACGACATTGTGGTGCAGGGCCACGAGGGCACGCTGGCCGTGGACAGCCGCGAGGGCGAGTTTACCGAGTTTGTGGTGCGGCTGCCCTTTCGGTAAGCGGCGGGCCGAGCTAGTTGCTTACGTTATTATAACCGACTGATTGCATGGCAGATGGTGAACTCTACATGGCGGCCCCGATGGCTATCGGGCTGGTGTACTGGGGCCGCAAGGCGCTGGACATTCCTGCGCGTCTGCCGCGGTGGGACCGCTGGCTAACGCGGCTCTGGCGCCCGGCGGCGGCCATCACCACGCTGGGCCTGATAGTCGGCGGCCCGGTACTCGACTGGCTCGACAACGTGTTTATGGCCTTCGTATTGGGCATCG
Organism: Janthinobacterium lividum; assembly: GCA_050954765.1. GTDB lineage: Bacteria > Bacteroidota > Bacteroidia > Cytophagales > Hymenobacteraceae > Hymenobacter. The sequence continues at coordinate 11,684 of JBPBQJ010000120.1, read as the reverse complement.
GTATCGCCATCGGCTGGCAGCTGCGCGCCTACCGCCCGGCGCTGTGGCTGGCCGTGGCCCTGCTGCCCGCTACCATTTTGCTCGTGGGCGAGATGCTGGTTCGGCCTTTTAACAAGAATTTTGAAAATGGGGCAGTTGATAATCTGGAGGGCCTGGTGCTCATCTGGCTAGGGGCTTTCTTGCTGGTGGCCCGCAACCAGGCCAAAACCCTGAATACCGAGGCGCAAACGCGCTTGGCCGCCGAGCAGGAGCAGCGTGCCATCGAAACCCAGAGCCAGACGCTTGAATATGAAGTAGGCCAGCGCACTGCCGCGCTTACTCGCCAAACCGACGAGCTGCGTACTGCCCTGGCCGAGCTGCAAGCCACTCAGGACCAGCTTATCCAGAGCGAAAAGATGGCGAGCCTGGGCGAGCTCACGGCGGGCATTGCGCACGAAATTCAGAACCCGCTCAATTTCGTCAACAACTTTGCCGATGTGAGCGTGGAACTGGTGGCCGAGCTGGCCGAGGAGCGCGCCCGTCCCACCCGCGACCGCACCCTCGAAGCTGAGCTACTCGCCGACCTGCGCCAGAACCTGCAGCGCATTGCCCAGCACGGCGGCCGGGCGGCGGGCATCGTGCGGGGCATGCTCGAACACAGCCGCGCCAGCACCGGCGAGCGCCAGCCCACCGACGTGAACGCCCTGGCCGACGAGTACCTGCGGCTGGCCTACCACGGCCTGCGCGCCAAGGATAAGTCCTTCAATGCCACGATGCAGCCCGCGCTGGCCTCCGGCCTGCCGCTCGTCGAGGCCGTGCCCGGCGACCTGGGCCGGGTGCTGCTCAACCTGCTCACCAACGCTTTTTACGCCGTGCAGAAGCGCCAGCAGGCTGGCGAGCCCGGCTACGCACCTACCGTGGGCGTGCGCACCGAGCAGGCCGGCGAGTGGGTCAAAATCGTGGTCAGCGACAACGGTACCGGGATGTCGGCGGCCGTGCGCGAGCGGATTTTTCAGCCCTTCTTCACCACCAAGCCCAGCGGCGAGGGCACCGGGCTTGGCCTCTCGCTCAGCCACGACATCATCGTGCAGGGCCACGGCGGCACGCTCGGCGTGGCCAGCACCGAAGGCCAAGGCACCGAATTTACCATCCTGCTCCCGGCCTAGCCGCGCCCGCTTTTCTTATCTTTACAACGCATGAAAATCCTGGTAGTTGACGACGAGCCCGACGTGCGGTTGTTGTTCGAGCAGCGCTTCCGGCGCGAAATCCGCAGCGGTGAGTTTGCCTTTTCCTTCGCCTACTCGGGCGAGGAGGCGCTCGCGTTTCTGCGCGACCACCCCAGCGAAGTCGTTCTTATTCTCTCCGACATCAACATGCCCGGCATGAGCGGGCTCGAGCTGCTGCGCCACGTGAAGCAGGACCCCCTGCCGCCGCCGCCGCCGCTCGTGATGATGCTTACCGCCTACGGCGATGCCGAAACCCACGCCCAGGCTATGCGGCTGGGGGCCAATGACTTTCTGACTAAGCCCGTCGATTTTGCCGCGCTCAAGGTCAAGCTCCACGCTATTCCTTCCCTATGAAAACCAAGATTTTGGTAGTTGATGACGAAGCCGATTTAGAGCTGCTCATCAAGCAGAAATTCCGCCGTAAAATCCGCGAAAACGCTTACGAATTCCTCTTCGCCGCCAACGGCCAGGAGGCGCTCGACCGCCTGCTCGAGCACCCCGACACCGACATCGTGCTGAGCGACATCAACATGCCCGTCATGGATGGCCTCACGCTGCTCGGCCGCCTGCCCGAGGCTAGCCCCGTCACCAAAACCGTCATGGTGTCGGCCTACGGCGACATGCAAAATATCCGGGCCGCCATGAACGGCGGCGCCTTCGATTTTGTATGCAAGCCGGTTGATTTCAACGACTTGGAGCTGACCATCGAAAAAACGGCCAGCCACGTGCAGCAGCTGCGCGACACCATGAAGGCTATTCAGGAAAATAATATCCTGCGCATGTACGTCGATGAAACGGTCATTAATTTCATGGCTAGGCCTGGCTTCGAGAACAAACTGCTAGCCAGCGAAACGGTCGAAGCCACCGTCATGTTCGTGGACATTTGCGGCTTCACTTCGCTCTCCGAAACGCAGCCGGCCGCCACGGTTGTGGGCTTGCTGAATAAGTATTTCGACGAGATTGTGCGGGAAATAATTGCCCACGGCGGCTACGTCGACAAGTTTATGGGCGATGCCGTAATGGCCGTGTTCCGGGGCGAGTACCACCTCGACCGCTCGCTCGACGCGGCTCTGGCCGTGCGTGCCCAGCTACAAGGTGCCCACGACCCGCTGCCCAATGGCACCGATTACCATCCTGCCATCAGCATCGGCATCAATACCGGCGAAATGGTGTCGGGCAACATCGGTTCCGCTAGCCTCAAGCGCCTCGATTACACCGTGATAGGCGACACCGTGAACGTAAGCCAGCGCCTGCAATCAGCTGCGCAGCCTAACCAGATTGTCATCACCGAGGCTATCTATGAGCGCATCAAAGAAAGCTTCCAGTGCGCCCCGATTGGCGAGCTGAAGCTAAAAAACAAGGCGAACCCGATTATGACTTATGAAGTGGTAGCCTGATACGTAGTTTCAAAAAAGCGTCATGCTGAACGCAGTGAAGCATGACGCTTTTTACTTATTAGATTGCAGCGCCTCATTCTGCCGGCGCAGGCGCTGGCACAGCACCCGCAGGATATTGCGCAGCACCTCGGGCCGCTCCTCCATCACATCGTAAAAATCCTCCTGGTCGAGGCGGAAAGCCGTGGCCGCCCCCTGTGCCACTGCCGATGCCGAGCGCGGCTCCGCATCGAGCAGCGCCAGCTCGCCAAAAAAGTCGCCCTTGCTAAAGATGGCCAGCTGCTGGTTGCCGTTGAAAACGCTGACCTGGCCCTCGTACACAATGAAGAGCGAAGCGCCCAGGTCGCCCTTGGCAAAAATCTGTTGGCCGGCGGTAAAGCTGACTTCGTGCATGATAGGCACGATGCTGCTGAGTACGTTTTCGGGTGTTTCGGCAAACAGGGCCGTTTGCTGAAGGACGCTTACCCGCTCGGCGGCGCTGATGTGCGAGGTAGTAGCGGCGTGGCTCATAAGCAGCGCGTCAAGGGTTTGGTGGGCAGCGTGTACTTGCTGATGTAAAGTAGGTTGCTGGCTAGCCAGCCGCGCCAGAATGGCAAATGCGCTCTCGCGCACCAGGGGGCTCAGGCTGCGTAAGTGCGGCGAGAGCGCCGCCACGGTAGCCGCCGTGGGTTGCCACTCGTCGAGTGCTAGGCGCACTGTCCAATCGGTAAACGCCGTTTCGCCGCGCTCCACGATGGTTTCAACGATGGGAGCAGGGGCTAGCAGCGGCCCTAGCAACCGGTCGAAAATGCGCTCCTTCTCGGCGGGCGTGGCTAGGCTCAGCAAGGCTTGCAGACCCTGGTAAGTGGGCCGGGCAATGCTGTTATCGAGAATTTCGAGGGCGTTGGCCTGGCGCTCGCGGGCGGCGTTGGCCACGCCGCGCTGGGCATCGGCGATAAGTTGGGGCGGATAAATCTGACCGAGCAAAGCAAAAACCCGCTGCTGGGTGCGCAGCAACTCGTAGTCGAAGCAGCCGGCGAGCTCGGCGCTGGCTAGGGCCTGGCCGTGCAGCAATTGCTGGGCTAGCTGCAATTCGTCGTGCACTAGCGCTTGAAACAGCGGTACCTCGTGCGGCACCACGTCAAAGTGGCGCAGCGCGCGCAGCGCCGTTTCGCGCCGGAACAGGTGCGGCTGCCGGGCCAGCGCCACCAGTAGCTGGCGGCTGGCTGGCGTGCGCAGCCGGCCGCACACCTGCGCCACGCGCCGCACCAGCACTTGGTTGGCATCGGTGCTCAGCACCTCGGCTAGGGTGGGCAGGGCCGCATCGCCCAGGCGCAGCAACTGCTGGGTGGCGTGCGGCCGGGTGGCTTTGCTGGGCAGCTCGCGCACCAGCTGGCGAATAGCCGCAGGGCTAGCCGAAGCGGCGGGCGAATCAGTCGGGCCATCGGCTTCCGACCCGGCAATATCCTCGGCAAAGCGGCGGCTCAGCGCGTGTTGCAGCTCGGCCACGTACTGGTGGTAGGTGCGCGTGAGCAGGTAGAGTACGCCCGCCATTAGCAGGCCCATCCACAGAAACGGCCCCCAGGTTTGGCCGCCCGGCAGCGCGTGCAGGGCAAACAGCAGCCCGCCGGCCAGCGCCATGCCCAGCGGCTCGTATAAACCCTTGGCCAGCGTGTGCGCCTGCAGCCGCTCGGTAGGCGTGAGCGGCTGAAACAGCAGCAGAAATACCGGGTCGAATACCGCTCGGCGTAGCACTTCCAGACCCAGGTACAGTACGCAGAAATACAGCAGCGTAGCCTCGGTGTCGGCCCGGTCGAGGCCACCGTAGAAACCTAGCCCCAGCAGCATGGCTACCGGCAGGGCCAGCAGCACCCAGCGCACCCCTAGCCGGTCTACGGTGTGCTGCGAGAGCAGCAGCTTGAAGAGCATTGCCACGAGGTAGGTACTCACCAGCACGGTGCCCACGTAGCGCATGATGGCCGCCTCGTCGTGAAAGCGGTGCTTGACATTTACAAAAAACAGGTACTCAATGCCCGTCGTCACGGCAGCCAGGGCCAGCAGGCTCAGGCACATGGTCTGCACCATTTGGCTATCGCCAAACCAACGCCGCAGCCCCGGCGCTACCGCCTGCTGCCGCGCCCGGCGGGCCATCGGCGCGGCCTCCACCACGTGCGAACTGAGCGTGGCGCGCAGCGCCAGCAGGGCCAGCATGTAGGCACCAAAGGCCGTGCCCAGCAGCCACGGCAGGTCGGCGTTGCTGTGAATGAAGATGGCGAGCACCGCGCCCATCGCCTTGGCCGGCATGTCGCCCGCGCTAATGATGCCAAACAGCCGCTTGCCCTGCCGCACATCAAACACCACCGCCGACACACCCCAGAATTCCAGGTTCGTCAGCAAATAAATGACCCGGTAGCCCGCCATAATGGCCACCGCCGCCGTCACCGAGTGCCCCGCCACTACCAGCACGCCCAGCACGCCCGTGAGCGCCACCACCGCCAGCAGCACCCGCACTGCCAGCTTTTGCAGCAGCCAGTGGTGCTCGAAGTGTGCGTAGACTTGGCCCGTGGCTAGCATCGCCAGCGCCGCCGCGCCGTAGGCTAGCGGCAGGTTGCGTTCGGGGTTGTTTTCGAGCAGCAGCACGTTGGCCGCCACGTACACCAGGATGGTGCCGACCCCCAGCAGGAAATTGTGCAGGAAAAACAGCCACACCGTGCGCCCTTCCTCGGGGCGCACGCCCAGCAGCCGCTGCCCGCGTTCAGTTATCGTCATACCTTATAAACCGGGCGGGGGCTAGCCCCAACGGCTTTGCAAGATAGGGCCGCCGCCCGGCCGCCCCGCAAGCAAAAGCGGGCTGCGAGCCACCAAAAGCTCACAGCCCGCGCTAGGCAGTGCCGGACTAGTAAACCGCGTTACGCGGCTTTCATCAGCCGCAGCGGCGATTTCTCAAACTTGCTGCGCGCGTAGCTCTCGGTAATCGTGAACTCCACCACGCCGGCCTCCGAAGGCATCTCAAACATGGCGTCGGTCATGATGCTCTCGCAGATGGAGCGTAGCCCGCGGGCGCCCAGCCGGTACTCGTCGGCGCGCTCCACAATGTATTCCAGCGCGCCTTCGGTAAAGTCGAGGGCGATATTTTCCATGTTGAACAACCGCTTGTACTGCCGCACCAACGAGTTCTTAGGCTCGGTGAGGATGAGGCGTAGCGTGTCTTTATCCAGCGGGTTGAGGTGCGTGAGCACCGGCAGGCGGCCAATCAGCTCCGGAATTAGACCAAAGCTCTTGATATCCTGGGCCGACACGTAGCGCAGGAAATTCTGCGTGTCCACATTCTCATCCAGGTTGGTCTTCGAGAAGCCCATCGGCTTGGTGTTGAGCCGACTCTTGATGATGCGGTCGATACCCGAAAACGCCCCGCCGCACATGAAAAGAATGTTCTCTGTGTTCACCGAAATCATCTTCTGGTCGGGGTGCTTGCGCCCGCCCTGCGGTGGCACGTTGATGTGCGTGCCTTCGAGCAGTTTCAGCAAGGCCTGCTGCACGCCCTCGCCGCTCACATCGCGCGTGATGCTGGGGTTGTCGCTCTTGCGGGCAATCTTGTCAATCTCGTCGATGTACACGATGCCGCGCTCGGCCGCCTCCAGGTTGTAATCAGCCGCTTGCAGCAGGCGCGTCAGAATGCTTTCCACGTCCTCGCCCACGTAGCCGGCCTCGGTCAGCACCGTAGCGTCGGCAATGCAGAAGGGCACCTGCAGAATCTTGGCTAGCATGCGCGCCAGGAAAGTTTTGCCCGTGCCGGTTTCGCCCACCATGATGATGTTCGACTTCTCAATCACCACCTCGTCGTGCTGCGGCTTCTGCATCAGGCGCTTGTAGTGGTTATACACCGCCACGCTCATCACACGTTTAGCCTCATCCTGGCCCACCACGTACTGGTCGAGGTGAGTCTTGATTTCGCGGGGCTTGATGAGGTTGAACTTGGGCGTGCGGGCCTCGGCTTGCAGCTTGGTTTCTTCCGAAAGAATGTGCTGGGCCTGCGCCACGCACTTCTCGCAGATGTGGGCATTGATGCCCGAAATCATCACCGCGACGTCGCGCTTGGGCTTATTACAAAAGGAGCAGGCTATTTCCGGCATCGGGTCAAAACAGGTAAACTAGGTAGGCTAAGCTACTTTCGGCGAAACGGGTTCAAAGATACGGCCGCTAGGGGCGTTTGCCGGGCTAGCCATCTTCACAAAAGCCAATTCATCGTCCGTAGGTTGGCTGCTGTGCAGCTATCAACCCCCAGCTTGCGGTAGATGTTGTGCAAACGCCTCTGCACGGCGCGCAGGTCGCTAGCAGACCGCGGCTCAATTTTCCGGCTGGTGGGTACCTCGGTGAGTCGGTTGCCGCGCGGCAACCGGGCTATGCGAACAGCCCGACCAGGCATGGCTCCGGCCGAGGCCGGCTAGGGTGCTTGGAGCACTGATTGCCAGTGCTAAAGGTGAAATGCGTCGGGTAAAAATACCTGTTTTTTACTTGAGAATTTCCGGTTAGTTTTGCTCCGGAGCCAGTCGTTTTCGCGGCCGGCTTTTTACCCTCAATCCCTACCTACTTATGAAAACTTCTTGTACCCTAGCCCTTCTGCTGGCTAGCCTGGCGGGGGCGGCCCAGTCGCTGCCTGCCACGCCCAAGCGCCCCGTTACCGACACGTACTTTGGCCGCGCCGTGGTCGATGACTACCGCTGGCTCGAAGACACCAAAAGCCCCGAGGTGCTGGCCTGGTTTAAGGTGCAAGGTGACTATACCAAGCAGGTGCTCGACCAGCTGCCGGGCCGCGATAGCCTCGTGAACACCTTCGTGCGCTACGATGCGCTACGGCCCGTGCGCTATAGCGAGATGAAAAAGCGCGGCAGTCGCTACTTCTACCGCAAAACGCTGCCCACCGAAACGGTGGGCAAGATTTACCTGCGTGAGGGCGAAACCGGCCCCGAAACCCTACTCTTCGACCCGGTAGCTTATGACCGTAGCAAGACGTATTCCGTCACCGCTTTCACACCCAGCAACGACGGCCAGCGGCTGGTAATCGGCCTGCAGGAAGGCGGCGCCGAGCTTTCAACGCTCCGCATCATGACGGTGAGTACTAAGGCGCTGCTGCCCGAAAGCATCGTAGCCGTGTCGGGCGGCAGCGTCGACTGGCTACCCACCGACACGGGCTTTCTCTACACTCCCAACAACTCGACCGACCCCAAAGACCCCAAGGGCAACCTCGACACCAAGGCCCGCCTGCACCAGCTCAACACCCTAGCCAGCGCCGACCCCGAGTTGTTTTCGCGCGCCAAGTACCCCGCCTTCAAGATTCGGCCCGATGAGTACCCGTTCCTGTATTTCTCCGACGACCACACCCAGGTCTACGGCGGGCTAGGCTCGGTCGATAATCGGCAAAACGTGTGGGTGGCCAGCCCCGCCGACCTGCGTAAACCCATCATCCCCTGGAAGCAACTAGTGGCACCCCGCGATAGCGTATACAGCTACCTCAAGCTGGGCCCCAACCTGTACTGCTACAGCGTAAAAGGCGCCCCCAAGGGCCGCATCCTGGTCACCGATGCCTTCCGCCCCAACCTGGCTACCGCGCGGGTACTACTGCCCGAAGGCCAGCTGATTATCACCAGCATCGTGTCGTCGAAAGACTACCTGTTCGTCACTCTCAACGACGGCATCAACGACCGCATCCGGCAGTACGACGCCCGCAGCAAGCAGTGGGCCGATGTGCCGCTACCCGGCACCGGCACCGCCTACGTGCAGCCGCTCGACGCGCCCCGCAGCAATGCCGTGCTGGTCGGCCTCACCTCGTGGAAGCAGCCGCCCGTGCTCTATAGCTACAATCCGGAAAGCAAGGACATGACTACCAGTGCTTTCGACGTAAAAGCAACTTACCCCGGCCTGGCCGACCTGGTAGTAGAAGAGGTAGAAGTGCCCGGCCAGGATGGCACCATGGTTCCCCTCTCGCTCATCTACCGCAAGGGTCTGAAGAAGGATGGCCAGTCGGTTTGCTTCATGGATGGCTACGGCGCCTACGGCTACTCGGCGGTGCCGGCCTTCAGCACGCGCTCGCTGGCCCTGCTCAACCAAGGGGTGATAGTGGCCGAAACGCACCCTCGTGGTGGCTCCGAAAAAGGCCAGAAATGGTACCGCGGCGGCTACCAGACCACCAAGCCCAATACCTGGAAAGACTTCATCGCCTGCGGCGACTACCTCGTCAAAAACGGCTATACCAGCCCTAGCCACCTCATTGGCATGGGCACCAGTGCGGGCGGTATCCTCATCGGCCGCGCCATCACCGAGCGCCCCGACCTCTTTGCCGCAGCCATCAGCAACGTGAGCTGCTCCAACGCCCTGCGCATGGAAAACTCGCCCAACGGCCCCGTCAACGTGCCCGAGTTTGGCAGCGTGAAAGACCCCGTGCAGTGCCAGGCACTCTACGAAATGGATGCCTTCCAGCACGTGAAGCCCGGTACCAAGTACCCCGCCGTCATCTGCGTGGGCGGCATGAACGACCCGCGCGTCATCGTGTGGCAGCCCGGCAAGTTCGCTGCTGCTCTGCAAGCGGCCAGCACTTCGGGTAAGCCCGTGCTCATGCAAGTCAACTACGACAACGGCCACTTCACTGAAGACAAAAAGGTGACTTTTCGCAACTTCGCCAATATGTACGCCTTCGCCCTGTGGCAGGCCGGCCATCCCAATTTTCAACCCAAGTCCCTGGCCGCAAAATAAGGCTGCTTCCCTTCGCTAGCTAGCCTCTCATGTACAAAAAAGGCCCCTGCTAAGCTAGCAGGGGCCTTTTTTAAATCAAAAACTCGACACTAAGCCGGCTTCTTCTCTAATACTTCGTCAATCAGGCCGTACTCTTTAGCTTCATCGGCACGCATCCAGTAGTCACGCTCCGAGTTGTCGTAGATTTCCTGGTACGTCTTGCCGCTGTGTTTTGCCAAAATGTCATACAGCTCCTTCTTGAGCTTCAGAATCTCGCGAGCGGTGATTTCGATGTCGGTCGACTGGCCCTGCGCGCCGCCGCTAGGCTGGTGAATCATCACGCGGGCGTGGGGGAGGGCCGAGCGCTTGTTGGCCGCGCCGCCGGCGAGCAGCACCGCACCCATCGAAGCCGCGAGGCCCGTGCAGATGGTAGCCACGTCGGGGTTCACATACTGCATGGTGTCATAAATGCCGAGGCCAGCGTACACCGAGCCACCGGGCGAGTTGATGTACAGCAGAATATCCTTTTTCGAGTCGGCAGACTCCAGAAACAGCATCTGCGCCGTTAGGATGTTGGCGATGTAGTCATCCACGGCCGTGCCCAGAAACACGATACGGTCCATAATGAGGCGCGAAAACACGTCGATTTCGCGGAAGTTCTGCGGGCGCTCTTCGATAACCGAGCGGGTCATGTTGGAGGGCATAATCATCCCACCACGTGCCTGACCTTCCACGTGCTGGATGTACTGGTCAACACCCAAGCCGTTGAGGCCTTGATGTTTCACGGCAAATTTGCGAAACTCTTGTTTATTCAGCATGGGAAATAAATAGGGGGCTAGCGGCTGCTAGCCCATGTGCAAAACCAAAAGACGAGTAGGTGCCGCCGATGTTGTAAACGTACTACGTACAACACAAAAAAGCCCTTACGCGGGGCGTAAAGGCTTTTTTAACTTGCCAACCGGCCCGAAGGTTTAGCCTTCGTTCTGGTTGCGGAATTCTTCAGCCGTTACGGGCTCATCCGTAACAACAACTTTGCCACGCAAGGCTTCCACTACTTTCTCTGCCAGAATGGCCTCGTACTCCTGCACGTAGTTCTTGCCGTTCTCCTGCTTCAGGTAGTTGTCGGCAAAGCCGGCCATGCCCTGCCGCATCTCGTCGGTGAGCTGCATGCCACCGCCAAACTGGCCCAGAATCTTGTCCAGCACGCGGTCGCGGATTTCAGCGGTCTCTACTTTGAGGCCCATGTCTTCCACCACTTTGTTGCGGATAAGGCTCCACTTTAGCTCACGCTCGTAGTCTGAATAGTGCTGCTCTACAGTAGCAGCGTCAAGCTTACCTTCGTTAGCGCGCACCAGCCACTTCTTAAAAAACTCCACCGGAATCTGAATCGTGGTGTTGTCAATCATCGCGTCGATGAGCTTGCGGTTCACTAGGTTGTCCGACTCACGGTCGTAGTTGCCCTGCACGGTTTCGCGCACCTTGGCGTCGAATTCTTCTTTCGAAGCAACTGCCTCCGGGCCGAACACCTTGTCGAACAGTTCCTGGTTTTCTTCAGGAGCAGCCGTGCGGTTGATTTTCTCTACCTCAAACTCGTAGTCGCCGGTAGCTTGGCTAGCCTCTTCCTTGCTCAGGCCCGAGAAGCTGCGGATAGCCCCCGCGTCGCCACCGAACGCATCGCTCAAGTCGAAGGTCAGCGTGTCGCCGGCCTTCGCGCCGATAAAGCGCTCCTGGCCGTTGGTTACCTTATTGATGGGCAGCAATACCGTTTGGCCTTCGCCTTCGGCGCCGGCCTTCTTCAGCTTGCCGAAGAGGTAGTCGTCAACCTCGGCCGCGTCGGGGTTGGTGGTTTCGCCAAACTGACGCACAATCTGCTCATTCGTCTCGGCTAGGGTCGCGTCGTCGAGCGTAATAGCAGGGCGCTTAATTTCCACAGCTTGGTCGGCGGGCAGTGCGAAGTCGGGCAGCAAGCCTAGCTCAAACTGAAAGTCGAACGACTTAGCGGTATCAAAATCAACATCGCTGGCCACCGGAATTGGCTCGCCCAGGATTTTTACGTTGTTGTCGCGCAGGTAAGAATCTACCGAGCTGCCGAGCAAGCGGTTGATTTCATCGGCCAGAATACCTTTGCCGTACATTTTGCGCACCAGGCCAGCGGGCACTTTGCCGGGGCGAAAGCCCTTGAACTGCGCCTTCTTGGTAGTTTCCTTGATTTGCTTTTCTACAGCGTCATTGTAGTCAGCCTCGTCCAGGTGCACGTTCAGCAGCCCGGTTAGCTGCTCCTCATTGCGGTCAAGCGTAATATTCAAAACGGTGGGAGCAAGCTGGTGCTTGCCAGTCGGAAAGGTTAAAAAAAAGGCCCCCAACTACTTCGCCAGGG
>JBPBQJ010000119.1:0-139921 GCA_050954765.1 Janthinobacterium lividum | reverse complement strand
CTACAGCAGCCGCACATCCACCTCCGTGGTGATGAGCTGCGTGCCGTCTTCCAGGGTAATGAGAAAGAAGAAGCGCAGCTGGTTGGGCGTCTGGGGGTTGGTGTTGGGCGTGAGGGTGCCCGCGCCGCCCGTGGAGGTACCGGTGAAGGCGAAGGCGGCCGTTTTGGTGGCCGAGGCGGGCAGCGTGGCGAAGGCCGCGTTGAGGCGCGTGACGTAGCTGCGCACCGCATTCAGGTCCGAGGTGAAGCTGATGGTGTTGGTGCCAGTGCCGGCGATGGCGGTGGTCAGGTAGTTGGGGTAGCGGGCGTCTTGCAGGTACTCGACGCCGCTGTTGCCGGTGGCTACCTTGGTGATTTCCTTGATTTTACCCTTATCAGCCGGAATGCTGAAGTCGATGGTGAACGAGCCGCTCGACGTGGCGCCCGTGCCCGTTACGGTCGTTGTGACGACGGGAAAGCGCTCGAAATACACCTGGTTGGTGACCGTGACCGGAATGGCCGCCACGCTGTCCTGCAAGGGGCCTAGCTTGTTGCCGTAGTCCTTTTTGCAGCCCGAAAAGCTAGCGGCCAAGACCAGGAGAAACAAGAACTGAATAGCTGTCTTTTTCATGAGATAAGGCAAGAGAGAGGAAGAAAAAGCCGGTTTACTACGGCACCGACCACCACACGCGGTCGCTGATAACCACCTTGGGAATGGCGTCGCCGTTGGCGGCCACCTCGGAGGGCGGATACAGCAGGCGCTGCGGGATATTAGGCGTAAACGACACGTTCAGCGCGGGTGCTAGGTGGGGCGAGCCGGTGCGGCGGTAGTCGTTCCAGGCCTCGTAGCCATTACCCACCCAGGCTATCCACTTTTGAAACAGGATTTGATTCAACTTATGGGTATCGGTGCCGCTGAGCGTTACGATAGTCGGGTTGGCGGCAAAGTAGGTGTTGATGTCCACCGTCGAGAGGCCGGCTAGCTCCATCGACCGGGTGATACCCTCCTGGTAGAGCAAGTTGGCATCGCCCGGCGTTTTCAGGCGAACCGCCATCTCGGCCAGGATAAAGCAGCGCTGAAAGTTGGTGAGCAGGCGCATCGGGGCCTCGCCCGACGTGCCGAGCAGGTAGGTGTTGTACACCGAGCGGTTGGCCCGCACGGGGGCCGTAGCGTTGCTGCCGTTTTCGAAGCCCGTAAACTTGCCGTAGGTCGTGGTGTGCGTGGCGGCCGTGTTGGCCGGCGTAGTAGTAAAGAATCGGGGCAGGCGCGGGTCGTTGTAGGCCGTCAGCGAATCCAGAAAGCGCGTGCTGGCCATCTGGTCGTTGGGGCGGTTGGTCACGTTGTAAGAGTAGTAGGGGTTGGTATTGCCTACCGCCGTGCCGAAGGGCACGGAAAAGTCGTCGGCATTGGCCGCAATGGCCGCGCTGCCGTTCGCGCCCTTGGCCAGCACTTCGTTTATTACCGTCGTGGCTAGGGCAGGGTCCTTGCGGCTCACGGTGCAGGCGAATTTGAGCAGCAGCATATTGCCCACTTTGCGCCACTTGCTGAGGTCACCTTTGTACACGAAGTCGTCGGTGCTGGGCGCCAGCACACTCGGCTTGTCGAGGTCGGCTAGCCCCTCGCGCACCAGCGCAAACAAACTCTGGATGCCGGTGGCGCCCTCGTAGATATCCTGCTGCCGGTCGAAGGCCGGGTGAATGTTGGCTAGCCCCTGCAAGGCCTGCGAGTAGGGCACGTCGCCCCACATATCGGTAGCCAGGGCAAAGTTGTAGGCCTTCAGCAGCTTGGCAATGCCGGTGTAGGCGGGGTTGGCGGCGTTGTTGTTGATGAGCGTTTGGGCGCCGTTCAGGTTGTTGCCGTAGAGGTCGCCGCGCCACTCGTTGTCGTAGTTGCCGCTGATGGCGTACTTATCCTCCGTAAAGGGCTGGTTGGCAATGCCCGCGTAGTGCTGAATAAAGAGGTCGCCGTCGCGCCCCAGGGTGTTGCCCACCAAAAAGGCGGTGCCCACCGTGATGGTCGGCAGTTGCACCGAGGGCTGCACCACGGTGGGGTTGTTGGGGCTGGCATTCACGTCCAGAAAAGAATTGGGCGAGCAGCCGGCGGCGGCCAGGGCCGCTAGCCCCAGCGCGGCGTAGCGCAGGCGCGGGAGGGGTGCTATCGAGAAGTTCATAACTTGAGGTAGCTGCTGAGTTAGAAGGTAAACCGCAGGTAGGCGCCGTAGCTGCGCACGCTCGGGGCGCCCTGCAAGTCGAGGCTGCGGATGTTGCCAGCGCCCTGGGTGTTCACTTCGGGGAAGAAGTTGGCGTTGGGCGCGTAGTAAAACAGGTTGCGGCCCGACACCGAGATGGAGGCGCTGCCGAAGGGCGTGCTCGTGAGCAGGCTAGCGGGCAGGGTGTACCCTAGCGACACCTCGCGCATGGTGAAGTGCGTGCCGTCGAAGATGTTGAGGTCGCTCTGCAGGCCCTGGTTGCTCCAGTAGCTCTGGGCATCGACCTGAATGTTGTTCTGGCGGTAGGTGCCGTCCGAGTTCTGAATCACGCCCGGAATCACGCGCGGCTGGTCGCGGTCGACGCCCGTTTGCGCCAGCATGCCGGCCGACTTATACGCGGCCTGGGTGAAGGAGAGAATGTCGCCGCCCACCACGGCATCGACCAGAAACGAGAACGTTATCCCTTTGTAGCCGAAGGTGTTGGTGATACCGCCCTGCCAGTCCACGTTGGGGTTGGCCGTTACCTGCGAGCTCAACTCCGTTACCCAGAGGCCGGTGCGCGGGTTGATGAGGTACTGGCCATCGGGGGCAGTGGCCTTTTTCTGACCCAGAATAACGCCGTAGGGCTGGCCCACCACAAACGAGGGCACCGAGCCGATAAACGAGCTACCCGGAATGGACGAGCTCGTGACGCCCGGATAAATCGACACCACCACGTTGCGGATGCGGGTGTAGTTGGCCGAAATGTCCCAGGTGAAGCCCGCAGCGCTGCGCACCGGCGAGGCAGTTACCAGTATTTCAACGCCCTTGTTGTCGAGCTGGCCGGCGTTGGTGTAGAAGCTGCTGTAGCCCGTGGTGGGCGCAATCGTAACCGGAATAATCTGGTTCGAGCTCACGGTTTTGAAGTACGTCGCGTCCACCGTCACCCGGTTGTTGAAGAAGCCCAGGTTCAGGCCAATTTCGGCCGATTTAGTGAACTCCGGCTTCAGCACGTTCAGCAGATTTACGCCGCCAATGGTAGTGCTGGGCCGGAAGCCCACCACGTTGTTGAAGGGGAACGTCACGTTGGCCACGTTGTTACCCTGGCCACCGGCCACGTAGTAGGTATCCAGCACGTAGGGGTCGGCGTCGCGGCCCACCTTGGCTATGTTGCCCCGGATTTTGCCGTAGGAAAAGATGTCCGAGTCGATGTTAAAGGCATCCGTAAACACGAAGCCGGCCGACACCGACGGGTAGAGGAACGTGCGGTTGTCGGAGGGCAGCGTCGAAGACTGGTCCACGCGGGCCGTGCCTTCCAAAAACAGGTAGTTGTTGTAGGCCAGCGACAAGTCGGCGTAGTACCCTAGCAGGCGGCGGGTGTAGTTGGTTTCGCCGCTGCCCGTGAACACAGCCGCGTTGATGGTGTTGTAAAACCCGGGCTGCGAGAGCGTAGCGGCTGATACGTACTGCTCGTTGCGCTTGCGCTGGTTGGTTTGCTGGCCCACGAGCAGCGACGCGTTCAGCTTGTCCAGAAAGAGGTTATCCTTCTTGGCCGTTATCAGCAGGTCGCCGGTAAACTCGGCGTACTGAATGTTGTCCTGGAAAATCAGACCCGTCGGGTTGCGCGACGAGCTGATGGCCGCAATTTGCTTGCGGCGGTCGGTGTAGGTATCGAGGCCGGCGCGGTACAGCACGCTCAGCCACGGAAAGAAGTCGTAGCCAATGCTGCCCACGTTGATGAAGCGCGTGACGTTGCTGGCCGTGTTGTTGTTCTGCAGGTTCCAGTTGGGGTTATCGAGGCCCGAAAAAAACGAGTTGGCGCCCGTCGTGGTCTGGTACGGAAAGTTCTGCAAATCGAAGCTGCGCGGTACCGAGGCGAGCGTGCCGAAAGCGCTGCCGCCGTTGCCGGTTTGGGGGGCTAGCTGGTCGGTCTGCGAGAAATTGACCGAGCCCGTGAGGCGGATTTTGTTTTGCAGCGTGGTGCCGCCGCCCAGCTGCACGTTGGTGCGCTGCAACCGCGACGACTCGGTGATGCCCTTCTGAGTCGTGCTGTTGACGTTGAGCGAGAAGTTCGACGTACCGTTGTTGCCCGCTAGCTGCACGCCATTGGTCCACAGCGTGCCGGTTTTATAAAAATCGCGGATGTTGTCCGGGTACGCCTGGTAGGGCAGGTTGGTGCCGTCGGCCAGCAGCAGGCCGTTGGCGCGGGTGGGCGCAGTGCCGAAGCGCGGGCCCCACGAGGCGGTGCTGCCCGTGAGGATGTTGCCGCCGCCGGCCGAGGTCGTGTTGATGCCGCCCGTGCCCTGGCCATAGTCGTTTTGAAACTCGGGCAGACCCAGCACGGTCTGGAAATTGAAGCCGGTATTCACCGATACTTCGAGCTTTTTGTTCACATTGGCGCCCGACTTGGTAGTAATCAGAATGGCGCCCGACGAGGCGCGCGAGCCGTAGAGCGCGGCCGCGGCCGGGCCCTTCAGGATGCTGATATTGGCAATGTTCTCGGGGTCGATGTCGGCCGCACGGTTGGCGGTTTGGGCGCCGTAGAGCGTGCCGGCCGCGCCACCGTTGGTGCGGTCAGTGTCGTTACTCACCGGAATGCCATCGACCACGAATAGCGGCTGGTTGTTACCGGTGAGCGAGGTAATGCCCCGGATGTTGATGTTGGTGGAGGTGCCGGCCAGGCCGCTAGCCCCCGTAATGTTCACGCCCGACACCTTGCCCTGCAAGGCGTTGAGCACGTTGGGCTCTGACTTGGAAGCCACCGCGGCGCCCTGAATCTCCTGGGTGGCGTAGCCCAGCGTGCGCTTGTCTTTCTCGATGCCCAGTGCCGTCACCACCACCTCGCTCAGTTCGCGCGAATTGGCGGTGAGGGCCACATTGAACGTGGTCTCGCTGCCTACCGGTCGCTCCTGTGGGTTCATGCCCACCGAAGAAAAAACCAGGATGGCGCCCGCCGTGGGCACCGTGAGCTGAAATGAGCCGTCGGCGTTGGTTGACGTGCCATTCGTGGTGCCTTTCACCAGCACCGTAACCCCCGGTAGACCTTCGCCCCCCTTTTGGTCCGTCACTCGTCCCGATACCGGCTTCGTCTGAGCCAGCACAGAATGGAACAACGTGACCAGCAGCAGGCAGGTCAAGAGTAGTTGTTTTTTCATTAGACTGTAAATTGATTGAAAATGAACTGAGTAACGAGCGCGCAATGGCCCTAAAGTACTTAGCTGTCTTTCAAATCAACTCACATTTTTTTTGCTCTTAAAAATTATTCATCCGCGTGGAATGCAAAAAATTATTAACATCTTGATAAAGCTCCGCACCTAAAACATTTAGGGTCACTTCTTTTACCTTAAATTAAAAAAGGACCCATTGAAGTGAGTCCTTTTTCTACATTTTTACTTACTTTTCCTCTTTCACCCCTCTTTGGCTAGGGGTCAAGCACGACAAATAGCCCTAATTTTCAGTTTAACCCCCTCAGTTGAACACTACCCTTACCGCAGGTTGGCCGCTTAGCCGCCAGAGGTAGATGCCCGCCGCCAAGCTGCCCCGGGGCACCCGTACTTGCTGGGCCTGCGGCGTAAACTGGCGCACTACGCGGCCCGCCAAGTCTACTAGTTGGGCGTCGCCCAGCTCGCGCCAGTTGGTGGGCAGGGTTAGCTCCACGTAGTCGTGGGCCGGCACAGGGTAGGCCAACGTGCCGGGGCTAGCCGCCGGGGCGGCGCGGGCGGCCAGCGCGGTGCCCGCCAACCGCAGCACCGGCCGCAAAAAATCGCGAATGGTCCAGAACGTGGTGTCGGCGTACAGCGCGTTGTTTTCAAACGGAATGTGGCCGGCCCGGCTGAACCGGCGCAGCGTATTGCGCACGCCTACGGCCGTGGCGCGGGGGTTTAGGCGGCCGCTGCCATACACGTACTTGGGCGGCAGCAGACCACCCCCAATGTGCCCCTGCAAATAGGGCACGGTGACATCGGCGGTGCCGTGCACGCTGCACAGCGGTACGTTGCCGGCCTCAATGATGCTGGGGCTTTCGGTAGCGCCGCTCAGGTTGAGCACAGCGGCCACGCTGCTGTTATAGGCGGCATTGCCACCGGTGCCTTCGAGGCCACCCAACGCGGCGAGCCCCACATAGGCCGGCACCTCGCTGGCCTTGTCTAAGTACCCGACTTCCAGGGCCATAAAGGCGCCGGCCGACGAGCCGCCCACCACAATATAGTTGCTGTGCACGCGGTAGGTTTTGGCCGTAGCCGCATCCTGGCGGAAAAAGCGCACGGCGGCGCGCATATCCTGCATGCCCCGCACAGAAGCCTGGGCCACGCCCGGCGTATCGGCCGGCTGCGCAAAGCCCGTGAGCGGAAAGCCCAGGCGGTAGTCGATGCTGGCCGCCACGTAGCCCAGCCGCGCCATGCGGGTGCATATGGCCACCATGTACGGGTCGGTTTTGGAGCCCGTGAGGAAGCCGCCCTGGTGGGCAAAGATGATGAGCGGCCGCCGCTTCACCGTATCGCCGGCCGGCTGGTAGATGTCCATTGTCAGCGTTTGGGCCGCGCCGGTGTAGGTGGTGGCCGTGGCGTAGGCCACGCCGCTGGTGGTGCTCACGGTGGCAAAAACCGGCTGGTAGTAGCGCCCGCGCGCCGTGTCGATGGGGGCTAGCTGGGCGAGCGCTGGCCCGGCAGTGGCCAGCAGGCAGCAAATAGCAAGGAAGCGGAAAAGTAGATTCATAGGTCAGCAACAGGGCCTTAAGCCACAATGAATTAAGAGAACAATGGCTTTTGCCAACGTGCATTGGGCGCACAAGGTTGGTGCGTGGGCGGTGGTTTTTTTGTAAACTTTGGCCGGCTAGCCCCCTCCCACTTCATCTAGTATAGTATGCCCACCATCGCCCCTCCTTTTTTGCAAGCCGGTCAGCGCGTGGCCATCGTGGCGCCCGCCCGCAAAATCAGCACCGCCGAAATCGAGCTGGCCAGCCAAACCCTGCGAGGCTGGGGCCTGGAAGTGGTGGTGGGCGAAAGCATCGACGCCGCGCACCACCAGTTTGCGGGCGACGACGCGCTGCGCCGCCGCGACTTTCAGCGCCAGCTCGACGACCCCAGCATTCGGGCCATCTTGTGCGCCCGCGGCGGCTACGGCACCGCCCGCCTTGTCGATGAGCTGGACTTCCGGGCCTTTGCCGAACACCCAAAATGGGTAGCCGGCTTTTCCGACATCACTGTGCTGCACAGCCACTTGCTGCGGCTGGGCTACCAAAGCATTCATGGCGTGATGCCGGTACTTTTTGGCCAGGAAAATGGGGAGGCGGCCCTGGCTAGCCTGCACGCCGCGCTGTTTGGTGAGCCGCTAGGGTGCCCCGCCCCGCCGCACTTGCTCAACCGCGCCGGCACGGCCAGCGGCGAGCTGGTGGGCGGCAACCTGAGCCTGCTCCAGACCATTACGGGCACCACGTCGCAGGCCAGCTTTGCGGGGCGCATTCTGTTTTTGGAGGACCTCGACGAGTACCTCTACCACATCGACCGGATGCTGCTGCACCTGCATCGCAGCGGCCAGCTGGCGGGGCTAGCCGGACTGGCGGTGGGCCACTTTTCGCAGATGCGCGACAACGCCGTGCCCTTCGGCCACACGGCCTACGAGATTATCGACCACTACGCCCAGCGCTACAACTTTCCGGTGGGCTACGGCTTTCCCACCGGCCACGAGGCTACCAATCAAGCGCTTATAGTAGGCCGCCCCAGCACGCTAGTCGTGTCGCCCAGCGGCAGCCAGCTGAGCCAGTAATCACTACTGGCTCAGCTGGCTGCCATAGAACTCGAGTATTTGTGCTGCTCTTACCTCTAAAAACCCTACTTGCGGCGCTGGCGCAGCGCCTGGGTCACCGCCCCGGCCACCAGCCCACCCACGGTGTACCAGGCCACCGTCATGGCCTGGGTTTGGGGCGTGCGGTTGCTCGGGGCTTCGCCCAGGCCCATGGGGCCGGGCAGTAGCACGCCCCCCGCACCAGCCACGGCGCCCAGTAGCAGGCCTCGCTGCAAGCTGTGCTTGCCGCTACCTACCAAGGTGTAATAGAGACCATTGCTAAGAATATCGCCGAGCATCGTGGCCGTGTAGGCCTTGCCCTCACTCGGCTGAGGCAAGTCGGCCAAGCGCAGTATTTTGCGCAGGCCGCGCTCGCCCAGCACGTCCATGCGGGGGGCATCGTGGGGGCGCAGGCGGCGGGCCGTTTCGTGCAGGGCGGTGAGGGCCACGGCGCCGGCAAAGCCGGCGACGAGCGAGGGTAGTAGTTTCATGGTTTGCGTCAATCGGTACTTATTCTCAGACGTAGGCCGGGCGGCGGGGTTGCGCAAAATTTCCGCAAGGGTTGCGCGGCTACCGTGCGGCTCCGTATATTTGCAGCCCCTACGGCAACTGGCCAATGGGGAAATGCCGATTTAGCTCAGCTGGTAGAGCAGCTCATTCGTAATGAGCAGGTCGTTGGTTCGAGTCCAATAATCGGCTCTCTTTAGGAGCTCGAAAGCCCCGCAAGCACCTGGCTGCTTGCGGGGCTTTTGCATTCCGGCCCCGGCTAGCCCCGCCCAACCCCCGCCCGCCGGGTGCGTACACGCACGTTGCCTATGTCTGCAAACTCTTCCTCCAAGCTCTCGCTCTACGGCGGCATCGCCGCCAACGTAGCCATTGCCATCGCCAAATTTGTGGCCGCCTACATCACCGGCTCGTCGGCCATGCTCTCCGAGGGCATTCACTCGCTGGTTGATACCGGCAACGGCGGCCTGCTACTTTATGGCATGAGCCGCAGCCAGCGTCCGGCCGATGCGCAGCATCCCTTCGGCCACGGCAAAGAGCTGTATTTCTGGGCCTTGATTGTGGCCGTGTTGATTTTCGCCATCGGCGGGGGCATGTCGTTCTACGAAGGCATTAAACACCTCGAGCATCCCGAGCCGCTCGAAGATGCCAAGTGGAACTACCTCGTGCTAGGGATATCCATCCTCTTCGAGGGCGCCGCGCTGTTTCTGGCCTTGCGGGCTTTGCTCGAGAAGCGGGCGCCCGGCGTCAGCTTCTGGACCACCCTACGCACGAGCCGCGACCCGGCCGTTTTTGCTTCAGTGCTCGAGAACGCCGCCGCCGTGGCGGGCCTGCTCATTGCCCTACTAGGGGTCTATTTTGGACATTTGCTGAATAATCCGCTTTTCGACGGCGGCGCCTCCATCATCATCGGCCTACTGCTGATGGGCGTGGCCGTGCTGCTCGTGTCGCGCACCAAGGCCCTGCTTATCGGCGAAGGCGTGAGCGACGAAACGACCGAGCAGGTGCAAACCCTAGCCCGCCAAACGCCCGGCGTAACCACCGTGCGCCCGCCCCTCACCATGTACCTGGCCCCCGACGATGTGATGCTGGCCCTCGATGTGGACTTCGACGACCACCTCACCGCCACCCAGGTTGAGGAAGCCGTGGTGGCCGTACAGAAGACCATCCGGGGCCAATACCCCGAGTTCAAACGCATTTTCATCGAGGCTAAGTCGCTGGCCGGCCGCGCGTAGTGCGCCCCCGGCCGCTAGGCCCCGATGCCAACCGTAACCCTTATCCTTATGCAAAATAACCTGACTGACAATCCCTTCGATTCTTTTTGGTGGGGCGGCTACGAATGCACCGACCAGCTCAACGCCTTTGGCAACCGGGTCGATTTTTTGCCGCTTACCGGGCACCTGCCGCTACTCGATGCCGACTACGCCGACCTCGGCCAGTTCAATGTGAAGACCGTGCGCGAAGGCATTCGGTGGGCGATGATTGAGAAAACGCCTTACCAGTACGACTGGAGCACGGTGCGCCTGATGCTCGACGCCGGCCAGCGCCACGGCATTCAGCAAATCTGGGACTTGTGCCACTTCGGCTACCCCGACGACCTCACGCCGCTGCACCCCATGTTTGCCCGGCGCTTTGCGGCGCTGTGCCGCGCCTTTGTCGATTTTTACCGCTCGGTGCGGCCCGAGGGCACGCTCATCGTTACGCCCATCAACGAGGTCAGCTTTATGTCGTGGCTAGGGGGCGATGCCCGCGGCACCTCGCCCTACTGCGTGGGCCAGGGCTGGCAGGTGAAGTATGGCCTGATGCGCGCCTACATTGAGGGCAGTTGGGCCCTGCGCGAGGCCGACCCCAGCATCCGCTTTCTCAGCACCGAGCCGCTCATCAACATTGTGCCGCCGCCCAACCCCTGGGTAAGCCACGTGCGCGAAGCCAAGCGCATGCACCGCGACCAGTTTCAGGCCATCGACATCCTCTCGGGTCGCCTGTGCCCCGAGCTGGGTGGCCACGAAAGCCTGCTCGATATTGTAGGCTTCAACTACTACTACGACAACCAGTGGCAGCTGCACCCGCACCGCCACCTGGGCTGGAACGACCCCGTGCCCGATTCGCGCTGGGTACCGCTGAGCGAGCTGCTGCGCCAAGCCCACAAACGCTACAAGCGCCCCTTTGTGGTGACCGAAACCAGCCACCCCGGCGTAGACCGGCCCTTGTGGTGGCACATGATAGGCCGCGAGTGCGCCACCGCCGTGCGCGCCGGCCTGCCGCTATGGGGCGCCTGCATCTACCCCATGGTCGACCGCCCCGACTGGGACCACCTCGACCAATGGCACCGCTCGGGCCTCTGGGATGCCGAGCTGCGGCCCGATGGCCCGCCCCGCCGCATTTTGCACGAGCCCAGCGCCGTGGCCCTGCGCGAGGCGCAGGTGCTGGTGCAGCAGGCTCAGCAAGCGGCCCCCCAGCCCAAGCGCCAGCGCGGCGTGCTGGTTGGCTAGCCCGCGACTCCCCGCGTAGCGCCAGTAAAGAACGCCCGACTGCCCACCGGCAGCCGGGCGTTCTTTTGCTTTGCCAGTACCTTGCGGGCCGTAACCTACCTAGCGCCCTGCCTGATGGAAGCCCTCGCCCATTTGTACTCGCCCATCGGTATGCTGGCCCTGCGCGGCTCCGACGCTGGGCTGCACGCCGTGCAGTTTCTCGACCACAACGCGGTAGTGCCTACGCCCGCGGCCGACCTAGCGGCGTGCCTGCAAGAGCCGCACCGCCAGCTGCTGGCCTACTTTGGAGGCGAGCTACGCGAGTTTGCGCTGACCTGCGCGCCGCTCGGCGGCACCGACTTTCAGCGGCAGGTGTGGGCCACGCTGGCTAGCATCGGGCACGGCCGCACGGTCTCCTACCTGGATGTGGCCAGGCTCCTGAATAACCCCAAATCGGTGCGCGCCGTGGGCGCCGCCAATGGGCAAAACCCGCTGGCCATTGTGTGGCCCTGCCACCGCGTTATCGGGGCCGATGGCTCGCTTACGGGCTACGCCGGCGGGCTGCTGCGCAAGCGCTGGCTGCTGGCCTTCGAGCAACCCGAGCGCCAGGGTTCGCTCTTTGGATAGCCGTGCGTAGGCCCGGGCGCTAGGCTAAATGCCACAGCCTGCTTACTTTGCGACCCTTACATCTTCCTTTTCTCATGAAAAACCTTTCTATTCTGCTAGCCCTGCTCGCGGCCGGGCCGGCCGGCGCCCAAACGATGGCCAGCATCAAGCCCCTGCCCTACCCCAGCACGCGCAAGGTCGACACCGTGACCACCTACTTCGGCACCAAGGTGACTGACCCCTACCGCTGGCTCGAAAACGACCAGGCCACCGATACCAAGGCCTGGGTGCAGGAAGAAAACAAGGTGACCCAGGACTACCTGAGCAAGATTCCCTACCGCGAAGCCATCCGCGAGCGCCTTACCAAGCTCTGGAACTACGAGAAATACTCGGCCCCGACCAAGGAGGGCAAGTACACGTATTTCTCCAAAAACACGGGGTTGCAAAGCCAGTACGTCATGTACCGGCAGCTGGGCACGGCCGCGCCCGAGGTTTTTCTGGACCCCAACACCTTCTCGAAAGACGGCACCACCTCGCTGGCGGGCATCAACTTCACCCACGATGGCAGCCTGGCCGCCTACCAGATTTCGGAGGGCGGCTCCGACTGGCGCAAGGTTATCGTGCTCAACACCGCTACCAAGGCCATCGTGGGCGACACGCTGAAGAACGTGAAGTTCTCGGGCCTGGCCTGGAAGGGCAACGCGGGCTTCTACTACAGCAGCTACGACAAGCCCACCGCCGGCAGCCAGCTGGCCGGTAAAACGCAGATTCACAAGCTCTACTACCACCAGCTGGGCACGCCCCAAAGCACCGATAAGCTCGTCTTCGGCGGCGAGAAGGACCCTAACCGCTACATCGGGGCCAGCGTGACGGAGGACGAGCGCTACCTCATCATTTCGGCGGCCAACACCACCACCGGCGGCAAGCTATACTTGCAGGATTTGAGCAAGCCCGGCAGTGCCATCGTCACCATCGTGCCCGACGAAAAGAGCATCAGCAACGTGGTCGACAACGTGGGCAGCAAGCTCTACATCGAAACCAACTACAACGCCCCCAACCACCGCCTCGTGGCGGTGGACGCCGCCGCGCCCACCCAGGCCAACTGGAAAGACGTGATTCCGGAAACCAAGAACGTGCTGGATATCAATACCGTGGGTGGACACATCTTCGCCACTTACCTCAAGGATGCGACTTCGCTGGTCGAGGAATACGACATGAATGGCAAGAAGCTGCGCACCATTGCGCTGCCGGGTGTGGGCTCGGCCGGCGGCTTTGGCGGCAAAAAGCTCGACAAGGACACGTACTACACCTTCACCTCGTACACCTACCCGCCCACCATTTTCAAGTACAACCTAGCCACCGGCACCTCCACAGTGTACAAAAAGGCGGGCGTGCAGTTCGACCCCAGCAAATACGAGTCGAAGCAGGTGTTTTACAACTCCAAGGATGGCACGCGCGTGCCCATGCTCATCACCTACAAGAAGGGGCTAGCCATGACCGGCAAAAACCCCACGCTGCTCTATGCCTACGGCGGCTTTAACATCAGCATGACGCCGGGCTTCAGCACAGCTAATATTATCTTGTTGGAGCAGGGCGGCATTTATGCTGTGGCCAACCTGCGCGGCGGCGGTGAGTACGGCGAAAAGTGGCACGAGGCCGGCACCAAGCTCAAAAAGCAGAACGTGTTCGACGACTTCATCGCCGCCGCCGAGTACCTCAAAACCAACAAGTACACCGACGCCGACCACCTTGCTATTTCAGGCGGCTCCAACGGCGGCCTGCTCGTCGGGGCCACCATGGCCCAGCGCCCCGACCTCTGCAAAGTGGCCTTCCCGGCCGTGGGCGTGATGGACATGCTGCGCTACAACCAGTTTACGGCCGGCGCCGGCTGGGCCTACGACTACGGCACGGCCCAGGACTCGCCCGAGATGTTCAACTACCTCTACAAGTACTCGCCCTACCACGCCCTAAAGCCGGCTAGCTACCCGGCCACCATGATTACCACCGCCGACCACGACGACCGCGTGGTGCCCGCGCACTCCTTCAAGTTTGCCTCGCGCCTGCAGGAAAGCCAGCAGGGCCCGGCCCCCGTGCTCATCCGCATCGAAACCAAGGCTGGCCACGGCGCGGGCCGCAGCACGGCCCAGGTTATCAGCGAGCAGGTGGATAAGTGGGCCTTCATGTTTGCCAACATGGGCGTGCAATACGCCACGGCGCAATAGCGCTAGCCTGCTTATTTTCAAGAAAGCGGGATTTGAGCTATTCAGTAGCTTGAATCCCGCTTTACTTTTGGACTTACCCCAGCTAGGGCGCGGAGCCAGTCGAGGCCAGTAAGGCTCTCCACAGGCCTTTTCTCAAGATAACTTACCCAATGAAGCACTTTGCCTTCTTCTTATTAATCAGTGCCTTGGGCGGAACTAGGGCCTACGCCCAGCAGACGCCGGGCAAACCCGTTTTTCTGGATAAAAACTTTGCGCTGACCAGCTCGGAGGCCGGAGCCACGTACCGCCGCGAAACGGAGTATACCAGCAAGCGCGGCGGCGTAGTACACGACTATTACCTCAGTGGCAAGCCCGCCCGCAGCACCGCGTATAGCAACATAACCAGGCAACAGCTAGATGGCGTGGCGGAGCGCTGGGACGAGCAAGGCCAGCTGCGGCTGCACCGCGAGTACGCCGACGGCCAGCCGAGCGGCGAGCTGCGCACCTACTACCCTAGCGGGCAGCTGCGGCGGCGCGAGCACTACGCCAAAGGCCAGCGCCTCGACGGTGCGTGCTACGGGCCCGCTGGCCAGCCGCAGGCCTTCACACCCTACGAAACCCTGCCCGTTTATTCGGAAGGCGACGGCAGCCTAGCCACCGTAATACAGGTGGCGAGCCGCGAATTTCGCTACCCGGTCGAGGCCTTGCGCGCCGGCCTCACGGGCCAGGTGATAGCGGGCTTCACCGTGAACGAAACCGGGGACGTAACCAATATTCGCATCATAAAGCCGCTTTCCACTGCCGTAGACGCGGAGGCGCTGCGGGCCATGCAGCGGATTCGCAGCTTTACCAGCCCCGGCCAACTCGACGGCGAGCCCACGAGCATGGAGTTTACGGTGCCCTTCAACCTGGCTATTCGCTAGCCCGCGCAGCGCCCTACCGGGCTAGCCGCTTCAACTCGTCATACAGCTCATTACCCGGCCAAAACAGTTGCGTAACCATGCCCACGTGCTTTTTGCCGGGCAAAATTGTGTACTTGGGCGCCGCGCCCAACTGCGTGAGCCGCTGCCGGAATTTCTCGCTACTTTCCTTGATGCTCGGGTAAGTTTCGCCGCCGATGTAGATGCTCATGAGCGGCGCGCCGGCCCGCACGTGGTACAGGGCCGAGGCCTGCCGCCACACCGCCGGGTCTTTGCTAAACGGCACGAGGTATTTCGCATCGCCGTCGTACTGCATTTTGGTGAGGTAATCGAGCATGTCGAGGCCAGCCGGGTCGTCGAGTAGCACGCCATGAATCGCCTGTTGCCTAGGATGAACCCAATAATCACCCTCGGGGTCACCCGTGGATTTTACAGTTTCACCTGCTAAGCCATACTTGGCCAGCAGCGTGTCGGAACCAGTGGCCAGCAGCGCGGCTAGCCCGCCGCCCGCCGAGTGGCCCATGAGCACGAGGTGGCTAGGGTCGCCGCCATACTCGCCGATGTGCGCCACCGTCCAGGCCAGGGCGCGGGCGCAGTCGTCGGCCTGCTGGGGCACCTGCACCTGCGGGGCTAGCCGGTAGCTGATAACCACGCCCACGAAGCCATTTTTGGCCAGCCGCCGGCCGATGGTTTTGTACAGAATATCGTCTTTACTGCCACTGTCCCAGCTGCCCCCGTGGATGAAGAGCACCACCGGGCGGGGCGCGGCCGCTTTCTTGGCAGGCTGGTAGATGTCGAGGCGGTGCCGCTTGCTGTCAAAATCGGGCGCCGAGGCGGCCACGTAGGGCACATTGGCCACGCGGTGGCTGGCGCGGGCCACGGCCCACTCATTGGCCAGCAGCACCACGGTGGCGGCCAGCAGCAACCCGAGCGGCGGGAGCGCCAACCAGCGAAAAATATGCTTCATAGAGAAGAGCTTACGCAGCGAGGGCTAGCCATGACTGACGGCATTGCGCTGATACTTAACGGCACGATAATGGTGGCTGTCGCGTTTTCTACGTAAATTACCTTAATCCGGCCTGCTCTACTGCGGCCTATTTCTTATGCAACACTATATCGCTTCCCCGCAATCCACTATTACCACGGCCCGCACCCGCACCCACGAGTTGCAGCTCTGGACGCCCTGCTTCACGGCCGTGGCCGCCGGCACCAAGCCCTTCGACGTGCGCGAAAACGACCACGATTTTCAGGTCGGCGACGCGCTCCTTATCCGCGAATACGACCCCGATACGAGTAATTATAGTGGCCAAACCCTGCTGCGCTGGGTTAGCTACGTGATGCCCGGCGGCGCCTTCGGCGTGGAAGAGGGCTGGTGCGTGCTGGGCCTCGGCAGCGTGGCACCGCTGCCCGCTGGCATCACCGATACCCGCCTGTGGTAAAGGTGGCTAGCCCCCTTTTTGGATAGAACCTCACTGCCCCGGTATTTCAGCCGGGGCTTTGCGTATTTTTGCCCATTCCCACCGGGGCTATTTCTTTAACGTAGGCTTTTTAACTTCTTACCGGCGTGTTTTTTCGGCTAATTCCCAGCGTTCGGCGCGGCGCATTTCTTTTTCTGCTAGGGGCAGCATCTAGCCTGCCTGCCCACGCCCAGAAGGGTGGTAAAGGTAAAAACGCGGTTCCGGTAGCCACTGGCCCGCAGCGCTTGCAGCCGCTGTACGGCGGCCTTGGCCTGACGCAGGCGCAGCAGGCCGTAGGCCCCGCCGTGCTAGCCGACGTAGACCGCAGCTTTCCCTCGCGGCCCGAGGCGAGCAAGTTTTTCAGCAACAAGGGCTTCGAGTATCTGCAAGAAAATCAGCCCGATACCGCTACGGTGCGCTTTAACCTGGCCTGGGTGCTCGACCCTAAAAACCCCGAGCCCTACCGCGGCCTAGCCGTGCTGCTAAGCCGCCGCCCCGATGCCTCGCCCGAGGCCATTCAGGCGCTGGTGCTGCAGGGGCTAGCCGTGGCGCCCACCAATGCGCCCTTGCTAACCGATGCGGCCAACACTACCCTAGCCCGCTACGAGCAGAGCAAGAAGAAGAAGGACCTCCAACAGGCCAGCGACTACGTGCAGCGCGCCCTACTAGCCGACTCGACCAATGCCAATGCCTGGCAAACCCAGGCCCGCATTCACTACTACCAGGAAAACTACGCCGAGGCCTGGAAAGACGTGCGTAAAGGTCAGAACCTGAGCCTCACTAGCCTCGATTTTCAGTTCCTCACGGAATTGATGGCCAAGCTACCCGACCCCGAAGGCAAGTTTAAGTAACGACTATTCAGTTTTCCGAAAAGCGTCCTGCTGAGCTTGTCGAAGCATCTCTACCGAGCGGTACGGTAGAGATGCTTCGACAAGCTCAGCAGGACGCTTTTTGAGTAATACTTTCTTCTTAAAATAGCCCCGCGGCTACGCGGCGGATGCTTTCCGACTTGCCCATCGAGTAGTAGTGCAGGCAGGGCACGCCGTGGGCCATGAGCTCGCGGCTTTGGTTGAGGCACCACTCGATGCCGACTTCGCGGGCCGCGGCGTTGTCTTTGGCGTGATGAATAGCTTCGGACAGCGCCTCCGGGATGCTAAGAAAGAAGGAGCGCGGCAAGCCAATCAACTGATTCTTAGTAGTCAAAGGCTTGAGACCTGGGATGATGGGCACCGTGATACCCGCTTCGCGGCAGCGCTTCTCAAACTTGAAAAACTCCTCGTTGTCGAAAAACATCTGGGTTACGATGTAGTCGGCCCCGCGGTCAATTTTGTCCTTGAGAAAGCGAATGTCGGAGCCGTGGTTGGGGGCTTCGAAGTGCTTTTCGGGATAGCCGGCCGTGCCGATGCAGAAGTCGGTACACAGCACCGGCTCGGAGCCCAGCGGCTGGTACTGCTCGTCGTGGTCGTGGTAGCGGCCGTGGTTGAGCTCGGATACCTGCCCGATGAGGTCGCAGGCGTAGCGGTGGCCATCGGGGTGGGGCTGAAAGTGGCCCTCGCTCTTGATGGGGTCACCGCGCAGGGCCAGCACGTTGTCGATGCCCAGGAAGTGCAAGTCAATCAGCGCGTTTTCGGTTTCTTCCTTAGCAAAGCCGCCGCAGATGAGGTGCGGCACCGTGTCTACATCGAAGCGGTTTTTGATGGCCGCGCAGATGCCCACCGTGCCCGGCCGCTTGCGCACGGCCTTACGCTGCAAGAGCCCGCCCGGCCGCTCGCGCAGCACAAACTCCTCGCGGTGGTAGGTAACGTCGATAAACGGGGGCTTGAATTCCATCAGCGGCTCGATATTGGAGAACAGCGTGTGGATATTTTCGCCCTTGCGGGGCGGCAGGACCTCGAAGGAGAAGAGCGTTTTGCCCTCGGCGCGGGAGAGGTGTTCGGTTACTTTCATAGCAGTAGCGCGGACTTTGTAGTTCGCGCCTGAACGATTCGGAAATGACTTGAACGTGGACTATAAAGTCCGCGCAACTATTGCGGGTCGTAATTCAGATTCGGCATCAGCCAGCGCTCCAGCTCGGGCAGCGGCATGCCCTTGCGCTCGGCCAGGTCGGCCACCTGGTCCTGACCTATTTTACCCAGGCCAAAGTAGCGGGCCGCCGGATGGGCGTAGTACATACCGCTCACGGCCGCCGTGGGGTACATGGCCAGGTTTTCGGTAAGCGTGATGCCCGTCTGCTTTTCCGCATCGAGCAACCGGAAAAGCGTGATTTTCTCGGTGTGGTCGGGGCAGCCGG
The DNA here is from genome assembly GCA_050954765.1 of Janthinobacterium lividum. Taxonomy (GTDB): domain Bacteria; phylum Bacteroidota; class Bacteroidia; order Cytophagales; family Hymenobacteraceae; genus Hymenobacter. Next base: position 121,524 of record JBPBQJ010000119.1, on the reverse strand, counting down.
GATAGCCCGGCGCGGGGCGAATGCCGCGGTACTCCTCCTTGATAAGCTCCTCACCGCTCAGATTTTCGTTGGGCGCGTAGCCCCAGAACTCCTCGCGCACGCGCTGGTGCAGCCGCTCGGCGAAGGCCTCGGCGAGGCGGTCGGCCAGCGCCTTTATCATGATGCTGGAGTAGTCGTCGTGGTCGGCCTCGTACTTCTCGATGAGCTTTTCGATGCCCAAGCCCGCCGTGACGGCGAAGCCGCCGAGGTAGTCGGCGCGGCCGGTTTCGCGGGGCGCGAGGTAGTCGGAGAAGGCTACGTTGGATACGCCAGGCCCTTTTTCGCCCTGCTGGCGCAGCGTGAAAAATTCGTCGCGCACTTGCTGGCGGGAGTCGTCCTCGTAGATTTCGATGGTATCGTGGTCCTTGGTGTTGGCGGGCCAGAAGCCGAGCACGGCGCGGGCCGTGAGGCTCTTATCGGCAATGACTTCGGCCAGCATTTTCTGGGCATCTTCGAAGAGGCGGCGGGCGGCTTCGCCGAGGTTATCGTCTTCCAGAATGCGGGGGTAGCGGCCCTTCAGCTCCCAGGTGTGGAAGAAGGGCGTCCAGTCGATGTAGCGCGCCAGCTCGTCGAGCGGGTAGTTATCCAGCACCTGCGTGCCCAGGAAGCTGGGCTTGGTAATAGGCGTGGTTTCCCAGTCGGCATGGTAGCCGTTGGCGCGGGCCGCCTCAATGCTGAGGTAGTTTTTGTCGCGCTGGCGGCCGGCGTGGTCTTCGCGCAGGGCCTGGTACTCAGCCGCGATGGTCTGGGTGTACGTGTCCTTGCCCGAGCCCAGCAGGCTAGCGGCCACGCCTACCGAGCGCGAGGCATCATTGACATAAACCGCTGACCCTGAGTAAGCGGGCGCAATCTTTACGGCCGTGTGCAGGCGCGAGGTAGTGGCCCCGCCAATGAGCAACGGCACTTGTAGCTTGCGCTTTTCCATCTCGCGGGCCACGTACACCATCTCATCCAGCGAGGGCGTGATGAGGCCACTGAGGCCGATGATGTCGGCACCCTGCTTCTGGGCTTCGTCCAGAATGCGCTCCAGCGGCACCATCACGCCGAGGTCCACAATCTCGAAGTTGTTGCAGGCCAGTACCACGCCCACGATGTTCTTGCCGATATCATGCACGTCGCCTTTCACGGTGGCCAACAGAATTTTGCCAGCCGTTTGGCGGGCGGCGCCTTCCTTTTCGGCTTCTAAGAAAGGCTGCAAATACGCCACCGCCTTCTTCATTACCCTGGCCGATTTTACCACTTGCGGCAGGAACATTTTACCCGCGCCGAAGAGGTCGCCGACCACGTTCATACCCGACATCAGCGGGCCCTCAATCACATCGAGCGGGCGGCCCACTTGCTGACGCACTTCCTCGGTGTCCTGGTCGATAAACTCGGTGATGCCGCGCACCAGGGCGTGTTGCAGGCGCTCGGCCACGGGCAGGCTGCGCCAGGCGTCGGCCACCACTTCGACTTTGCCCTTTTGCTTCACGGTTTCGGCAAAGTCGATGAGGCGCTCGGTGGCGTCGTCGCGGCGGTTAAGTAGCACGTCCTCACAGAGTTCGAGCAGGTCTTTGGGTACGTCGTCGTACACGGCGAGCTGGCCGGCGTTTACGATACCCATATCCAAACCGGCGCGGATAGCGTGGTAGAGAAAGGCCGCGTGCATGGCCTCGCGCACCGCGTCGTTGCCCCGGAAGGAGAAGGAAATGTTGCTGACGCCGCCGCTGGTGCGGCAGCCGGGCAGGTGCTCCTTTATCCACTTCACGGCCGCAATGAAGTCGAGCGCGTAGTTGCGGTGCTCCTCCAGGCCGGTACCCACGGTGAGGATGTTGGGGTCGAAGATGATGTCCTCGGCCGGGAAGCCAACTTCCTTAACCAGAATATCATACGAGCGCTGGCAGATGGCAATGCGGCGCTCGTAGCTGTCGGCCTGGCCGTTTTCGTCGAAGGCCATTACTACCACGGCCGCGCCGTACTGGCGCACCAGCCGGGCGTGGCGGCGAAAGGCATCCTCCCCTTCCTTCAGGGAAATGGAGTTGACGATGCTCTTGCCCTGCACACACTTGAGGCCGGCTTCGAGCACGCTCCACTTCGAAGAGTCAATCATGATGGGCAGGCGCGCAATGTCCGGCTCCGAGGCAATGAGGTGCAGGAAGGTCGTCATCACGGCCTCCGAGTCGAGCATGCCCTCATCCATGTTGATGTCGAGCACCTGCGCGCCGTTTTCGGCTTGGGCGCGGGCCACGGCCAGGGCCGCTTCGTAGTCGCCCGAGCGAATGAGGCGGGCAAAGGCGCGCGAGCCCGTCACGTTGCAGCGCTCGCCGATGTTGACGAACAGGCTGGCCGGCGTGATGTTAAATGGCTCCAAGCCAGCGAGGTGCGTAGTACCCTTAGCCAGCTTTTCCCCGCCGCCACCCAAGGCTAGCGACGATACCGAGGCGGCCTCATCGTCCACCAGCGCGTCGCGCTGGGCGGCCGGGGCGTCGGGGTGCAGCTGGGCGGCGTGCACGGCGCGGGGGCCGTAGGCGTCGGCTAGCTTCTTGAGCTCGGCAATGTGCTGGGGCGTGGTGCCGCAACAGCCGCCCACCACGTTGAGCAGGCCCTCCTTGAGGTAATCCTCCACCAGCGCAGCAAATTCCTGGGCGCTCTCGTCGTAGCCGCCGAAGGCATTGGGCAGGCCCGCGTTGGGGTAGGCCGAAACGGGCACGTCGGCGAGCCGGGCCAACTCGCGCACGTAGGTGCGGAGCTGGTCGGCGCCGAGGGCGCAGTTGAGACCCACGCTCAGCAAAGGCAAGTGCTTGATGCTGTGCCAGAACGCCTCCACCGTCTGCCCGCTCAGGGTGCGGCCCGAGGCGTCGGTAATGGTACCCGAAATCATGACGGGCACGACCCGGCCACCCTCGTTGAAAAACTGCTGCACCGCGAAGAGCGCGGCCTTGGCATTGAGGGTATCGAAGATGGTTTCGATGAGCAGCGTGTCCACGCCGCCATCCACGAGGCCGCGGGTTTGCTCGAGGTAGGCGGTGGCCAGCTCATCGAAGGTCACGGCGCGGTAGCCGGGGCGGTTGACGTCGGGCGAAAGCGAGGCGGTGCGGTTGGTGGGGCCAATGGCCCCGGCCACGAAGCGCGGCTGGTCGGGGGTTTTCGCCGAGTACTCGTCGGCCACTTCGCGGGCCAGCCTAGCCGACTCGTAGTTAAGCTCATACACCACGTGCTCGAGGGCGTAGTCGGCCTGCGCGATGGTGGTACCCGAGAACGTGTTGGTCTCCACCATGTCGGCCCCGGCCGCAAAATACTCGGCGTGGATGGCCCGGATGATGTCGGGCCGCGTGAGGCTGAGCAGGTCATTGTTGCCGCGCAGCGGGCGCGGGTGGTCAGCAAAGCGGGTGCCGCGAAAGTCTTCTTCCTCCAGCGGGTAGCGCTGAATCATGGTGCCCATAGCGCCGTCCAGAATGAGCAGGCGCTGGCGCATGAGCGCAGGCAGGGGCGAAGTACAGGCGGGGTCGGGGGCGACGGTGGCGGGGGAAGCAGACATTTCTTTCGGAGCAAAGGCGGAAGCAAGCAGCTTCTATCCAGAAAGAAAGCCACGCCGGGCGGCGCAGGTTCCGGCTGATATCTTCTTCGACCCAACACATTGGCCGAACAGGAGTTGGCACCTACTCGGGGTAGGTTGCCAAGACGTCATCGGGCCTGGTCCCTCGGTCTTTCTGGATAGCAGCGATGACGAAGATACAACGGCTAGGGCCAAAAAAAGCGCCTTCCCGGTGAGGAAGGCGCTTTTTGAGCAACGCAGGGCTAGTGGGCCGCTAGGGCAGCAGCACGCCGCGGTAAGTGTTGGGGTCTACGTTCGGAATAGTCGAGCCGTAGTAGCTGTTGATGACCCGAATCCACTCGTTGGCGATAATAGCGTAGCCGCGGGGCGTGGGGTGCACGCCATCGAGGCCGAAGGTATTGCCGCTGGCAAAAGTGGCGGTGTTGTTCACCCCGTTGGTGTAAATGCCGCTGCTGGCCACGCTGGTGAGGAAGCTGTTGGCATCGAACACGGGCACCTTGAAGCGCTGGGCCGTTTTGGCAATAATGGCGTTGAGCTGCGTAGTGCGGGCGGTTACGGAAGCTATCTCAGTGGCATCTAGCACATACTGGCTGGGAATGGCCGTGGCAGCCGAGGTACCCACGCCTGTGTTAGCCGCGATGAAGGCTTGCGCGGTAAGAGTCAGCAAATCGGCCGAGGTAGCCACGCGGGCATTGGCCGCGCCGGTGGTGGTACCGGGCTGAATGTAGATAGCCGTGAGCCCAGGAATTGCCCGCTGGTAAGAGGCCAGCACTGCCGCTACCGTTACCGTATTGAAGTACGGCACGCTGGTTACGTTCGGGATGTTAGCCACGGCGCCCTTCACCGTACCATTCTTGCTGATGGTTTGCAGAATAGCCCGGTAGCCAATGCCGAAGCGCGTGGTATCGGTGAGGCCGCCGAAGGGGTTGGTAGCCGCCACTACGCCGCCGGCGGTGGCGTAGGCCAGCACGTCGTTGTTACCCATCCAGCAGGTGAAAAACGTGGGCGTTTTCTGGCCGATGTAGGCAACGTAATCCTTGGTGGTTTTTTCGGCTGTCGTCAGCAGACGCTCATAAAAGGGGTTGATGGCGCCGTAGGGGGCTAGCCCATTGGTGAGGGCCGACACGCTGCTCAGCACCGAAATACCCGGCACGCCCAGGTTATCGGGCTGATTGCCGGAGTAGGCCTCCAGCTGGTCGCCGCCGGGCAGCACGGCCCCGGTCCGGGCCACCTGCTCGCCCAGGTAGTTGTTGGCCGCCGTGGGCTGCACCGGGGCCAGGGCGCCGTTTACTGCCTGCAGCTTGATGTAGCCCGAGCCATCCTTCTTGGCGCTCGAAAAAGCCGGCTGCACGAAGCTAGCCGGGCCCTTGCCGGTTTTGGCAAACTGCTGGGCCAGCAGGGCGGGGTACGAAGTAGCCTGCCCTTCGTTGAAGAGGCCGCCATCGGTATAGCCCGCGGTGAGCGAGTTGCCCACGGCCACGTAGCTCGTGAAGTCGAGCGGGCCGGCCGAAGCCGCCGGGCTAGTCGCATCGAGGTTGGGCTGGCAGCCCGCCAGCCCGGCTAGGCCCAGGCCCAGCAGGGCTAGCGCCGGGCGGGCGGTTTTGATGGTAGAGAATAACGTAGTCATCGGGTAGGAGAAAAGACAGGTTAGAACTTTACGTACAGCTGCACGCCAGGCACAAAAATGTTCGTCTTGTAGGTGCCGGCCACGCGGTCGGCGGTGCCCAGGCTGACGAGGTCGGCCTGGCTCTGGCTCCGCTTCATGAAGTCTTCGAACAGAAACGAGGCGTCGATGCCGAAGCGCTCGCCGAAGGTGTAGCCCAGGCCAGCCGTGATGCCGATGCGGTCGGCATCGGGCGTTTCGGGGGTCACGAAGCCGTCGCGCACGGCCGAGAAGTCGTAGAACGTGCCCGCGCGCACCGTGAAGTTGTCGGTCACTTTATACTGCCCGCCCACGCGGAAGGCTAGCGCATCCTGGTACTGGCGCTTGGACGACGACGAGGCATTGCCGCCGAGCACGCCGCCCGAGTATTTGAAATCGAGCGACTGGTAGCGGCTCCAACCCACCAGGTTGGCGTCGAAGGCCAGCAGCAGCTTCTCGGTGGGGCGTACCCCAATGCCGAAGCTATATACATCGGGCAGCGGCAGCGTAGCCTCAAATTTGGTAGCCGTGAAGCTCCCGGCCGCCGAGGCCGGCAACCCCGTAATCTTTACATCGCCCTCGCTGATGTGCGCATCCACCGCCGAGCGGTAGCTGAGGCCCACGCTCAGCTTGTCGCTGGGCTTGAACATGACGCCGATGTTGTAGCCCAGCTTGTGGTCGGCCTTGCCGGTGAGCTGCGCGTGCGCGGGCTGCGTGCTGCCCTGCGCCTGCACCGGAATATCGCGCTGCAAGTCCACATCGCCGAGCACCAGCGCGGTGAGGCCACCGCCGATGCTGAACTGCGGCGTGATGGCGTAGGCCACCGTAGCCTGGGCCGTTACCGAGCGCAGGTTGATGTCGGTGAGCGAGTAGCGGCCTTCCCAGCCCTGGGCGTAGTGCAGCTCGCTGCCGAAGGGCGTGTACACGCCCAAGCCCAGGCGCCACTTGCCTTCCTTAGGCCCGAAGCCAACGAAGCCGCTGAACGGGAACACGTTGGTATTCTGCAGCGTGCGCTGGCCCTGGTCGGCATCGCCGGGCCGAAACGAGATGCGCGGGATGGCGATGTTGCCGCCTACCTGGAAGCCGGTTGGCGCAAAGGCAAACGCGCCGGGGTTGAAGAACTGCGAGGCCTGGTCGAGGTAGAGGCCGGTGCCAGTGCCGCCCATGCCCACGTTTTTGGCGCCGGTGAGGCCAACCTGAAAACCGCTGGCCTGGGCCGCCGATGAGGCCACCAGCAGGGCGCCGCCCGCGAGGAGTATAGATTTGACTTGCATAAAATGCAAAAGTTAGGTGGGGAGGATTGAGAGGCTAAATGTAAGGCCAATTTTCAAGATTAAGATAGTAGGCTAGCCTACTACTTTTTGGGCGCAACCCAGCCGGCATTTGCTGGTCTTTCAGGTTGCTAGCGCGGTTTGCCTCGAAACTGCTTCATTTAGAAACATTAACGTAATCTTGCTTTCGGCGCAGGCAGGGTTATTTTTGCTTCGTAATACCATTTCTTCTCCTTTCCTTCCAGTTCTTCCAGCATTTTTCCGCATGACGAAACGACTCCTCTCCTTGGGTTGGGCAAGCATACTGGCGCTCGCCTCGCTGAGCGCCCAGGCCCAGGCTACGCTCACTACCAGCCCCTACACCCAGAACTTCGATGGGCTGGCTAACACTGGTGCGAGCAACGCGAAAAGCACCCTGCCCACCGGCTGGGACTTTACGGAAACCGGCACCAGCGCCCTAGCCGACAACTTGTACGCGGCCGATAACGGCGCGGGCAACGGCGGCAACGTGTACAGCTACGGCGCCACCAGCGGCACCGACCGCGCGCTGGGCAGCCTGCGCAGCGGCAGCCTAGCCGCCGTAATCGGAGCGCGCTTTACCAACGCTACGGGCGCCGCCCTGCCTAGCCTGACGCTGGCTTACAACGGCGAAACGTGGCGCGTGGGCGGCACCAACCGGGTCGATAAAATGACGTTTGAGTACAGCCTCGACGCCACTTCGCTGGGCACCGGCACCTGGACGGCCGTAACGGCCCTCGACTACGCCAACAACAGCGCCACGGCTACCTCCACGGCGGGCGTGGCTACGCCCGTGCAAACGACGGCCGTGACCGGCACGATTGCCAGCCTGAACCTCGCCAATGGGGCCACTATCTGGTTTCGCTGGACGGATACGGATGCTAGCGGGGCTGATGATGGCATGGGCATCGACGATATTTCGCTGAGCTGGGGCACTGCCAACCCAACGACTCCTAGCCTAACGGCCTCGGTAACCAGCCTGACCTTCGGGGGCCAGAACGTGGGGACTACCTCGCCGGCGCAGACCTATACCCTCACCGGTGCCAACCTCACCGGCGCCACTACGCTCACGGCCACCGGGCCATTCACCATCTCGAAGGATAACACCACCTTCGGCACGACACTTAGCTACACGGCGGCCGACCTGGCTACCGCCAAAACGGTGTACGTGAAGTTCTCGCCCACTGCTACGGGCACGGCCACGGGCAGCATCGCCCACGCCAGCACCGGCGCTACTACCGCCACGGTAGCCCTCACGGGCACGGGCGTAGACCCCACCCAGACCAGCTTCAACTTCAATACCTGCGCCACCACGCTTTCGGATGGCTGGAGCCAGTACAGCGTAACCGGTGCCCAGGTGTGGGCCTGCACCACGTTTGGCCGCGACCCCAACGCCCCTACTGCCACCACGGCCACGCCCTACGGCGTGCAAATCAACGGCTACGCCAGCGGCAACCAGGTGAATGAAGACTGGTTTATCTCGCCTTCTTTCGACCTGAGCACCTACACCTTCCCGCTGTTCTCGTTCTGGAGCCGCACGGCCTTCAGCGGCCCCGGCCTGAAGCTGCGCGTATCGACCAACTACAGCGGCACCGGCGACCCGAACGCCGCCACTTGGACCGACCTGAATGCGCAGTTCCCCGGCGCGGGCTCGGACACCTGGACGCAGACGCCCAGCGTGAACCTGGCCGCCTTCAAAGCTGCCAAAGTGTACGTGGCCTTCGTGTATACCTCGACCACGGCCGGCGCCGCCCGCTGGACGCTCGACGATATCGCGCTCACCAACTCGACCACGGCGCCCGCGCCCACCTTCTTCACCGATGTCAACAGCCTCGCCTTTGGCTACCAGGCCGTAGGTACCAGCGGCACCCGCACCCTGACCGTGTCGGCCAATGACCTGACCAACGACATAACTGTTACTTCGCCCAACCCTGCTTTCACGCTTTCGAAAGACGGCACCACCTTCGCCAGCACCCTCGCGCTGACCAAGACGGAGGTTAGCGGCACGGCCAAGCCCGTAACCGTGCGCTTCAGCCCCACCGTGGCCTCGACTAACTACTCGGCTACCCTAGCCCTGGCCTCGGCCGGCGCCACCAGCCAGACCGTAACCGTGACCGGCGATACCTACGACGTGGCCAAAACCCTCGAGGTAGTAAACTGGAACATGGAGTGGTTTGGCTCGGCCGACCCTACCCTCGGGCCGACGGACAAGAACCTGCAATACACCAACGCCTTCACGGTGATTAGCGCCCTGAAGGCCGACGTGTACGCCCTGGAAGAAGTAGTGGATACCGTGCGCCTGCGCACCCTAGCCAGCCAGCTCTCGACCGCCAGCGGCCTGCCCTACGCCTACAAGATTTCGGAATTTGGCTCGTATGCCGATAACAAAGCCGATGCCGACTACGTGGGGGCACAGAAGCTAGCCTTCATCTACCGCACCGACCTGGTAAAGAATCCGTCGTTTCAGGGGCTGCTGCGCTGCTCGCAGGCCGATGCCTGCGCCGCCTTCACGCCCTGGGCTTCGGGCCGCTTCCCCTACTCGATGCGCGCCGATGTCACCCTCGATGGCGTGACTAAGAAGGTGAATTTCATCGTGATTCATGCCAAAGCCAATGCCACCGCAACTTCGGCCAATGACTACGCCCGCCGCAAAGCCGGCGCCGACCTGCTCAAGGCGGAGCTGGAAAAGACCTACCCCACCGACAACACGCTCATCGTGGGCGACTACAACGACGTACTCAACGGCACCATCGCCACGGGCGTTACGCCGGCCATCACCTCGTACTCGTCCTTCACCCAGGATGCCAACTACCTGTCTATCACGCTCCCGCTATCGCAGGCTGGCCTGCGCTCGACGGCCAGCTACCCCACGGTGATTGACAACGTGATTGCCAACAAAGGCATGGCCCAGTTCTACATCAGCGGCACGGCGGCCATCCGCACCGATGTGACGGCCCCGATTGCCAACTACGCCAACACCACTTCGGACCACTACCCGGTGTTCTCGCGCTACTCGTTCACGGGCACCCCGCTAGCCACCAAGGCTAGCCGCACCGCTTCGCTCGGCCTCTACCCCAACCCGGTAGCCAACAGCGTGCGCTTCGACGTGCCCGAAACCGGCAAAAGCCTGAGCCTGGAGGTATTCACCACCACCGGCCGCCTCGTGCTGAAGGGCACGGGCTCGGTTGAGCAGCTGAATCAGCAGCTGAGCCAGCGCGTGAGCGGCCTCGCCGCCGGCCTCTACGTGGTGCGCGTTATCGGCGCCCAGCAGACCTACACCGACCGCTTCGAGAAGCAATAAGGTGGCCTAGCCAGCGGCAGTAAGCTACTGGCCAGCAAGAAGCACAAGGCCCCGACCCGTTGGTCGGGGCCTTTTTTGTGCGTTATCGCCCGCCAGACTGGCTAGCCCCGTGCAACGCGGTCCGGCCCCGGCCCTACCTTGCGCTAGCCTAGTGCCCCACGCTTTTACCCGCTCTCTGCGGTGCTAAAACACTACCTAGCCCTGCCACTACTGGCGACCCTGCCCGCCACGCTGCCCCTGGCGGCGCCGGCGCCCGCACCCCCGACGAAGTGCGGCGGCTGGTGAACTTGATGATTGGCGAGCTCAATGCCTCGCACTCGGGCATGGGGTCAGCCGCCCCGCCCACCGGCACCGTGGCCCCCGCTACCGGCCGGCTAGGGGTGCGCTTTGACCCAAGCAAGTACGAGCAGAATGGGCGATTGCGCCTCACCACCGTGCTGCCGCTGGGCGCCGCCGTGCTGGGTGGCCTCAAGCCCGGCGACGTGCTGCTGGCCGTGGATGGCCGCCCGCTCAGGGGCACCACCAACCTCGAACCTCAACGAGCTGCTGCCATACAAGGTGGGCCACCGCACCACGCTGCGCGTTTCTTCTGATAATAAAGAGCGCGACGCGGTGGTGCGCCCGCTCAGCCGCGACACCGAGAAGGGCCTCGCCTACCGCTAGTAGGTGGAGGAGCGCCGCGCCTACGTGGCCCAGGCAAGCGGTAGCTCGGCAAGTAGCCGGCTTGTTTAGCAGTTCACTAGCAATCGCCTAAAAGCGTCCGTCATGCTGAACGCAGTAAAGCATCTTGGTCGCATCACCAGGGTTACTAAACCCAACGGTGCGGGCAAGATGCTTCACTGCGTTCAACATGACAAACGTTTTTAACTGCCTTTGCCCAGCTTATTCACTTCGCCTCCAGCAGCGGCAGCACCTCGGCCACCTCAAATAAGGAGCTGTAGCGCAGGATGGATTTCAGAAACGCCACGTGGCCCTGCCCGATGAGGAGCACGATGGCCCGGTCGTGCTGCACATCCACGGCGCGCAGCAGGTTGGTGTAGATGCGCACGTTGCGCTTGTAATATTCGCCCGCTAGGTCGGCCCCGGCGTAGTTGTCGCCGCCGCCCACGCGGGCCAGGTGCAGCAGGTAGGCATCCATGTTACCACGGTCGGCGGCCTCCGTATTCATGCGCTTAAACTGCATGAGCAGGGTTTCGCCGCTATACTTGGCAGCGGGGCCTAGCGCGGCCCGAATGGCTTTTTGCCGCGCGGCCAGCAGGCTACCCAGGCTGTCGGGCAGCTGTTTATCCTCGTACATATTGTTCAGGATAGCCTCCTGGCCGTGCGCTTTGGCATACTGCTGGGTGGTGGCGTAGTCGTACACGCCGTTGGCATCGGCGCAGTACACGCGGGGCTGGCCCAGGCGCTTGGCTAGGCGGTAGCCTACCTGCACCACCTCGTTGTTGTTCTGGCGTTGGGTACCGACCTCGCGCTGCCCTGTGCGGTAGCGCGCGTAGGTGCTGTCTACAAAGCGCTGGCGGTCCTGTTTCCACTCGACAAACACCTTGGTAGCCTGCGTTTTTTGCAGCTTGCCCACCAGCTCGTCCAGCTCGCGTTGCAGCACGGGCGTGTCCATGTCCACCTTGGTGCCCTTGATGACGTCGCTGTCGGAGGCATTAAAATGGAACGTACCCACCAGGTACACCTTAATCTTCGTGTTGAGCGGTGCGGGTGCCTGGGCGGCGGCCAGGTGGGCGGTGCCGAGCCAAGCGCCGGCGAGCAGGGTGCGGAGAATGGAGCGGAGCGACATGGCAGCGGGGCGTTTAAGAAAGTGATAAGGCAAAGGTGCCGGGCCCCGGCCGGGGCCGAAATTTTATTATCCCAACCCCGGCTAGCCTTACACCAACGCCGTGGGCTAGCCCGCGGCGGGCATCGTCCTGGCCGGGCGGGCGTTGGGGCTAGCCCGCGGGGGGTTGGGATAATAAACCAGCGGGGCGGCGGGCGCGGCCAGCACCTTTGCCCGGCTAAGTACCTAATCTTAGCACCCTACCCTCGTTATGAAAGTCCTGTTTACCTGGCGCTCGCTGGCCGCCTTCGTGGCGCTGCTTTTTTGTTTAGCCGAGGCGCACGAGCTGGTGCACACTGGTCTGGGCCGGCTGCTGTGCGGCTGCTGGGGCACGCGCGATTTCAACGTCTGGAGCCTGTGCGCCACCTGCGCCCACAAGCCCCTGCAAAACCTGACCGCCACGCTGTCGGGGCCCCTTTTCAGCTTCGCGCTCATGTGGGTCGGCTACCGGCTAATGGCTCCCGGCCGCCCGGCGGCCAGCTGGTCGCTGGGCTTCGCGCTGGTGTTTGCCAATATTCCGTTTGCCCGCATTCTGGGGGCTGTTTTTATGGGTGGCAATGACGAGGTATACGCCCTGAGCAAGGTGATGCCGTACAACCTGGCCTGGGCGCTGGGCGGAGCGGCCGTGCTGCTGGCCACCGTGCCCCCGCTGGTGCGAGCCTACGCCACGCTGCGCCCCCGGGGCCGGCTCTGGGTGTTTTTGGGCTTCTTTCTGGTGCCGACGCTCGTGCTATTTCTGGTTATTCTGGGGGCCATGAACTCCTTGCTGGCCAGTGGCTTCCTGGGTACTTACTGGATTCTGGGCTCACCCCTGCTGGTTACCTGCTGGACGGCCCTGGTGCTGCTGGGCCTAGGGCTTACCTACCGCTTTTTGTTCCGGCTGGGCCAGCCGGCCGGGGCTAGCGCGCCGGCCAGCGGCCGGCCGTAGTTATTTCGCCCAGCTTAGCTTTTGCTTTATGAATCGCCGCCGCATTATTCTGTACCAAGTGCTGGGCTGGACCCTGATAATCGGCTACGACCTGGTTTTCATCCTACTCAGCAGTGGCCCCAAGGACAAGCTGGGCCTGGGCAAGCAGCTACTGCTGCAGTTCACCTTCTTACTCAGCACAATAACGCTGTTTTACTACTGCTACCTGTTCGTGTTTCCGCAGGGGCTGCGGCCGGGGCGCTGGCTGGTGCTGGTGCTCGGGCTGCTGGGCACGCCGCTGGTATTTGCCGGCAGCCGCTACCTGTTGCAGGAAATTTTGCTACCGTTCTTCTTCGGTTTTCACAACTACTATCCCGGCACCACGCTGCTTTACTATTTGCAGGATAATGCGTATTTCCTGCCGCCCACCATCGTGCTGGCCGGGGCCGCCGTAGCCATTCGCGATGCTTTTTTGCGCGAGAAGGAGCGCGAAAACCAGTTGCAGCTGCAAGTGCTGGAGCAGGCCCGCACCCAGGCCGAGCTGGCTTTTCTACGCACCCAGCTCAACCCACATTTTCTCTACAATACCCTCAACTACCTCTATGCCAGTGCTTACGAAGTATCAGAAGGGCTAGCCGAAGCCATCCTGCGCCTCTCCGACCTCATGCGCTACATGCTGCACGACAGCCCCGACGGCCAGGTAGACCTGGCCCGCGAGGTCGAGTATGTGGAGAATTACCTGACCATTCACCGCCTGCGCTTCGAGGAGAAATTCTTCGTGGACTTCACCCAAACCGGCCAGCCGGTGGGCGGGCAGCGGGTAGCCACACTGCTGCTCATCCCGTTTGTGGAAAACGCCCTGAAGCACGGCGTGGTGAGCCAGGCGGCGCAGCCGGTGCGCATTCAGCTGCACCTGCCCGCGCCCAACCAGTTGGAGTTCACCGTCGAGAACCGCATCAACCAGCACCAGAAAGACGCCACCACCGGCGTGGGCCTGCCCAATATCCGGCGCCGGCTAGCCCTGCTGTACCCCGGCCGCCACACCCTGGTGGTGCACAACGATGGCCTGACCTACCGCACGCACCTGACGCTGAGTCTGTAAGGCCTAGTCTACTTGCTTACTAGGGTCGAAATTTCGTCGGTGCTGCCCGAGGCCAGCAGCTGCACCTCGAACGCTACTTTGGCGGTGGCGGGCAGCTTGGGCACCAGCACGAAGTACACTACGCTGGCGCCGGTGGGCGCCGGGCCGGGGGCCAGCTGCACCGAGTAGGTGTAGCCGGCGCAGGTTTGCACCACTTGCTGGGCTAGCAGGTGGTAGCTGCTGGCGGTGCGGGTTTTGCCGGCCAGCAGGGTGTGGGTGGTGAAGTCGATGGCCGGCAGCTTCTTGCCCGCAAACAGCTCCTGATACTCGGCGGCCGAGTTGATGACGTACTCGTTGGTTTGGCCCACGTAGGGCACCGGCTCGGTAATGGTGGCCTGGAGGCCCGCCAGCGGCGTCAGGGTCACGTCGGCCGAGGCGTTGCAGGGGGCCACGTCTTCTTTTTTGCAGCTGTTGCTCATGGCTAGAAAGCTGAGCGCGGCCAGGGCCAGGAGTCGACGTAGGTGCATAAAAACCAAGGCAGTGGGGTGGGAAAAGGAGAGCGGGCAAGAAATATAGCGCCCGCCGGCCAATATCCAATTTCTCCGCTCCTAGCGGGGCGTGGTCACGCTGATGGTGACCTGCGCACCGGCCGCCAGCTTGGGCACCAGCGTGTAGTAGAGTACCTCCGTGGAGGCCTGGCACGCGCCCGCCGCCAGCTCGACCTCGAAGGTGTATTGGGCGCAGCTGCGCACCACGCGCTGCGTTTTTACGCTGCTGCACGCGGCCGTTTTGGTCTTGCCAGCCAGCAGGGTGTAACGGGCAAAATCGATAGTGGGCGTGGTGGTGCAGTGGTTGAGCGCCTGCAACTCGGCCGCCGAGTTGATGACGTAGGTCTGGTACTGGCCGCCCGCTACGGGCGTAGCAAAGCAGTAGGGGCTAGCAGCCCAGCCCGCCACATCGGTGGTGGCTACCTCCTGGGTGGTGCAGTTTTCGGGCGCGGCCTCGTCTTTTTTACAGCTGTTTAGCAGGAGCAGGCCGGCGGCGGCCAGGGCGGGTAGTTGTTTCATTTTCATGCACTTGGGGAGTAAGTTTGAAATTTGGAGGCCTGGTTTCGCCCAAACCGTTGCATTGGGCTGGAAAGCTAGCAAAGTCCGCTCAATTAACTTGAGCGGCCGACGTGGGCGGCGCCTTTTTCACCCGCTTACTGCTATCCCATGCTCCGCTGCATCGCCGTCGACGACGAGGCCTACGCCACCCGGCTGCTCGCCAGCTACATCCAAAAAATACCGGCCCTGGCGCTGGCCGGCACCACCACCGACCCGCTCGAAGCCCTGCAATGGGTGCAGGAAGGCCGCGCCGACCTCGTGTTTCTCGACATCCAGATGCCCGAGCTCACGGGCCTGCAATTCCTTAAAATCTGCGGCAGCCGCGTCAAGGTCATCCTCACCACCGCCTACCCCGAGTACGCCCTGCAAGGCTACGAGCACGACGTGGTTGACTACCTGCTCAAGCCCATTGCCTTCGACCGCTTTTTGCGCGCCGTGCAAAAGGCCCAGGCGCTGCTGCCGGCCGCACCGCCAGCCCCGCCCCCACCGCCGACCACGGCGCCGCTGGCTAGCCCGCCCACCGCGCCCGACTACCTTTTTGTAAAAGGCGACAGCAAGAACAAGTTTATCAAGGTCAAGCACGCTGATATTCTGTATGTTGAAGGCCTTAAAAACTATGTATCGATTCACTTAGTCGGCCAGCGCATCATCACCTACCTCACGCTGCGCGAGCTGGAGGCGCAGCTGCCGCGGCCGCCCTTTGTGCGGGTCCACAAGTCGTTTATCATCTCGCTCGACCACCTGCGCATGGTGGAAGGCCATTTATTACACATAGGGAATGAGGCCATTACGGTGGGCGAAACCTATCGCGAGGAGTTTTTCAAGCTGATTCGGGAAAAAGGCTAGCCCTACGCTGCAACGCCGGGCGGGACAGTATGTCTTTTTTGTGAAAAAATTACCATCTTGCCGGTCGGTTTGTGTTCGCTGCCTTTAATTTCTTGCCACTTTGAAACGACGTGACTTTGTAGGCCTCACCGGCCTGGCCACCGGCGCCCTGCTGCTCCCCCACTTCCCCGGCCTGGGCGGCACCCTCGTGGACCCCGCCCGCCTGCTGGAGCCCGGCCTCGACGTGGCCGCCAAGAAGCGCCTCGCCGATGCCGCCCTCAACACGGCCAAAAGCACGGGCGCCAGCTACGCCGACGTGCGCATTGGCCGCTACCTCAACCAAAGCATTTTCACCCGCGAAAAGCAGGTGCAAAACATTGCCAGCGGCGAGAGCTTCGGGGCCGGCGTGCGCGTGATTGCCGGCGGCAGCTGGGGCTTTGCCGCCACCAACAACGTGAGCGAGGCCGGGCTAGCCCAGGCCGCCAAGCTGGCCGTGGCCATGGCCAAAGCCAACGCCAAAACCCAGAAAGAGCCGGTGAACCTGGCCGCGCAAAAAGGCTACGGCGAGGTGAGCTGGCGCACGCCCATCAAGCAAAATGCCTTCGAGGTGCCCGTGGCCCAAAAGGCCGAATTGCTGCTGGCCGCTAATGCCGCTGCCCAAGCTAACGGCGCCAACTTCGTCAATTCCAGCTTGTTCCAGATAAACGAGCAGAAGTACTTTGCCAGCACCGACGGCTCGTATATCGACCAGGATATCCACCGCATCTGGCCTACGTTTTCGGTCACGGCCATCGACCGGGCCAGCGGCAAGTTCAAGACCCGCGATGCGCTGAGCTCGCCGATGGGGCTAGGCTACGAGTACCTCTCGCCCCAGGCGGCCGACAAAATTGCCGGCCCCGCCGGCACCGGCCTAGTGGGCTACCGCAACAGTTACGACATCCTGGAAGATGCGGCCCTGGCCGCCCGCCAGGCCAAGGCCAAGCTCACGGCTACCTCGGTGCTAGCCGGCAAGTACGACCTCGTGCTCGACCCTAACCACCTGGGCCTCACCATCCACGAGAGCATCGGCCACCCGCTGGAGCTCGACCGTGTGCTGGGCTACGAGGCCAACTACGCGGGCACTAGCTTCGCTACGCTGGAGTGGCGCAAGAAGAACATCCCGTACGGCTCGAAGAACGTGACCATCGTGGCCGACAAGCTGCAAGCCGGCTCGCTGGGCGCCGTGGGCTACGACGACGAGGGCGTAAAAACCAAGGAGTGGACGCTCATCGACCAGGGCAAACTCATTGACTACGAGAAGATTCGCGACCAGGCGCACATCGTGGGCCAAAAAGAATCGGATGGTTGCTGCTACGCCGACTCGTGGGGCACGGTGCAGTTTCAGCGGATGCCCAACGTGAGCATGCGCCCTGGCACCGCCAAAATGAGCGTGGACGATATGATAAGCAAGGTCGACAAGGGCATTTACATTGCCGGTCGCGGCTCCTACTCCATTGACCAGCAGCGCTATAATTTCCAGTTTGGCGGCCAGGTGTTCTACGCCATCGAGAAGGGCAAAATCGCCGGGATGCTCGACGACGTGGCCTATCAGGCGAACACCCAGGAGTTCTGGAACTCGTGCGCGGCCGTGTGCGACCAGAGCGACTATCGTTTGTTCGGCTCGTTCTTCGATGGCAAGGGCCAGCCCTCGCAGGTGTCGGCCGTGAGCCACGGCTCGGCTACCTCACGCTTTAACGCGGTGAACGTGATTAATACCGGGCGCAAGATTGGGTAACGCCTTACGCAGCGTGGACGTGGTGCCTCACCCCTAGCCCCTCTCCAAAAAGGAGAGGGGAACTAGCTCTAGTCTTAGACTTATCGCCTTTAGACTAGAATTAAAAACTAGTCCCCTCTCCTTTTCGGAGAGGGGCTAGGGGCGAGGCACCATGTTAGCACAGAACCAATAATTTCCTATCTCTTAAACCTTTACCAGCCCTCTCCCTTGAACAGACGCGACTTTACCGCCCTCACCGGCCTCGCCGCCGGAGCCCTGTGGCTCCCCAGTTTTCCGAGCCTGGCCGGCAACCTCGTGGACCCAGCCGCGCTGCTGGAGCCCGGCCTCGACGTAGCCAGCAAGAAGCGGCTGGCCGACGTGGCCCTGAATGCCGCGAAGGCCGCCGGCGCCACCTACGCCGACATCCGCATTCAGCGCACGCTGAATCAGGGCATCTTCACCCGCGAAAAGCAGGTGCAAGGTATCTCTAGCACTGAAAGCCTGGGCGTAGGTATCCGGGTGATTGCCAACGGCACCTGGGGCTTCGCCTCGACCAACAACGTGACCGACGCGGGCATCGCCAAAACGGCCCAGCAGGCCGTGGCCATCGCCAAGGCCAACTCGAAGGTGCAGAAGGAGCCCGTGAAGCTAGCCGCCCAAAAGGGCTACGGCGACGTGGCCTGGAAAACCCCGATTGAGAAAAACGCCTTCGAGGTGCCCATCAAGGAGAAGGTCGATTTGCTGCTGGCCGCCAACGGCACGGCCCTCGACAACGGCGCGTCGTTTGTGAACTCAGCGTTGTTTCAAGTGAATGAGCAGAAGTACTTTGCCAGCACCGATGGCTCGTACATCGACCAGGATATTCACCGCATTTACCCCACCTTTGGGGTGACGGTGGTAGACCGGGCCAGTGGCAAGTTCCGCTCGCGCCAGAGCCTGAGCTCGCCCATGGGCATGGGCTACGAGTACCTCACGCCCAAAGCCGCCGACAAGGTAACCGGCCCCGCCGGCTCGGATGTGATTGGCTACAAAAACAGCTACGACATCCTGGAAGACGCCGCCCGCGCCGCCAAGCAAACCAAGCAAAAGCTGACCTGCAAGAGCGTGGTGCCCGGTAAGTACGACCTCGTGCTCGACCCCCACCACCTGGGCCTCACCATCCACGAATCGGTGGGCCACCCCCTGGAGCTGGACCGCGTGCTGGGCTACGAAGCCAACTTTGCGGGCACCTCGTTTGCCACGCTGGAGTGGAAAAAGAAGAACATCCCGTACGGCTCGAAGCAGGTGAATATCGTGGCCGACAAGCTGCAGCGCAACTCGCTGGGGGCCGTGGGCTACGACGACGAGGGCGTAAAAACCAAGGAGTGGAACCTCATCGAGCAGGGCAAACTCGTTGATTATCAGAAAATCCGCGACCAGGCGGGCATCGTGGGCCAAACGGCTAGCGACGGCTGCTGCTACTCGCAGTCGTGGCGCGATGTGCAGTTCCAGCGCATGGCCAACATCAGCCTCAAGCCCAGCGCCAGCAAAATGAGCGTGGATGAGCTGATTAGCAAGGTCGACAAAGGCATCTACATCGTGGGCAACGGCTCGTTTTCGATTGACCAGCAGCGCTATAACTCGCAGTTTGGCGGCCAGGTGTTCTACGCTATCGAAAAGGGCAAAATCACCGAAATGCTCGAAGACGTGGCCTACCAGACCAACACGCTGGAGTTTTGGGGCGCCTGCGCCGGCTCGTGCGACCAGAGCGACTACCGCTTTGCGGGCTTCTTCAACGACGGCAAGGGCCAGCCCTCGCAAAGCTCGGCCGTGAGCCACGGCTCGGCCACCTCGCGCTTCAATGGCGTGAACGTGATTAACACGGCCCGCAAGATTGGTTAATTAGCTGAAATTCATTTACTAAAATGGCAATCCTTTCCCAAACCGAGGCCCAGGACATTCTCAAGAAAGTCATCAGCTTCAGCACCGCCGACGAGTGCGACGCGACGCTCAACGGCAGCCTCGAAGGCAACGTGCGCTCGGCGCGCAACTCCATCAGCACGGCCGGCGCCGTGGATAACGTGTCGTTGGCCGTGACGTCGTACTTCGGCAAGCGCTCGGGCACCGCCACGTGCAACCAATTTGACGAGGCCACCCTGCGCCGCTGCGTGCAGCGCGCCGAGGAAATCGCCCGGCTAGCCCCCGAGAGCCCCGAGTACATGCCGCTGCTCGGGCCGCAGACGTATCTGTCGTCGCCCCAGTCGTTTGCGGCCAGCACGGCGGGCATCACCCCCGACTACCGGGCTAGCCAGATGGCAGCCAGCATGCAGTACTGCGACCAGAAGAAGCTGACCTCGGCCGGCTTCCTGAATGACCAAGCGGGCTTCGTGGCCAAGCGCAACTCGAAGGGATTGGAAGCCTACCAGCGCAGCTCTAACCTCGATTTCAGCATCACGGTGCGCACGCCCGACGGGCAGGGCTCGGGCTACGCGGCCACGGACTTCACTGATATCAAGAACTTTGACGCGGCGCGCCTCACGGCGGTGGCCGCTAGCAAGGCGTCGTCGTCGCTAGGGGCCAAGGCCATTGAGCCGGGCAAATACACCGTGATTCTGGAGCCCAATGCGCTGGTGTCGGGCTCCGATGCGTCGCTACTTGGGGCGTTGATGCGCTCGTTCGACGCCCGCTCGGCCGACGAGGGGCGCAGCTTCCTGAGCAAGAAGGGCGGCGGCAACCGCAAGGGCGAAAAGATGTTCGATGAGCGCGTTACGATTTATTCGGACCCCACGAATGCCGAAGTACCCGACCTCACGTTCTCGGGCGATGGCCGCCCGCAGCAGCGCACCACCTGGATTGAGAAGGGCGTGGTGAAAAACCTCTACACCTCGCGCTACTGGGCCCAGAAAACCGGTATTCCGGACCTGCCCGGCCCGGGCGGCTTCATCATGGAAGGCGGTACGCAGAGCACCGCCGACCTCATCAAAAGCACCGCCAAGGGCATTTTGGTGACGCGCCTGTGGTACATCCGCCCCGTCGACCCGCAAACGCTCCTGTTTACGGGCCTCACCCGCGACGGCACGTTCTACATCGAAAACGGCGCTATCAAATTCCCGGTCAAGAACTTCCGCTTCAACGAGAGCCCCATTATTATGCTCAACAACCTGGAGGCCATCGGCCGCCCGGTGCGGCTAGCCGGCAATTTGATTCCGCCGCTCAAGATTCGTGACTTCACGTTCACGAGCTTGTCGGACGCCGTGTAACGTATTGTAGGATAAGCGTTCGCTTGCCGTCGTGTGCATCGGCAAGCTAAAGTTTACCCTATATTGAAAGCCCCCGAACCTGACTGGTTTGGGGGCTTTTTTGGGGTAATGTGCCCGGCTCGGGCAACGATATACCGCGGGTGTGCATCCGGGCATTGCCAGCGCTGGCTAGGGCACCTATCTTGCGCCACGCTCTTTCCTCTTTCTGCATGAAACACCAGGTAGCCACGGCTTCTACGGCCTTTTTGCTGGCGCTCAGCCTGCCCGTGTGCGCCCAACAGCGCCTGGCCGGCAAGGTCGTGGATGCCACTACTGGCCAGCCGGTGCCCTACGCCAGCATTGGGGTGCTGGGCACCACGCGGGGCACTACCTCTAACGCCGAGGGCGAGTTTGAGCTGCGCGAGGTGACGCTGCCGGGCCGGCTGGTGGTGTCGGAGCTAGGCCACCGGCGCGACACCGTGGCCGTGACCCAGGCCGGGGCTAGCCAGCCGCTGCAGGTGCGGCTCGCGCCCGCCTCCGTGATGCTGCCCGATGTGCAGGTGGGCAACTATGCCGCCGAACTCATTGCCCGGGCCTACCGCGAGCTGCGCCGCACCAACGCCCAGAAAACGTACTCGCAGGCCTTCTACCGGCAAACTACCCGCGTTGATGGCGATGTGACCGAGGTGCAGGAGATGGTGTGGCACGCCCAAACCAGCAACGCCCGCATCGAGGGCACGGCCCTGGCCCAGGCGCGCTTTGCCAAGAAAAAGGCGCTGTTGTCGTTTAAGGACCTGTCGACTTTTCCGCGCCGCGTCACTTTCTTCGACCCGGCCGTGGATAGCCTTGCTGATAAGAGCGTTATCAGCCTGCACGTTGCGGATGTCTACCGGCTTAGCGTGCTGGGCATGACGCAGGACGGCCCGGCCCAGCTCATCGAAATCGGCTTCGTGAATAAGGACCCGGCGGGCCGCGTGCCGCGCGGCAGCGTGGTTATCAACGATGTAACGAACCAGATTTTGCGCCTGCGCCTCGAAACCACAGCCCTCAATATCGTTACCAACAATCCGGCCTTTAAAATGACCAACCAGCTCACCAAGCTGGAGTGGGTCTTTCGGCCCCGGCCGGGCCAAGCCACCATACTAGAGCAGCTGCGCGTGAACTACGCGGGCACGATGAGCCGGCTACTGAAGGGTGATATTCCACTCACGGCCAGCTCGTTTAGCTACTTCTACGAGGGGCAGCCCACGCCGCGGGCGGGCGTCACCTACGCGCCGGCCCAACTGAACACCTCGGACTTGGCGGCCATCAAAAAGACGACCTACGACCCCGCTTTCTGGCTAGCCAATGCCGTGGTGAAACGCACGCCGCTCGAGGACGAGGCCATGCGTTCTTTTGAGCAAAAAGGAGCCTTTGGCACCATGCTCACACCCTAGCCAGCTGGCTCTTCAATTTAGTAACAACCTCATTTACTGCACCTTTTACCCTTTCCGCTACCATGAACAGACGTGACTTTGTGGGCCTCACCGGCCTGGGCGCCACGGCCCTGCTGCTGCCCAGCCTGCCCGGCTTCGGTGCCAAGCAAGTGGACCCCAGCCGGCTGCTGGAACCCGGCGCCGACACCATCCTGAAAAAGCGGCTGGCCGACGCGGCCCTCAATGCGGCCAAAAGCGCCGGCGCCAGCTACGCCGATGTGCGCATCGGGCGCTCGCTCAACCAGTACGTGTTCACCCGCGAAAAGCAGGTACAGAACATTGTGAGCACCGAGAGCTACGGCGTGGGCATTCGGGTGCTCGTGAACGGCTGCTGGGGCTTCGCCTCCACGAGCGTGGTGACCGAGGCCAGCCTGGCCGCCACGGCCAAGCTGGCCGTCGAAATCGCCAAGGCCGACCGGCTGGTGATGAAGGAGCCCGTGCAGCTAGCCCCCCAGCAAGGCTACGGCGAGGTGAGCTGGAAAACGCCCATTGTGCAGAGCGCCTTTGAGGTGCCGGTGAAGCAAAAGGCCGACCTGCTGCTGGCCGCCAACGCGGCGGCGATGGATGCGGGCGCCAACTACATCAACTCGGCGCTCTTCCAAGTGAATGAGCAGAAGTATTTTGCCAGCACCGACGGCTCGTACATCGACCAGGATATTCATCGCCTTTGGCCGACCTTCAACGTCACGGCCGTGGATACCAAGTCGGGCAAGTTCCGCTCGCGCGAGGCATTGAGCGCGCCCGTGGGGCTGGGCTACGAGTACCTCACCCCCAGCGCTGCCGAGCAGGTGCTTGGGCCGCAGGGTACTGATACCGTGGGCTATAAGCTGCGCTACGATATCCTGGCCGACGCCGCCCTGGCCGGCAAGCAGGCCAAAGCCAAGCTGACCATGAAATCGGTGACGCCCGGCAAGTACGACCTCGTGCTCGACCCCGGCCACCTGGGCCTCACCATCCACGAGAGCGTGGGCCACCCCACCGAGCTCGACCGCGTGCTGGGCTATGAGGCCAACTATGCGGGCACCAGCTTCGCGACGCTCGAGTGGAAGGCCAAAAACCTACCCTACGGCTCCAAGGAAGTCAATATCGTGGCCGATAAGCTCCAGCCCGGCTCGGTCGGCAACGTGGGCTGGGACGACGAGGGCGTGAAAACCAAGGAGTGGGACATCATCAAGGCCGGCAAATTAGTGGACTACCAGAAAATCCGCGACCAGGCGCACATCGTGGGCCAGCAGGCTAGCGACGGCTGCTGCTATGCGCAGTCGTGGGAAGACGTGCAGTTTCAGCGCATGGCCAACATCAGCCTCAAGCCGGGGCCCAGCAAGCTGAGCGTGGATGAGATGGTGAGCAAGGTTGACAAGGGTATTTACATTGCCGGCGCTGGCTCCTTTTCAATTGACCAGCAGCGGTTTAACTTTCAGTTTGGCGGCCAGTTGTTTTTCGCCATCGAGAAGGGCAAAATCACGGAGCCGATTGAGGACGTGGCCTACCAGTCGAACACCCAGGAGTTTTGGGGCGCCTGCGCGGGCTCGTGCGACCAGCGCGACTACCGACTCTTCGGCACCTTCTTCGACGGCAAGGGCCAGCCGGCCCAGGTATCGTCGGTGAGCCACGGCTCGGCCACCACGCGCTTCAACGGCGTGAATGTCATCAACACCGCCCGTAAAGTTTAGCCCTAGCCACTCCTATTTAGCTCAACAATCATGGCTATTCTCTCCAAAGACGAAGCCCAGGCTTTACTCAAAAAAGTCCTCACCTACAGCACCGCCGACGAGTGCGAAGCCTCCCTGCGCGGGCGTACCAGCGGCAACATTCGCTACGCCCGCAACAGCGTGAGCACGGCCGGCGCCCAGGACTCAGTGTCGCTGGCCGTGGAGTCGCGCTTCGGCAAGCGCTCGGGCGTGGCTACCTGCAACGAATTTGACGAGGCTACGCTGCGCCGCTGCGTGCAGCGCGCCGAGGAAATCGCCCGGCTAGCTCCCGAAAGCCCCGAGTACGTGCCCCTACTCGGCCCCCAAACCTACCTGAGCCCACCCTCGGCGGCCACTACGGTGCTCACGCCCGCGCTGCGCGCCCAGGCCGCGGCCGACAGCATGACTTTGTGCGCAGCCAAAAACCTGACCTCGGCCGGCTTTCTCGATGGCGGCACGCGCTTCGTGGCTATGCGCAACTCAAAGGGACTGGAGGCCTACCAGCAATCGACTAATACCGACTTTTCGGTGACGGTGCGCACGGCCGACGGGCGCGGCTCGGGCTACGCCATTGCCGACGTGACGGACCCTAGCAAGCTCAATACCAGGGCCCTGACCCAGCGCGCCGCTGACAAGGCCACCGGCTCGGTAAACGCTAAGGCCATCGAACCGGGCAAGTACACCGTCATTCTGGAGCCGGCCGCGCTCATGGCCGGCGACGATTTATCGCTGCTCGGCGGCCTCATCAGCGGCCTCGACGCCCGCTCGGCCGACGAGGGCCGCAGCTTCATGACCAAGAAGGGCGGCGGCAACCGCAAGGGCGAAAAGCTTTTCGACGAGCGCATCAACATCTACTCCGACCCGCTCAACGCCGAGGTGCCCGGCAATGCTTTCGACGGCGACGGCCTGCCCACCAGCCGCATGAGCTGGGTCGAGAAAGGCGTAGTCAAAAACATGTTTTACTCGCGCTACTGGGCCGAGAAAAACAAGGTAAAAGCCACGCCCTACCCGAGCGGCTTCATCATGACGGGCGGCACCCAAAGCACCGCCGAACTCATCAAAAGCACCGCCAAGGGCATCCTGGTCACGCGCCTGTGGTACATCCGCGAGGTCGACCCGCAGACGCTGCTCTACACCGGCCTGACGCGCGACGGCACGTTTTACATCGAAAACGGAGCCATCAAATTTCCCATCAAGAACTTGCGCTTCAACGAAAGCCCGATTATTATGCTCAATAACATCGAGGCCATCGGCCGCCCGGTGCGGCTAGCCGGCTGCCTGGTGCCGCCGCTAAAGGTGCGCGATTTCACGTTCACGAGCCTGTCGGACGCGATTTAGTCGCTGCGCTTGAGGCGATAAAAAAGGCCGTCATGCTGAACGAAGTGAAGCATCTTGCCCGCACCCTTCAACGATGCGGTAGAGATGCTTCACGTTCGTTCAGCATGACGGCCTTTTTGGCTTTGGCTAGCCTACTGGCTAGGGCCACAGCTTACAGCTTGGGCAGCTGGAAGGCGGCGTAGAACTGGAACACCCGGTTTTGCAGCTTGGGGTCGTTCACGCCCACCAAGTACTGCGCGTCGTTGATATCGTTGAGGCCCGCCACGAAGCGGCCGCCCACGCGCACGATGGAGCCCAGCTTGAGACCTACGCCGGCCGCGAGGGCAAAATCGCCGCGCTTGTAGTTGCTGGTCGAGGTCTGGTCGACGCCCGCGAAGGCCACGTTGCCGCTCGAGTTGCGCACCTGCACCATACCATTCTCATTGGCCGACACGAGGTAGCCAAACTGCGGGCCGGCCTCCACATACACCGGCCCAAAGGTGAGCTTGGCCAGGATGGGCACCTGCACGTAGTTGAGCTGCGTGGTGTAGTTGGTGACCGTGGTGGCGCCCTTCAGCTGCGAGCCTTGCAGCGAGTACAGCACCTCGGGCTGGATGGAAAGCGGCCCCAGCACCTTGAACTCGTAGAAAACGCCGGCGTGAAAATAAGTTTTGTACGTGGCGTCTTCGCCCACGCGGCCCGTGAGCACGGCCTGGTTTACACCGCCTTTGATGCCAAACTGGGCGTGGGCCTGGCTAGCCAGGAGGAGGCAGCAAGCTGCCAGGATAAAATTCTTCATGAGTATTGATTGTGAGTAGTTTATAAAAATTGGGAATTCTACTTAACAGGTCAGCAGTAGCGACTCGCCAGTGCCTAACGCATACGTAGGGCCTTTCGGGGTGCGCGATGGTTGCAGGCACAAAGGTTGTAACAAATGCCGTGAATGCGGTATGAACGGCTTTTGGGTGCAACCTTGCCACTTCGCCCGCCGCCTTTTTCAGGATTATGCCAGCCCCTTTCACCTTCGTGCGCCTCAGCTACCACTCCGGCGACTGGGATGCCGTGGACGAGCGCATGCCCGCCAACCTGCTGCACTCGCTGGTGCAGTACACCACGGTGCCTGTCGAAACCAAGGAAAAAGTGGTGGCCCTCGATAGCCCCGAGCTGTTCAACTACCCCTTTTGCTACCTCAGCGGCCACCGGCTGGTGCAGTTTTCGGCGGCCGAGAAAAAGAACTTCACCCAGTACGTGCGCAACGGCGGCTTTGTGTTTGTGGATGACTGCAACCACGACATCGACGGCCTCTTCGCCCGCTCCTTCGAGGAGCAGATGCGCGTGTGCTTCGGAGCCAGCGCCTTGCAGAAAATCCCAAAGACGCATCCTATTTACACCCAGTTTTTCAAGTTCAAGGACGGCCCGCCCAACACGGGCTTCGAGCTCAATGGCTGGGGCGACGACCTGGTGCACGACTACCTCAAGGGCATCACCATCAACAACCGGCTAGGGGTGCTTTACTCCAACAAGGACTACGGCTGCGAGTGGGACTACGACTTTCGCAACAAGCGCTTTCTGGCCGAAGACAACACCAAGTTTGGGGTCAATATCCTGCTGTATGCGCTTTCTTAATCCTGACCCTAGCGGCAAGTTCCCGCTGAGGTGCGCCGTGGTAAAACGCTGAGGTGCGCTGAGAACCGACGCCCGCGCTCAGCGCACCTCAGCGCTTTACCACGGCGCACCTCAGCGGGAACTTGCCAAACGAAACACTATTCTCATGACTGAACAAGACGTAAAAACGCTCCTTGCCAAGCTGCCGACCCTGAAGGCCGAAATCGGCAAGGTCATCGTGGGCCAGAGCCAGGTGCTCGACGAGGTGCTGGTGGCGCTGCTGGCTGGCGGCCACGCCCTGCTGGAGGGCGTGCCGGGGCTAGCCAAGACGTTGCTCGTGCGCACGCTGGCCCAGGCCACCGATTTGCCGTTTCGCCGCATCCAGTTCACGCCCGACCTCATGCCGACCGACATCCTCGGCACCGAGGTCCTGGAGGAAGACCACGGCACCGGCAAGCGCTCGTTCAAGTTCAACCCCGGCCCCATCTTCGCTAGCCTGGTTTTGGCCGATGAGATAAACCGCACGCCGCCCAAGACCCAGGCCGCCCTCTTGGAGGCCATGCAGGAAGGCCACGTGACCTACGCCGGCCAGGAGCACGCGCTGCCCAAGCCGTTCTTCCTGCTAGCCACCCAAAACCCGATTGAGCAGAGCGGTACTTACCCGCTGCCCGAGGCGCAGCTCGACCGCTTTTTGCTCTACGTGCGCATCGGCTACCCCAGCGAGCAGGAAGAAATGGCGGTGCTGAGTGGCACCACCGGCACGGCCCGCGCCGAGGTGCGGCCCATTTTGGGCGGCGATGATATTCGGCAATTGCAGCAGCTGGTGCGCCAGGTCAGCCTCAGCCCCGAGCTACTGGCCTTTGTGAACCGGCTGGTGCGCGCCACCCGCCCGGCCACCTCAGAGGTCAAGTTTATCCAGGACTACGGCCGCTGGGGCGCCGGCCCGCGCGCCGGCCAAGCGCTGATACTCTGCGCCAAGGCGCGGGCACTGCTGCAAGGCCGCTTCGCCGCTACCCTCGATGATATTAAGGCGCTGGCCCCGCCGGTTTTGCGCCACCGCGTGCTGCTGAATTTCAACGCGGAAGCGGAGAATCTGACGCCTGATGACGCGGTGCGCGAATTGCTGAAAGCGGTAGCCGTATGATAATTAAAAATGATAAATTAAAAATTAGAATTCCTGCGTGAACGAGCAGAGTATCCAGACAGCTAGCCGGCCAGTTTTTAATTTTTAATTCAAAAATGCTTTCTCCCGAACTCCTCTACGCCCTGCGCAACCTGCCGCTGGCCGCCCGCCAGGCGGCCGAAGGCTTTCTGGCCGGCGCGCACGCCAGCCGGCGCCACGGCGCGGGCATGGAGTTCAGCCAGTACCGGCCCTACCAGCCCGGCGACGACCTGCGCCGCCTCGACTGGCGCCTGGCCGCCCGCTCGGATAGGTACTACCTGCGCGAGTCGGAAGTCGATACCAGCCTGGTAGTCAACCTTGTGCTCGACGCCAGTGCCAGCATGAACCACCGCGACGACAACGGCCTCACCAAGCTCGACTACGCCCGGCTGCTGCTGGCGTCGCTAGCCTACCTAGCGCAGAAACAGGGCGATGCGGTGGGCCTCACTATATTGGGGGTGAACGGCTTGCAGCACTTCCCGGCCCGCGCCGACACGCGGCAGCTGCCCCGCCTCTACCACGCCTTGGAGACGGCCGCGGCGACCGGCACCTTTCCCGATACTGCTACCCTGGCCCCGCTCACGGCCCGCCGCCAGCGCGCCCTCACGGTGTGCGTGAGCGACTTGTATGAGGAAGCCAGCGAGATAAACCACCTGCTGGCCCGCCTGCGCGCCACCAGCGGCGACGTGCTGCTGCTGCACCTGATGGCCGGCAACGAGCTGAATTTCACTCACAAAGGCCCCGTAACGTTCCGCGACCTCGAAACCGGCCAAACCATCCAGCTCAATGCCGACGAGCAGCGCGTCGGCTACCAGCAGCAGCTAGGCCAGTGGCTGCGCGACACCGCCCACACCGCCCGCCAACAGGGCCTCGACTACCACCAGCTCAGCACCGCCGCCCCGCTCGATGGGGCTATGCGCGAGTTTTTGAAACGCCGCCAACTGATGAGCTAATGGGTGTTTGCACCGCGGAAAGCGCGAAAGATTTTCGCGAAGGGGCGCGAAACTCACTACCGTAAAATCATCAATAATGTAGGCAGCCCGCGCAGCGGGCGTATCTACGCAATCCGTTAAATCCGTTAAATCTGCGGTCTTGCTCACTCTCGCCAATCCTTCTGCGCTGCTAGCCCTGCTCGGCCTCCTGGTGCCGCTGGCCATCCACCTCTGGAACCGCCGGCCCGGCCGCGAGGTAGCAGTGGGCAGCCTGCGCTGGCTAGCCGCCGGGGCCAACCGCCGCCTGCGCAACCTGCGCCTCGAGCAAGTGGGGCGGCTGCTGCTGCGCGCTGCCTTGCTGGCCGCGCTGGCCCTGGCCGTGGCGGGTCCGCAGTGGCGGCAGCCGCAGCCCGCCGGCCGGGGCCAGGTGCTGGTGAGCCCCGAGCTGGCCGACGGTAGCCGCCTGGCCGCCGTGCGCCCCACCCTCGACTCGCTGCGGCGGCGCGGCTACGCGCTGCGCTGGCTGGCGGCCGGGCTGCCCACCATCACCAGTGCCGAATGGCAGGCCGACTCGCTGGGGCGTAAGAACTCGGTGGGCAGTTCGATGGATAACGCAGCCTGGGCCCGCATTCAGCAGGCGGCTGATGCCTTTCCGGGCCAGCCGCTGTACGCGGTGACGCCGGCGGCCCTGCGTGCCTTCGGCGGGCCGCACCCGGCGCTGCCAGCTAGCCTCACCTGGCAAACCCTGCCGGCGCGCACGGCTACCACCTGGCTGCAAGCCGCGACAGCCAGTGCCGACAGCCTGCGCCTGCTGCTCGGCCACAGCGACGAAAAGCAAACGACTTACCAGGTGGTGCGCGTGGCGCCCCCCCGGCCGGGGGCTACCCTAGCGGTGGCCGGCCTACCTCCGCTGCGCTACGAAACCGCCGCCGGCCAGCCCCAGCTGCGGCCGGTGGCCACCGACTCGGCCCAGCAACACGCGGCGGTGCTGGTGCGCACCGGACCGATGCGGGTGCTGGTATATGCCCCGGCCGATGCGGCCCCGGAAGCCCGCTATCTACGCGCCGCGCTGCAAGCCGCGGCCGTGGGCCTGCCCGCGCCGCTTGCCCTCACCGTCAGCGCCACCGAGCCCGACCCGGCCGCCGCGGTCGACTGGCTGTTCTGGCTGAGTGACCGGCCGGTACCCGCCGCCTGGCGCGCCCAGGTGCCGCGCGGCCTGCACTTGTGGCAGGAAGCGACCGGCGCCGGCCTACCCGATACCGCCACCCTAGCCACTGCCGAAACGGCCGGTAACGCGCCCATCGTTCTCACGCGCCGGGGCCGGCTAGCCCTACCCGCAGGCAGCTACCCACGTTGGGCCGATGGCCGGGGCCGCGCCGTGCTAGCCGAAATCCATCAGGGCAAAGGCGCTAGTTACCAATTACTTACGCGTTTACAATCTTCCTGGAGCACCCTGGCCGCTAGCCCCGCTTTACCGGCCTTACTGCTCGACCTGCTGGCGACCAACTCGCAGCTAGGTACCGACTCGCTGCTGACCGCCCACGACCAGCGCCGCCTCGACCCCGCGCAACTGCCCACCCGCCCGGCGCGGCTAGCTGGCAGCGCGGCCGTGACGCCAACTGCCTACCGCTACGATGATTTGCGGCCCTGGTTGGTGCTGCTCGTGACTCTGCTGTTCGGGCTCGAGCGCTGGCTGGCGCGGCGGGGGGCTAGCGGCGCTGCTTCTTTACCCACTTCGCTATGAGCCAGACAGTTGTTTCTACCGCGTCGGATTTGGGGGCCGCCCAACCCCTGCTACGGGCCGCGGGGCGCAGCTATGCCGGGCGGCGGCTGGCGGCTGTGCTGCTGCCCACGGCGGCGGGCCTGCTGCTGCTGGGGCTATTGCTAGCGCGCTGGCCCGGCGGCCAGCCGGCGCTGCTGGCCGGGATGGTGGCGGTACTGGCCGTGGCGTACTGGCAGCTGGGGCCACTACGCCGGCTAGGGCCGCCCGCCGTGGCCCGGCAGCTCGACCGCCTGTTTCCCGAGCTGGAAGACAGCGCCGGGCTGCTTTTGCAAGACAGCGCCGGGCTGCCCTTTCTGGGGCAATTGCAGCAGCAGCGGGTGGCGCAGCGGCTTGCGGAGCTGACCGCGACGCAAACGCCACTACTGCCCGTATATTTCAAAAATTCATTAATTATCAGCGGGTTGCTATTGATTAGCAGCGCGCTCGCCTGGTGGCTACCAACCTGGCAGCCAGCCCTAACCACGCCCGCAGCGGTAGCCGTACACTTCTCGCCCGACGCGGCTAAGCCCGTGCCGGCCGCCGCGCCGCGCATCACCAAGGTGGAGCTGCTCGTGACGCCGCCGGCCTATACCCGGCGGGGCGCATTTGCGCCGGCAGCCGCTTCGTTTCAGTGCCCGCAGGGGGCGCAGATACGCTGGCTGGTACATGTCAATCGCACCATCGGCGCCGCGCCAATGCTGGAAATCGGCAACCAAAAACTCACCTTGCGGCCGGCCGCGGGGCTAGCCAATCAGTTTGAGGCTACCCAAACGCTGAACGCGTCGGCGCTGTACCGGCTACGCTTTGCAGGGCAGACTTCGGATGACTACGCCATCGACGTGCGGCCCGACCTGGCGCCCACCATTCGCCTGCAAACGCCTAAGGCTTACACGCTTGTTGCGGCCAGAGGCACCCGGCCGGAGGTATCCATCAGGGCCACGCTGCGCGACGACTACGGCCTGAGCCGCGCCGAGCTGGTCATCACCGTGGCCCAGGGGCAGGGCGAGGCGGTGAAGTTCCATGAGGTGCGCCGCGACCTGAGCGCCGGCCTGGCCGGCCAGCCGGGCGAGGCCACCGTGGCTAGCCTCTTGAACCTGCCCAAGCTCGGGCTGACCTACGGCGACGAGCTGTATTTCTACGTGCAGGCCCGCGACAACCACGGTCAAAGTGCTCGCTCCGACGCTTTTATCGTGCAGTGGCAGGACACGGCCGCGGCCGCCAGCGCCCTCGATATGGGCATGGGCGTGAATACTGCGCCGGCCTATTTTCGGAGTGAACGGCAGATTATTATCGACACTGAAAAACTCATTGTGGAGAAGCCCAAGCTCACGGCTGCCGAGTTCAGCAACCGGGCCAATGCGCTGGGCTTCGACCAGCAGTCGCTGCGCCTGCGCTACGGCAAGTTTTTGGGCGAAGAAGCCGAGAAAGGTCTCGGCGTGACGGCCGGTCCGCCCACCGCCGACGAGCCCGCCTCCCCCACCGCCGACGCCCCCACGGCCGACGAAAAGCCTGCCCCCAAGGCCGAGGCCGACGACCACGACGAACATGACCACCCCGAGGCGCCCGCCGGCCGCAATGCCTCGCCCACCGCCGCCACCGACGCGCTGATGGACCCCTACATGCACAAGCACGACGACGCCGAAACCGCCGACTTTCTGGAGCCCGCCGTGAAAGCCAAGCTGCACGCCGTGCTGGATGAGATGTGGGCCGCCGAGCTGCGCCTGCGCACCGGTCAGCCCGCCGCCGCCCGGCCCTATGAGTACCGCGCCCTGCGCCTGCTCAAGCAAGTGCAGCAGCAAACCCGCGCCTACGTCAAGAAGGCCGGCTTCACGCCCCAGCCCTTTCCCGAGGCCACCCTGCGCCTCACCGGCGAGCTGAAGGGCGCCGCTGCGCCGCGCCTGCAAGCCACCGTGCCCGCCCCCAATGCCCAGCTCGCCGTGCGCGCCGCCCTGCGCTGGCTAGCCACCCAAACTGGCCAACCCGCCCGCCCTGCCGATGCCGCGGCCCTGGAGCAGGCCGGCAACGCGCTGGCCCAGGCCGCCCTGCAAAAGCCCGGCCTCTACCTACCCGCCTTGCGCGCCCTGCGCCAGCTAGCCGCCGAGGCCCGCGCCAGCCGCGTGCCCAGCCCCGGCGCCCTGGCCCCCGCCCAACGCGCCCTCGCCGACCTGCTGCCCGCGCCCGTGCCCACTGCCGCCCCGGCCCCCGCCCCCGACCGCCTGGCCCGGCGCTACTTTCAGGCGCTTAGCCAGTAGGCTGGTTTTGTGATTTAGCAAAGCCTAACCCCGCAAAACACTGCGCCTTAACTCCCGAAACACTGTGCGCAACTGCGCTAGCTTATCCCCAACGACTTGCTCACCACCCTCTTCATACTACTCGCTGCGCTGGCCCTGGGGCTACTGGTAGCCGCCTGGCGCCGGCCCGACCGCCGCCGGCTAGCCCTGCGCCTGCTGGCGAGTGGGCTAGCCCCGCTGGCCCTGTGGTACACGGCCCACCCGCCGCTGCGCGCCGTGCCCGCCGCCCGCGCCGAGGCCATCGTGCTCACGCCTGGCTACCAGCCCGATACGCTACGCCAGCTGCTGCGCCGCCTGGGCGCCGGCACGCCGGTGTGGGCCTACGGCACCCGCCCGCCTGCCCGCGCCAAAGCCCTGGGCAGCTTGCTGAAGCTAGCCGAGCAGCCCGCTTTGCGCCGGGTACACGTGCTGGGCGAGGGCATACCCGTCGCGCAGCTGCCCGCATTGGGGCAGCTGGCGGTGCTGCCCCACGCCGCCCCGGCCTATGCGGGCATCCGGGCGGCGGGCTGGCCGCAGCACCTCACGCTGGGCCAGCGCTTCGAGGTTGAGGGCACCCTAGCCGGGGCTGGCCCCGGCTGGGTGAGCCTGCTCGCCGAAGGTGCCGGCCGCGACTCGGTACGGCTGCCTAGCGACGGGCATTTCCGGCTGAGCTACCAGCCCAAAGTGGCGGGCCTGGCGCGGTACGCGCTGCACCTGCGCCAAGCAGGCCAGCCCACCGTCGCCGAGCCCTTGCCCCTCGAACTAGCGCCTGCCACCCTACCGCCGGTGCTGCTGCTGGCCGCCGTGCCGGGCTTTGAGTTTAAGTTTTTGAAGAACAGCTTGGCCGCCGCGGGCCGCGCTGTGGCCCTGCGCACCACCGTGAGCCGGGGCCTGGTGCAAACCGAGTTTCTCAACCAGCCGGCCCAGCCGCTCGACCACCTCACGCCCGGCCTGCTGGCCCGCTACGCCGTGGTAGTGGCCGATGCCGCCACCCTAGCCAGCCTGCCCGCCGGCGAAAGCCAAACCCTGCGCGCCGCCGTGCAGCAGGGCCGCCTGGGGCTGGTGCTGCTGGCCGAGGCCGCCGCCCTGCCCGCCGCCGCGCCTGCCCGCGCCGACTTCGTAGTGCAGGCGCTGCCCACGGCCGGCGCCGTAGCCCAGCCCCTCGCCTGGCCCGATGCGCCGGCCCCGGTGCGGGCGCTGCTACCGGCCCGGCTGCGGCCCAGCGGCGCGCTGCAACCACTCATCACGGGGCCGGGCGGAGCTGTGGTGGCCGCCAGCCGGCGCGTGGGGCTGGGGGCTACGGTGGTATCGGTAGTGCCCGAAACGTTTCGCTGGGCGCTGCAAGGGCAGGCGGCAGCTTATACTTCGTTCTGGAGCCAGCTGCTGACGGCCGCTACGCCGCCGCCCGCCCCGGCCGCCACCTGGCTGGCCCTCAGCCGCTGGCCGCGGCCACAGCAGCCCCTCACCCTGCGGCTGGTGGGTGCCCGGCCGGCTAGCCTGCCCACCGTGCAGCCACTGGCGGGCGGCCCAACTGTGGCCCTGGCGCTGGCGCAGGACACCCGGTTGCCCGAGTGGAGCACCGCCGAATACTGGCCCACCGCGGCCGGCTGGCACCAGGTGCGCGGCCCCGGCCGCACGGTGCACAGCTTTTATGTGTACGACTCGGCCGCCTGGCGCGGGCCCGAGTTACTGGCCCGGCAGCAGGCGCTGCGCCAGCGCGCTACCCTAGCCCAGCCCGGCCCGGCCCTCGCACCTATTACCGTGCCGCAGCCCTGGCCCGCGGGGTGGTTTTTTGGGCTATTCCTATTGGCCGCGGGCTTTTTATGGCTGGAAGAAAAGCTGTGATTGGCTACCTGTTACTGAAGCTATTCAGGTAGTAGCTTTTCCATCATGCTGAGTATTCTGCGCATCAAGCAGAGGCGCAACGTAGTCGAAGTATCTTAGGCGCTTCGTTGCACGGCTCAAACGTGACCTGCCAAGATGCTTCAGCTCCCCTCCGCTCAGCATGACGTAATGCCTCCTGCTTTAACTTTCTGAACAGCTTCATTGCTAATTTGAACTGCCTGCTTACTCACAGCAGGCAGTTTTTTTTGGAGCTTACGCAACGGTTGGCCAGCCTTACCGGTCAAGCCCCCAACTGCCGGAAACCGACTCCCGGCGCTCGTGCAGCTTGCGTATGGCTACTTCTGTTTCTGCTATTTCCGAGGCCTTGCTGGCGGCGTGTCGCCGGGGCGAGGAGGCGGCGCAGTTTCAGCTCTACCAGCTGCTTTCGCACCAGCTCATGGGCGTGTGCCTGCGCTACTGCCCCAGCCGGGCCGAGGCCGAGGATGCGCTGCAAAACACATTTGTGAAGCTCTTTACCCGCCTCGACCAGTACCGGGCCGAGGGCCCCTTCGAGGCCTGGGCGCGGCGCGTAGCGGTGCGCACGTCGCTGCACGCGCTGGAGCAGCACCGCCTGCGCCACCCCGGCGGCTATGGCCCCGGCGACCTCGATGACCTGGCCCCCGACCTGCCCAGCCCCGAGCCCTCGGCCCTTGAGGAGCTAGCCGCCGCCGACCTGCTGCAGCACCTGGCAGCCCTGCCGCCCGGCTACCGCGCTGTGCTCAACCTCTACGCCATCGAAGGCTACTCGCACCCCGAAATCGCGCAGCTGCTGGGCATTGCCGAGGGCACCAGCAAATCGCAGCTGGCCCGTGCCCGCCAGCTGCTGGCCCAGCGCCTGGGCCTGGGCCTGGCCAAACCCAAGCTTTGTCAATCATGAACGAACCGGCCAACCTTCCTCCCGACGATACCCGCGACCCGCTGCTGGCTGCCCTACGGGAGCGCCTGGGCGACTACGGCGCGCCCCCGCCGCCGGGAGCGTGGGCCGGCATCCGGCGGCGCCTGCCGGCGCCGGTGCGGCCGTGGTGGCGGCGGCCCCGCCGCCTGTTGCCCGCGCTAGCCCTGCTCCTACTCGTGGTGGCGGTGACTGGCCACTTGCTCAACCGGCCGAGTACCCGCGTGGGTGGGCTAGCCGTGCCTGCAACGCACAAACTGGTAGTCGCCCCGGCCCGGCCAGCCTACGCAACTAGCGCGGCCGGCAAGGGGCCAATGCCTCAGCCGAATGATTTGACTACCAAGCAACCAGCCCTTACGGCTACTCCTCCTACCCTAGCCGGCCGCGCCACAGCCGCGCCTACCAAGCTGCCAACGGCCGGTGAACTGCCCGCGCCAGCCGGCTTGCCGACTGCTACTACCGCTGCCCCGCGGGTGGCCACCGCCACGACGGGCACCTTGCCCCGCTCGGCGCGGGCCGCGCGGCAGGCAGCCGGGAAGTTTGGCTTGCACAATTACTTACCTGCCAACGATAGCACGGCGTCAACGGCAGCCAACGCTTCCGGAATAGACCACCAAGCGGCGCGGCGGGCGGCCTCCACAAGCGGCGGGCGGCGGCGCAGCACAGCGGCGGAGCTAGCGGATGCCCAGCACTATGCTTTTGAAGCGAATGAGGGAAAAACTTCGGATAGTCTGGCTACTCAACCCACAAGGACAGCGTTTGCCCCAATCAACATCCGGACCCAGGCCCGCCACCAGCTAGCCCGCGCCACGCGGCACCGCCTGCAAAAACCAAAATCGCTGGTTACTTCTGAAGCTGCCCAGCCCGATGAGCCGCTTCTGGTAAGCGGTGATGCGCCCCGCCTGGCCCCGCAGCGCACCGGGCAATCCGCTACGTCGTCTGCTACAGCTTCCCAAGCCTATGCCAGCCAGGCCCTGCGCCGGGTCAGCCTGCTACCACTAGCCGCGGCTAGCCTGCCGGCCAGCCTGGCCGCCCTACCCGACTCGAGCCCCCTGGCGCGGCCCGGGCGGCGCTGGGCGCTGCTGGCCACGGCCGGCCCCACGCTGAGCTACCGTACCATCGGGGCCGTGCCGCCGGGGCTGGGTACCCGCCCCGATTTTGCGCACCTCGAGCGGCCCACCGTGGGCCTGGGCGCGCAGGTGCAGGTGCGCCGGGTGCTGGCGGGCCGCTGGGCGCTGGCCGTGGGCCTGGGTTATCAGGAATACGCGACGCGCCTGGCCTTGCAGCAAGTGGACTCGGGGCGCACTACTCACCTTGGCCTGCGCGATACCTACCGGCTGCTGACGCTGCCCGTGCAGCTGAGCTACGCGCTGGGCGCGCCGCGCGGCCGCCTGGCCAAGGCCCTACTGCTAGGGGCCGAAGTGGGCTGGTACCGCGGCGGCCGCAGCACCGAAGGCAGCGACTGCCACTGCCAGCAGCAGACTTATACCTCCACTGCCACCGACAGCCTTTACTCGGCTAAAACCCTGGCCCTGAGCCTGGGGCTCGACCTGCGCTACCGCCTCGGGGGCCCCACCTCGCGCTGGCAGTGGCTGGTGCAGCCCACCGGGCGCTACGTGCTCACGCCTTTTGTGAAGCCCAACACGGCGGGCTTTTCGCCGCGCCAACCTTTTAGCCTGGGCCTATACACGGGCTTTTCCTGGGATATCCGCTAGGGTCCGAAGCTGGCCGGCCGGCAGCTTCTACCTGCGCAATAACCCACTATTTCTCACCGATTTTTCTTCTTGAGTTATGACTCGCTACCTGATTTTGCTCGGCGCGGCCGGCCTATTAGCCCTCGCCGGCTGCCGCAAAGATGACGTGATAGATTGCGCGCCCACCACTACCTCAACCACGTTGCCGCTCGCCGATTTTTCGCGGCGCACTAGCGTGCCGGCCCAAACCTTTACCCTGGCCCTGGGCACCAGCCAAACCATTACCACCGCCGGGGGCGCGGCGCTCACGTTTCCGGCCAATGGCCTGCTGCTGCCCACCGGCGGCGTAGCCACGGGCATGGCCCAGGTGCGCATCCGCGAGATTTATACCGTGCCCGACATGGTGCTGGCCAACGTTCCTACCGATATAGTGCGCCGGGGCGATATGCTGGTATCGGGGGGAGAGTTTAATATCCAGGTCTGGCAAAACACCACCCGCCTGCGCCTGGCCCCTAGCCAGACGGTGGCAATACAGTCGCCCATCCCAACGGCCCAGGATACCACCCGCCAATACGTGTGGCAGCAGCCCGCTGCCGTGCTAGCCAGCGACAGCGCGGGTTGGCAATTGGCCAGCACGCAGCGGGTGCAGCAGTTGCCCGGCTTATACCGGGCCGCGCTGCCCCTCGACTCCATTGGCTGGTGGAACCTCGACCAGTTTTGGCACGCCTACTACGCGGCCCGCACGGCCCAGATAACGGTAAAAACCACGGCTACAGCGGCCGGCGAAACCCGGGTGTACCTGCGGCCAGTGGGCTACAATGGGCTAGTGAAATTGTGGCCTAGTACCACGGCAGGCACCGATTGGCTCCGAAACATCCCGGCCGGGGCCGATATGATAGCCGTGGTGCTGCAATCAATTAATGGCCAGCTCTACTATGGCACGCAGCGCGTCACTATCAGCAATGGCCTGGTCATCAACCCAGTCGTTAGCGCCGTGAGCGAGGCCGAGGCGGTGCGCCTCATCCGGCAGCTGTAAATTTTAGTTGACAGACCTACAACGAACAAGGCCCCTGTGATTGCACAGGGGCCTTGTTCGTTGGCCGGTTTTGGAGGTGAGCTAGCGGGCTAGTAGGCGCGGGCAAACCAGGCGCGGCGCGGGCTAGGCTTGCCGGTCACGATGCACACGCCGTCCTCGTCGGCTTCGTTGAGGGGCAGGCAGCGCACGGTAGCTTTGGTTTGCTCCTTGATGAGCTCTTCGGTTTCGGAGGTGCCGTCGTAGTGGGCTACTACAAAGCCGCCTTTGGTGTCGAGCACTTCCTTGAACTCGTCGTAGGTTTCGACGCGGGTAGTGTGGCTAGCCTGGTACGCTTTGGCTTTGTTGTAGATGTTGAGTTGAATGTCGTTCAGCAGCTTATCTACGCTATCCACTACGTCGGCTAGGGGTAATTGCAGCTTCTGCTTGGTATCGCGGCGGGCGGCCTCTACGGTGCCGGCGTCGAGGTCGCGGGCGCCGATGGCCAGGCGCACGGGCACGCCCTTCATCTCCCATTCGGCAAACTTGTAGCCCGGGCGCTCGGTGTCGCGGGCGTCCACTTTCACCGAAATGCCGCGCTGAATGAGGCCCTGCTGAATGGGCCGGATGCGCTCGAGCAGCGCGTCCAATTCACCGGTCTTGTAGATGGGCACAATCACGACCTGAATCGGCGCCAGCTTGGGCGGTAGCACCAGTCCCTCGTCGTCGGAGTGGGCCATGATGAGCGCGCCCATTAGG
The DNA here is from genome assembly GCA_050954765.1 of Janthinobacterium lividum. Taxonomy (GTDB): domain Bacteria; phylum Bacteroidota; class Bacteroidia; order Cytophagales; family Hymenobacteraceae; genus Hymenobacter. The sequence goes on along the minus strand of JBPBQJ010000119.1, from coordinate 82,548 downwards.
CGGGTGCTCACGCCCCAGCTCGTGCCCCACACGTGCTCGAGGCCGCCTTCTTTGGTTTGGAACTGCACATCGAAGGCCTTGGCGAAGTTCTGGCCCAGGAAGTGGCTGGTGCCCGTCTGCAGGGCCTTGCCATCCTGCATCAGGGCCTCGATGCAGTAGGTATCCTCGGCGCCGGCAAAGCGCTCGTTGGGGGTTTTCACGCCCTTCACCACGGGCAGGGCAATGTGCTCTTCGGCAAACTCGGCGTACACGTCGAGCATCTGGCGGGTTTCGGCCACGGCCTCGCCAGCGGTGGCGTGGGCGGTGTGCCCTTCCTGCCACAAAAACTCGGCGGTGCGCAAAAACATCCGAGTCTTCATTTCCCAGCGTACCACGTTGGCCCACTGATTAATGAGCAACGGCAAATCGCGGTAGCTCTGAATCCAGTTTTTGTAGGTGCTCCAGATGATGGCCTCCGAAGTGGGGCGCACGATGAGCTCTTCTTCGAGCTTGGCGTTGGGGTCTACGCGCAGCTTGCCAGGGCGGTCGGGGTCGCTCTGGAGGCGGTAATGGGTTACCACGGCGCACTCCTTGGCGAAGCCCTCGGCATTCTTTTCCTCGGCCTCAAACAGGCTTTTGGGCACGAACAGCGGGAAGTAAGCATTTTCGTGGCCGGTGCGCTTGAACATGTCGTCGAGCTGGCGCTGCATCTTCTCCCAAATGGCGTAGCCGTAGGGCTTAATGACCATGCAGCCGCGCACGGCCGAGTTCTCGGCGAGGCCGGCCCGCTTCACCAGCTCGTTGTACCAGGCCGAATAATCCTCCTGGCGGGTAGGCAACTTTTTGCTCATAACAGGCATCTAAAACCAGTATATCGGCCTGGGCAGTGCGCCAGTCGATTATGGTATGGGTTTTGTGTCAGTATCTTTAGTCGGAAGGCACCGTTTTGCGGCGAATTTACGTTATAGTAGGGCGTGCACGCACAGCGGCCTTCCGGTTGAGCAGTTGTTTTTGGGCCCGGCCCCGGCGCCGGGTTTTCACCTAGCCTCCACTTGCCACGCAATTACTTTACTAACCCACTCAGCGCTACGCTGATTTCTCATCTTTTTCAGTCATGAAAAACCTGCTCACCGCTACTTTGCCGGCGTTGGCGCTGCTCGCTTTGGGCGGGTGCGCTACCTCCGGGGCGCTGACGACCTCCACGGAGACCGACGGCGTTTACTACTCGTCCAGCGACCGCACCACGGCCGTGGCTAGCCCCGCTCAGCTGGCCTACGGCGGCGGCCAGGGCACCATCCCGGCCCGCGCCCTCGACGACACCACGCCCGTTAACCCCGCCACCACCGACGATGCCAACCCCGACTACCAGGGCGGCACCACGCAGGGTAGCTACGCCGCTAGCGGCAGCGAATATTACAGCAACAGCTACAACGACGGGCTGAGCTACTACAACCCGAGCGGCTTTGGCCAGCCCTACACCGGGCCGGGTGTGAGCTCGTACAACTACGCGCCGGGCTACGCAGCTTCGCCTTCGTACTACGGCTCGCCGTTTGGCTACAACAGTGCCTTTGGGTACGGGTACTCGCCGTTTGGCTATTCGCCCTTCAGCTATGGGTATTCGCCCTTCGGCTACGGCGGCGGGTTCTATGACCCCTTCTACTCGCCCTTTGGCTACGGCTACGGTTCGGGCCTGAGCATCGGGTTTGGCTATGGCTTTGGCGGTTTCGGGGGCTTTGGCTCGCCGTTTGGCTACGGTTATTCGCCCTTCGGCTATGGCTACTCGCCTTTCGGCTACGGTGGTTACGGCAGCTATGCCTACGGCCGGGGCTATGGCTACGGTGGTGGCTACGGCAACGAGTATGCCCGCCCCGTTATTTACACGCGGGGTGCCGGCGTGAGCTCGCCGGGTGCAAACGCTGTGCTTTATGGCTCGCGCAGCAACCGTGGCGGCGCTGTGATGAACCCCAACGTGAACGCCACTGGCAACCCCAACGCCGTGAACCTGGGCGGACGGCCGAGCGCCGGCTCCTACACGGGCAATGCCACGGCCATGCCGGGTGGTGGCGCCAACATGGGCGCGCCAGCCGCTAGCCCCCGCGGCCGCGATGGTCGTTCGGTAAGCTTCGGCAGTGCTACGGGTCAGCCCAGCTACTCGACGCCGGGCACTCAGGTCAATGCTACTGCCTCGCCCAACCCGGCACCCAACGCATCGGGTCGTCGTGGGTTCTTCGGCGGGTTCTTCGGTAACGGCAATCCGAATGCTAATGCAGCCGGGCAGCCGGCTACGGCCGGCCAGCCCGCCAACTCGGGCAACTACGGCAGCCGCCAGCGCAGCTACTCCAATTACGGTCAGGGTCAAGGCCAGAGCATGCAGCAGCAGTCTATGCAGCAACGCAGCTACAGCCAGCCGCAGCGCACGTATAGCCAGCCCCAGCCCAACTACAGCCAGCCTAGCCCCAGCCGCTCGTTTGGTGGGGGCAACTACGGCGGCGGTGGAGGCGGTGGCAGCTTCGGCGGTGGTGGTGGGGGCGGCGGTGGCCGCGGCCGCCGCTAGGCCTGTCTGCTTTCGCTAAAGCTATTTACCGCTTGATTTTACCCGAGCCGGTCTCAGGGACCGGCTCTTTTTTGCCCATACTTTTTTCTTATGAAGCACGCATTTATGGGCCTGGCTATGTCGCTGGGCGGTTTTCTGATGGCTAGCCAGTCGGCCCGGGCGCAGGGCGGCTACGCCAACGATGCTTTGCTCTACATGCGCCAAAACCCAAGCGGCACGGCGCGCACGCTGGGCCTGGCGGGGGCCGGCTCGTCGCTAGGGGCCGATTTTGGTAACCTCACCAGCAACCCGGCCGGCCTGGGCTTTTTCACCAAGTCGGAGATAAGCCTGACGCCGGGCGTGGGCTTTGGCACCACCGGCGCCGTGCAGGCCAGCAACGGGGCGGCTGTGGGCAGCAGTTTTCCATCGCTGTCGCAAACGGCCAATAGCTTTCACATTGCTAGCCTGGGCCTCGTGTTTGCCAACCGCCGGCCCGACTCTGACAACACCAGCGACTGGCGCGGTGGCGCCTTTGCCCTGGGCTTTACCCGGCTGGCCGACTTCAACCAGGGCGTAAGCTACCAGAACTCGACCGACGACAACCACTCGTTTTTTCAGCGCATCCGCGAGCCGTACAACAACGGCAATTACACCAGCGCGGAGTACCAGGCTAATGCGGACGATATTTTCAATCAGGAGCAAACTGGCACCTATACCAACATCGATGGGCTAGCCTTCGGCACAGGGCTGGTCGACCAGGTGACAGTGCCAAACCCCGGTACCGGCACGGCCCAAGGCCGGAATATTATCCGCCTGGGCACGCCAGCGCCGCTCAACCCCAGCAGCCCCGACTACGCCAATGCTCCGGCCAACCTACGCAATGCGCGCCAGGGCACCATTACCCAAACCGAGAATATCCTGACCAAGGGCTCGCTTTCGCAGTTTGACCTGGGCTACGGCGGCAACTACCGCGACCGGCTCTACATCGGCGGCGGCGTGGGCATCGTGTCGCTCAACCGCACGCGCAACAGCACGTTCAGCGAGAACTCGGGCGGCGAGCAGGATTTTGTATCGACCGACTACCTCAAAACGACCGGCACTGGCATCAATGCCCGCTTAGGAGTCATTGTGAAGGCAGCTGACTTCCTGCGCTTCGGCCTCTCGGCCCAAACGCCGACCTATATCCGCCTCACGGAGGAGTACAGCACCGGCCTCACGGCCAATACCAAGTACGCCGTCACGGGCGGCAGTAGCTCGCTCTCTACCGCACCGGGCACGTTCGAGTACAGCGTCACCACGCCTTTCCGGGCCAATGGCGGTGCCACGGTGGTACTGGGCAAGGTTGGCTTCCTGACCGGCGATGTGGAGTACGTGGGCTATTCGAAGGCCAAGTTCAACACCATCGACGGCACCAGCGACCAGGGCCTGAACGATGGTAACTACAACATTACCAACAACTACCGCAGCGTCGTAAACTTGCGCTTCGGCGCCGAGGCCCGCCTCAGCGTTTTCCGCCTGCGGGCCGGCTATGCCTACTACGCTTCACCTTACCAGAACAACGACCCTAGCTACAACCGCAGCCAGAACTACTACTCGGTCGGGGCGGGCGTGCGCACCAAAAGCTTCTTCCTCGACCTAGCCGGGGTGTACCTCGACGGCAAGGACCAATACCAGCCCTACTCGCTGGCCTACGTAGCCCCGCCCACCGTCAACCTCACCACCAACCGCTTCACCACCAGCCTCACCGGCGGCTTGTTGTTTTAGCACCACCCTGGCTTCGGCCTTTCTTCAAAAAGCCTCCCTACCCGCACGGCCCTTGGGCCGCCTGCCGGGTGGGGAGGCTTTTTTTTGAGAGTGGCAGCGGGCTAGGGGCGCGGCTTTTTGGCTAGGCGCACTTGCAGCCGCAGGCCCACGGTGCTGGTGCCATTGGGCACGCTCTCGACCAGCATCAGGCCGTAAACCGACCCTCGGCCCGGCACATCGGTGGCCCGAAACGCATAGACTTGGCCGGTGGCTAGGGTGCGCAAATACGCCCGACCCGTACCCGTGAACAGGTTGTGAATAGCCACGGTATCCTGCACGCTGGTGAAGCCGGTGGGCAGCAGCGAGGTCAGCCGGAAGCGCGTGCGGCGGCGGTTGGTCGGAAACCAGCGCGTGCTGCTAAGGGGCGCGAGCGCACCCACCGTATCGGGCGAGGCCAGGCGCAGGCCGTCGGGCAGCACCACCAGGTCGGTACGCTGCTGCAGGTCCACGTCGGGCGCGCTGCCCAGCACCGAGTAGGCCGGCAGGGCTAGCCCCGATTTGAGGTCGATGAAGCGCCGGGCGGCAGAAGTAGTGGCCGGCACTCGCAGGTTGAGGGTGTAGTTGTGGTACACGGTCGCCGAGTCGGAGCGGCGCACGGCCAGCACAAACGAGCGCGCCGAGGAGTTGCCACTCTGGTCGCGGGCCGTGAAGGTCCAGTGCTCGGTGCCCGAGGTAGTGCGCGCCCCAAACACGGGCATGTACAGGAAATCGGTGCCCGTGAGGGTCGAATCCATAAATGTCACCAGCGAATCGGAAGGTAAATTATTGATAAACAGGTTCAGCGGATTGGGATACGCAAACGGCACCCGCTGCGGCGAGTAGCGCACGGTGGCCGTGAAGCGGGTAAGGGCATTGGCCTTGTCGCTCGTGAGAGCATAGAGGTTGGTAGCCAGCGTATCGGCCGCGCCCACGGTGCGGTTGCCCGTCGTGTAGCGCGTCGAGCCCACGAAATACAGCGTCAGCGGGCCGCTGGACTTGGCTCCGCAGCCCCCCAGCACCCCCGCCAGTAAACATCCACTCAGTACCCCTAGCAACAAACGCATACACACTAGCAAAAAAGTAAAGCTCCGCAAAGGTCGGCAAACGCGCCCACCCGTGGGCTAGCCCTTCCTCCCAACGCCGGGCAGCGCCGGCTTATTCCCCAGGCCGGCAAACTTGCGCTCCGGCTAGCCCCACCCAAACGCAAAAGCGCGCTCATAGCCGAGGCCACAAGCGCGCTAATTAGTTGCATAGCAACTCTAAACCACCTACTACTTGGTAGCGGCCGGGTAGTCGGCGTAGCCCTTGGGGCCAGGCGTATAGAAGGTATTTTTATCGCCTTCGGCCAGGGGTACGTGCTGGGCAAAGCGCTCCACGAGGTCGGGGTTCGAGATGTAGAGCGTGCCGTAGGCCACGAGGTCGCCGTCGCCGTCGGCGATTACTTTGTTGCCTTTTGCCTCATCAAAGCCCCCGTTGATGATGAGCGTGCCCTGGTACAGGGGGCGGTAGCGCTTGGCAATGTGCGCCTCGGCAAACTCGTTTTTGCTCACATCGGTGAAGGGCTCCGATAGGTGCAGGTAAGCCAGGCCGTAGTCGTTGAGGCGCTTGATGATGTAGTCGAAGGTGGGGATGGTTTCGGCGTCGAGCTTCATGCCAAACAGGCCGTCGAGCGAGGGGTTGAGGCGAGCGCCCACCTTGCCCATGTCCACGCCCGCCGCCTGAATGGCGTCAAGCACTTCGAAGAAAAACCGGGCGCGGTTCTCAATCGAGCCGCCGTACTCGTCGGTGCGGTGGTTGCTGGTGCCGTTGAAAAACTGGTGAAACAGGTAGCCGTTCGACGAGTGAATTTCCAGGCCGTCGAAGCCCGCCTTGAGAGCGTTCTGGGCGCTCAGCACGAAGTCAGCCACCGTTTTCTTGATTTGGGCCACCGTCATCTCGGCCGGCGCCACCGTTTCCTTGAAGCCGTCGGGCGTGTACACCTTGTCGTGCGGGTTGATGGCCGACGGGGCTAGCGGCAGGTTGCCGTGCAGCAAATCGGGGTGCGACATGCGGCCCACGTGCCAGATTTGGGCAAAAAACCGGCCGCCTTTGGCGTGCACAGCCTCAGTTACTTTCTGCCAGCCGGCTACCTGCTCGGGCGTGTACAGGCCAGGCACGTTGATGTACCCGGCGGCCTCGGGGCTCACAAAAACGCCTTCCGAAATAATGAGGCCCGCCGTGGCGCGCTGGGTGTAGTACTCCACCATCAGGTCGTTGGGCACGGCGCCGGGGTTGTCGGCGCGGCTGCGTGTCATGGGCGCCATCACGACGCGGTTTTTCAAGTTTAGCTTATCAGACTGATAAGGGGTCAGGAGCGGTTGCTCGGCCATTGCAAAGGAAGTGAAATACAGAATACAAAAGCTTCCGGCGAGGAAGCGCATGAAAAGCCTGTAGGTACACGTTTTGTTTTGGCTAGGGTATTTAAACGCTCAACAGTCGCGGAGATTAGCAGCTGTTTGAGCTGACCAGTAAAAACCCAAATGCCCGTCATTGCGAGGCCGTCAACCCTAACTCAAGGCGCGATGGCCCGCACCATACGCGGGCGGTCAAACATATCGGCCACACCCTGCACCGCCTCGTAGCCCTGCCCGCGCAGCAAGGCCTGCGTTTCTTCGCTGAATGCCTCGTTGATTTCGAAGTACAGCGCGCCGCCCGGCCGCAACAGCCGGCGCCCCAGCGCGCCCAGCCGCCGGTAAAAAAGCAGCGGGTCCTCGTCGGGCACAAACAAGGCGGTGGCGGGCTCCCAGGCCAGCACGTTTTCGCGCATCAGCGCCCGCTCGCTTTCGCGCACGTAGGGCGGGTTGCTCACCAAAATATCGAGGCTAGCGGGCGCCACCCCGGCCGGCTCCTGCTGCAGAATATCCACTTGCTCGAACTGAACCGCCGGGGCGTAGCGCGCTGCGTTGCGCCGGGCCACCGCCAGCGCCTCGGCCGAAATATCCACGGCCAGCACGTGGCTACCAGCCAGCTCGAGGGCTAGCGCAATGGCCAGGCAGCCGCTGCCGGTGCCCACATCGAGCAGGCGCAGGCCGGGCCGCCCGGCGTGGGCGCGGGCCACGAGCTGCACCAGCTCCTCGGTTTCGGGCCGCGGAATGAGCGTGGCGGGCGTCACCTCCAGCTCGAGGCCCGCGAAGTGGGCAGTACCCAGCACGTACTGCACCGGCTCGTGGGCCAGCAGGCGAGCCAGCACGGCGGGCAACTGGGCCAGCACGGCGGCGGGCACCGGCGCGGCGGCCTGCAGGCGCCGCTGCAAGGGGCTGAGGTTCAGTAAATCTTCGGTTACCAGCACGGCCACGGCCTGCGCCTCGGGAGCGGGGTAAATGGCCGCCAGGGCCGTGGCTAGGCTAGCGGTGAGTTGCTGGGTTGTCGTCATGCAGGCGCAAAGATTGACCGGCTAGCGGCAAGAATAGCGCCTGCAGAATGACCCTTATCAGTAATTACGCCTTCCGAATTCTAAATCCCTCCCCAGCCAATAGCTTTACGCACCCAACCCGCGCCGCTTCCCTTATGTCTTTGCTTGACGACTCGTTTTTCATGCGCCGTGCCCTCGACCTGGCCATGCTGGGCCGGGGCCGCACCCGCCCTAACCCCTTGGTGGGCTGCGTGGTAGTGGGCCCCGAGGGCACCATCCTGGGCGAGGGCTACCACCAGCAGTACGGCGGGCCCCACGCTGAGGTCAATGCCCTGGCCAGCGTGGCCGACCCGGAGCTGCTGCGCCAGAGCCGGGTATTTGTGACCCTGGAGCCCTGCGCCCACCACGGCAAAACGCCGCCCTGCGCCGACCTGCTCATCGCCCAGGGCGTGCCCGAAGTGATAGTCTGCAACGACGACCCCAACCCCCTGGTAGCGGGCCAGGGCCTGGCTAGGCTGCGCGCGGCGGGCATTAAAGTGAGCACCGGCCTGCTCGCCGAAGAAGGCCGCTGGCTCAACCGCCGCTTCTTCACCTTTCAGGAAAAAAGCCGCCCCTATCTGGTGCTCAAGTGGGCCGAGTCGGCCGATGGTTTTCTGGCTGGGCCGCACTTTCAGCAGGTGCAGATAAGTGGGCCGCAGGCCCAACTGCTTACGCACCAGTGGCGAACCGACGAGGCGGCCATCTTAGTGGGCACCCGCACGGCCCTGCACGACAACCCCCGCCTGAACGCCCGCGAGTGGCCCGGCCCCCAGCCCACGCGCCTTGTTATCGACAAAAACCTGGCCCTGCCCCCTAGCCACCACGTGCTCGACGGCTCGCAGCCCACCATCATCTACACCCACCGCGAGCGGGCTAGCGGCCCCAACCTCGACTACGTGACGCTGCCCTTTGCCCCGGCCGGCGCGCCGCCCTCGCCCGACCTGCTGCCCGCCATCCTTGCCGATTTGCACACCCGTCACATTCAGTCGGTGCTGGTCGAAGGCGGCCCCACGGTCCTTAGTGCGCTTATCAACAGCAATGTGTGGGATGAAATCCGGGTTTTTCGCAGCGCCAAGCGGCTCGAGCGCGGCATTGCCGCCCCTCGGTTAGGCCTGCGTGGCTGGCAAAGCCACGAAAAAGTCGGGGCCGACGACCTTTTCATCTACCGCAACAGCTAGCACCAAAAAGGGCTCCCCACACAGTGGGAAGCCCTTTTTTAGAGATTGCACCTACGCCTAGCGACCGCCAAACAGGCCGCCGAGCAGGCCGCCCAGGCCACTGCCCATGAGGCCGCCACCACCCGCGCTGGCCGGCTGCGAGTTGGGGCGCCCGCCCAGGCCACCCAGCACCGACATAATAGAGCCCAGGCCGCTGCCGCCCATCGAGCCCTGCTGCGGATACTGGCTAGCCTGCTGGCCACCGCCGCCGAGCACGCCGCTCAGCAGGCCGCCGCCGAGTAGGCCACCCAACATACCACCCAGCGAGCTGCCGCCACCGCCACCGCCGCCGCCGCCCAGGCTGCCCATGGCGCCGCTGAGCAAACCGCCCAACGAGCCACCCTGGCTTTGCTGGCCGTAGCCAGCGTTGCTGTTGCTGCCACCGCCCATCACGCGCGAAATCACCATAGGGGCTACCACGCCGAGCAGGCCGGCCATCAGGGCACCCTTCGGAATGCCCACGTTGCTGAGCTTATCGCCGATGCTGCTCAAGAAACCCTGTTTGCCGGGGTCTTGCGCATCGTGGGGCACGCTAGCGGCCTGGTCTACTACGCTTTCGAGGGCTTGCTTTTGCTCGGGGTTGATGCCGAGGTAGGCGGCCATTTTGCCCACCATTTCTTCCTCGCCCGGCGAGTACGTGCCATCGGCGCGGGCCAGGCTGATGAGGTCGGTCACGAGTGAGTAGCGCAAGTCGCTGCTCTTCAGTTGGTCGAGGCTTTGTTGTACGGTGCTGTTATCGGCGCTGTCGGCGGCGGCCAGCACCTGGCGGGTAGCGCCGTCTGAAAGGCCAGCCTGCTGCGCTAGGCGCTGCAAAAACTCCGCTTCGGGAGCCGAAGCCTGACGGTCGGCCGTAGCGAGGGCAGCAATGGCGCTGAGATAAGCCGTTTTTTCGGCCTCCGAATAATTTTGAAGCAATTGCGTTTCCATGAAAGAGCGTAAAAAAAGGAGTGGGTAGAAAAGGAGAGAAAGTGCGCTTACCGGTTACCCGCCAAGCTGGCCTGCTAACGGCTACGCGCCGCTCGCGTTGCCCAAATCCTAGCTGGCCCCGCTCCCAATTACTTTTTTGTAAATTTTTTATGGCTGACTGCTAATTTTTTACCCCCTTTCAGCCAAGCTACGGCCACACTTTTTTAGCACCCGGTTTGGCTATTCCAAATAATACCCCCATCTTTGTATCACCAAACGGCAATAGCCACTCGGTAAAAAGGGAGATTAGCTCAGCTGGTTCAGAGCATCTGCCTTACAAGCAGAGGGTCACTGGTTCGAACCCAGTATCTCCCACGTTGATAAACAGCCACTTAGTAGCAATACTGAGTGGCTGTTTTGTTTTTGGTTTAAACGCTGGTTTAAACAAGTTCTTGATATATCATCCCTTCTCAGCAGTTATCGGCAGTTATCGAATCTTTTCTTGGCTGCATACTTTTCAGTACACAACCCAATTACTGAGCGTTACTTGCACCGCGCGAAGATTTTACTATCTGCCAAGCTTGTTCTAAATCAGTAAGTACATCTTGCTGGGCATCGGCCAGCAATTGAAATTTATAGGAGAGCATATGACTAAGGGCTGCCTTTAGCGGGGAAGCCAGAGGTACATGCGTAAGCGCAGTCGTTAACAGAGTAACGGCAGCCCGGCTTTTATGCGCGGGCAGCAGGCTACCCATCAGATACAGTTCACGTATCAACTCCACGATATCACTCATTGTATCGGGTACGTTTATAACTTGCCGAGGCAGGTTTCTAAGGCATTGCATGGCTCGCCCTGTAAATTGTCCGCCGGCCTGTATAAACTCACGTTGAATCGTCGAGCTGCTCAGCGTGAGGCCCAGATAATGCAATTCCAGCAATTTCGGCACTATAGTCGACTCGAATTCAGCCGGGTACAGGGCAGCCAAAAACACTTCTGTACTCACTATGTTACCTGCCCGCATGGACAACTGACGCAGGGCCATATCGTCGGACACAGCCATTGCGCCCGCTGGTGTCGCTAAGAAAGCTGTATCTAGTAACCCCTGTAGCGTCCCCTCGTGGGCACGGTCACGACTGTGCAGCTCCCGCACCAAGTCAAGCTTCTCGGTTACGATGCGTGTGCGGCAGTGTTCATCAATCCAAGCGAGCAGCCCGACTAGGTAAGCTACATGCCGCTCATGGACTTCAGGAGCATAAAAGTGGGGTACCACATGCTGACCGATGACTTCTACGGTGATTTCGATCGGTCGCGACCGACGTATCTCCTGTAATTTTTGCCGTAAGAACTCTACGAGGTGCAACGAGATGCCCAACTGGACGCGTGGTTTTAGCTCTAGCTCCTGGTCCAATTGGTATAGCAGTGGTAGCGAAGTCCAATCGAGAATGAATAGCCCCCCTGGGTCTACTACCACATCGGTAAATAATTGGCGCGGAGGCACTACCAATCCGGGTACATCGGATAGCGTCTGAGTAGTCAGCACATGGTATGCCTCTAAGCCATTGCCTTGGAAAATGGACGATACGAGGGTAGTAAACGTTACTTCCCCGGTTGCATATTCAACAAACAACTGACGTTGGTGCAGTTGTCGGGCGGCTCCCTCTGCCCCCATTGCTTGGCTGAACGCAGCATGCAACTGCTCAATTTCACCTTCACCTACGTCGAGTTGCTCAAATGGCAACTCTGGATTACCATCTCGTGCTTCATCGAGGATTTCTCGTAGCAGCCCAGTATAAAGGTCATGAATTTCTAGAATTTTTACTTCTACCCGGCGCCCCGTTCCCGGGTGGGCTAGTATATAAGCTTGGCCTTTTTGTTTGCCTAGCAGTTCTTCCGCCCAATTGCTTAGGCCCCCCTGTACTGTTTCGTTCGTTAGCGCTAGCCGGCGTTGCGGCTTGCCATCGATACTGTACAACACCATTGTCTCTAGTGTCGCTTGGTCAAACTCAACAAGCTCATCCTCTGGGTAAGGATAGCCTAGCAACAGCTGAGCATAGTGCCCGCGGGCCGCCGTATCGTCACGATTACTAGCTAACGGATAAAGTAACTGTTTTACCCACTGTGCTTGCCCCAAGTAAGCTGCAATATTGGCGACCCGGAAACGGTGATGACGGCGCAGTATGGTTGGGTGCTGCACAAGTTGAGTTACCTCGGCTTGCACTTCATCCATGCGCCCCAGCTTAAATAACGCTAGAAGCTTAGCCCATGCTAAACCCGATTCATCGCGAAGATGGCCGGTCGCAGCCGCTACGACTTCTAATACCCGCTCCCAGTCCAGCAGCAGTTCGGCCAGTTCAATTTCCCAGCGGCAAAACTCCCCGTAGATTCCGTAACGCAGTCGCCAAGCCCGTAAATCTTCGCGCAATTTTTCGCTGTCGCTACGCCGGTTATATTGAATATTAAGCCGCAACCATTCTGTTCCTTGGTCTAACTTATGCGGATAGCCAGGCCAGCCTGCTAGTACTTCAGCAGCAGCTTCGTATTCTTCTATTTCCCGGTAAAGACTAGTTACTGCGAAGCGATACACAGTGGGCGTGTCGGCAAGCAGCAGTGCGCGGGCTTCCTCTAGCAGCGCTCGTACCTCGTCGTGGCGGGTCGCGTCTGCCACCTGAGCGTAAGCCCGCAACAACAGCAAAGGCAGCCCTGGTCTTACCTGCTGGCGCTCCTCGCGTTCGGCCACAAACTCTTGGCGCTTAGCTACAGTTTCGCACTGCTCCAGGTAGATGAGTGCTCGGTCAAACGTCACATCGTCCAACTGCGGCAGCTCGTTTAAATGCTGGGCTAGAGCCGCCCGTTTTTCTGCTTGGGACCGTCCAAGACGGCGCAACGATGAGTAGCGAATAAAGCCTAGCTCCGGAATTTGCGTTGTGTCAACCAAATTCAGTGCCTCTAGTGCCGCCTCATATTCGCCGGCCTTATATAGCGTAAAAATCAGTTGATGCCCGTAGCGTTGCCGTTCTACAGCCGACAAGGTTGCAAACCGCTGCCGCAACTGGGTATAGTCAGCTAGGCTTCCAGTGAGTAGCCACCCCACCATACCTCGGACGTAATAGTGATGCGTAAGCAGCGGCTCCTTTTCTGTAGGCTGAAGCAGGTCTGTATATTCTTTTACTACTTGATAAGCGGCCCGCAGGTCTGCGTTGTCTAGTAGGACTACTGGCTCTTCCAGACTCACAAGAGGTGAAAGCTCACTTAGCACTCGCGCTATGACAAATAGAGCCAGTGTAACCTGGTAGCGGCGGTTGGCGGGGGTGAGTCGAGTGCTCGGCCGGTACGGGTCTGTATCCAGTGCTAGTAGCTGACTAGCCCGGTCAGCCCCTGGTGTCTTGTCACCAATAACTAGTAGCAGAGTAGCCATCTTAAAGCGCTCGTGCTGAATGATGGCTGCTGACAGTGACAGTAAGTGTTCGTTGAATTCCGTCTTTTCTTTTAGGGCTAAGCGCACAGCGGCCGCCACCAGATTAAGTGGGTCCCGCAGTTCAAGAGTTGTGGCAACCGCCTGCGCCGCCTGTAATTGCTTTTGATTAACATGTGCGAGTGCTGCCTCCTCTGCATAGACTACTGGGCGTTGGTTCAATGCGTAGGCCCGCAGGAAATTTCGGTCAGCCTCGTCGGTTTCCCCCATTTCCTGATGGGCTCTTCCCCGCAAAAAATATAGCCGAGCGCTGAGAGCATTATCAGGAGCCCCTTGCTTGTCCAGAACCTGCTCCAAGTTACGCAGTTGACGCTGAGCGGTGAGTGGCCGCAAGTCCGCTAACTCTTCGCGCTCGATAGTATCTAACAGAGCGTTCAACTGGCCTATCTCGTACATGCTGGCTATTACCGGCGCGTTATGTCCAGCACCAAGCGCCTCGTAAGCTACCTCGCCATTGAATGCCCGGACCCAGGCCGGTCCGAAGAAATCCAGCACTATCTGTGGCTCTTTTTTCAGAAACCGCTGTAGTTGCCCCTTATCCCATTTGCTGAATGAAATACCGTGGGACTGCAGCTCCTCACGCAGTTCAAATAGTGCTTCTTGGAGCACTGCCGAGCTTAAAGAAGCACTTGTGCAGAGCACAAATTCATCGCACCGGGTGGCCCAGCGTCCTCGCAGAAACAATTCTACCAATTTGCGCAGGGCCATGCCTTCTAGCTTCACATATCGCTTGCATTGGTATGCAACGTAGCGGCCCGACTCTTTGCGGGCGAACAAATCAATACCCTGCTGGTCCTGACCAGGTATCCCGTACTGTTCGCAATCCGTCACAGTGAACCTGGCTTGTACTAGGCGCAGACACAACCGCTCAAAGTCCTCCCATGCTAACTGGTCTAGTGGCAAATCCTGCCGGGTGGTAGTCAGCGGTGGGTCCACCACGGCCGGACTTGGTGCTAGTAATAAATAGGCAGGCAACGTAGACATAGAATGACAGAATAGCGAAGGCAGCTCGATATGAGATAAATTTAATTGACTGTATTAAGCTGGAAACTATACGCTATTCGATAGCTCAATCAGCGGCAGAAGTTGCCTGCTGAAACAGGTCATAATCGCGGGGCCCGCCGGGGCGGCTGGTGACTTTGTCTCGGAAACGCACGCGGAATGAGGCCGCTGATGGCCATGATACGCGCAGTTCCTGGTCGGCGATGAGTTGATTTCCCTGGCGACGGAAGGTACCGGCATTCATCGCTGACAAGTCGGCCAAATTTAGATTTTCGCTTTCTAGCACGATGTCATACTCGTCTGTAAAATCAGTTGTCACCTCGGCGCAGGTTTCGGAATAGTAGCAATCTAGTTGCCGGTTGCTGCCCCTGAACGCCCCGGACACCACCCGGATGTTAGCCGCCAATGGGTGAGCTGTGCCAATCAGTTTTGTCAGTTCCTCGGCCGCCCAGTTATCTACTACGAAGATGTCGATAGTTGATAGCGGCACCAGCGCCAGATGGTGCTTGAGCAAAATTTCCTGTTGGGAAACATCCTTATGTTTTGCCCAGTCTTCCTCACTAAGCCGGCCATCCTGCTTCTGGTGAAAAAGCGTTTTATCAATAGTCAGACGACGCTCCATCGTTTTTAGGGTGTCGTAGCTGACACTTCTACGCTGCATGTTGCCGTCGCTCACAAAGAAGCGCTCGGGCTGCGTGGCGAGAATCTCGGCGATTTTAAAGCGGAAAAATACGGGGATGGGGCACTTGGGAAAACCTAGTTCTTCCGCTCGGTGGTAGATATCCCGATTATCCCCGCTGTGCGCAAGCGCCCGGTCTAGCCCAAGCTGCTCCGTGTAGAACTGCGTAAAGGTTTGGGGACGGTAGTAGAGGCGGGCATAGTCCCAGGTATGACTGGGATGATAGTTGATGCTACCGGACGCATCCGCCAGCCGGTGAGCGGTTTGTAGCACGGCCTGGCGGCACAGTAGCTGGCCGGATTGGATGATGGCCGCCGCGTTGGTAAGATGCGTGCAATGGAAAGCGTACCCGGCCCATTCTGGATATCTGGCTGCCATTCGCTCAAGCCGACACAGATACGGTAGGGACCGGCTGGTATCTGACTCGATACGCTGCCGTACCTCCCGTTGAGCAGCCTCCGGCAGTTGGGCGTGCACGGCCAGGGCGACCAAGTCCCAGCAGCCCGCGTACCGGTCCAGCCAGCCAGCCAGGAATTCTCTTCCCCATGCCCGGCGCGACAATGTGGGCCAATGCAGCACTGACCGGAGTTCATCCAGTACAGCCTGCGTGAACGTAATATCGGTTCGGGCGGATAACTGCGGCCAGGCCCAGGGCAACTCCCTAGTTGTGCAAACCAGGGAGCAGACAGGTTGAGTGTCCGGCCGCGGCCCTTTTGCGGGAGTCGGCAAGTCGGTGAGAGCCGGACTGCGCGTGAGGGCCGCAAAATCCCAGCGTTCCCGAAACTGCCGCAGCAGCCTGGCCGTGAGCGGCAGGGGTGGCTGCCGGGAAAACTGCTGCCAATTCAGGTACTGCTGCATTCGCTCCAACAGGTCAGCCGTCCACTCCAGGCGGCCGGCGACGCTGAGCCAGGCCCAGTCCAGCGGGTAGTCGGCCAGCACGCACAGCAGGTCGGCCGTCCAGGTGAGATGGGGATGACGCGTAAGCGCCGCCCAATCCCACGGGTAGCCAGCTAGCTGTTCGAGCGCGGTAGGCTCCATTGTCAGGCTGCGGTTGTTGGCTAGCGCTGCCCAGTCCCAGGGCTTGGCGGCGAGGCCGGCAACAGTTGTCAGCGACAGCCTGGGGGCTGGATTGGCGGAAAGGGCCGCCCAATTCCAGGGTTTAGCTTGCAATTGCTGTAAGGTTTCGTCATCTATCCACAGGGCTGGGGAGGCTGATAGTGCGGCCCAGTTCCAGGGGCGGCTGCGGTGCTCGCGGAGCAACCGGGTCCGCCAGCGCACATCCGTGCGCAAGCTCAGCAACGGCCAGTCGAGTACCGAAGCAAAACGCCACAGGGTGTCTGTTAACTCAAGTGCGGATAGCTGGGCGTTGATGAACTGGCCGTGCTGCGACAGCCAGAGCCAGTCCCAAGCGGAACGCAGCTCAGAGTGCAGTAGGTACTCCTCGCTGCCGTTGAGCAACTCATTGCGCGAGAGCGTCGGCCAGTGCCAGAAAGCCCGGTAGCGCACCAACAGATCGATACTCAGCTGGTGCGCCAGCCGCGGGTCGGCCGACAGCACTTCCCAGTCAAGCGGCAGCCGGGCCAGTACCGGCGGTGGCACGGATGGGTAGTCCTGTCTGGCGGAGCCGAGCGAGAGGACGGCCGCGACTGGTACGCGCCGCGTGAACGCCGCAAAGGCCTCAGCCCGCAGGGCTGAGGCCGTCAGTGCCCGCAGCCGCTGGGTCCACGCCGGTAAGTCGGCGGCCAGGTCGGCCGGCGTTACTACTTCGCCCAGCACGTACTCCCAGGGCAAGCGCTCCCGCACTACCGGATGGTCGAGCAATTGGGTCAGCAGCAGGCTGCGGAAATTGGGCTGCCGCGCCAGAAAATGCCAATCCAGGTAACCTGCCAGGTCGTTCAGGTTGGCTTCTACCAGGTCGGCTCGCAGCAAAGGGGTAATCTGCTGCCAGGGCAGATAGGGCTGCACGTAGGAGTAGAGCACCCAGATATCCGCGAGCGGCCGCCGCACGGCCTCCTGCTGAAGCAGCAGCGTCCAGTTAACGTGGGCCGCCAGTTGCGGCAGGTGCAGACCCAACTGTTCGGCCGTGAGGTGGGTGCTAACGTAGTCCCAATCCCAGGGCAGCGCCAGCGTGGAAGCCAGTTGCAGACTGACCGTCAGCGGCAGTCGGGCGGCGGCTAGGCGCGAGAAACTTTCCAGGTGCGTTGCTCCCGTCTGTCGGTAACTGACATCGGCTTTTCCCACCAATGGGGCCAGCAGGTCAGGCGGCGTTTGCTGGGCGAGCGCGGCCCAGTCCCAATTGGTGCGAAAATCTGCTTCGCGCAGCAGGTAGGCCGCCACGGCGGCCGGGTCGCGACGGCTTAATAGCGCCCGGTCCAGGTAATCCGCATACGTGTCAGCCCAGCCCAACAGGACGGCGACTGGTAGCTGCTCATTGGCGTAGCGCCAGAGGTCAGGTAGGGCCTCCGGCCGGGTGGCGGCCAGCTGCGCGTGGAGGGTAGGCAGCCGGCCACTCACGTCCTCCGGGCCGTAACGCCGCAGCAGCCTGCTCCACACGAGGCGTTCTCGGTAGCGGCTGGTCAACTCCTTTGTCCAGGTCAAGTGGCGGTTCCCGGAAAGCTCCGCCCAGTCCCAGGCAAAGTTTGGATACTGCGCCACGCACCCGAGGTCCGTTACCTGGCCGCTAACGAAGGCCGCGCCCTGCGGAGTACGTACCCGGTCATGGTAGCGGGTGAAGTAGGTCGGCGACCAGGTCAAAGCCGGATGCTGCTCGAAGCCCGGCTTGCCGGGCGAAGAAGGCCAGTGCAGCAGGCCCAGCTCGTCGAAGAAGGCAACCCATTCTTCTGACCAGGCTAGGGACTGCACCGTGAGCGGGTTGATATCGTCGCGCCGTTCCCGTATTAACTCCCGCAGCCCGCTCAACTCCTCGGTAGCCAGGGCCGGTTGGTCGGCGGCCAGCAGGCGGGCCAGCAGGCCGTGCCAGGGCAGGTAGCCGGCCAGTTGTGCCAAGTGCTGCCACAGGAAAGGCAAGGGCAGCTTTGCCAGCAGGTGCTGGCGGTCCCAGGCTCCCGGCTGCCCGGCGGCCAGTTCCGCGCCGAGCGCGGCCTCCAGGAAGGCCGGCCCCCTGGCCAGCAGCACCTGGCGACTGAAGGGCAGCGTCGCCAGATGGGCCAGCAGAAACTGCTCGGACAGGCGCTCCGCCAGCAGCGGCCAATTCCAGGCAAACGTTTCCCCACTACCTAGCTGCTCGGCCCATCCCTCGCGCAGCAGTAAGGTCAGCCACTGCTCCACTACCGCCGGTTCGCGCTGTGAGAGCACGCCGAAGTCCCAGGGGTAGCGCAACTCCTCGTCGCGCATGTCGGTCAGGTGGCGGGTAACAAAATCTGCTTCGAGGCGACTCGAAAGCACCGACCAGTCCCAGTGCTCGCTGAACTCTTCCAAGCGAGCCTGCGCTAGCGGCACCGGCACGGCCGCCGTGAGCGCCGCCCGGTGCGAGTGGCCGGCTAGCTCCAGCAGCGCGGGTAGCAGGGCCGGCTCGTCCCAGGTCAACCGCGAGTCTACTAACAGGCTGGTCCGGTCCCAATCGGCCCAGAAGCGGCGCAGCTGCCGGGTGGTAAAGCGGGCGGCAGGGTCCTGCCAGCAGAACGTGAATTCCGCCGCGTGCCCCCAGGCCTGGCGGACTACCAGGTTGGCCGGGGCATTGACTACCGTCGTCAGCGCCGGCGAGGCCTGTTCGTCCACGCTAGCCGTCAGTCGGTAGTCGGGCGCGTCCATTAGCTCGGGAATCCCTTCGGGCCGGTAGCAGTATCCCGTGGCCACTATTCGGCCAGCTTGCGGATAACGCTGCCGGCCGGACTGCTCAGTCAGCACCTCTAGTAGTTCCACGTCCTGGGTCAGGCCGGCGGCACCTAGCTGCCAGCGCACGGTGGCCAGTTGCCTATTTACCGGCAGGGCAGTGTATTCCTCCACCTGTTCGGGGTGGTCAACCGTCTGCTCGGCCGATAAATCAGCTCGGTACCCGAAATCCAGAAAAGAAAACTCCAGGGGAGCGGTCAGCCGTGCGAATTGCCAGCAGCAGCAGTCCGCCTCGAAATATTGGTACTTGACCCGCTGCTGCACCGCCAGAGCACTGAAAGCCGTAGCCGTCACTACCCCGTCCGCGTACCGGATTAGCCCAAACTCAACCAGCTGCTGCAACAACTCTTCCCAGAGGGCTACCTCTGCCGGGTCGCAATAGGCGTACGGCTTGCTAACGAACTCGTCTCGTAGCGCAAAGCCCAGTGCCCAGCCGAGTACCCCGGCCTCCACCTGCCCGCCGTAATGCGCGAGGTATTGCAGGATAACGGCTTCTTCCGTCGGGACGGGCACGGCGCGGCGGCCTCGGACCCGCACGGTAACACCTTCCAGGGGCAACACATAGGGCTGGGCAGTCAGGAAAGCGAAGCCGGGATACGGCGTGGCAGGTAGCGACGCGGGGGACTGGGCGGGCATTGGACGGCAGCAGAGTAAAACTAAGCGGGCAGAAAAGGCAACAGGTCAGCGTAGGCCACCACGCGACCCCGCTCCCGTACGGTTTCGAACACGCGGCGGTAGCAGTCTTGGCGACTGAAGTGGCGGCTGTTGCCCACGATAATCAGCAGTCGCTTGGCCCGCGACAAGGCCACATTGAGGCGGTTGGGAAACTGGGCGAACCCCAGGCTGGCCTGGGGTGCGTAGCCGCCCGAGTCGGGATAAGCCTCCAAGTCGGGCAACTGGTGGCGACTGGTCGCCAGCTTGTCGCTACGCACCAGCGACACGACGACGATGTTGCGCTCCATGCCCTGAAACTTGTCTACGGTCTGCACCCGCGTCGGTACCCGCGAACCCAGGCGGCCGGCTACCTCCTGCAGCAGACGCACCTGCTGGCCGTAGAACGTGATGAGTGCCACCTCCTGGTCTTCGGGCTTCGACCAGTGGCCCTGGAACTCGGCGAAGCCCTGGCTCTGCGCCAGGCAGTGCAATACAGCCTCAGTGGCCCGCACCTCGGCCAGATTCAGGCGGGAGGTGCCGGCCAGCATTTCTGGCTCATCCACCTCGACCCACACTAAGTGGTCGGTGGGCGACAGCAGCACCGGGTGCGTCAGCCCGTGGTAGCGGCTAAGCGGGCGCGTCAGGTCGGGCTGGTCAGCCTCCTCGACGGGGATACCGCAGCGCAGCCCCCGGTCGTCCACGTAAAACTGCTCGATGACCGCGTTGATGTCGGGGTGCATCCGGTACTGCGTGTCGAAACGCGACACCACGCCGGGCTGCGTGCCGGGCTGGGTAAAGAGGCGCTCGAACTGCGATGTTTCCGCGTCGGCGCGAGAAAACTGCTTGGCCAGCTGGGTTTCGCCCGCGTTGCGCAAGGTGGTACAGAAGTCGTCCTCGTCCAGCAGCGGGGGCAGCTGGCGGTGGTCGCCGATGATGATAGCCTTCTTGGCGTAGATGAGAGCCAGGGCCAGCTCGGGCGGCGTGGCCTTGCTGGCCTCGTCCATCACGACTACGTCGAAGCTGATGCCGGGCGGCGGGTCCGCAGCCCCGCGTCGGGCACGGCGAGCTGGGGGCAGCGCGTCCGCCGGGTTACCAAAAATAGTTAGGTACTGGCGGAAAAAGCGGGTGGGGCGGGGCCGCCGACGAACCGGCCCACCCGCTGGCTCTGGCTTATACTCGCCCAGCGCGCCGCTCGTGGCCCCGATGACGTTGACGTGCGCCAGGTACTGTTGTAGTACGCGGGTGCGCACGGCTGGGGCCGGGTCGCTCAGCACGGCCTGCCAGG
This sequence comes from Janthinobacterium lividum, assembly GCA_050954765.1. Lineage (GTDB taxonomy): Bacteria > Bacteroidota > Bacteroidia > Cytophagales > Hymenobacteraceae > Hymenobacter. The sequence continues at coordinate 61,756 of JBPBQJ010000119.1, read as the reverse complement.
TCGCGCCCAGCTCTGGGGGCAGGTCGGCGGAGGCCCGGTGGGCGGCCCGGCGGGCAATAGTGGCCAGCCAGCGGCACAGCACGTTGTCGGCTACGTCCGGGCTGGCTGGCTGGTCGTGGGTAGTAAGTGGGTCGGCGGCCCATTCCTGTAACCGGGCCAGCGCGTAGTGCGCCCCCTCGCTTTCCAACTTCTTCTCATTGCCGACGCGCACAGGCTTCACCAAGTTGTGCCACTCGTATTCAAGCTTTTCAAGCGCGTTGTCCACGGCCGTGTTCGCTTCAGAAGCTAGTAGAATCCGAGTGCGCGGGTTACGCCGCACCAGGTGCCAAATGATTTGCGAGATGGCCGTTGACTTGCCCGTACCGGGTGGCCCCTGCACCAGCGCCAAGTCGGGCGCGAGCTGAGTGGCTACCACCGTGGCCAGTTGCGACTCGTTGAGGCGCAGAAAGGAGTGCTGCTCGATTTGCTGCCAGGTTGGGGAGCCAGGGGCCAGCTCTGCCGCATCCTCAACCCCGCGGGCAGCCGTCGCGTCCCGCAACGCTAGACGCAGCACCGGGTTCGGCAACTCGTGCTTGGGGTCGGCCATCCGCCGCAGGGCCGTGGCCAGCCGGTCTATCTTTTCGCGCTCCCCTGTCAGGTTAGGTGTGAGGGCCGCGGCCGTCTGCAGCCGAGTGAGCAGTTCTGGGTAGATGACCGCCGGAATCTTCTCGTCAAGCGCGATGGTCAGATGAGGGTAACGCACCCGGCTTAGCTTTCCTAGTAGCTGAGCACCTGAGCCATTGCCGATTTGCATTTCCTCCCCCACCATCTGTTGGAGTCGGGTGGCCTCATCGGCCTGCTGCCGGTGCTGGTCTGGCTGCATCTCAAACCGCAACTGGTCGGTACCAGTTAGTTGCAGGCGCAGATGCAATTCGCGCAACTGCGGCCGGAAGCTATCAAGCAGATTTTGCAGGCGCAGGCTCTGAGCCACCCGCTGGGGAAAGGAAATAAAGCAGCGAAACTGAAGCTGGCTCTTTTCCAGTTGACTGGACAACTCCACCGTAGGAAAGGCGGTAGTCAGCCTAGCCTGCATCACTTCCAGGAGTTGCTGCTGGGCTTCCCGGCGGCCGCCCGTCGTGCGGAAGCAGTACCGAACCTGGCAGATTCCCAGCGTGGTCCGTGCCGCCCGGCCAAACTTCCAGGCCAGGAGCGTGAGGCCACTGAATGAATGGGCTTCGAGCGGTTGCAGTAGCTGGCCGGAAACAGGGTCGTAGAGCGAGGCCCGCACTCGCTGCAGCACGAGGCCCTGCTCCCACAGGGTGCGTGTCAGATGAACGGCGGCCTCGGCGTTGCGCCAGCGGACAGCATTGCGCTCGGCAACGGCAGCGGACGCGACCATCGGTATCGGTTGCAGCATGATTTCCAAGTCCGTCTGGTAGCTGCTGTCCTCCCCCCGGTTTTCTGCCTTGACGATGCGCCAGGCTACTGGCAAATCTGCCTGCTGGAGGGCATTCGTAACGCGCGCCACCACCTGCTCGGGGTGCCGGTTGTCTTCGCGCTGAATAATCCCTTCCAGGTAGGGCACCGGCCTAAATTCCACGTAGTTGGCCTGCGCCACCTCTTGTAAGTGGATGAGGTCCTGGTCCGTGACGGTTGTGTGCCAGGGCAGGCCCAGTATTCTCTGCTTCCAGTTCAGCGTTTCCTCTCCCCGCCCCAGCTGGCGAGCCGCCTGCGTGAACAGGGCCAGCCGGTCGGTGGGCAGCACCTCCACGCGAAGCTCTTGGCCCGCGAATGCGTCCGCTGCGGGGGGCTTGATGGCGATTGGCCGCTCATTCTCCTTTACCAGCACCTCTTTGGCCTTGATAAAGGAAAACCAACTCTGCTGGTGCGTCTGCTGGTCCGATAGGACGCGGGAATACCTGGGCATGAGCGAGACAGTAAAAGCGGCTGGTTTAGAGCCAGCTAATCCCTGGCTAATATAAGGCAGAGTCATTACTGATAAGCCACTGCCTGATTACTCCCCCACCGAAACCAAAGGCTATACGCTGCCCTAAATGACTACCAGGCTATTGTGGGCGGCCAGCGTACAGGCGTAACTGCCCCGCAGGTCGTCATCGAGCGCGGGCAGGCCGGGGCGCACTAGGTGCATGACGTAGTCGCCGGCCTGCGGATACTTGCGCTTGAGCTGGCACAGACCCAGCCGCCTCATAAAGACCCATTCCCCACCCGCGCAGCTGGCCGCTGACCTGGTAGTCAGGGCCAGCCCCTTGTCTGGCAGCCCCTGCTCCAGCGTCCGGAGCCGCGGCAGCAAAGGCCGCAGCACCTGCTGGAGCCGGACCGGGCCATCCGGGTAAGCGAAGGCCGTCAGGTCAGGCAATCGGGCAAAGCTAGCGGCCAGATGCGAGGGCAGCTCGGCCAGGGGCCAGCCGGCCGGGCGCAGGTACCGCACGGCATTGCCGAGCAGCAGGTCGCGCACGTCCCGCTCGCTCTCTTTCCAGGGAGTGTGGACTACGAGGAACAGCACCATCTCAAACGCGGCCTGCTGGTAATCGGCGGCCCGCCGCCGCACGGCCGCACCCTCCGCTACCCGGATGCCTCCGGTGGCCAGCAGCAGGAAGCCGCCGATGAGCAGGTTGCAGAAACCCTTGAGCGTGTTGAAGCAGCGCAGGTCATCAACCTCGGACTTGTACAGGTAAAAATCATTCCATTCCTCGTGGCCCTCCCGGTAGGTGAAATAGCGGCCCACGTAGCTGATGGCCACGTGCAGGGCCACGTTGAAAACGGCCAGGTCCCGGAGCGTCAACTCCGGCAGCACCAGCGTGCGGTGCGCATCCCGGTCGGTCAGCGCTTGCAGCCGGGTGCGGTACTCTTTTTCCAGCCGCTGCAGAAATTTTTTCAGGCTTCGCTGGCCGCGCTCGAACGCCTGCCGCTGGGCCTGATAGTTAGGAATGGCCGCCGCCCAGTCGGTTTCGTCCGCGCCGCTGTCGGCTTCCTCTGTCTGCTCCCGGCTATCCGCGTACGCCGCCTCGGCAGACTCGACAGGCAGGCGACGGCTCAAATCCTGCAGCAGCTCCGCGAGGCGTACGCTGGGCGAGTTCAGTATGGCCCGCGGCGCAGCCAGCGGCACTTGGATTAGCGGTAGCAGGGGCTGGCCGGCCAGCGCCGGGGCAGCAGGTTTTGCCGCCGAGCCGCCGGAAGCGGCCGCGCCGCCAATTGCTGGCTCCTGCGTGGTGTCCGTTTCCAGCAAGTCCAGCAGGTCCGCGAGGCCTTCTAGCCCGGTCAGCGCTAAATCGCTGAAGGCTTTTTGCAGCTTTTCCAGCCTGGGGTCGGGGCAATACTTATACTGCTCGGCAGGCCGCTGGATGAACTGTTGGCCAACCACCTCGTCAGCCGCGTTGCGCAACTCCACCACGCTGGCGTAGGCTTTTAGCTCCGGCACCGACACCCGCACCACCGCCGTCAGCGTCACGGGAGTCGTTTCGAGCAGCAGTTGCCGGTCCACATCCAGCAGCCGCACGCGGAAGTAGCCCGGTTGAGGCCGCCCCAGGTGGAGTGTCAACTCTTCCGGCTCCAGCTCCGCCAGCAGCAGCTGCACTGACTGGCCGGTGGCCTCGTCCGCTGCCAACTCCGGCAGTTGGAGCCGGGGTAGCCGGGCCTCGGCGGCGAGTTCGGCAAGGGACACTCTCCGGGACGAAACGCGGATGCTCAACTCGGTGAGGTAGTTGCCTGTCGGCCGGTGCAGCAGCAAACTGGCTTCCTGATTCAGCGGCTGGTAGGGGCCAGCCCCTAGGCCGCTGGCCGTCACGTTAGCGCTGCCTAGCAGCAGGTATTCGCCCTGCGATGTGATAAGCTGCACCAGTTTGGCATGCAGCCGGCTACTGCGCCCGCCCGCCTGACGCGCTCCGCAATCCTGCCAGCGGTAAAAAGCGATGCGACCCGCCGCTTTAGCGGGTAGGTCCAGCGGCAGGATTCCCCAGCGTGGCTCCGTCACGCAATCCATCTGGGCCTGCGGGTAGCGCGCCAGCAGGTGCTGCAGTACCAGCCCCTGCTGGTCGTAGTAGGGCGAGAGGCAGGTAATTCGCTCCACCTTCGCCTTGCCCACCAGCGTTAGGGCCTGCGTCAGGATGCCTTCCGGGCCGTTGGTCAGCAGCGCAACCTGACCGACTGACGAGCCGGTGTGGAACCGTCCCGGCTGCGGGGCCGGCAACTGGGTCAGCCAGGGAGTAAACTGCCTTATCCACGCCAGCTTCTCGGCCGCTACTCCCCGTACCGGCTCCGCGCAGGCCTGCACGTAGTGCCAGGCATTGGCGAAGAGAGCCGCCGTAGGGGAGGCTGGGTCTGCTACTTGGAAGCAGCCCCACGCCTCGTCGTTGCGGCCCAGCCCCGACAGGGTTAGGTTGCCCGAGCCCAACGTCAGTAGCCCGCCCTGACGGCCGAAGAGCAGCATCAGCTTGGGGTGGAACACGCCGCCCGGCACGTACACCGGGTAGAGGCTGTAGCCCGAGGACGACCAGAACTCTAGGCCCGTTGAGCGGCTGGCCAGCTTCTCCATATAGCGGCCATCGAGCAGCACCAGCACATTGCGGACCCCGGCGGCCCGCAGGGCACGCATCACCTGCAGCTCGAAGAACTGGAAGTCGAAGCTGTAGCAAGTCAGTACACAAGAGTGGTACTGGCCCTTGGGGATGGCAGCCAGTACGTTTTGCCGGGCAGTGAGGGCCATGCGGGTCAGGGGAGGTAAGTGAGCGCCCGGGGCGTAAGCCGGCCCTGCTCGTCGAGCAGGTGCACCTCCCGGGCAATCGTGCATAAGGCGTTGAGGCGCGGCCCCGAAAACATGGGCTGGATGTTTTCCAGCAGCAGCAGGTAGTCGTCCTCCAGCGCAAATTTGAAGGTGGCCTGCGTACCGCTGCCCAGCTTGCGAGTGGCCACCAGCAGGTGGCGCGTCAGCACGCGCCGCCGCAGAAAATCCGGGATGAACTCCCCCACCGTCAGCGTTGGCTGCCGAAGCAGGCCCTGGGCGAACTCCCAAAAATTGCCGTCCCGGTAGATGGCCCGTCGCTGGCCGAAGGCCACCAGTTCGGGCATCTGCCCGGCGGTGTGCCGCAGCAGCTGCCCCAGCAGCAGAAAGCTGTGCGCAGCTACCTGCCTGGGTTCCCGGTTTTTTAGCGCCTGCCAGATGGCCGCCACGCTGACTTCCTCCGTCGGCAGCTCGCTGGCCTGGTCGGTAACCAGCCAGGTCAGCAGCTGCTCCGGCGTGAGCCAGGGGGTAAGCTGCCGCAGTTGCTGGCCGACCCGTTTGGCAAAATCAGCCAGGAAAGGCTCGGTTTCTAGTACCCCGCCGGCCTGGTCGAGCTGCTGCAGAGTGGCCGACAGGAGTGCCCCACACGCGAACTGCCAGTACTCGTTCACCTGGTAGTAGTACCAGCCCTGCATGGTCAGCGAGTCCGCCGTCAGCCGCTGCACATAGTTGGCCAGCAGAAACTCCGGCCATTCCGCCCCGGGGTGGGCGTGTAGGTAGCGCAGCAGTTCCCGTAGGGTGGTGGCCCGGTGTCGGGCCGGCTCCTCGGTTTCCTGCGCCGGAGAGTCGGCAGCCATTAGCAGCCGCAGGTACACTGCCTGTTCCGGGCTGCCTTCCGCCACGGCGACCGGGTTGAAGTAGCGGAACAGCTCCGCCACATCGGCCGGGCGCAGTGTGTGCTGCTGCACACTGCGCAGAAAGCGTTGCTGCACGGCTTCTGGCATCTGCCCGGCGTACGCCTCGGCTACCTCCTCGCCGCTGCAATAGGCCCCGGTCCGCGGGGTACGGCGGTACACCAGTTCCCCGTGGACCAGTGTACCCACCAGCCCCAGCTGCCGCATCGCCCCGGCGTAGTACTGCCCGAACGCTCCGGTGCGGCTGCGCCAGTACGTACCTTCGTTACCGCCCGGCCGCAGGTCCGCGCCGGCGGACAGGTTGTAGGGCACCGCCCCCTGCTGCACGAGCGCGGCCGCGAACTGGCTGCCCGGTATGTGCCGCAGGGTGGGCTGCGCGAGTTGCACCAGCAGCGCCAGTAGCAGCTCAGCCCGCCGGATAAAGTTTTGCTGGGCCACCGGGTCGGCTAGCCCGCCATCGCGCTCATACGTGTCCAGCAGCCAGCAGTAAAAGCCGTAATGGCGGATGTGGTACGTCAGATTCGTGATACCTGGCAGCAGCAGACTGTATGTAGCCTCCGAGCTAATCTGTGTACCTAGAGGGTCAAGGCCTCGGATATATGACAACTGCTCTCCCAGAAAGGGTACCCGCACTTCGTTTTTTTTGAGTACAGCTGTTGGCATACAGTATTATATTTCTTCAAGAACCTTGGGCAGAAAGCAGATAGCATGCATGATGCCCGATGCGGAAAGGGTCTGCATGCGCTAGTTGGTCATCACCTAATCGCTTTATCTGGTCTTCGGTTACCCAACGTAGTTCTCCAGAATCAGGCAATTGCAGATTTCGCAGTTCAGCCTCTTGAGCTGTGGTTAATTTCAAGCAATATACTTGGTACACCATTAGCTCTGTAGCTTGGCTGTGAGGAGAGTAGGTGAGTGGTCGCCAGACAGTATATAGGTATCGTGGTTCAATAGTGTCGAAGGCTTTTGATAAGAATCCTGGTGTGACCAGTTCCTCCCTGAACTCACGTTGCTGCGTTGTTTCACGATTATTCTCCGACATAAACCATTTCACAAAATCAAAAAGGTTTTTACCTAATATTCTGATTCGCAAATCATCACGGCTGTGTTTATCAATTGGCATTGCTTTGTCCTCACGCACATCTAGCTTCGTAAAAAGTTCTTGAACTTCGTCAGGAGAGTATTTATACACTCCTCCTACAGGCTGATATTGAGGAATACGCTGTCCCTTCACCAATAAATATCGCTCATCTATCTTAATACGAAACAGATAGGAGATGGACACCCGCAAGTGGTCTTCTGCATACTTCGTCTTGCTTATATAAAGCAATTTTATTGCCTTCCAAAAACTTGGGCCTCGTTTTTCGCGCTCAGTTTCGAAGAGTTTCGGGATTAGCCATTTGCCACCTTTTATTAGGTGCGGAATCATCTGAAGGAAAGTCATTGGTCAGCGCCTGGAAGTGAAATGATTTCCTTATTTAATGGCTGGGCTGGGTTGCATCTGCTTCAATGTGCTTTTGAGCAGTGCTACCGTCAGAGGCTGGGAAGGGTATGCTTGGGCAATTGCTTCGGGTAGGAAGCGCAGCCGCAAGTCCGAAAATGAATAACCCAAACCGTCGTTCTTTTCAGGCCCAGTGAGTTGCACTAATTCTTCAAGCTCCTTACTAGTCAGTTTTATACCTTGCAGCTCTCTCTGTAGCAATTCGCGGCGCTCTTCTTCGGAAGGACGTTCAAACGTCATAATGACTGCGGCCCGTCGCACTATTGCCTCATCCAAAAAATGTAGCCGATTGGTAGAGAGCATGACTATCGCCCGGCCTTTGAGACTGCGTAAGTCGTCAATTTTCTGGATTAACGTATTCACAGCTGCCTTCTCCTCTTGATGCATCTGATTGGTAGAGCGAGTCGTAGCAATAGCATCCGCTTCGTCAATCAGTAGGAAAGCAATACCTTCTTTCGATTCCTTTTTTAACCGGTCGAAAGCTTCATTTACCAACTGAGCCATTTGCCCATGCAATCCTTCACCTCGCACTCGCGTACTGAGCTTAATAAAATAGCCATCTAGCTTCAATTCTCGGGCAATTTGGTCGGCGATAGCCTCAGCTGAAGCTGTTTTACCGGTTCCAGCGTCTCCTTCTAGAATCACGAGCGGGTAGCGGTCGGTCATTGATGCCAAAATGGGCAATGCTGCACCATGGTGTTCCACACTCCACTTTTTGAGACCAGCAGGGTCTAACAGTAAGCGAAGGTTGAAGTGAATGCGCTCGAAGCGCTTAGTAAAACCAATGAGAGAAACAGCCCGCGCCTGAATGTCTTGGTTCGGTATCTCCGTAATGTTGTCGAAAAGGGTAGTAGACATTACTTAAAATTTTCTTTGTTGAGTTCATAGCCCTTGCTAGCGTAGCCTTGGGCGGCTGAACGCTGCAAATGCGAGTAAGTGGTATCGACAGTAGTATCATTCCAAGAGAGTATCTGCTGGTTAGCAATCGCCTGCTTTTTCGCAGTGTCCAATGTCGACCAATTGTTACTGTACTGGACAATAACTGTAAGTTGGCTGCCAGCAATGTCATACCAGTCGTTGCCCCCAGCTCGGTCGCCAGATATGGAACTACCTGCCGCGTTCACAGTATAGCGAGCCGCTTGCAATACAGTACCTGACGCACTGAGCAGGGTAATATCTACCCGGTTTAAATAGCCTCCTTCGGCCATTATTAATACATCGTGGCAGAATGATTCTACGCGCTCCTGAGTAAGCTTTCCAGTGCGTCGAGCAATCATGCGCAAGTCAGCCTCAAAATTCCCGAAAGTTTTTCGGATGTCTACCACCGTATAGGTGGAGGTTTGGGTTGTTGTAAACATATAAAATCAAGTTAGTTTTCTTCGATATTGAAGCTTGGGCCAAACACTTCGGTCCACTCATCGGTCGTAGCACCCATCGTCGTGCACGACTGTGCAATACTCAAAGCTTCAAAGGCAACATCAGCGGCTTTCACCACCGTATCCCATTCGCTGTTTCCTAGCTTACTAGCTGCGTTGTTCTCGTTGTTAGTGGGGTCAGCTATAAAAACCGGATTAGTGAAACTTGGAACTTTGTTGATTGCCGTGGGGAAGGTGATGACCGGAAAACTCCGGCCACTTACAAACTGAAAAAAGCGGATAATCCCCTCCTCTATGCTTGTTTCGCGACCGTAGGTGTCATCTAAGTGAGAAGCTATCAGCTCGATGGTGAACGAAGTGAGTCCTGGCTTGAGCCCTTGCCGATTGCGCCACCATTTCAAAGCCCGCACAATAGAAGTGTAGGAAGCATTTTGCTTGCGTGATTGCAGCGCTACGTCCAGTTGCTTATCTATGCTGGTAATAAAGCGGCCGCCACCTCCACGTTCAGGTTGCCACATATAGGTACTCGGAGTGTCTGGTACCACGGGGACAATATCTACTTCCAGTCCTGTACTTTTAAATTTGATTTTGATGGCTTTGGTCTTACCTTCTGCCTCAACATCACCAACATCCTTAGTTGGATAAATTTCAAGTAAGTATTTGACCACGTAGTCGTGGAGCTTGTTGATATCGCTCTTCAATGAGTCATCGCCATCAACAAACAACACCAAGTCTACATCAACCGGATGCTCACCTTTCGGACGCAAAATGGTATGCTTCTTCCAAGAGCCGGCAATAAGAAAGCGCGTCACTTTCATGCCAGTGCTGGTGTCATCCTTAATTTTGGTTTTCAGCCGGTCACGCAGATTCTCTATCTGCGTGCGATATTTTCCCATATTATCCCGGTGAAGCCGAATGCGGTTGATAAAATTGCCTAGTTGAACGTTGTCGAGTTTCATGAATTAATTAAGAACTATTTGAGAGTATTCCACTTTGTATCTCTTTCCTTGAAGGAGAGAGTGTAGATTAGCCGTTAGCGGACACTAATTGGCATAGCTTAAAGTCGATTAGCGAACTAGTGCATGGTGAGCAGCAAGGCTGTACCAATAAGACCTACCTGTTGGTCTTTACTGAGCGAGCGGAAAATCTTGCTCACCGTTTTGAGCGGGTTTACCAGGGCCTCTTAGCAGTGGCAGACAGCTGAACCATATCGCTGAGAGCGATTTGTATACTGGCGTTCACGCTGTTAACTTATAGCATGAGACGTAGTGGCTCAAATGAAAAATAGGCTGGCATAGGAATGCTACCTCGCTCCCGCATGGCCAGTTAAAGTCATGCAGATAAGAGGCCAGCCCCGTTGATGTGAACGGAGCCGGTCTGGCGAAAAGCATTAACCCGGGATGTTGCGGGGGTCTCGACCGTGGCTGTCTTTGGCCCGGATTAGACCGTTGCGGCCGTGGATGACCAGTTCGCTGCCGTTGCGAACCGCCTGTTGGCGCGCAGTAGCGATGGCTTCGGCCTGCGTGGGTTTGATAACAGAGGCACGCTCGGCGCCTGCAGATTTGACGGCCCAACCGCTGGAGCGGGGGGTAACGTGGACATTCTTACCCATGATGGTTGTTGGTTTTTGAGGGGTTTACTGCCCTTAACAGAAGGGCACACCGAGCCAGACAACCGAACACGAAGGTGGTAATTACGTAAAACGCAATTACCTTCGCGGACGGAAATGTCCTTAAAGGGCAGTGTGAGGGGTGGCTAAACCCTTAGCACCGAACAGGAGCTACAAGCTTCGAGGTCTCAAGTCTGACTTGTTGCAACTGTATAAGAGAAGCCGGCCGTCACATCCCGTGGCGGGCGGTTTTTGTTCTAATGGGAAAGCACTAGGCCATTAGCAGACGATGTTTAAGTAAAAAAGCCAGTGAGGCGCACACACTAGTTAAAGCATAGCCTTCAGGTTGTAGGCATATGTTTGATAGCTGATACGGTCGAAGTTGGCTTTATTATCAAGCCAAGCTTGTTCTTCATGGCTGAGGTCCTCAATCTCAGTACGCTTTTTATAGCCTAGCTTTTGAAGTACTTCTTGTAGCACTACTTGCTCAGAAGCAGTAAATAGCTCGGCCTTGGCAGGGCGGACCGGCGCATACCAGATAACTGAGCCATTGCCATCAGTACGCACCCGGGTATCATCGATAACGCGTTCAAGTAATTGTTCATCAACCATAGCGCCGATATATTTTTCATATTGGCGGGGCACTGGGCCGTGTGGTAGAGCCTGGTAGCGGAAGCCAGAAATGCTACTGCCAGTAAGGCGGTAATGCCAAAAATCGGCGTAGAACATCAGCTTCCACAGCTTAACCGTGCCAAGGTGGCGCAGAGGTTGGAAGAAGAATAGCACCATTTCTGCAAACTTGACAAAGTCAGGCGTGGCAAAGCCCGTGTATTCGTCGGGTTCCTCAGCCAGCGCAGGGGCAATAGGCAGAATAGCTACTTTTCCATAGCCAGTTACTACGGGCAAGCTGAGCTGCTCAAGACGGCTGATGAGCCTCTGATATTCATTAGGTCGCAAGTCAAATTGGTGAGCTTCAACTAGGCGACGAAAAGTAGCGGGGTCAGAAGCCAAGCGCAGCAGGTTGGCATTTGAAGCGCTGGGCATTTCACCATCCTCGTAGTGCCGGTACTGATTAGGGCCTAAATCGAGTAACAGCGACATACGAGCAGCAGTTAGTTCGTACTGCTCCCGCATGGCTTTAATCTGGGCCGGGAACAGGATATGATGCTTGGCCCGGTACTGATTGTAAATCTGTACCGTATTCAGGTCGGCTAGCTCTGGGGTAAGAAAACGCTCGCCGGTTTCATCACAGGCATAATAGTGGTAGCAGTAATGATACTCTTCTTTACGAAAAGCCTGTGTATCGGCCTCCCAGTGCAGGGTGGCGTACCCGTCGGTGAAGGGGCTTTCGATGCGCGGCTGAATCATGGGTAGGGTAATTAAGGGCGGGATTTTAGAGGGTATTGGATAGGATACTCAGCCAAGTGAAAAGAGATACAGATAACCTGGCGATTAGGGCGGCCAAAGTGTATTTTGATGTACATTTCGTGACCACGACAGACATGGCCGAACACCCATACATCAGGGCTGCCAGCTACCTCATTGGGTATAGGACCTTGAAAATAGTCAGTGGGGGCAAGTTCAAGTAGGCATTCTTGAGCATTACTGCCGTTGATGCCGAGCTGGAGTAATGTTTTAGAGCTATTCTTATCACGGTCAAGAATAAGAACGCCGAAAATCCGGAGTTTATCCTTAAAATCTTGCAGGTATTGCTCGACCTGGGAAAGCGAGGGTAGGCCTTTGGATGTCAAAACTACGAGGATTTACGGTAAGTTCAACTTTTTAGTTGATGTTTTTGATATGATTTGTTTTGACAAACTAGCTATGTCCACTTAGACGCCTATGCAGGCCAAGTCAATCAAGCAGTTGGAGGTTAGTAGAAGTGAACCTACTACATTATACTGTACCCACTCTTCCAGAATCTAGTGGAGATGAGGGCGCTAAACGAAGCTAGTTGGCATCTTGGAGTTCAATACTCCTTATGATTCTGTGGTTGCAATCTGCCCACATGCTCTAGTTTGTAAACAGGCTTGCTAAAAACTCGCTAAAAAGCGCGATTTCCCGGGAAAAATAGCAAAGTCGCAACCCATAATGACGCGCGCAAAAGCACTTTGCGACACCCAAAAGTCGCTAATTAGCGTCTTTGCTATAACGACTGGTTGTGAGCTTAAAGGATTGATTGGCTGCCTCATGTTTTTAGCGTCAGAATTCCTTGCCAGTAGCAAACTTACATCGTAAATTTGTAGTACACTACAAAGATAAGATGACTAAGCTTTCCGACATAACTTCTGTTAGGTTAGGTACATTAGCCCGGCCCACAAATTCAGGATGCGTGCCATTGCTACAGCCTAGCAATTTGATTGATTTCCAAAGATTCTTGTTTCAGCCTGAGAACTTTGTGGATGAGTGCCTAGCCGTAGAGCGAGCCACCTTGCAAACCAATGACGTGTTGTTACCTGCTAAAGGCCCACAACTTCGGCCGCTATTAGTACCCAAGGATTGTGCGGGCGTGGCAGCCTCCTCCGGATTCTTTATTTTACGGTGCCGGCCGGAGATATACCCAGCCTATCTAGTGGCCTACCTAGCCCATTCTTGGGGGCAGCAGCAGTTACACGAGTTGCTTAATCCAAGCACAACCGTAGCGGCACTCAATAAGTCAGTGCTTCTAAGTCTGGAGGTGCCGCTGCCCACTCTAGCTATGCAACAGCGTTTAGGCGAGTTATACCAAGCTTGGCTACGCGAGCAAGAATTGATGCAAACACTATTAACACGCAAAGAAGATTTTTACCAACAGGCCTTCGCCCATGCTTTAAATGGCTAGATGCCGCGTGGTTGCTGGCTTAACTTATTGTATGGCTTTTACTCAATCTAAACCCATTCCGCAGACCGAAATCAACGACATACTGTGGCGAGCCTGCGACACATTGAGCGGCCTTGTTGACCCCATACAGCACCGGGATTACGTCCTGACGCTGCTCTTTGTGAAATGCCTGAGCGACGTGGGGAAGGACCACTACGCCAAGTATCTGGGCAAATATGACGGTGATGCCAGTCGGGCCGAATGGGCCATGCAGTCCGAGCGCTTTCAGGTACCAGCTATAGCCAGCTTCGACTATCTGTATGAGCAGCGCAATGCCGACAACATAGGCGAGGTGCTCAATATCGCGCTCGATAGGCTGGAGGAGGCCAACAGCACTAAGCTCAAGGATGTGTTTCGCAACATCGACTTCAACTCGGAGCCGAAACTGGGTCAGGTGCGCGAGCGCAACGCCCGCCTGAAGCTGCTGCTCCAAGCATTTGCCGACCCGCGCCTCGATTTGCGCCCTTCAGTAGTGGGCGGCGAGAGCGTGATTGGCAACGCATACGAATACCTAATTGCGCGCTTTGCAGTCGACTCAGGTAAAAAGGGTGACGAGGTTCACACGCCTGGCGAAGTAGCCGAACTGCTCGCCCGCCTGCTCGACCCGAAGCCCAAACAGCATATCTGCGACCCAACCTGCGGCTCGGGCTCACTGCTGATTAAGATGGCCCAACAGGTAAGCCCGCGCTATGCGGCACTCTACGGACAGGAAATTAACAGTAGCATCCACGCGCTGTGCCGTATGAATATGTTTCTGCACGGGCTCGATGACGCGCAGATTGAGTGGGGAGATACGCTACGCAACCCACACCTACTTGATGGCAATGAATTGAGGCGCTTCGATGTGGTGGTAGCTCACCCACCGTTCTCACTCGATAGGTGGGGAGCTGACGAAGCAGACCTCGACCGTTACATGCGATTTTGGCGGGGAGTGCCGCCTAAAAGTCGAGGTGATTATGCTTTCATCTCACACATGCTCGAAACGACTATACCCAGTACTGGACGCGCTGGAGTGATAGTGACACATGGAGCGCTGTTTCGGGGTGGGGCCGAAGGCAAAATTCGGCAGCAGCTAATAGAGGAGAATCTGCTTGATGCAGTAATTGGGCTGCCAGCTAACCTGTTTTACAGTACTAGCATTCCAGCCGCTATCCTACTGTTTCGGTACGGGCGTACCAGCCAAGATGTGCTATTTGTAGATGCCAGCCGTGACTTCGAACTGGGTAAAAACCAGAACTACTTAGGCACTAACCATCTGGCGCGCATCGTAGCAGCCTGTCGCACTTACCGAGACGAACCGTACTATGCCCGGGTTGTACCCCGCGCCGAGTTGGCACTCAACGACTACAACCTTAATATTTCGCGCTACATCGAAATTCAAGAAGAGCCCCTAACCATAGACCTAAATGCCACCCAGCGTGAAATAGGTCGCCTTGAAGCGGAACTCGCCACTGCGCGCAGCCAAGTGGCTACCTATATGCGTGAGCTGGGCATTCCTCTTCAAAGTATAAGCACTAGTAGTAAGAATAGAGGGTAGTTTTATTGCAGCTAGACAAGTGTAGAAATGACTCACGCTTGCCTAGCTGCCGTGAAACCACCTTACGCCCATTGCTCAGCCAAACGCTCGGCCTGCTCCATTACTAAGGTGATAGCTGCTTCTTGTTTATCAGGCGGGTATTTGTATCGACGTAGGGTAATGCGAACCAAATTGCGTAGTCGAGCGCGGACGCTCTCACGCTTCTGCCAATCGATAGATGCATTATTTCGCAACTTCCCGGTGAGTTCTTCCGCGATTTGGTGTAGCACGGTGTCACCTAAATCCTCGGCGCTGGCGTTGTTGGCCAGCGCATCATAGAAGGCTAGCTCATCCTCGCTCAGGTTTAGCTTTTTGCCGCGCTCGGCAGCTTCTCGCAATTCGCGAGCTAGGTCGATAAGGGCTGCAATTACTTGGGCGCTTTCTATAAAGCGGCTATGGTAGCGATTCAGGGCCTCGGCTAGCCGCTCACTGAATAGGCGCTCCTGTACTACGTTGTTGCGTAGGCGAGACTTTATCTGGTCGTTGAGTAGTTTTTGGAGTAAGGCTAGAGCCAGGTTTTGTTGAGGTAGGCGAGCTACATCGGCGAGGAACTGGTCGGAGAAGATGCTCAGGTCAGGCTGGTTTAGGCCAGCCAGCTTGAACACATCTTCGAGACCGCCTGATACTACCGCACCGTCGAGTAACTGCTTAAGGGCATGCTGCTGCTGGTACTTGCTCAGGCTGCGCTCGGGAGTGCTGGCTTTGAGGATGACGGAGCGCACGGCTTGCAGAAAGGCTAGCTCGGTGCGCAGCGGTTTGGCCTCATCGAGGGTGCCGCAGAGCGAGAAAGCTTTAGTAGCACTTAATACCGCGTCGAAGAAGGCTTTGCGGTCGGGCTCTTCCAGGCTCAGCACGAAGTTGGCTGCGTTGGGCAGTAGCTGCATAGCCTTGGTTTCGTACTCCGCATAGTTAAAGCGGCGTAACAGCGAGCGGCAGGCGTCCATCGCCTCCAGTAGCTTGCCCAAGGCTACGTGCGCGTCGGTGGTGGGGGTGCCTTTGCCGTTGTTGTCGGCGTAGGTGCGCAGGGCCTTGCGTAGGTCCTGAGCCACACCGATGTAATCGACTACCAGTCCACCCTGCTTTTCGCCAAACACCCGATTGACGCGGGCAATGGCCTGCATCAGGTTGTGGTCGCGCATGGGCTTATCAAGGTACATGGTGTGCAAGCTGGGCACGTCGAAGCCAGTGAGCCACATATCGCGCACGATGACGAGTTGCAACTCATCGGCCGCGTTTTTGAACCGCTTTTCAATAGCCTTGCGCACCCCGGCCGAGTAGATGTGGGGCCGCAGCTCCTTTTCGTCGGCAGCGCTGCCGGTCATCACCACTTTCAGGCGGCCTTTGGTGGCGTCGGTATCATGCCAGGTGGGGCGCAGCTTGATGATTTCGTCGTAGAGGCGCACGCAGATGTCGCGGCTCATGGCCACTATCATGCCCTTGCCTTCGAGGCTTTGCTGGCGCTGCTCGAAGTGCTGTACTAGGTCAGCGGCTATTTCGGCCAGACGGGGCTGGGTACCCACCAGCTTTTCCAGCTTGGTCCAGTTGGCTTTGCCTTGCTCGCGGCGGGCCAGGTCTTCCTCGTCCTCATACACCTCTTCTACTTTGCCATCGAGCTGGGCAATTTCCTTCTGGTTTTGCTCCAGCTTGGCCAGGCGGCTTTCGTATATGATGGGCACGGTGGCCCCGTCGCGCACGGCATCCTGAATGTCGTATATGCTCACATAGTCGCCGAATACCTCACGGGTGCTCTTGTCGGCGGTGTCGAGCGGGGTGCCAGTGAAGCCCACGAAGGTGGCCTGCGGCAGCGCGTCGCGCATGTGCTTGGCGTAGCCATACTGGTAGCGGCCGGTTTTCTGGTTCAGATGGGCTTCCAGGCCGTACTGGGTGCGGTGGGCTTCATCCACTATCACCACCAGGTTGCCCCGGCTCGACAGCGCAGGGAATTGCTCCTCCCCTTTTAGCAGGCTGAACTTCTGGATGGTAGTGAAGAAGATTCCTCCAGCTGGCCGGTCGGCAAGCAGGGTGCGCAGGTGCTCCCGGTCTTCGGCCTGCTTGGGGTCTTCGCCCAGCAGCGCTTTGGCGTGCACAAACTGTTGGTAGAGCTGCCCGTCGAGGTCGTTGCGGTCGGTCACGATGACCAGCGTAGGGTTGCCCAACTCACGGCGGCCCATGAGCTTGCCCGCGAAGCAGGCCATCGAAATGCTTTTGCCCGAGCCCTGGGTGTGCCACACAATACCGCCCTTGCGCGAGCCCGGCACCACGCGCCGGCCGTAGCTGGCGCGAGGCTCGTGCACCTCGGCTACGGCAGGCCGGCCGGGCAGAGCTGCCGCCGTGAGGGTGGCTTTCACGGCCTCACGCACAGCATGAAACTGATGGTAGGCAGCTATCTTCTTGATGAGGATGCCCTCGTTGTTCGGCTCAAAGAGAATAAAATGGCGCAGGTAGTCGAGTAGCAGCTCGCGGTCGAAGAAGCCGCGCACCACTTTTTCCAGCTCGTATTGCAGCAGGGGCTGGTCTGCTTCGTCGCGCAGGGTGCGCCAGGGCATGTACCGGTCGCGGTCGGCGGTGAGCGAGCCGATGCGGGCCGTGAGGCCATCGGATACCACCAGTGCGGCGTTGGTCATGAACAGGTCGGGAATGTCGTGCTTGTAGGCTTCAAGCTGGTTGTAGGCATCCCAAACGTCGGTTTTCTTGCGGTCGCCGAGGGGCGACTTCAATTCCAGCACCGCAATGGGCAGGCCGTTGAGGTAGGCCACCATATCGGGGCGGCGCAGCTCTTGTGCCCCGCGCACGCTCAGCTGGCGCACCACCAGCCAGTCGTTGCGCTCGGGCTCCCGGAAATCGACCAGCCACACCCGGTCGGGTTGCAGGTGGCCGTCGGCGTCGCGCACTTCTACAGGCACGCCGGTGGTGAGAAGCTTCTGAAACTCCTGGTTGCGCTCCGTGAGGCCCACTTGGGGCAGGCGGGCCAGCAGCACGGCAGCTTCTTCGAGGGCCGAGGCGGGCAGGCCGGGGTTAAGGCGAGTCAGGGCTTGGCGCAGGCGATGGGGAAGTAGCACCTGGCGAGCATCATCGGCGCGCTCGGGGGCAAGGCCGTCGGGACGCAGCAGATTGGCCCCGTCGGCCACCTGCCAGCCGGCTTCCTGAAACCAGCTCTGCGTAGCTTCTTCGAGGGCGTGTTCGTTGAGCATGGCGGGTTATAGAGCTAGACGGCGCTCGGCCACGGCAATTAGTAGGTGCAATAGCTTTTGCACCATACTATGGTCACCGTTCGGGTACCAGATGGGGTGAATATTGCAAGCCAGCAAGGCGGTCTCTTTGCGGCGCACGTCGGCCCGTAGTCTAGGTTTTTCCAGTAGCGCGTAGTGGGTGGGCACTTCGTATTCGCGCCCTTGCTTCACCTGTTGGAATAGCTCCATCGTCCAGTCCTGGGCCAGACTGCACCCTAGGAATAGCAGCGAATTGCCGATGTAAATCTGGCGCAGGGCTTTAGGTAGGGGTTTGTTAAAATCAAATTGCCCCCCGGCGCGGTAGTTGGCTTCGTATTGCTGCTGCGTAAAAATGTAGGTACGGTTATCGGTGGCATCGCCGTGCAGCTTCAGCAGGCACCGCTCACCCTGTACCAGGCGCGGAAAAAAATTGTGCTCCTGGGTGCCATGCATGTAGCCATCGAAGGGATTGCCAACAGCCCGAAACGTTTCCTCAATGGCGTTGTCGAAATTAGTGGTCACGATGCAGCCGCCGCAGAGCTGCGGCAGCAGCTGCACGCCGCCCACGAGTTGCACGGCGCTGTAGTCGGCGATGGTGAATATGGTGCGAATGAAGTTATCAGTAAGGGCGGGGCTGTCGCGGTACAGCAGCTGGGCAGCGGCCAGCACGTCGCCGCGTCGCAGGCAGTCGTCGAACTCGGCGCCTTTGCGGAAGCCCGCCCGGGCGGTGCGCATCTGTTGCAAGGCGGCTATCCAGCCGGGCAGCCGGGGCTTCAGCGCCATCGAGAGGCCGGCGCCCACGAAGGGCACCACGCGCTTGCGGCGCACGGCATCGGCAGCGCTGCGAAAGGTGCTGAGTTGCTGCGGGTCGGTTTGGAGCAGGGCCGTGGCGGCTTGGTGCTGGGCCTGCAGGCCCCGGTTTTCAAACTGCCCCTTCTCGTTCTGGTAGGCAATAGGGTCGAGCCAGAACAGAATCTGACTAGGCCTGAACTTATACTCCAGCGACGGCTCGCCGGGCGTGGGCGGCAGGCCCTTGATGCGGGTGAGCACCCCATCGAAGCCCTCGTTGAATGCTTGGGCAGCTTCATATTGGTCGGCCTGCAAGCCGCGCGCTACCCGAATAAGCTCCTCTAGTTGCTCACGCTCATCCATACACTTCCTCGGTTACGGCCGCCATGCTCAGCTCTCCCGACAGCAGACGTGGTAGCAGCTCATCACGCAAAGCGGCTAGTTGCTGATTAGTAGAAGCATTCAGCAATATTTGGTGAAAAATAGCACCGGCCGTCTCATTATAAAGGGTCAGAAGTGCCACGGAAGGAACAACAAGCTTTAAGCTTTTAACGTCGCTTTGATTGATGCCCGGAATAGCTGCTTTTGCACCCCGGTGCCGCAATTCATGTAGCACACGCTCATCACCGATTTGCATATACAAAAACGGTTGACCTAACTCGTTTGAACGCAATCGAAAAACGTGCTCATTAATGGCGAATACTTCGAATGGGAAGCCATATCCAAACATCGAAACTCGTGGCCGAAAATCACCTGGTTTTCCACCATCTTTATAAAGAAGCACGTCTTCGGAATTTACCAGTCCAGATTTCATTTTCTCGAAGAAGCTACTCGGAACATACTTTGTCTTCTGAAAATCAAATTTGCCGATGCCTACGATGCTCTCCGCACCGACACTAGGTATGCCTTCAGAAAAGCCGCTGACTCCACCCTTAGGACGACGACCTGTTTCCAAGACTTCTAGAAAGCTTCCTAAATCACTAACCTCCCACTCCACTGGTACCTCGCCCAGCACTGAGTTTTCCAGCGCCGCAGGAAACAATGCCAGCACCTGCGGCGACAGCCCCAGCCGCTGGCAAATAGCGGCCTCGGCTTCGCCACTGGCTTTGGCCCGCACCGGGTCGAAATCCACGAACCACGACTGAAACAGCGCCCGCGCCAGGCTTTCTAGCGTCTCGTTCTGGCGGCGGTTCAGTTCGATTTTGTCGTCCAGTGTGCCGAGGATGTGGGCAATGCGGCGTTGCTCATCTAGAGGCGGTAGGAGGATTGGGAATTGCTTAAAATAAGCAACATTAGTTTTGGGAACACCTGCAACATTGGCTTCTTGTAAAACTTTAGCAATGGATGCTGGAGAAGAGACGTAATAATAAACAAAAAGAGGGTCAGCAATTTCAGTATCAACTGAAAGCTTCATCTGATTTGACGAAAGCAAAAATCTGTTGAACTCATGGTTTTTCGGGATTATACCAGTTTGTCCTATTGTGCCCTTTTTGGTGAAAATTATATCGCCTGGCGCACACATACTTCGCTCAAGCTTTTTAGCAAAAGCCTCTGTGACAAAAACAAAATCCTTGCCCTTGAATCTTTCTTCGCCAACGGACAAATTGCTACCACGAATAACGGGAATTCCTTCTGCTACATAACTTGAAGCAGGCAAATTAGAACCAAAAGGGCCATCTACTAGCCCATGCTCCTCTTTTGAAATTTTCCCTAGAGTTGTTTCTTTCCACTTACCCGCCATAACCCAGCACAATTAAATTTTCCTCAATAATCGCCTGCAACCGCGCGCCTTCGCTGGACTGCTCGCGCAGGGTGGCAGTGAGGCGGCCCATCTTGTCGGCGAAGGGTTCGGAGTCTGCTTCTTTTTCTTCGGCACCCACGTAGCGACCGGGCGTCAGCACGTAGTCGTGGGTGGCAATTTCAGCTAGGGTGGCGCTGTAGCAGTAGCCGGGCTGGTTGGCGTAGGCGGCGTGGCCCTGCTGCCAGTGGTGGTAGGTGCTAGCAATGGCGGCAACGTCGTCGGGGCGGAAGTCGCGCAGCACCCGGTCTTTCATATAGCCCTTCTGGCGGGCGTCGATGAAGAGTACCTGTCCGCGCCGGTCGTAGCGGCTGGGGCCGGCAGTTTTGCTGTTGCTCAGCAGCCAGATGCAGGCCGGAATCTGGGTATTGGTAAAGAGCTGGCTGGGCAGGGCCACCATACACTCCACCAAGTCGTCTTCGAGCAACTGCCGCCGAATCACACCCTCGTTGTTAGTGTTAGACGACATCGAGCCATTGCTCAGCAACAGGGCCATGCGACCGGTGGGGGCCAGGTGGTAGAGCATATGCTGCATCCAGGCAAAGTTGGCGTTGGAGGCTGGGGGCAGGCCGTAGCGCCAGCGGGGGTCATCGCGCAGGTCTTCCTGCCCCCACTCGTTCATATTGAAGGGTGGGTTGGCCATGATGAAGTCGGCGCGCAGGCTCTTGTGCAAGTCGCGGCGCATGGTGTCGGCCGGACCCTCGCCCAAGTCGAACTCGATGCCCCGGATGGCGAGGTTCATGCAGGCCAGCTGCCAGGTGGTAGGGTTCGACTCCTGCCCATAGATGGCCACACGGCGCTTCTGCTCGGCGGCGTTGTAGTGGCGTGCGGTGGCGTGCTGCTCGATAAAGTTGTCGCTCTGCACAAAGAAGCCACCCGAGCCGCAGCAGGGGTCGTACACCCGGCCCTGGTAGGGCTCAATCATCTCCACTATCAGGGCCACAATGCTCTTGGGCGTGTGGTACTGCCCGCCCTTCTTACCCTCGGCGCTGGCAAATTCACCTAGGAAATACTCGTACACGTGTCCCAGAATGTCCTTAGAGTGGAGGCCCAGCTCGCGATTCTCGAACGGAATGGTAGCCACCAAGTCCAGCAACTGCCGCATCTTGGTGTCTTCCAGCCGCAGGCGGGCGTAATCTTTGGGCAGCACGTTTTTCAGGCGCGGGTTGTCGCGCTCGATGGCATCGAGGGCATCATCGAGCAGGTGGCCCAGGGTCTTGAATTTGTAGGACCGGCCGTCGGGTAGCGTGATTTCGGTATTGGTAGCCACCTTAGCGTGCTTCTCCAAAAACTCCCAGCGGGCTATTGCAGGTACCCAGAACACGTTTTGCTCGGTGTAGAAGTCGCGCACTTCTAGCTGCTCGGCCACAGCCGTTTCGTCGTCGCCGAGATAGTAGTCAGCATCAGGGTCACGGAACTGTATGGCCAGGGCGTCTTGCCGCTCTTTAAAGGCATCGGAGACATACTTTAGAAACACCAATCCCAGCACGGCGTGCTTGTACACGGCAGCGTCGAGGTTGGAGCGGAGCTGGTCAGCCGCCGTCCAGAGGCGGCGGTCAAGGGCTTTTAGGAATTCGTGTTGGGCGGTGTCAGACATGACTAGAAATAAAACAGCTAGCCCCTGCGCCTGGCAGTGGCTTCACGAAGGTACCTTATCAGAATGGTGGCGCAATGTGCCAAAGAACTACTAGCTGGATGCTATGAAGGTATTCACTTCAGAATCAAGCATCGATTGCTTTAACTTGAGGTATTTGAGCTGCCAGCGTAGCGCAGCCGCTTAGCAATCTATAATTTGCGCTCATGTCATTTACCAGTAAACTAGCCAGTGAGCTAGCTCCGGCTTTAGGCGGCGCCGATGAGGTATGGGTTGCCGTTGCGTTGCTCAACGAATACGGGGTACAGTTTCTACAGCAGCACTTGCCGCCTACGGCTGCGCTTCACTTGCTAGTCGGACTAGATTTACCTTCTACACCAGCGGCTCTAACGCAGGTACTAGCCTGGCCAGCAGCTACCGTTCGACTGCATGGGGGCAGCAACACTTACCATCCAAAAGTGTACGTAGTGCGCCAAGGAGAGCACTATACGGCCTTCATTGGCTCGGCCAATGCAACGGCCGGTGGGCTTGTGGGCAATGTGGAACTGAGCGCTATGGTATCTGAAGCTGCTGATGTGCAACAGCTACTAGATACCTGGTGGAAGCCGCTTTTTGCCCAAGGAAAAGCATTAAGTGCTGCGTTCATCGAAGGCTATGCAGCCATATTTGCTGAACGTGCTGCCATTGCAGCGCAGTTCGATGCTAGCCGGCATCAAGCACGTACGCTTCTGGCGCAACTTGCCCTACCTCTTTTGCCGGCAAAGACATTGGCCGGCCAGTTTTTCCAAGAAGCACATTTTCGGGCCTTTGCCCGCGATAGGTGGCGTGCCCAAGGTGAATCAGCTAAAGCTGACCGTATTGCTGTTCGCCGCCGATTCTATAAACTGCACGACATGCTGACTATACTTATAAGTCAACGGCGATGGGACTTGCATCCTCATTCTCGAGTAGATAATCAGGTATCCTCTGCTGTACATGGGGTTGGAGTAGAGTCAGAGTTAAAAGCTATGTGGCTTAACTTCGGTCGCAGCAAGCCGGAACTGAAGGCTATCAACGAAGATGCAACACCCAAGGAGTTTCTTCGATTAGAAGTCATTCTCTTTGAAGAATCAGTCGAAACCTGGTGCCGTATTGGACGCGAGCGAACGGTAGTTGACCGACAGTATTTGCACGCCTCTATGCGGCAGCCAGCATACAGGCAGCAGGTTTATGAAGCGCTACAAACTTTAGGAGCTGACTTCGGTATAGAGGTGGCAGGCAAGGAACGGGACGTTACCAGTTTCACCAATGCCAGCGAATTAGGCGAATTTATACGCCCAGATGAAGAAGGAGGGCATTTTTTTATTGTTCGACATCGATACGCTGTTGATGACCCCCGTATTTCTGAGACGAATTTGCCTGCTACGGTGATGCAAGACTGGACAAAGCTGTTGCCAGTCTATCAATTACTAAAGGTGCCCTCGCTGCGATAAATAGATTCGCCCGCTTGAAGCAGACATTGCCTACAGATTAAATCTTAGAAGGGACTAGGTGTCTGGCGGGAAGTCCACCAACTCGCGTAGGGGTATCTCCATGCCTTCGGCTAGGCATACCAACACGTCCAGCGTGGGCGCAGTCTGGGCTGTTTCAATGCGATACACCGTCTTTTTGGTGATATCAGCCACATCAGCAAGCTCTTGCTGACTCCACCCCCGGCGCTCGCGGAGCGCTCGCAGGTGCAAGCCAAACGCCTTGATGCTAGCCGGTTTTTTCACTCCTGCAAGCTGGCGGTAGCTCGCACCTTTTCTGTGGACACATAAGTCCACTTCAAGAAAGTAATGCTAAGTTTGTGTAGGCACTTCTGCGACTGCTGCTACCAGCGCAAGTAGACCCTTACCTCACTGCTACCAGATGTTTAATCAACGCTTTACACTCGCTCGGTTCCTAGCGGCACTGGTAGTGACCAGTTGCCTTTTTTCAGGCTGCAACACGTTTGCCAAACGCCGCCTGGTCGGCGTTTACCACCGGGAGCAAACTGGCGCGCCTAATGCTGCCGAGGTACAACAGCTGGAAATTACCGCCGATAAGTTCATCCTGAGCATTCCTATTACGGGTGAAATAGCCTCCGACTACACCGTCGAAGGTGACCGTATTTACGTCGGCGGGCAGCCGGGACAGCTTGTTTTCAATGTAGATGGCTTGGGAGTTATCAGCAATCAGGCGAACATGGGGATAGCAGGCACTTACGTCAAATAGTAAAGCAGTACTCCAGCTGACACATGAAATCTCACCACAAGCTGAACTTAGGCGAAGCTGCTACAGTGCTGCTACAGCAGGAGCGGGAGCTGCGCCCAGCCTCTTTCTTGCTGCACGTACAAGTGCCTGGCCGCAAGACACGCTACATTCCCTACGCCCGCAATTATCAAGGCTATGTGGTACAGTGCCGCTACCAGGGTGTTGGAAGGCCACGCCACGCTCAGCACGAGAGCTTTGCATTAGTTGAGCATTTCGACGCTTACTTACCCTACTGGCAGCCCGTGCTCAATCCGCTTGCCGTGGCGCAGGCGGGTCTTGACCCTGCTACCATTCTGGCATGGGCAGCAGCTAATCCTGACAGTATTTTCCAGCATCCTACCTACACGCGACTTTACCTCCGCTGGAAAAAAAACACGCACGGACTAACGCTGACGGTGCCCCCCGATGAAAGCTTTGCCGACAATGCTGTGTACTTCACTCCGCACACCTGCCAACTCACAGGCACCACTTATTATCAGTACATCGCTACCCAAGAGCACAGCAGCGAAGTACTACAGGCATTAAAGATGCGGGCGGGCCTGACCTACCACGAGCGCGAACACGGCGCTGAAGGCATCTGGTCAGGCCTTTATGGCATCGACCGAGTCCACTTAGAAACGGTGCTAACTACACTCGGGTACCGTTTCGAACTAGCTCAATTACAAATACTGCACTACGCGGTAGCCCGTCCAACTAAGGCCGAAGTTGACTTACTAACTTACTACGACCTGCCAGAGCAGGCGCTGGCTCATTTTGCGCGGCTGCCAGCCTTATCCAGCAGCGCGTCTAGTACCGCTGCTTATCCGCTTAGTCAGGTCGGTTGGGTTGAGCTACTGAACGGCGAGCTATTGAATGAGCAAACTGTAGCGCGAAAGCCGCTTGACTGGGAGGCTTATAGCAGCATGAAAGAGTGGTGCGCTGACGGGGCCGGTGAGCAGGTTACGAACGGCAACCTACTATCCCTGCTTCATCTACCTGCCGCCGATGTTCCGTTGCCCCGCCTCATTCCTACGCTGCGTTCGTTGCTAGCTGCCACAGGCTACCCCCGGCACATGCTGGCCACTTGGCTAAACTGCACAGAAGATACCATCTGCCAATGGGAGCAGCAGCCGCTAGGCATGTCCTTGTTTGAGGTGCAGCAAATAGCCGAGATACTAATGCTAGACGTTGCAGCCCTTACTTCTTTATTGCATGAGGAGACAGTTGTTAGAGCAACCATGAATTAGCTGAAATGCCGTTAGGCATAGGTGCTTGTATTTCACTCAATACTGTAGGAGTTAGCCACTTCCTGTTCGTCCCAGTTAGGTGGGTATCCCCGCCACTCCCGTAAGAACACGTCAGCTAGGTCTAAACCAGTACGTCGCTCTTCTTCGGTGACGCACTGCTCCAATCCGCCAGAGACCGTTATATCAAAGCCTTTGCGGCGTAAAATGGTAGCACGCTCATTCCAGCGCGGATAGGCTCCAGCATCTGGAAACAGTACGATGCGCCGATTCTTAATCGGCGAGAGTCGCTCCTCGGTAAGCATGCCTAAGCCCATTGTAGCCAGCCATACATATTGTGGTAAATAAGGCGACGCTAGTATCGCGGTTTTAGCACTTTCAACCAGTGCTACTGGCTGGTGCTCGAGAGCCAGGGCTAATTGCGGCAAGCCAAACAGGCAAGGACTTTTGGGTACTCCGTCCGCGGCATAAGCGGTCAGCCAGGTTGGAGGAGTGGCATTCCGCCGCCGATGGGACTCTAGTAGCGCAACATGAATTGGCCGCGCACGGCGGTCTTTCCTACCGTCGGGACGTTCAAACTTAACAGTATGCCCTGTTTCATCATATTGAACTACTTGCCCACCACGGGCGCGTCCCTGCTCGTCGAACAACCAGAACACACAGGCTCCCGGCCAGAATACTGATGTGCCGAGCCGAAAACGTTCAAATAACTCTTGTGCGACGCCACATCCAAAATGCTCACGTAGCAAGCGGGCTAACATGTTATGTTGGTATTGTTTAAGTGAGGCCGCCACAATCTCTGAAGGAATGCTAATCTCAGGGTCCAAGAGCTTTTTTGGGATATTTGTGATAAGCCGACACTGCTTCCCCATTGCCCCATACGCGCTGCTAGCCGACGTGTAAGGACTGCATCCATGCTGCTCTTGCTCACGCCGGTAAATACCTTTAACCGTAGCGGCAATCTTGCGGGTATCATGCCCTTCGGGAGCCGTTGTTAAGACGAGGTCTAATACATCCGGCAGCGGCGCTCCTTTATTATTGCAAAAACGGGTGAGCTTAACTAACCAGTCATTGTGGCCTCCACCCGGTGCTGGAGCAGGGCCATTATGTCGCGTATACTGCTGATAACACCAAACTGTGGCCCCAGCCGGGTCTGGCTGATGTTGTAGGGAAATAGCTGCCATAAAAAAGTTGTTTTACAGCGCGGCACTTTCAGCACAATTGACACTAGAATGCCGTGACAAGGGGCTGCCCGTGTCAAAAGTGCTGATAGTGCTGCCCGCAAAAAGAATTATTTAGCCGGCTTGCCGACCCAGGTGTAGCACCTTTCCGGTGTTGCGCCGACTTTCCCCGATGCCAACGCTATCTAAGCGCTCGACAAACTTGAGGCGGGCTACCGGATAGCGGTGGCCGTAGTCTAAGCAGAACTGCTTGTATTGACTGTAGATGTCGGCCGTTGGTTGGTAGCAGTCTGCGCTGGCTACGTACTCATACTCCGCAAGAAAAAGCTTGACAGTATCCGAGCGCATTTGGTACTGCGCTAGTTGCTGGTCAACCAGTCCACTAGCCGTAAAGCGCTGCTGCGCTAGTAGTCGGCCTAGCCCGGCCAGCATCCAGTTGAAAATACCTGCTAGTTCTTCTGCTATGATATTCGTTGCTAACTGCTTATCCTGCTCGGCCTCTGGGATGGTGACAGTGAAAGGAACAATTAGAAAGCGACGAAAAAAACCGTGCGAATGCTCTACCTCCGTTGGCAGCTCGTTGCAGTTGAAGATGAACTTGGCATAGTCCGTTAGCGTGAAGGGCTGCCCGTAAGGTAATCGAGCTTCTATCGGTTCGCCCGATATTAATTGTTTAAAGGTGTTGGGGTCAAGCCTACTGGATATCTCGCTGGTATAATTGACCAACGCATTACCCAAGTGCGCCCGGCAATAAGCCGTTTCCCCGGTGAGCGAATTCAGCGAATAGCTGCTAACGTTGTCCGGTCCTAGTAGCGCTTTAACTACCTCAAAGAATACCGACTTACCGTTGGCGCCACTGCCGTAGAGCAAAAGCACTTTTTCGAGTTTAAGCGAAGCCGGTGCGATGAAAAGGTACCCTAGGTACTCGGCCAATATCTGTTGGCAGGCCTTATCGGGCACTACATGGTTTAGGAAAGTCTGCCACCGAGGAGCTTGCGCCCGCTCATCATGAGCAAACGGTAACTGGTAAGCGAGAAAGTCTTCCGCAGTAGATGGACGCAATAGCTGCTTGGTTGTGCTAATCTCAAAAGTGCCATTAAGCAGATTGATTAAAATAGCCTTACGCGGACCAGTAGGCTTCGCTACAGGCAACGAGGCGGTGTCCAGAAACTGTTTGTAGAGTTGCTCGCTGAAGCCGTGGTAACGCGCGGTGATGGACGGCACTCCCATTCGCTCAGCGACCTGCTTGAGGAAGCGGCGGAGGGTTTCTTCTTCTAACCGCCGCCAGTAGGCACCGTTGTAGCTGTAGAGAAAGCCCTGGCGCCGACATAGTCCCCACCGATTCTCGGAGGCCAGCGCCAGCAGCTCTTGCACGACGATAACGACGTAATGCGAGGTACGTACTTTATCCTTGTCTTCGTCAAGACTGGCTAGTTGCCGAAAATCAAGTCGCTGCACCTGCGACAGCAAATCTTCCAGTACCTTTTCGTGTGTGATAGTTGTGGGTGGAGCAGCCAGCCTATCCGCTTCGGCCAATAGGCTATCTTTATAGCTGGCAGGCGACAGTCCCCCTGCATATTCAGTTGAAGGCTCAACCTGTGCAGGCTGCATGCTGAGTGATAATTCCATGAGGTTAACGCTTTTGTTGCGTGGCCTCACCGCGCTTCCCTGCCGCTACCCAATTGAGCAGCTCAGTACGGTTGAAATACAACTTGTTGCCCCGCTTGGCGTGCGGAATACCTCGCGCTGAAACTAGTGCATAGAGGCGGGGCTTACTTAAGCGGGTTACCTCCTGAGCCAACTCAATACCACCCACTTCTGCGGTATGTGTGGTAACTGGTTGCTGAATCAGCAATCGGTCAATCTTGCCTTCCAGATTGGCAAGGCGGGTTTCTAGGCTTTCGAATGGGTTTTGCATGAGATATCCGTCGTTTCAATTGACGATGCAAAGCTCCCTACACCAAAAACCGGAGGGGGGCTACAACCCCCCTTTATATTTTTTAGCTATTTTATTTAGTAGCCTAACCACTTCATTAGCAGCCTTATCATTGATATATGGCAAAACCTTTGCTAAATCTTTTTTCAGATGACTTAACTGCCTTTTGCTTTCCGGCAACTCGCTAGCCAGTAGCTCACACCACTCAGCATACTTCTCCATTAGTGAGATGCCACTGGTTTTGCCCGTATATCCTAGCTCGGCCGCAAGCTTCGACCTATTATTTTCCGTGAGTGGCTGCTTCGTATAGTAATAAAGCATAGCTCCTTGCTTCAGACTGAGTTCAATCAGTGGCGCACCTGGGTTTTGAGCGGGCAATGCAGATATCCCGAGCGCATGACCTACAATAGAAGCCGCCTTATTGGCCCATTCAACCCGAGTAGCTAACGTAGTTTTTAAGTCAAGCCAAAACCCAGATGAAACTGGCAGAGCTAGCACCTCTGATAGGTTAAGCCACTGTACTGCAGGAAGCATTGCAGGTAGTTCTTCGACGGAGACTAGTGCGGCAGGAAGCGTTAGTCCACCCAAGGTAGTAAGTTGGCTGTGTAAAGTTCGCAGCCAGCTTTCGGCAGGAGGCTCAGCGGCAAGGCGCTGCTTAAACTCTTCTACTACTGCCTGGAAGCGTCTATTTTCTAATTCTTGGCTAGTGTCTGACAGTACAGTAACTCCCTCTTTTGTGTCTAGGCGTACCACAGATAGAGCCGTCAGTAGCTGCGTAGCTACTGGCTGTTCGCGCCAGCTTAACCACTCATCTAGCTTCTTTAAGCCCCGCATGATAGCATTATTCAACTCCTCCTTTAAGCCGCCGTAGTCTTCATGCAGATTACTAGATAAAGGATAGAACTCATCGTCTTCATCAAAATCAGGCAGGACAGCCCCTTTGAATATTCCATTGCACACTCGGCGCAGAGCGGCTAGCCAAGCTGTGCGCTGCTCACCTTTAAGCTGGTGGTAATTTTCATCATACTCTGATGGGGCTGCTAAATAGTGAGGGAGTTGCTCCCATTCTTCCAGCAGATGCACGGCCCACCACTGCCAACCCAGTTCGCTACCGACTGTATAGAATAGCCAAGGAAAATGCTGAGTAGTATCATGGTCTAATTGAGTGCGACCATAAATGTCTTCTGCCGTTTGGCTCGTTCTATCGTAAACAATAAATTTTCGCGACATATATACTATTGGTTTCTAGACACTTTTGTAGCCCTAACACACTAATACACGTGTGGTGCTACGGAAGCGATTATATTGTAAAAAGTGTTCAAAGCAAGGTTTCAAATGCGGTATCTACCAGTTCCGAGGCAAACGAGTCCAAATAAATAGCCGTGACAGCTTCTGATTTGTGCCCCATAGCTTGACTAATAACCGCCGTATTAGTGCCGCTCATTTTCAGGGCCGTCGCGAAAGAATGCCGAGCCACATACGTTGTGAGGGGAGTTGTTATACCTGCCTGTTCAGCTAATATCTTCAAATCCTGATTGATATAACCAAGTACTTTGTGCAGCCGATTTTTTACTTGGGTAGGTGTAACGTGGCGGGCAAGGTCCAGAATAGGGAAGACATAGCTCGCGGGCGTAGCGCGCGTTAATGATTCGTAAGTGGTCAGCAAAGCGACGGCTGGAGCCAGCAGCTTTATCGTGAACTTACCGCCCGTTTTCTGGCGCACGTAATGGATACGCTCGGGCTGTCCAGTTGCGTCAAAACTCACATCTTGCCACTGCAACTGGGCTAGGTCCACGAAGTTGATTCCTCCACCGTAGAAGGAGAACAAAAACACCTCTTTTGCTAGGCGTAGCCGGTCAGTAGCGGGTTTTAACGCTTCAAGTTGGCGCACCGCTTCGCGCGGCAGCGCACGCTTGGTTGTACTGACATCAAATTTGCCCACCTGAAACTTATGCTTCTCAGCTACAGTGCGGGCAAATGGATAGGCACTTGCCTTCACTAACCCGCTAGCAATAGCTTGGTTTAATGCCGCCCGTAGCGTCCGAAAACGATTGCTCAAAGTATTGTCGCTCGCCCCGGATGCCCGTAGCGCCTGTTCCCACTCGGCACAGAACTGCACCGTCACTTTATCTAAAGTCACATCGTGGTTTTGCACCCAAGCAGCACGGGTTTCAGTTGTGCCTCGGCCACTAGGTGGCGCAGGAGCACCCGCTTTGCTCGCAATAAACTTAGCCAGTTGATTGCCTAGGTCACGGTACACGATTGCATTACCATTCTGGCCAGTCCGAGTATAGCCTGCGCTCAACTCGTCGCAGTATGCAATAAGCTTTATTCGGCGCTGGACCTTTCGCTCTTCAATGGCTTTAGCCGCTACTGCTGGAGCATCGTGTTGCTCATCTGCATCCGCCAGCTCGGTAGCAGCATTGCTGTATTTAGCTTCCCACTCCGCTAGTTTCTGTAACAGCTTCTCTCGCCCTGGCTCCAGGAAACTACGCCGTACCTCCTTTTTATCGCTGTTCCAGTATTTGGGGAGTAAGCTCAAACCCGTGGCGATGTATTTTAGCTTACGGTTTTTGGTGATGCGCACCATAAAGGGGTGCGACCCGTCAGCCAATGTCTTCTGTGTGTAGTACACCACCTTCACGGTAGCCTTGCCCTCTTTGTGGTCGGTAGTTGCCATAGGTTTAAACCAGCTCTGGTTTAAACGCTGGTTTAAACAAATGTAAGTAAAAGCGCGGTAACACCAATAATCAATAGTAAGTCAGATAGGTTAAAAATGCCCTTATTAGCTATCTGTACGCAACATTGATAGTAGCTCAGAACTACTGTATCTATGCCTTACAAGCAGAGGGTCACTGGTTCGAACCCAGTATCTCCCACACCATCAAAACAGCCACTTCGATTTACTTCGGAGTGGCTGTTTTGCTTTGCGGGCAACTTTAGCCGGGGCGCCTTGGCTTGGCCAAGGCGCCCCGGCTGGGGCTAGCGCTGGCCCACTACCGCTGCCTTGCGGGCAACTTTGGGGGCTAGCGTGGCAGTGCTGACTTGCTGAAATGTGACGCCTTGGGTCGAGCGCAGCCGCAGCGAAGTCAGCGGCTGAGTAGGGAAATAAATGGCCGTCATGGCCGTGAGGCCGTGGTCAGCAAAGAGCTCGACCGAGGCCGCATCGAAGAAGAGCGTGAGGTCGGCGCCGGCCGCGGTGGCTAGCCGCGGGGCCGTGTGCCGGCCCGTAAACTTGGGGCTGAAGGCCTTCTGCCCGGCCTTGCTGCGGTCGATAAAGTACGCATTCTTCGCCTTATCGAAGCCCAGCACCAGCTCTTCGCCGGCCGCGTTGCCCAGCACCAGGTCGAAGCCGGCGAGCTGGCTTGTGGTTAGGTTCAAGCGAAACTTGCCGCTGGGCACGCGCAGGCGCGCCAGGTCCACGGGCGCCTTCACGGCCACGTTTTGCAGAGTGGTGGGGGCAGCGGCCAGGCTAGCCAGCTCGCGGGCGGGCGTCGAGGTCAGGTAGATTTCGCCGCCCACCTCGCGCAAACCCAGCTCGCGCGGAATGGTCATGGCGCTGCGCCAGGGCGAGGTAGGCACCTGGTTGGCGTACTCCCAGTTGCTCATCCAGCCCAGAAACAGGCGGCGCGGCGCGGTATTGGCAAACGTGACGCCGGCGTACTCGTCGGGGCCATAGTCGGCCCACTTCATCTTGTCGTTCAAGGGCTTAAAGGTGCGGCCGTCGAAATTGCCCACGAAGTACTGGGTGGCCGAGCCGCCGTTGGGGCCGCCGGGGTTTATGTTGACAATCAGCACGTAGTACGTTTTGCCGTTCAGTACCAGCGGAAACAAATCGGGGCACTCCCACACGCCGCCGTGCGCCCCTAGCTGCGCGCCAAATTCGCTTTCCTTGGTCCAGTCCTTGAAATTGGGCGAGGAGTAGAACGTGATGCGGTCCTTGGTGGCTAGGGTCATCAACCACTTGTTGGTCTGCGCGTTCCAGCTCACCTTGGGGTCGCGAAAGTCTACGATGCCGGGGCTTTTGAGCACGGGATTGCCGGCGTATTTGGTCCAGCTTTTGCCGGCGTCGAGGCTGTAGGCCACACCCTGACTTTGGCTGTGGGCAGGGTCAGTTTTTTCGCGCTTGGGGTTGTGGTAGGTAAAGAGGGCCACGAGCGGCACCTGCCCGTTTTTGCCGAAGCCGCTGGTGTTTTTGGCATCGACCACGGCCGAGCCCGAGAAGATATACCCCAGGCTATCAGGGGCTAGCGCTACGGGCTGCTCGTGCCAGCTCAGCATATCGGGGCTGGTGGCGTGGCCCCAGTGCATGGGCCCCCACACCATAGCGCCGGGGTAATACTGAAAAAACAAGTGGTAAGCGCCCTGGTAAAAAACCATGCCGTTAGGGTCATTCATCCAGTGGGCGGCCGGTGTGAAGTGGTAGGCCGGCCGCCACTGCGGCGTGGCCGGCGGCGGGCTAGTCTGCGCTAGGGCGCCAGCGCTCAACAGCGAGCTGCTGAGTAAGAAAAGTAACTTCTTCATAGTCAAGCAAAAAAGCGGGTGGGTGGGAAAAGCCGCGACCGCCGAAGGGGCCATTGGCCGGGCTGGCAAGTTAGGACCTGCGGCGGCCACACCGGTGAGGGTAATAGCTCAACCTAATTGGGCTGAAACAAAAAAACGCGGCGGGCACAACCAGCTTTTTTCGGCACGCATACGGCGGCCGGGGCACCGGGGCGCATCCCGATTGGCGGTTGAATCGTAGCTAGGCAGTTGTCCGGCTTAGGGCGGCCTAGCCCCTGGCGGCCACTATAGCCGCCGCCGCACCGTTATACCTACGCACTTCCTCCTGCTCTTCGCCACCGCTATGCCTGCCAGCTCTGCTTTACTTTCCGTTTTTGATGCCCTGCCGGGGGCTTACCTGCTGCTCTCGCCCGACCTAGTAGTGGAGGCGGCGAGCGAGGCGTACCTACAAGTTTCACTGCTGACGCGCGCGCAGCTGGTGGGCCGCCCATTGTTCGAGATTTTTCCCGAAAACCCGGCCGCGCCCGAGGCTCACAGCCAGCGCAACCTGCGCGCGTCATTTGCCCAGGTGCTCGCCACCGGTCAGCCGCACGAGCTACCCCGACATCGCTACGATTTGCCCGACCCCGCCGCCCCCGGCCAATTTATCGAGCGCTACTGGCGGCCCTACACGAGCGCGGCGCTCGACGAGCAGGGCCAGGTACTTTACTTGATTCACAGCGTAGTAGACGTCACCAATCAGCAGCAGGCCGAGGCTCAGGTACGGGCCAGCCAGGAGCGCGAGCAGGCGGCCCTAGCCGAAGCCGAGCGCCAGCGCGGCGAGCTGGAGCGCATTTTTGAGCAGGCCCCGGTGGCCATTGCCGTGTACCGAGGGCCCAACAGTATTATTGAGCTAGCCAACCCGCTGGTGTGCGAGCTGTGGGGCCGCCGGGCCAAGGATATCATCGGCCTCTCGCTGTTTGAGGCGCTGCCCGAAGTGGCTGGCATGGGCTATGAGGAACTGCTGGCGGGTGTACTGACCACCGGCGAGCCCCACGTGGCCCACGAAATGCCGGCCCAGCACGACCGCAACGGCCACCGCGAAACGGTGTACTGGGACTTTGTGTACCTGCCCGTGCGGGAGGCCGGCGGCCAGATAACGGGCGTGATGGTGGTGGCCAACGAGGTAACCGAGCAGGTGGTGGCCCGCCAGCAGGTGCAGGACCTCAACCAGCAGCTAGCGGTGCTCAACCAGGCGCTGCACACCAGCAACGAAGAATTGCTGACCAACCAGGAAGAGGTGCTGCTGGTGCAGCAGCAGTTGGAAGGCCGCGTGCAGGAGCGCACCCAGCAGCTACAGGTCGCCCTGCAAGAAGCTGAGCAGCAGCGCACCCAGGTGGCTAGCCAACGCCGGCAGCTCGACCAGATACTCGGGCAGATGCCGGCCGCCATTGCCACCCTCACCGGCCCCGAGCACCGCTACTCGTTCTTCAATGAGGGCTACCAGGCGCTCTCGGGCCACCGCACGGAGCTCGGGCGCACGGTGGCCGAGGTGTTTCCGGAGGTAGTGCCGCAGGGCTTCGTAGGCTTGCTCGACCAAGTGTATGCCACCGGCCAGCCCTTCCAGGGCCACGAAACACCCGCCCAGCTCTACGACCAGGCCACTGGCCAGCCCGAGCCGCGCTTTGTCGATTTTATCTACCAGCCGCTCGTCGATGACCAGGAGCAAACCCAAGGCATTCTGGCTTTTATCGTGGACGTGACCGACAATGTGCTGGCCCGCCAGCACGCCCAAACCCTGCAAGCCCAGGTGCAGGCCGCCACGCAGCGCCAGGCTCAGGAGCGCGAATTAGTATACCAGGTATTTGCCCACACGCCGGCGGCAGTGGCCATTTTGCGCGGGCCGGCGCTCCGCTACGAGTACGTGAACGCCGCCTACCAGTCGTTTTTTCCGGGCCAGGAGTTGGTTGGTCACCCCCTAGCCGAGGCGCGGCCCGAGGCCGGCGCCAGCGGCGAGCTCGCCCGCCTCGAGCAAGTGTACCGCACCGGCGAAACGTATTTTGGCGAGGAAGAATCTGTACCGCTAGCTCAGCCCACGGGGTCGCCCCGGCCGCACGTATTCACCTTCACCTACCAGGCGTATCGCGAGCAGGATGTCATTGTGGGCGTGTCCATCTTTGCCCACGAGGTGAGTAGGCCCACGCCGGCTCGCTAGGCCACCTGCCTAGTCAATTGGGTGGGCAGGCTTTCACTGGCCCGTGGCCGGAAGCAAGCCAGCACAGGCATGGTGGGCAGCAACCGTTGTGTGTACAGGCGACTTCAGGCTTACCAGCCAGTCAGCTTGGTCCGGCGGCCTGATTGCTAGCGCCTTTTTGGCGCCACCGAGCTCCTACCCGGGGCTACCCTTTGTCGGCCTTACCTTGCGCCGAGAAGCTCGTTCAGCTGAGTGTTTCCGGTTTTTTACGCGTGTTTCTATGCCTGTTGCAGCCTTGCTACCTGCCGATATTTTTCCAGAAAGCGAGCTGCTGCCGGCTTTGCTCGATTTATCGCTCACGGGCCTTGTAGCCTACACGCCCCTCACCGATGCCAGCGGCGCGGTAGTCGACTTGGCCTTTGCGTATCTCAACCCGGCCGCTCTGCGCCTGTTGGGGCTATCAGCCCGGCCGGCGGCCAGCTACCTGGCCCAGTTTCCGGCTAGCCTAGCCAATGGCGCGTTTGCCTTCCACCGCGACGCGCTGCTCACCGCCGCGCCGCAGCAGCGTGGATTTAACTACCAGGTTGAGGGCCGCGACACGCACTTTCAGCTAGCCGCCCAGCGGGTAGGCGGCGGCCTGCTCGTGAGCTTCACTGACCTCGCTAGCCTCCCGCCCTCGGCTGCCATAGAGGCCCTGCGCGCCAGCCAAGCCCGCGAGCAGCAGGCCCGCGCCGAAGCCGAGCGTCAGCAAGCCACGCTGCACCACGTGCTGATGCAGGCTCCGGCCATGATTTGCATTTTTGAGGGCCCTAGCCACCGCTTTCAGCTGGTCAATGGCCCCTACCAGGCGCTGGTGGGCGAGCGCCCGCTGCTGGGCCTCCCCATTGCGGAAGCCATGCCGGAACTGGCCGGCCAACCCATTTTTGAGCTGCTTGATACGGTGTACCGCACCGGCGAGCCCTTTTTAGCTACCGAAATGCTGGTGCAGCTCGACCACGACAACTCGCACCCGGCCGCGCTTGCTGAGCGCTACTACAACTTCACCTACCAGGCCCGGCGCAATTTACAGGGGCACGTAGACGGCATCCTGGTTTTTGCCTACGAGGTGACGGCCCAGGTGCAGGCCCGCCGCGTGGTAGAAGACACGGCCCGGCGGCTGAGCGGCCTCAACCAGCAGCTCGATACGTCGAACGAAGAGCTGGCCACCGCCAACGAAGAGCTGCAAGTCTCCAATGAGGAGTATTTAATTAATAACACGGAGCTAGCCCGCGCCCAGCTGGCCCTGCGCCAGCTCAATGACGAGTTGGAAGCCCGCGTGGCCGCCCGCAGCCACGAAGTGCAGGCCGCCCTGCGCGAGGCCGAAGCGCAGCGCGAGCAGCTACGCACCCAGCAGCGGCTGCTGCGCCAGATACTCGGGCAGGTGCCGGCCGCCATTGCGACCCTCACCGGCCCCGAGCACCGCTACTCGTTTTTCAACGAGGGCTACCTAACCCTCACTGGCGGGCGGGCGCAGCTCGGCCACCCGGTGGCCGAGGCCCTACCCGAGCTGGTACAGCAGGGCTTTCTGAAGATACTCGACCGGGTGCAGGCCACCGGCCAAGCCTACGCGGGCACCGAAACCCCGCTGCAGCTGCGCGACGTGGCCACCGGCCAGTTTGTGCAGCGCTACATCGACTTTGTGTATCAGCCCATTACCGATGAGCAGGGCCAGGTAGAGAATATTCTGGCCTTTCTGGTCGATGCCACCGACAAGGTGCACGCCCGCCGCGAGGCCGACCAGCAGCGGGCGCTGCTGCACACGCTTTTTATGGATGCGCCGGCGCCCATTGCCATTCTCGAAGGGCCTAGCCACGTGTACCAGCTCGTGAACCCGGCCTACCAGCAAATATTTCCGAGCCGGGCCCTGGCGGGCCGGCCCGTGTTTGAAGCCCTGCCCGAACTGGCCGATACGGCCGTGCCCGGCTTGTTGCAGCACGTGTACACCACCGGCGAGCCCTTCGTGGCCCAGGAGCTGCCCCTGCAGCTGGCCCGCCACGACGGGGCTGAGTTACAGCAGTTGTATTTCAACTTCACCTATCAGCCACGCTATACTACTACGGACCAGATAGATGGCATTCTCGTTTTTGCCTATGAAGTAACCGAGCAGGTGCGCGCCCGGCAGGCCATTGAGGAAAGCCGCCAGCAAACCCAGGCCCTGGCCGATGAGCTAGCCACTACTAACCAGCGCCTGCGCCGCACCAACGCCGACCTCGACACCTTTGTGTACACGGCCTCGCACGACCTAAAATCGCCCATCGCTAACCTCGAAGGTCTCTTCACGGCCCTGCGCGAGCAGTTGCCTCCCGAGGCACTGCAAGCTCCTCTGGTGCCGCGCCTGCTGGAGATGATGGACGGCGCGGTGCAGCGCTTTCGCGAAACGCTGACCCACCTCACCGATGTGTCGCGGCTGCAACCCGACGACGATGGTACGCCTGCCGAAGAGGTGGACCTAGTAGCCCTGGTGCGCGCCATTCGCCTGGATTTAGCTGCCGACCTGGAGGCTGTCGGCGCCACGCTCACCGTGGACCTAGCCGACGCACCCACCGCCCGCTTTTCTCCTAAAAACCTGCGCAGCATCCTCTACAACTTGCTCAGCAACGCCGTGAAGTACCACGACCCGGCCCGCCCACCCCTGGTGCAACTGCGCGGCCGCCGCGCCGAAAACCGCTTGCTATTAGAAGTGCAAGATAATGGCCTGGGCCTCGACCCTAGCCAGCAAAGCCAGTTGTTTGGCATGTTTCAGCGCCTGCACACGCACGTCGAGGGCTCAGGCGTGGGCCTCTACATGGTGAAGCGGCTGGTCGAGAACACCGGCGGCCACATTCACGTGGCTAGCCAGCCCGGCGTGGGCTCCCTCTTCAGTGTCTCGCTGCCGGCCTAGCGGAGCCCGCAGAATGGCGTGGGCTGAAGTGGGCCTAAAAAGCATTTCTTTACTGCCATTGCAATGCGCACAATCGCAACTCGCAGGCTAGTCGCATGCGCATTAAAAATGACAAAGGTCACTTTTGCTACTGCGCAGCCTCACTCCTGAAGTTGGGGCGAATGCCCGAGCTTTGAGGTCTCCTTTTGTGCCTTTATCTCGCACTTTTTAAGTAGCTTCGTTGCTGCTTGCTTTGCGCAGCGCAATAAGCCGACAGTGAGATACTTTCTGCCCCTAGCCATGTCCCACCCCGTAGTGTTGCCCCTAGCCCGCGGGCCCCACTACTGGTGGGGCGGCCGGGTGGGTGGGCTGCTAGGCGGACTACTGCTGGCAACTGCGCTAGGGGCTCCGGCCGCGCGGGCCCAGCGCCCAGCCGCGCGCAAAACCCCGGTACCGGCTGTGCGCAAGGCCCCCGTAGTGGCCGACACTACCCACCACCAGCTATCGGTGCAAAAGACGGAGGAAGCCATCCGCCTGCTGCTGCGCGCCGACTCGGTGCAGCGCACCCGGGTGCAGCCCGGCATGGAAGCCGATGCAGAAGGGTTTGTGTTGGACCAGACGCTAACCAAACAAGGCCGCGACTTTTATGAGCTGTTTTACAGTACTTTTCAAAGCAATACGGGCTTGCGTGAGTACACCATTGTGCTGAGCGAGCGGCCGCTGCGCGGTACGTCGTCGCTTATTTCGATGAACGTGAATGATACCGAACTGCTCGAGATGCCCCTGCCCACGCGCACCGAGCAGATAGAAGAAGCTGTGCTGGCTGCCGTCGAAACAGCCCGCGAATTTCTGAGCGAGCAGCAAGCCCAAAGCACCATGATGGAAACACCCCAGACCACCGGCCCACCACCGGTCAAACCTTGATTTTTACCGGCCAGGGCTAGCCCTGGTCGGCGTTATTATTCCTTCCCTTTCCTGACGCTATGAAAACGTTTTTACTTTGCCTCGTGCTGGCGGCAGCTTCTCGCTCCGCAATGGCCCAGCGCTTCGTCTACACCCCGGTAAATCCGGCTTTCGGAGGTAACACCTTCAACTACAGCTGGCTGCAAGCCTCAGCCACGGCCCAAAACACCACCGTGGACCCGGCTAGCCTGCAAAGCACAGCTACCAACCCACTCACGCAGTTCAGCAATAACATCAACCAGCAGGTGCTCTCGCAGCTCACCAACCGGCTGCTGGCTTCGCAGTTTGGCCAAGGCGCCATTAAGGAAGGCACCTATACCGTAGGGGCCTACCAGGTAGTAGTGGCCCCGGGCGGTACCGGCGTGGTAGTGACAGTGACCGATACTGGCACCGGCAACAAAACCACTATTACCATTCCCAATGGCCTATAGCGCCCATAGCTTAGCTAACTGGTTATGAACGCTACTTCTACTACCCCGCGGCGCAATCGCTTGGCGGGGATGATGGCCGTGCTAGCCCTGCTGCTGGCCAGCAGCTGCGCGCCCTACTTACACCAGCACCTGCTAACCCCGCAGCGGGCGCGCCTGGGCGCCGAGGTGGCCGGCAATGAGCTGTGGCGACAATTGCCCGCTCCTGCCGGCAAAACGATTGTGGCCGTGTACAAATTTCGGGACCAGACGGGCCAATACCGCCTGCAGGAAAACGGGGCTGGCTTCTCCACCGTCGTCACGCAGGGCGCCACCAGCATCCTGCTGCGCGCGCTGGAAGAATCGCACTGGTTTGAGTCGATAGAGCGCGAAAACATCGGCAATCTACTCAATGAGCGGAAGATAATTCGCTCGGCACAGGCGGAGTTTGCGGCCCAGACCGGCAAACAAGCATTGCCGCTCGCTTCTATGTTCTTCGCCAGCATTATTCTGGAGGGGGGCATTATTTCGTACGATTCTAATATCATCACCGGCGGCGGCGGGCTGCGCTATTTCGGGTCGGGCGCCTCGGGGCAGTACCGACAGGATAGGGTAACGGTGTATTTGCGGGCCATTAGCACGAACACCGGGCGCATCATGAAAACGGTGTACACGTCCAAAACAATTCTCTCGCAGCAGGTGAGCGCGGGCGTGTTTCAGTTTGTCGATTTCAAGCACCTGCTCGAAACCGAAACCGGTTTTACCTACAACGAGCCCAGCGAAATGGCCGTGAAGGAAGCTATCGAGAAATCGGTGCAGGCCCTGATACTCGAAGGCGTGCAGGAACACTTCTGGGCCCCCCGCGATACTGCCGAGGTACACGGCCCGGCCGTGCAGGCTTACCGGCACGAAAAAACCGAAAACCTGGACATCGACGAGCTGGGCCGGGTGCAGCACCCGCGCCGCTCGCTCATCAGCGTGGGCCTCACGGGTGGCCTGCAACGCTACACCGGCGACTACACCAGTCCTAGCGCCCGCCCCGTGGCCGAGGCTACGCTGCGCTGGCAGATGAGCCCGGCTTGGAGCACGTTTCTGAACCTGGGCCGGGGCCGGCTGTCGGCGGGGCCTACTAATGAGTACTTCAACCAGCAATTTTCCTATGCCGAGGCTGGCGGAATGCTGCGCCTGCTGCCGCACGACCGGCTTACGCCCTTTTTACTGGCTGGGGGCGGCGCCACCCTACGCGAGGGCAACGTGGGGCCGGCGGCCTTTCGGGTGCTGCCCCATGCCGTGGTGGGCGCAGGCCTCGAGTACCTAGCCACGCCCCGGCTAGGCCTGAGTGTGACGCTCGACAACCACTACTACTTCAGCGACCAGCTCGACCTACTGGCCGCTGGCCGCTATAACGACTATTTCTGGGGCGGGCGGGTAGGGGCCGTGTTCTACTTGGGTAAGCTAGCCGGCGCTCGCACGGCCGTGACTAAGCCCTAAGACAGGGTAAGGGTGGGCTTGATTTTTTACTAGTTTTTAAAAGATTACTCCCATTGGGGTATTGCGCTACCCTAAAGGGGGCCACTACTTTTGACCTATTCTTCCGGCCGGAGGATACCACTTCCCCTTCCCAACCCCCTAACTACCTCGTTACATGAAAACGCTTAAGTACCAACTGCTTGCTGCCTCGATGTTTGCCTGCACGGCTGCCTTTGCCCAGACCGCTCCCGCAGGTCCTGACCCTAAAGCCTTTAAGCTCACCCCTACCGCAACGGCAGGTACTGCTGCCCAGGACCGTAGTGCCTACAAAACGGGTACTACCAATGATGCATTGGTTCAGCAGTCGATAAACAACCAATATGCTAATGTAGACCAAATTGCCGGCCCGGTATCAGGTAACACAGCCGATGTTTATCAGCTTGGTGGTGACCATAACAATGCTACCATAGCCCAGGATGCTAGAACCGCAGGCTTCGCAGGCCGTAATGAGGCCCGGATAGACCAGTTTGGCTACTACAACACCAGCGACCAGAAGCAAACCGGCGGTGGGAATCATGCCTACTCCGTTCAGGCGTCCTCTACTACCTATAGCTCGGCTTCCCAGACGCAAACCGGTCAGGGCAACGACGCCTATATTCGCCAAACAAATGGCAAAAACAACTACGCTAGCCAATCGCAGGGCGTAGAAGGCGAAAACAACGCCCAAATTTTTCAGGAAGGCACCAATGGTAGCACCGCCATTCAAACTCAGATGGGTGGTCGTGAAAATGAAGCCAGCACCACGCAAAATGGTGCCGCCAGCTACAGCCAGATTAATCAGAATGGCAGCCAGAACCAGGCTATCGTAACCCAGCGCTAATTTTCTCACCGGCCGGCACATACCGGCTAGGCTGATACTCCAGACCGGGTCCTCAGGCAGGCTTAGCAATGAGCCGCCGGGGCCCGGTTTGATTGGTTTGCTGACATAAGTAACCGGCCAGTTTTGGATACTATTTTTCTCACTCCCAATGAAGAAGCTTCTGTTCTTGTTAAGTGGCTGTCTGCTGGGGACCGGGGCGGCGCAGGCCCAGGCCACCGACCCGGCTAGTACTTCTTCGCAGCAGCTAGCCCAGGATTTGGGCGTGGAACGTATTCGCACTGCCCTTACCCTTACGCCAGCCGCAGTCGATACCCGCAACGTTACCTCGCTTCTGCAAACGGGAACGGGCAACCTGACGATTATCAATCAGACTAGCCAGGCATTTCTGGCCAACCAGGCCACCATTCAGCAGAATGGCACTGGCAATGGGCTGAATCTCGACCAAATCGGCAGTAACAACCAAACCAGCTTTTCGCAGACCGGCAATGCCAACCAGGCTGCCTTGCGCCAAAACGGCACCACCAACACGATTGTGGGCCAGGTAATCGGCAACCGCAACAACGTGGATGTGGACCAGCAGGGCACCGGCAACCAGTATTCGACGCAGCTCACCGGCAATCAGGGTCGCTATGTGATTGACCAAGTAGGCAATAATAACAGCCTCACGCAACGCGAAACCTCGACTACCACGCCCCTGCCTGGCTACGAGGTAAAGATGGAGGGCAATAATATGCACCTCACCATTGAGCAGGGCAAGGTTTTTCCGTAGCCCACGCACTTTTCCCGCCTCTTACGCTGCCCGCTATGAACTCCTTTTTTTTATTGGTACTGGCGGCACTGCCACTGCTAGCCCTGCACC
Organism: Janthinobacterium lividum; assembly: GCA_050954765.1. Classification (GTDB taxonomy): domain Bacteria; phylum Bacteroidota; class Bacteroidia; order Cytophagales; family Hymenobacteraceae; genus Hymenobacter. The sequence goes on along the minus strand of JBPBQJ010000119.1, from coordinate 19,045 downwards.
AGGCCGATGCGCCGCCTTGCATTGCGCAGCTTACCCTTAGCCAGCAGGGCAATTTATTGCACATAACGGGCACCTGCCGCAGCCAACTTGCGCAGCCCGCACACTACCGTTACGAGCTACGCACCCAGCGGCTTGGCCCCGGGGGCAGCTCGCGCACCTCGCAGGGCGGCCGCTTCGAGCTACCGGCGCAGCAGCAAGTGCAGCTCTCGCAGGTGGGCCTCGGAGCGGGCCCCGACAGCCATTATCGCATCCGTTTGCTCGTGTTTGACGATGCAGGCCGTACGGTGGCCCAAGACTCGGTTAACCACTAATACGGCGGCCCAGCCGCATACTGAAAAAGACCCTGGCAGCATTGTCAGGGTCTTTTTCAGTATGCGGCTGGGCCGCTGATATGGTAAGCTGGCCGGTGCGGCATTATCTTTATGTTCCTGCTCTCACCCAACTTTTTATGAAACAACTTTTTCTACTTACCGCGTGGCTATTGCTACTGGCGGGCTGCACCGAAACCACCGTGGAGCCCACACGTTACGGCGCCTTGAGCGGCGTGGTGCTGGATGCCCGCACCAGCCAGCCGCTGGCCAATGCCACCATCACCACCACGCCAGCCACCAGCAGCTACCTTACCGATGCCAAAGGGCAATTCTTCGTGCCCCAGGTGCCCACTGGTACCGTGAGTGTAACGGCCCACAAAGCCGACTACACCGACCAAGCCATTGGCCTTACCGTGAATGAGGGCCAGACCCAAACCGTATCGATACTACTGGCTAAGCCTAGCGCCACCAGCCCGCCCAACGCCCCTACCCGGCCCGAACCAGCCAACGGCGCTACCAACCAACCCACGCAGCTCACGCTGGGCTGGCACCCCGTGGGGGCCAGCAAAAGCGACTCGCTACGCTACTCGGTGGTGCTTTATGAGAGTGGCAACCTGAACCAGCGCTCCCTGCTCACTAATTCGCGCGATACTACGGTGCTCGTGACGGGCCTGCGCTATGCCACTACTTATTACTGGCAGGTAACGGTGACTAATAATTCGGGCAACGGCGCTAGCGCCCGCTCGCCAGTATGGAGCTTCCAGACGCTGGCCTTTCCCGACAATCGCATCTTGTTTGTGCGCACCACGGGTACTAATTCGGACATCTATTCGGCTAATCTGAGCGGTGGCAGCCTCGTGCAGCTTACCAGCGAAGCTACTACCGAAACAGCCCCGCAACTGAGTCCCAATCGCGACCTCATAGCCTATTGCTCGAACGCCACTGGCCAGTTTCAACTCTACACCATGAACCGCGACGGTTCGAATCAGCGGCGTATTACGAACCTAGCCGTAGAGGGCTACAATAATGCGGGCGTGGGCTACCGTTGGTCGCCCGATGGGGCGCAACTTATTTATAGCCACTACAACCAGCTTTACCGCATTAATCGCGACGGCACGGGGCTAACGCTGCTGGCCACGGCTCCTACCGACCGCCACTTTCGGGAGTGCGACTGGACGGCCCAGAACGGCGGACGCATAGTAGTGCAAGCTATCGGGGTCAATGCCTACGATGCCGAGCTATATTTGCTCAACACCGACGGCACCAATGCCACCTTGCTGGTGGGCAACCTGCCCGGCCGCCTCGACTCGCCTAGTTTCAGTATCGATGGCACCCGCGTGCTGTACACGCGCGACGTATCGGGTTTCAACGGGGTAAATGGCCGCCAGCTGGATGCGCACATTTTCACGCAGCGCCTCGATGGCACTAATCTCATTGATGTAACGGTGAGTACGAGCAGTCTCAACCCTAAGATACTAGGCACCAATGACGTACTACCACGCTATTCGCCCGATGGCTATTCCATCATCTTTGTAAACCAGGTTAACGATAACCTTACGCCCGGCGAAGTGTGGACAGTAGACGCCATTGGTACTAATCGCCAGAAACGGTTTTCCGACGCAACTCTGCCCGATTGGAAATAACCGGTCACTAGCAATAGCGGAGGGAGCTAGCAGCAGGTTATAACACTTGCTACTAGCTCCCTCCGCTATTTTCAATTAAAACCCTTCCTACACAATGCCCACCCCGAGGTGAGCCAGGCGCTGGCTGATGTTGTTGGATTTGATTTTGCGCTGGATATTGCGGCGGTGCGTTTTGACGGTGAAGTAGCTGATAAATAGCTTTTCGGCGATGGTCGCATTGGTTTCGCCAGCCAAAATGAGCCGTAGTATTTCTTGCTCGCGGCTGCTTAGCTCATCTTCCTCGCGCTTGCCCTTGCGCGCGGCCAGCCAGCTGGCAAACTCGGGCCGGTCGAGGCTGAAGCGAACGTCTTCCGTGTTTTTGTGGGCCGTGATATCGGTAAAGAGGCTAGCGGTGGCCAGCGGGCGGCCATACTCATCGCGGGCAATAATAAAGTTTTGGCGTAGCACGTGCAAGTAGTGCCCGGCCCGACTGCGCAGGCGATAGTCGATGCTGAAGCACGGTGGCATAAGCTCGCTATCTGGGCCGGGGCCGCACTGCTGCAAAAACTCGCTGGCTAATTCCGAGCCCCGTATCACGGCCGCCAGGTCGCCGGGGTGAATGGCTTGGTACAGCAACTCCAGGCTTAACTCGCTGGCTTCGTAGCCTAGCAAGCGGCTCGTGCCGGGGCTACTGTAGCAGCAATGCTGCCGCCACACTTCAAACACTACCATGAACTGGCTGGCAAACAAACGCTGGGCGAGTAGCTCAGCTTCGTGGCGCACCTCCGCCAGCAGCGTAGAGGGCGTAGGCAACAGACCAGCTAACAGCTGGTTATCAGATAAGACAGGCATTAGAGGGCGGAGATAGCAGGAAGAGAAGATGCCTGCCCTAGGGCCAGCCAGCAGCCAACGGGTGTGCAGTAAGCTGAGCACGCTAAGTGGGTGCTCAGCTTACTGCTTAACCATGACATTCATTAACGCGTCAGCTGCTTGTGCTCACCTCTGGGCGGCTACTGAGACTAGTCGAACAGCGTAGCTATGTCGTGCAACTGCTTGGTGGCCAATATAGTGATGGCACTACCGCGCGTAGTAAGCAGGCCTTCCTGCTTGAATTCTGACAACATACGGGTGGTCGTTTCCTTGGTCGTGCCCATGAGGGCACCGAGGTCCTCGCGGCTGATAGCAATGGTGAAGGGCTGGTCCTCTGCGTCGGCTGGCTGATAAGTGCGCTGTAGTAGTAGCAAGGCTTCGGCTAGGCGCTCGCGCACGGGCTTATAGGCCAGGTGCAGCATGCGCTCGGCCGTGGCGCCAAGGTTGGCCGCCAGCAATTGCAGCATAGCGCCGCTAAAAGGCAGATTGGTAGCCAGCTGAGGGCTGATAACGTGCTTCGGAATCAGGCATACTGTGCAGTCGCTCAGCGCAATGGCTGAGGTCGTGTGCGTATTGCCCGCCACCAGGGCGCGGTAGCCCAGCACATCGCCGGTGCGCACCAGGCGCAGTATCTGCTCCTTGCCATCGCCGCCCGACTTAGTGATTTTTACGCGGCCTTCGTGCACGCAGTAGAGGCCAGCCGCGCGGCTACCTTCCCCAAAAATGGTTTGGCCCGCTCGGTACTGCTGGCTGATTTTTTCGTGAGAAACCTGCTCAATGTCAGCTGTCGAGCAGCAACTCAGCAAGTTGTGCGTGCGGCTAGGGCAGTTTTGGCAGTTGGGATTAGTTTGTTTCAGCATAGGATAGAAGCGAAGAGTGGGTAAGTGGGTGGGCTAGAAGAGCGGGTACCTACCAGGCTCAAACCTGGCTTATAACTAGTTATCGGAGCGGCCAGCAGAGCTATAACGCACCGGGAAGGCTTCGGCGCGGCCAATTTCCCCGTTGAGGTAGCGCTGCAAGCGCAACTGGCTACCGGGCTGGGGTACTTGGCCGCCAAAGGCCTGGCATAGCAAGGCGTTTTCGACTTCGCGCAGCCGGGCAATGTAGGCGGCTTCCTCTGCGGAGGAGAGAAAAGCCTGGCTTGCCAAATCAAACGGTAGGGTGATAGCTGAGTAAGTTAGCGGCATGCTTTCAAAAGGGGAAGTAAGGGTGGGGAAAATAAGTTGGAGCGCACACCAGGCTAACAGCCTGGCGCCAGTATCGTACTGTCCGTAAATGCGTTACTCCTGAGTATAGTTGGCGCCAATGGAGCCACACTTATGCCACTGGCAAAGTCACTAATCCAGGTGGTGATGCCCGCAAAGTTTCGGAGATAGTTGCCGCTGGCCCGCGGGCCGGACGTTCGAGCCTGCTCAGGCAATGTCGTCAGCAAATACGCCAAGGGGGAGCATCGCCTGCGCCTCAATGAGGCAATTTGGAGCCGGGCTACCAGCAAAAAGTAACATTGTTTCATAGCTGAGAAAGGTGAGAGCAGAGTAACTATTCGGGCCGTTTTTTATTAAGTCTGCACCGGATACAGCTGCTAGCTCGCTTGAGCCGCATAGCATCGCAACCCGTATAGCCGGCGCAAAATTTGCCTGCTGCCCCCTCCTTGCAGAGTAGCCAGCAGGCTATTTTGTACCACAGATTATGGACTTAAGAAAGAAACAATTTAAAATTAATTATTTCCTGCCTGGTCTACTACAATTGCTTGCCAATGCATTCTCTTCCTATCCGGAAGTGAGGTCAGGCTATCCAAATAATGAACACACCACCTTCATGTTGCTGGCATTAAGCAGGAAAGTTAAGTCCCATTTACTATCACCCAACTAATAAAGACTTCTGCTATTATGAGAAAAATTTAGTTCTACCAGTATATTATGCTACTTAGTAGAAACCCGTAGCATCTTGGCAAGCTTTAATTGTCCTTTACAGTGCCATTGCCGGGTGCTATGTTATTCGCTATTTCACAAATACTTACTTATCTAAGAGCTGCAAGGCACGCGGTGCACTAAGTACTTAGCGTCATCGGCTAGGACTAGGGTCAGACCACCCCAGCGCAGGTGCCCACCTCTACACGGGGCACCTGCGCTGGTTGGAGCTGCGCCAGGTACTATTTGGCTTAACCCAGTACCACACGGCAGCAGACGCCCCTATGTGGTCCTGCCTTGCGGGCTAGCCATGCGCGGTAGCCACTACAAGCTGCGCAACGATTGCAAAAGCTCGTCCTGATACGACTTGGCTAGGGGTACTTCGTAGCCGGCCAGCGTTAGCATATTGTCCTCGATGCTGTCGATGAGCCGGGTGTTGATGATATAGGACCGGTGCACCCGGCGAAAGTGCGCAAACGGCAAGCGCTCGACAATGCTTTTGAGCGTATAGTGCACAATAAACTTTTGCTTGGCCGTTACTAGCACCGAGTAAGTTGACATGGCCTCAATGTAGAGCACCTCGTCAAAATTGAGCCGCACCAGGCGGTTGTTCACCTTCACAAACAAGTCGTTACCTTCCGGTTCGGCTGGGGTAGGCGGCGCGGGCACAGAGGCGGAACTCGGTGCCGCTAGCCCGGGCAACGAAGACAGCAGCCGCCGCACCGCCTCCTGAAAACGCGGATACTCCACGGGTTTCAGCAAGTAATCGGCCACGTGCAGTTCAAAGGCCTCGATGGCAAAACTGCGGTGCCCGCTGATGATGATGACGGCCAAGTGCGGGCGAGCCAACTGTCGTAGCAACTCTATACCCGAAAGCTCAGGCATTTCCGCGTCGAGTAGCAGCACATTTATTTCGGGGTGGGCCCGTAGATAGTCCAGCGCCACCTGCGCACTGGTGAAGGACGCCACGACTTGCAACCCCTCGGTAAGCTCAACTAAATGCTCGATTAAGTACAAGTCTACCTCATTGTTATCGACAATAACGCAAGTAGCACTACGAGAAGGGGGCATACACGAGGTGGGTGATAGGCCTGTAATATACAGGCTTACCTCCTATTCATAGCCATCTGCACGCGGCATTAGCCTGAGCAGGCAACGCGCCACCTGGTCATTCTCAGCGAGTAGCGGCTACGATGTGAGCAGATGTCAAAAGGGGCTAGCGGGTGACCTGCGTAGTGGGCACGGCGCTGTGGCGGGTGCGCTCTAGCAGATACTGGTGCCGCCACAGCACCCACGCCAGGCCAATAACCGCCGTGACAATGAGCAGCGTGTACACGATACGGTCTTGGCGGACAAGGATTTCGGTGCGTTTCATAAGCGGGTGCGTAGGGCAGGCCAGCAGCTAAACGCAGGGGAGCACGCAGGGGTTGCCGGCCTAGTTGAGGCCCAGGCTGGCTTGCAGGCCCAGCAGCAGGGCGTCTATCTGGTCGGCAAAGGAGTTTATCTGGTCGAGGCCGGCGCGGGCCTCCTCTATATGGCCGCGCTGGTAGCGGGTAGTGAGTTCCTGGCCAGTGCGCAGCATTTGCTGTAGTAAGCGCTCAGTTTCGCGCACCTCGGGGCGGGTGCCGTAGCTGGGCTTGAGCACAGTTTGCACCCACTGGCTCAGTGGGCTTTCGGCGGGCGAAAAAAGGGCGGCATCGGCCTCACGCACCCCGTACAGCACCGAGCGCAGCCGCGACTTAAACAATACCTGCTTCACGCGGGCCTGCTGAAAGTCGAAGAGAGAAAGTGCCATGTGAAAGAGAAGCGAAGAACCAAGGCAATGAAAATAACTAGCAAAGGATGGGGTACTTGCGCTAGCTGGCGGCCCCCGGGCCACCGGTGCCCCGCGCACGCAACTCGGCCAATTCGGCCCGGGCATGCACCAAATCAGTTACTTCCACCGCAAAAACCATGATGCCGGCCGGTTGGTTTTGCTCGGTGAACTGCTGTAAGGTCAGGTCTACGTAAACCTCCTGCAATGGGGTGCCTGCCTGGCGCTCCAGCTCGATGCGCAAAGCAGGGTTGCGGAAGGGCTCGCCGGTGGTGTACACTTGGTCGAGCACCTCGATTAAGCCCTGCGCTACCACCTCGGGCAACGCCTCGGCAATGGGCTGGCCCACTAGCTGGCGGTGTGGAAACACCTGCTGATAGGCGGGGTTCACGAACTCGTAGTGGTGGCCGGCCCCGCGCAGAATGGCAATGAGCGCGGGTACTTCGGTGAAGAGCTTGTCGTAGGTGCGGCGCTGGCTTTCGGCCCGCTGATACGTTTCGTAGGCTTGCTCGGCCAGGGCCGCCTGCTGCTCGTTGGCCTGCAGTAGCTCGGCCACCATCTGGCGCTGGGCATGGATGTCGATGGCGCTGCCCACCCACATGGTAAGCTGGCCACCGGCGGCCCGGCGGGGCGCGGCCTGAATCAGGACCCAGCGGTATTCACCATCGTGGCGGCGCAGGCGGTACTCGTGCTGAAAAGGCTGGCCGCTGGCCAGGGCCTCGTGCCAGGCAGCTTGCAGCGCAGCCTGGTCGTCGGGGTGGGCCAGGTCTTGCCAGTCGCTGGCCTGCAAGGCGGCGGCCGGCTGCCCCGTGAAGGCTAGCCAGCGCGGGTTGAAGTAATCGGGCTGGCCGGTGGGGGTATTGGTCCACACCATCACCGGCAATGATTCGAGGATGAACTGGCTGCGCGCTTGGCTTTCGGCCAGGGCCTGGGCGGCCTCAGCTACCTGGCGGGCGGCCAGGGTTTGGGCCGTCACATCCTGGGGGCGCTGCAAAATATATTCGAGCTGGCCCTGCGCATCGAAAACCGGGTAGTGGGTTATCTGCCAGTAGCGCTCCTCGGTGCCACCGCCGAGCTCGGCAGGGCGCTCGAGGTCGTAGCGCAGCAACCCCATGGTGTGGGGCTCGCGGTGCTGGCGCACGTACTCATGCGACTCAAACAGCTCGCGCTGGCTTTCGGGGGCCGAGGGGTAGGCCGAAAAAATATCGCGCCCTACGGCCTGCTCGCGCGGCAGCAACGACACCTGCACGTGGGCATCGGAGTTGTCGGCCACCGTGCCGTCGGGCAGCAGCAAGAGCAGCGAGTCGGGAAATAGTCGAAATAAGCGCTGATAGTCAACAGTTTTCATACACTTACATACTGGCTTTTGGCAGCAGCACCGCCCGGGTGGCCGGCAAGATACGCCGGGCCCCGGCAGGCCCACCCTAGCGAGTACTGCCTAACGGCCCGCAGAGTTGGGCCGGGGCCGGACGGGCGCCAGTATCTTGCGGGCCTATGAGCGATTATCTTGGGGCCCGCCGCCCGCGCTGGCAGCGCTGGCTGCCCCTGGGCCTGCTAGGGGCCCTGCTACTGCTGGGGGCCAGCCTGTACCGAGGCTACGGCCTGACCTGGGATGAGCCCAGCAACCACTACAACGGGGCCGTTAACCTGAACTACGCCGTCGAGTTTCTACTGCCCAAGGCTATTGTGCAGCGCCTCACGCCGGCCGGCATGCCCCTGCACCCCAAGAGCACCTGGCCGGGCTTCGACCACGGGGTGGCGTTTGAGCTGCCGGCCGCCGCGCTGGGGCGGGTGCTGTACCCCGGCGACCCGCCCGGCTACTACCGGCTACGGCATTTGCTAGTGTTTTTGATGTTTGCGGGCGGCCTGGTGGTGGTGTACCGGCTAGCCCGGCTGCGCTACCCCACGGCCCGTTGGCTGCCGCTGCTGGCGGCCGGGGCGCTGGTCCTATCGCCCCGCTTCTTTGCCGAAGCTTTCTATAACGGCAAGGATATCAGCTTTATGGTAACCTTTGCGCTGGGCATGCTCACGCTGGTACGGCTGGCCCAACGCCCCACGCTGCGCCGCGCCCTGGTGCACGCCCTAGCCACGGCCGTGGCGGCCGATGTGCGCCTCACGGGGCTGGTGCTGCTGGTGGCTTTTACGGCGGCGGCCATGGTGCTGCAAGCCAGTGCGCCGGGGGCCGTGCCCACGCTGCCGCGCCGGCGGCTAGGGTTGCTGGTGCTGTATGCCGGGCTGGCGGCGGTGCTCACGGTGGTGGGCTGGCCCTACCTGTGGGCCGACCCCGGCACCCGGCTTTTGTACGTGATGGGCCGCACCGGCCATTTTCCGTGGCCGGGGCTGGTGCTCTACGCCGGCCGGTTTGTGGCGGCCAATGCCCTGCCCTGGCACTACTTGCCGGTGTGGATGCTCATTACCATTCCGCTGCCCTACTCGCTGCTAATGGGCCTGGGACTAGGCACGGCGCTGCGCACGCTGGCCCAGCGCAGGCAGGCGGCTTTGCGGCGGCCGGGCGCCTGGCTCGATGCTTTATTTCTGGCTTGGCTGGTGATGCCCATCGGGGCCATTATTGCCACGCAGGCTGTGATATATGATGGCTGGCGGCACGTCTATTTTGTGTACCCGGCGGTGTTGCTGCTGGCCTTACGCGGGGCGCGCGCACTGGGGCAGGCGTGGCAGCGGCGGGCTAGCCAGGGGCGTGCGCTACGCTGGGTGGCCGGCACCGCGCTGGCCCTGCTGGTCCTCGAAACCGGGCGCACGGTGTGGTTTATGGTGCGGGCATATCCCAATCAGCAGCTGTATTTCAGCTTTTTACCAGCCCCAGCAGCCGAGCGGCTGTTTGAGCGCGACTACTGGGGCGGCAGCACCTACTACGGCCTCGACTGGCTGCTGCGCCACGACCCTAGCCGCAGCATCACGGTGAGCGGGCCGGTGCCCAGCCTGGTATACATCAACTGGCTGCTGCTGAGCCCCGCCGATAAGCAGCGCGTGCAGGTGCTGGGCGATGCCCGGCAGGCCCGTTACTTTCTCACCTGCTACCGCTGGCACCCGCAGGCGTATGGCGACACGCTGGGCCCCGAGGTGCTAGCCTACCGCCCGGGCGGACGGGCCAAAGCGCTGTCGGTGTTTCGGCGCGACTCGCTGACGGGGCCCATCCCCCATCCGCCCATCGGCTACCTCAAGCCGCGCTAGGGCCGGGGGCTAGCCCTACCTTTGCCATCATGCCTCTTCTCGAAGTTCTTTCGGCGGCCCAGCAGCGGCAGTTTTGTGCCCTGCCGCACCGCCTGCACCGCCACGAGCCGGCGTACATTGGCCCGCTCGACAATGAAGTAGACGCCGTATTTGACCCGGCCAAAAACAAGCTATTCGAAGCCGGCGGCCAGGCGCAGCGCTGGCTGCTCACCGATGCGCAGGGCACGGTTATCGGGCGCATTGCGGCGTTTGTGAATGCGCTCACCGCTACTGTGGCCGACGCTAGCCTGCCGACGGGCGGCCTGGGCTTTTTTGAGTGCATAAATGACCAGGCGGCGGCCCACCAACTCTTCGACGTGGCCGGCGACTGGCTGCGAGCCCGCGGCATGCTGGCCGTGGATGGTCCCATCAACTTTGGCGACCGCGACCGGTTTTGGGGCGTGCTCATCGAGGGCTTCGACCGCGAGCCCAACTACGGGATGTTTTGGCACCCAGCCTATTACCAGGGCTTATTTGAGAGCTACGGGTTTCAGCTTTACTTCAAGCAGTACACCTGCCACCGGCCGGTGCACATGGCGTTGCACCCCAGCTTTCACCAGAAGCTAGCCGGCTTCGAAGCCGACCCAGCCTACCGCTTTGCCTACGCTCGCAAGGCCGAGCCGGAAAAGATGGCTCACGATTTTCACCACGTGTATAACCTGGCCTGGGGTCGCCACGCGGGCGTGAAGCCCATGACCCTGGACCAGGCCCGCCACCTGGTGCGCGAGATGAAGCCCGTTATCGACGAGCGCCTGCTGGCCTTCGCCTACCACCACGACCAGCCGGTGGCCTTCTTCCTTAGTTTGCCCGAGCTGAACCAGATTTTCAAGCACATCGGCCACCGCCTCAATCTGCTGGGTAAGCTGCGCTTTGTGTGGCAGCGCTGGCGCTATATGAAGCGTACTGACAAGAAGCTACTCGGCATTATTTACGGCGTTATTCCTGATTACCAAGGCAAAGGCGTGGACCAGGCGCTGCTCACCTGGGAACAAAAGCGCTTCATTGAGGCCGGCTACGAGAACATCGAGATGAACTGGATTGGCGATTTCAACCCCCGGATGCTCGTGACTACGCGCAGCATCGGCGCCAAAACCGTCAAGACCCACGCCACCTACCGCAAGCTGTTCGTGGACCGGCCGTTTGAGCGCTACCCCATTATTCGGTGATAGCACCGCCCGCACGAGAACGGTCAGGCTGACGAAGAAATTATCTTGGTCGCATCGTCGAACGGCGCGGTAAAGCTGCTTCTTTCCTCAGCCTGACTGTTTGCTATTTATTTCCTGGTCGAAAGCTCGCATCCAGCGCCAGCACCTGGGGCAGCACCAGTTGCGAGTCGTCGTTGTAGACGACGTGCTCGGCCCTAGCGAGCTTTTCGTCTTCACTAAGCTGCTTGTCCATAATGGCTTGCACGTCGGCCGCCGAACGGTGCGCATCGCGCCGCAACACCCTGGCGGCCCGCACCTCGGCCGGCGCAAACACCGTGATAATGGCATCGAGTCCTTTGTAAGCGCCCGACTCGTAAAGCAGCGCGGCTTCTTTCAGAATGTACGGCTGACCGGCCGCCGCCTGCATGGCCGACCAGGCAGCAAAATCCTCGCCCACCCGTGGGTGCACCAGGGCGTTGAGGCGGGCTAGCTGCGCCGCATCGTTGAAGGCGACCCTAGCCAGGTAAGGCCGGTTGAGTTGGCCGGCCATGTCGTAGGCCTCGGTGCCAAAGGCCTCTTGTAGTTGCGCCCGCAGCACCAAGTCGTGAGCCATCACGTGCTTAGCGCGGCTATCCGAGTCATATACCGGCACCCCCAGCGCGGCGAACACCCGCGCCACCATACTCTTGCCCGAACCAATCCCGCCAGTGATGCCGATGCGAAGCATGATTTTGAGTTATGAGTTAAAAATTATGAATTATGAGTTGGTAATAAGCTCTTTAATAAGCTATAAGCGTCAACTCATAACTTCTAACTTACCACTCATTACTATTACAAAGAGTCGCCGCCCGGCACCAGGTAATAGGTGGCCGAGTCGGCGGGCAGGCGCACTAGGCGCACGGTACCCAGCGCCCGGCGCAATGGGGGCCGCAGGGGTGAGCGCAGCGGCGGCGTGCCAGGTAGGCGCAGGCGCACCTCGGCGGGCTCGAGGTGCAGGCCCACGGCGCGGCTGAGCAGGCGCCAGCCATTGCCACGCACCTCGATAGGCACGGTGGGGGGCAGCAGCCGGACCGGGTGGTAGCGCTGGGCATTGTAGCGCCAGCTCACCGGGTAGTTGAGCGGCGCCGTGTAGCTGTTGCTGAGTTCGCGGAGCATCCACAATGTGCTGGCTATCAAAAAACAAGCTAGCACGGCGCGGTAAAAGCTGGGCTCGCGGCCCACTAGCGGGCTAGCTAGGCGCCGCAGCACTTGGCTAGCCCGGCCACTGGGGGCAGGGGGCGGCGCGGGCCGCATGCTAGCTAGCGGCGGGCGTGGTGCTGTCGGCCAGGGCGGCGGTAGCCGAGCCAGCCACGCGGGCCACGGCGCTGCGGTCGAAACGCAGACGCTGGCCGCGCTCTACTTCGAGCAGCACGGTTTCGGGGCCTACTTCAACCAGCAGGCCGTGCAGGCCGCCGATGGTGACCACGCGCGTACCCTTCACCAGCGACTCGCGGAAGGCCTTGGCCTCCGAAGTTTTGCGCTGCTGCGGCCGAATCATGAAGAAGTACAGCACCAGGCCGATAGCCACCGGAAAAACGAGCTGCATGATGCCGCCGCTAGTGGCTGCCTGAAGCAAAAGGGTCAGAAAATTCATGGGATGAGTCTGAAAAAGCGTCGAAAACGCGGGGTTGGCCAGGTCACGAAATAAGCGGGCGGCAAGGTAGGTTAGCCAGCGCCTTTTGCGCGGCTGTGCCCCTAGCCGGCGCGACTACTTCGTGAGCACGTTGCCTTTGATGTAAATAGTGGTGGTGCTGGGCTGGGTATTGGCCCGCACATTCACCTGCTTGCTGATGAGGCCCTGCTTGCCGCGACTGTCAAACTGTACTTCCATTTCGCCGGTGGCGCCGGGCGCTACGGCGTCCTTGGTCCAGCTGGGGGTGGTGCAGCCGCAGCTGGCCGTGGCATCGGCGATGAGCAGCGGGGTCTTGCCGGTGTTCGTAAACTTGAAGACGTGCTGCACCTTGCTATCGGGCTGAATATCACCAAAGTCAAACTGTTTTTCGGCGAAGGTCAGCACGGGCGCGTTGGGGTTGGGCGCCTCGGTGTCGCTGGCCACGTTGGGGTTGTCGATGGTGGGGTTGGCCTTGGCATCGGCGGCCGCGTCGTCGGCGGCGGCATTCATGCCCTGGGTGCCAGCCTCAGTGGCCTTGTCGCGGTTGCAGCCGCCGAGCAGCAGGGCCGCCACGGCGAGGGAGGAAAGAGTGGAACGCAGCATATACACAGCAACGGGCGGAGGCTGGCTAGCCCCCGCCCGCTGTTAAAATGAGAATCGGTTACTTCAGCTTGTCGACAATGTGCTGGGCAAACTCGGTGGTCGAGGCCCGGCCGCCGAGGTCGCCGGTGCATTGCTCCTTGTGCAGCAGCGTTTCGTTGAGGGCAGCTTCAATACGCTCAGCATAAGGCTTTTCGCCGAGGTGCTCGAGCATCATCAGGGCCGAGCGCAGCAGGGCGGTGGGGTTTGCTTTGCCCTGGCCGGCAATGTCGGGGGCCGAGCCGTGCACGGCTTCGAAAATGGCCATGTCGTCGCCGATGTTGGCGCCGGCTACCACTCCTAGCCCGCCCACGAGGCCGGCGCAGAGGTCCGACAGAATATCGCCAAACAGGTTGGTAGTCACAATCACGTCGAACTGCTGGGGCTTGACCACCAGCTGCATGCACATGTTGTCGATAATGCGGTCGTCGTAGAACGTTACCTCCGGAAACTCAGCCGAGGCTTCCTTGCAGGCGTCAATCATGAGTTTGCCGGCCTGCTTCAGGATGTTGCCCTTGTGGGCCAGGGTCACGTGCTTACGGCCGTGCTTGGCCGCGTAGGCGAAAGCCGCGCGGCAGATTTTGCGGCAGCCCTCTACCGTGTTGCGACTCACAGAATCGGCGATACCCAGGCGCTCATCCCACAGCTCCAGGCCCGAGTACAGGCCCTCGGTGTTCTCGCGAAACAGCACGGAATCAATGCCTTTGAAGGGCGTTTCGATGCCGGGCGTGGTCTTGGCGGGGCGCATGTTCTGGTAGAGGTCGTACTTCTGGCGCAGCGTGATGTTGACGCTCCGGAACCCCTTGCCCACGGGTGTCGTCACGGGGCCTTTGAGGCCCACGCGGGTGCGCTCGAGCGAGTCAAACAACGTTTGGGGCAGCAGGGCGCCGCTTTCGGCCAGGGCAGTTTCGCCGGCGTTGTGGGTTTCCCACTGCACGGGTACTTGCGCAGCGGTGAAGATGTCGACCACGGCCCGGGTGATTTCCGGACCGATACCGTCGCCGGGAATCAGGGTTACAATGTGCATAAAAAAGGGATACTAACGAGCAAGCGAGGGGGCGTACTAGTGAGCGGGCGCGACCGGGACTAGCCCGGTCGCGCCCGCTACTACTTAGTTGATAGCGCGGCGCGAGTTGATTTGGCTGATGAGCTGGTCGACATCGCCCAGCAGCTGTTCGGCCTTGCTTTTGGCGTCCTGAATTACGCGCTGGCCTTCGCTCTTGGCCGACGATGGGGTGTTGTCGCGGCTCGTGACGAGGCTTTCGGTGAGGTCGGCGAGCACCGAGCGGTACTTTTCGAGCTGGTAGCTGAGCCAGGAGCGGGTTTCACGACCCGTTTCGGGCGCATACAGCAGGCCGACGGCGGCCCCGGCCAGGGCGCCGCCCGTGAAGCACAACAAGCCGGTGATGGTTTTGCTAGCCATAGTCAAGGGTTCAGGGGAGAGGTTGAGGGAAAAGGTGTAGGATAAGCTTTCGCTTGCCGGCGTCAGGCAGGCGAAAGCTTATCCTACAAACTACTGGTTGTCAAGCAGACCGCGGCCCGACTTGCGGATTTCGCCGCTAGCCGCCAGGTCCTGGGCCAGCTTGTCCAGAATACCGTTTACGAATTGTTTGCTCTTCGGGGTGCTGTATAATTTGCTGATTTCGATGTACTCGTTAATAGTCACCTTGACGGGGATGCCGCGGAAGAGCTGCATCTCACAAAGCGCCATCTTCAGAATGATTTTATCGAGCAAAGCTACCCGCTCCACGTCCCAGTTCTGGGTCGATTCGGCGATGAGCTTTTCCGACTTCGCGTCGTCGGCTAGGGTCTGCTTGTAGAGCGTTTCGGCAAAGTCGCGGTCGTCCTGCCAGTTGGCGCTCAGGTTCATCAGCTCCTGCTTTTCGTCGGCCGCGTGGGGCAGCATTTTCAGGGTCTTCAGCACCAGGTTACGCACGATGGGTCGGTTTTCTTCCCAGTTCAGGTCGTTGCTTTCGAGCACGCGCGGCAGGGCTTCACCCTTGAACACGAAGCTCTTGTAGAGGTGGCGCACCAGCTCCATATCGGTTTCGTAGTCGGTTTCTTCGAGGCCCGTGTTTTTGCCGGCCAGGTAGGCCTGCACGGTTTCGTCGGGCTTCATTTCCTTCTGCCAAGCCTCGCGCAGGGCGTCGAGCTCGTCGCTATCATCCCACTGCAGCTTACGCTTGATGGTGGTTTGGAGCAACTGCTCGTTTTCCTTGAGCTTAACAAAAGCCGCGTTCTCAAACAAGCGGGCCGTGTCACCCACCTCAAAGCGCGGGCCGGTGAAGCGGCGGGTTTCGCGCTCGTTGTCCTCCGTAATCAACTGGAGCAGCGCCTGCGGCATATTCAGCAGGTGCAGGTACTGGTCGTGGATGCTTTCGGCACCGTGCATGAGCTGACCGCCGTAGAAATTGGCTTCCTTGTTCACCAGCCGCTCGTAGTAGTCGATGGCGTTTTTCACGGCCGCGGCCACTGCCTTGTCGTCGGAGCCCGACTCGGGCACCTCGCCGGTGCGGTGCCACTCGCGCAGCTGGGCTTCGCCCATCTTGCGCTGGCCTTCGAGCAGGCGGCGGTCGGGGGCTACGTCGGCGGTGAGGTCGGGCACAAAAGCCGCCGCAATGAGGTCCTGGGCCAGCAGCAAATCGGCGGCCACCGCTTGCTGGTAGGCGTAAAGGGCCTGCATGACTTTGATACGGAGAAGACGGCGGTTTAGCATTGCTTGGTTAGTTATGCGTTATGCGTTAGAAGTTATGAGTTGCGAATTGGGCAGCGCGCCAGCGACTACGCCTGCGCCGACTACCCACCGCCTACCTCATGCCTTTTAACTCAGCGCGCTTTTTTGAAAGTCGGAGTGCCGGGCGCTACTCGCACGTACTGAAATTCGGCAACCTGCCAAAAAAAAGAGCCGGGAGCCGGGGTTAGCGCGTCGGGTAACACAGGGTTAAAAAGGAAAATGGGTGGGAACGGGTGGGCAGAGTGAGGTGTAACTTTGTTTACGCTGTGGCTAGCCCTTAAAACCGGCTGTCATGCTGAGCTTGCGAAGCATCTTATCACGCTGGCACGCTCGTTTCGTTAATCTAACGAAGGCGGCCCTGGCAAGATGCTTCCTTCGTCAGCATGACAAACGATTGGGGGCGAGCGGCACGTAAGCGCCGTTGCGGCCACAAAAGTACCCGTTTTTTTTCGGTTGCGGCCCGGTTTTCCGGCCCCGGCCCCTCCCCTGCTTATGCCCACCCGCGCCCTAGCCGCCGTCAATCCGCATATTTTCCGCTACAAATGGCATTTTCTCGGCGGAGTGCTCTTTGTAATTCTGAGCACGCTGCTGACCATTTTTCCGGCCCAGCTTGTGCGCTACTCCTTCGATTTGGTGAATGAGGGCATCGACCTCTACCATCTCTATGCGGGCACCCAAACGCAGGCGGCCGTGTACCAGGTGTTTGGGCGCAACGTGCTGTTCTACGGCATGGTCATCATCGGGCTGGCCCTGCTGCGCGGCATTTTCCTGTTTTTCATGCGCCAGACGCTCATCGTGATGTCGCGGCGCGTCGAAAACGACCAGAAAAACCAGATTTACCAGCACTACCAGTCGCTGCCGCTGGCCTTTTACCGCCGCCACAGCACCGGTGACCTCATGTCGCGCATCTCCGAAGACGTGGGCCGCGTGCGCATGTACCTGGGGCCGGGCATCATGTACTTTCTACAATTGGTGCTGCTGTTCGTGCTCGTGGTGCCGCTCATGCTGCTCGTGAACGTGCGCCTGACGGTGCTCACGCTGTTGCCGCTGCCCATCCTGTCAGTCAGCATTTTCTACGTTAACAACCTGATTGAGAAGAAGTCGGATGATATTCAGAAGGCGCTGTCGGCCATGACCACCTTTACCCAGGAAGCCTTTTCGGGCATCCGGGTGCTCAAGTCGTTCGTGCGCCAGCAGGATTCCTATGAGCAGTTCCAGGTTTCGACCAATGAGTACAAGGACAAGTCACTGAGCCTGAACTTTGTCAACTCGTTATTCTTCCCGCTCATCATGTTTCTGGTGGGCATCAGCACCATCGTCACGGTCTGGATTGGCGGGCAGGAAGTTATCCGCGGCACCATCACCACGGGCAGCATCGCGGAGTTCATCATCTACGTCAACCTGCTGACCTGGCCCGTGACGGCGCTGGGCTGGACGTCCTCGCTGGTGCAGCGCGCCGAGGCTTCGCAGGCTCGCATCAACGAGTTTCTGGACGAGAAAACTGACATCGTATCGCGCCAGCACATCAGTAAGGAAATCACCGGCGACATCGTCTTCGACCACGTCACGTTTACCTACCCCGACACCGGCATTAAGGCGCTGCGCGACGTGAGCTTCCGCATCCGGCCCGGCCAGACCCTAGCTGTGATTGGCAACACTGGCTCGGGCAAGAGCACGATTGCCGCGCTGCTTTGCCGCCTGTATGACGTAACGAGCGGTGCTATTCAGCTAGATGGCACTGATGTGCGCGACTACACCCTAGCCAGCCTGCGCGAGCAAATTGGCTACGTACCGCAGGACGTATTTCTGTTTTCGGACAGCATTCGCAATAATATCACCTTCGGTCTCAACCAGCCCGACGAGGAAAAAATGGCCCAGGCCGCCCGCGATGCCGATGTGTACGAGAACATCGTCCGCTTTCCCGAAGGCTTCGACACCAAGGTGGGCGAGCGTGGCATCACGCTCTCGGGCGGCCAGAAGCAGCGGGTGAGCATGGCCCGCGCCTTGGTGAAGGAGCCCAAAATCCTGATTCTCGACGACTCGCTCTCGGCCGTGGACACCAAGACCGAAAACGCCATCCTCGACAGCTTGCAGCGGGTGATGCACAACCGCACCAGCCTCATTATCTCGCACCGCGTGAGCTCGGTGAAGCTAGCCGACGAAATTCTGGTGCTCGACGATGGCCAGATAGTGCAGCACGGCACTCACGCCGCCCTCATGGCCGAGGCCGGCGGCCTCTACCGCGCCCTCTACGAGCGCCAGCTGCAAACCGAGGCGGCTACGTCGTAGCTCACCAGCCTAGCCAATATTTCACAAAGAAGCCCAGCTGCTATTCGCAGCTGGGCTTCTTTATTTTAGGCGAGCAGGCTAGCCACGTAGTTTTTACTGAATCTGCACCAGCTTGGTGCCGCGCTTTTCGCCGGCGGTGCACCGCACCACGTAGGGGCCAGCGGGCAGTGTGCCGACCTTCAGTACGAGGGGCGTGGTGCCGACCATCGCGGTTTTGGTGATAACCGGGCGACCTTCCTGGTCATTTATTTCGAAGCGCGTGGGGCCAGGGGCATCGCAGCGCACCGTGAGGGTGTGGGCAATGGGGTTTTGGTCGACCTTGATTTTGAGCGCGTTGGGGTCAGGCGCGGGCGTTACCGGGGCCAGGGCTAGTGGCACGGGCGCCGCCGGGACGGGCGCAGTCTGAGCAGGCGCAGTAGTAGCCGCTGGCACTTTGGTAGTGGCCGCCGGCGCGGGTTTGGCCGGCTTGGCGGCGGGGGTAGTTTGCGCCAGCAGCCCGAGCGGAGCTAGCAACACGGCCGCCAACATAGATAATGATTTCATAAAGCAACGTAAAATAAAGCCAGACCTTAGAGGTAGTGAAATTAGCCAGGTAAAGGTACAGCAGCACAAAGAATGCCACTTCATCCGACGGTCATAAGATTTTTACGCGCTGCCTGCCACCGTCTTAGCTCGGCGGGCGAGGCTAGCGGGCAAAAAAAAGGCGCTGTGCTTGCGCAAATGTGCGGCGTTTGCCTACCTTTGCAACTCCAAATGCCCTCGGGGTGTAGCGTAGCCTGGTATCGCGCCAGCATGGGGTGCTGGAGGTCGTAGGTTCGAATCCTGCCACT